>URDY01000007.1 GCA_900546665.1 uncultured Paraprevotella sp. | reverse complement strand
GCTGCCCCTCGACTTGCATGTGTTAAGCCTGTAGCTAGCGTTCATCCTGAGCCAGGATCAAACTCTTCATTGTAAAATATCTTTTTCAAGCCTCGCCAAAAGGCGGGGCGTCTTGTTATCTGATCTGACTCCGGTTTCCTGTTTTCGTTATCGATTGACGGTTCGTTTCTTTTGTTCTACCCTGACAGATCTCAAATCCGTCAGGCTCTTGTACTACGTCTTTTCGTTGTCTATGAAATTCTTTCAATGAACTCTTTCTTGTCTTGCAACCGCAGAACCGTTTGTTTCTCGATTGCGGGTGCAAAGGTAGGGACTTTTTTCTTTCCCACCAAATTTTCAGGCGAAAAATTTTCGCGGAAAACTTTTTCAAAATTAGCAAATTTATCTGATATGGCCAAGTAATATGCTGAAAAACATATTATTTGAACGGCGGACAAAAAAGTGAAAAAAGGGAGAATTTTTTTGAGGGATGGGTCTTTTTGGTGAAGAAAGGAAGGTGAAGGGGTGTGAAGGAGGGGCACGGGGGCACCGGAAAGGGGTGTCATTGGAAAAGGAAAGTGTCCGCTGCCCTACCCTACAGGTTATCTTTGCCGAAAACGGTGCACTTCTTCACCATGGGTGATAAAGTATTGTGGGTCTTGCTGTTAGAGGTGAAGGGGCATGGTTCACGGGGGATCACGGGGTGGTTCATCACGCGCGCACGCGTACGCGCACATTATATGTGTGCCATGTTTTTTTGAGAAACAGGTCTTCCGGGCGGATGGCAGGGGTTTGAAGGGAGGGGGATGACGGAAAACCCGGAAACGGAGGACCGGTTTTGTCCGAAAGGAACGGGAATTATGGCACTGTTCATTTTAGGAATAAAAGGGGCCGGAAAAAAAGATACCTTACTTTCAAAAAAGTAAGGCTTACTTTTTGAAAAGTAAAGCTTACTTTTTTGAAAGTAAGCCGGACTTTGAAAACAGGCGTTTTTAAGGCTTTGATTGTTCATTTTCGGAACTGTTTTCCCTGCAGGGGGATTCATAAAGGGCACGGGTATCTGAAAGAAAAAAGCAGACAGAATGGAGCGGAATGGAATATTTCAAGAGGAAGACAAGCATACTTTGGTATGCTTAAATAATCTATAAGATTTACACGATACAGTGTGCACGGCCAAGTAAGGTGAAGGAGAGTGAAGGAGCAGGTGAAGGATGATCATTCACCACTAAAAACAAATATATCAATATGTTATGATACAAGGTGAAGGGGTGAAGGATTTTTTATGGCTCAATCTTTGGGAGAACGAACGATCTGATATTACCCATTTCAGACATATACTTTATAATAACACGAAAACAAAAAAATCTCACTATATCCATTTATAAAGAACGGGAGAATTTCTGCATATCTGAAATTCTCCCGCTCTACCATTATGAAAAATATTCTATTTATTATGGACAAACTATTTTTTTACCTTTGACAATATAGAGTCCTTTAGGCAAATTATCAAAGCTTTCTTTCATTGTGCCCACACTTTTCCCGTCTATAGTATATACTATTGCATTCTCATCTGCATCCTGACTAATCTCGGAAATAGCATCAGGCATTTTATCAAACGTAATCACCACCTCATTAAGCATTGCAAATTCCTCTTCCGGCAATTGCAAATAAACACTTAATCCTTTTGCTTTTTCAGCCAGTGACTTACAAAAACCTGAATTCTCAAAAATACAAGTATGCGCATCGATATCAACCATGGCATAAGTACCCTGCACACTAATATTACTGATCGTCACAGCTTCCGGTAACGGTTCTTTTGCAGTAATACGTTTAGAAGCCAACTCTATATGAGGTAAATCCTTGTCTGTCTTAACCAAATAAGACTGACCTTGTTCAATAACATCAGCATCTTCAAAATACAATTTAAGGACACCATCCGAAACATACTCCAACCCTACAAACTTTTTTACCTCAGAAAAGTTATTGTTTACATCTTGTCTGGTGAAATTAAACGGTACACATAATGCATTCCACTGATCTGCCTTAAAATCTTTAACCATCAGAACATTACGAAACAAAGAATTGGGTTCAAAATTTGACGCATTCTCATCCAATACATTAATTTTCATGGTTTCGGACAATTCAGGATAGATCTCCAACAGTTCAGCAGCTGAATAAAACGCAATATCAGAAATAACAGCCGTGCCATCTTCTGCTGATGAAGTCAGACCAAATACCGTATTGATATCTTTGCCATTATTAGAAAAGACGATACTGTCCCCCACCATATAATCCGTCAATCCTGTAGCAGTCAGATCCCAAATGAGATAAGTCTCCTGATTATCATTCTGATAAGAATATCCGGGTGCTACCTGTGTGCCGTGATTAGCCCCATTGAACCACCATAAATAGGACATTCCGGCACCAGTTTTCAGATTGGTGCCTTTTATAACAAAATATTTTTGATCTGAAGTAAAATAAGTAGAATCATTATACAGTTTGCTGAATTGCAGTGCAATATTATTTTCACCGGGTTTACCATACACCTTGATGGTATTGGCTTCCTTATCATATTCCACTTTATCTACTCGAGCCTGATCACCTGATATCCACTGATTACATACGAACTCATAAGGTTTGGGAGTCTGATACTCTTTCAACAAACGCAAATAATAAATACCTGGAGTCGGTGTAGAACCTGTCGCTTCAAATTTTACTGTTACACTATCAGGAACCTCACCATTCTCATCCAGCAAATAATCAGCCGGTACAAAATACTCTACATTATAAAAGCCGGTGATATCTTTCTTCTCCAATTTGATCTCTTTCAAGACTTTTCCATTCACAGACAAAGTATAAACACGTCCGGCATCAGCACTATGATAACGACACATAACAGACACACGATCACTCACGCCTTGTGTGGCCAACTGATAGCTGAACCACTTGCCACTCAGTGCATCCACATAAAATTCGCCTGAATAGGATCCTTTCTCAAAATCACCCTGAAGAACATGGCCAGCATCACTCTGTTGCTCACCTGTTGCAACAAAATCCAGTGTCCGCTCATTCAAACGCTGTGCAGCCTGTTCTTCTGCCAGCACATCATCTTTCACCGCATCCCATTCTTCCTGAGTCAACTGATTCCAATACATCATATATCTGGCTTCATGAACAGTAAAGAAAGGCTGTAACACCAGATCGGCAAACCGTTCACTACTATACAATCCCTTACGAATCTTGAAATGTAATTTTTCTTTATCAACCATATATATGGAATCCAGCACGCTGGCTCTTTCACCGATAAGCATCGGTGCAGAAGTCAGACTCAGTTGTGCTCCCTGTGACGGTGCATGATCCATACGTCCCTCTCCTGCAAACTGACCGACCAGATTTTCTGTACTTGTTACTGCCCCCAATAATACCGGGCCATAACGGAAAGCCACGTAACTCGGATAATTAGGACATTCCAACAGTTCCAACTTCATCGGCATTTCCACCTCGATTCTGTCTCCCTGCTGCCATGCTTTGGACAGACTAACGTAGCTTCCCGGGGTAGCAGTAATCTGCTGTTCCTCGCCATTAACAAGTACCTTGTAGTTTTCCTTACACCATGACGGTCTTCTAAGTGATATCACATAATCTCCGGTCTGATCAATGGTCAATACGGTTTTCTGTTCGTAAGGAAACTCTGTAGACTGTGTCAGAGCGAAAGCCTTGTTCTTTAAAGTACTGGCCACAAACAAATTGACATACAATGTATCATTCTCTGGAGAATGTGCATATATAAATTCACCATACTTACTATGGTTTTCCATTCCGGTTCCCACACAACACCACATACCCTGATTGACCTGGGAATACATGCGATAATGTTGTGGACGCAAACTGGTGAAATACACATATCCTCCGGTATGGGGATTTTGTGTGGAAAGAATATGGTTAAGCATAGCCTGCTCGTAAAAATCGGCATAACGTGCGTCCTGATTATCTGCAAACAAATCTTCCGTCAGCTTCATCATATTATTGGTGTTACAACTTTCAGGACCATCGGGATGGTTGATATACTCAGAACAACGTGAATCCGGCAAAAAATGTTCACTGATACTGTTTCCTCCCAAAGCTACCGTACGCGAATTGACCACATCGGTCCAGAAGTTATGCGCAGCCTTCCGATAAGCCGCTACCGTAGCTGGTGTACTCTGGTTGTCCTGCTGTGCCAGACGTGCAAATCCGATGTATTTGGGTACTTGTGTATTTGCATGTTTGTTGTCCAGAAACGTATGATTGACTGTCTGCATATTGTCCACCATGGTTTTATGACTGAAACGGCGGGCTGCAGTCAGATAACGTTCGTCGCCAGTCATCTGATAAGCATCCACATACATTTCGTTGATGCCGCCATGCTCCGTATCGAGTATGCTCTGCAAAGTCGCATCATTAATATTTGAAATCAGATTGACACCCCAGTCACACAATTTGAGAAAACAGTCCTTTGCTTTTTCATTTCCTGCATACATCCAGGCATCACGCAATCCGGCATAGATCTTGTGCATTGTATATAAAGGCACATTACCTCTATTATTGTTATAAGCACCCAAGTCTCCACGATAAATGCCAGTCCAGACATTATTGTCCGGCAAGCCGCCGATATAACCATAAAGTCCGTCTGTATTCTGATCAAATACACGTTGGCATTCATCCATTTTATCTACCATATAATCCAACCGTTCCTTCATTCTGGCACGAACCTCTTCATCATCTGAAGCTGCATAAGCCAAGGCCAGTGCTGAAAGATAATGACCGCCCACATGTCCGTCGAGCCGGAAATTACCTGAACCCCAGTTTGAAAAATTAGGATGTTCTTTCTCCCAGTCCGTAAAACCGGCCTGCCGCATGTAGGGAGTCAACAGACGGTCTACATCATACTCCAGCAGCGTACGGTCATTCAAAACCATCGCTGTCTTGAATACGCCGTCATTCAGAGTCACTTCCTGCAGATCGAACAATCGCGGATAAAGCTTACTTTGGGCTTCCACACTTCCGACATGAAGCATACATGCCGAAAAACAAAACAAAGCCAAAGTTTTCATTTCATTTTTCATACTATTATTTTTTATGTTTCATAGATTAAAATCACTGTTCTGCAAAATAGGAAAAACATTGGAAAAAAGCAGGGAGAAAAACTTATCAAACTAGGCCTACAAATGATTATGACGCAAAAACAGTCCTATTTTGACACAAAAACCACCCTTTTTGAAGGGTTTCCACTCATAAATCACCAATTATTAATATAAAAAATATAACTTTGCCGTGTGCATCAATCCAGATATGAAAAGCATCGCCATTATCATTTTCAGCATTCTGAGCCTTATCATACCCTTAAGATTAAAGGCAGATCCATCTATCCGTATCACCGACATTCCCAATCTCAAGAAACTGCCGGTGAATGCCATTCATCGCATTTTTCAGGACAAGGAAGGCTACATGTGGTATGGTACAGTCAACGGGTTATGTCGGGATGACGGTTATCAGATAAAGATATTCCGTACGGATTACAAGCACCGTGGTCTGTTGGCTGACAATCTGGTGGAATGTATCTGCGAAGACCGCAAGAACCGGATCTGGTTCGGCACCGACAAGGGATTATATTGTCTGGATAAAAAAGACTACCGGATCACAAGAGTCAGCCACCCGCTTTTAGACAACCAAATGATCTACCAGCTTTATCAACGGAGCAACGGGGAGATCTGGGTTTCTGTCAACGGATACATTCTACGTTTCGACAGCAACCGCCAACTTGTCAAAGTCCACAAGACCTTCAATGGCCATACCCCTACCAATCTATCCGGTTTCTGTGAAGGGCATAACGGAGAAATCATAGTCAGTTTCTCACAAGGACTGCTATACCGATATGATGGTGTCAAAGACACCCTTGTTGCTTATCCGGACCTGATGAAAGCTCACAATCCCGGTGCGATTATAGCAGACAGAACACACAAGTTCTATTGGCTGGGAACGTGGGGAGACGGTATTGTCAAATTTACCCCAACAGCCTCCAAAGACTCCATGTTCGTATACTTTAATCCCGTATCTCCCGAATTCAGAAATATTCTGTATCTGGCACAAAAATCTGACGGAAATGAAATATGGTGCACGTCTTCTACTCACCTTGTGACTCTTTCTCTTACAAATGGTTCACCCAAACTCATGCACTTATACCCCCAGGCGCCTCACATGCTGAATGAAATCATCAGGGACCGGAATAACGACTTTTGGGTTTCCGGATTTGACTTACCAAGCTTCATTGTCCATTTCGATGATGATGCTCCCACAGTATTTCAGCTCAATGGATTACGCCGATACTCCGAATACCAACCGGCCATCATGACGATAAGCGATTGCGACGATCAGACTATCTGGCTTTTTCAAGAACGGGCCGGTCTGTTCCTTTACGATCTGAAATCCAATCAATGTACCAGTCACAAAGACTTCAAGGAAACAGCCTCCCTACCCTTTCATCTGGTCAAGATCATGAACAGAAGCCAAATGGCACATGCCGTATGGATCGCACCGGAAAACCAAAAACAAATTTTCAGGCTGACACACGAGCACATGAAAATGAGCCTGAAAAACGCCATTACCTTGCCGGACAGTGCAATAAATGATGCCGTCACCTGCGTCTATGAAAACAAAAAAGGAACAGACCTCTGGATAGGCACCAGACAATCCCTGTACAAATATAACCTTCAAACCAAACGCATCATACGCCTACCCTACTGCCAGGGACAGGTCAACGCCATCAGCGAAACTGACGACCAAACCATCTGGATTGCAACAAACGGCAAAGGAGTATATGCCTTACCAACCAATGGCCCGGTATTACACTACCAGCTCAAACATGTATTCTCTTGTCTCACCGCTACTACAGACAACCTGATCTGGCTAGGCAGTCATGAAGGAGACCTTCTCTGTCTGAACCCTTTAAAAGGAAGTATCACGAACTACACGTCACAATGTGGACTGGAAGGACACATGGTCAACTATGTCGTCTGTGACGAATTCAACCACTTATGGATAGGAACCAATCAGAAACTGACCGAATTCAATCCTCAGAACAACTCATTCCGCACATACCTGACTACAGAAGGACAGACCGGTCTATGGCGATTCATTCCTACGTCGTGGTGTAAGAGCAAAGACGAACAACTTTATTTTGGAGGTATTCCTGGAATCTGCCGCTTCAAGCCGTCCAACAGTCTGGATCTTGAAGCCTCAAATGCCCGTACCTATATTACCGACATCAAAGCAAACGGACGCTCTCTGTTATTTGACGATCATCAATCTACGGATTCAATCATCGTACTCCAACATAATGACAACAACATCACCATCAGTTTTTCTTCACTTGACCTTAGACAGGCTCATAATATCCGCTATGCATACAGACTGAACGGCATGGACAATACATGGCAATATACTACGGACGGAACCAATACAGCCATATACAACCGCCTACCCAAGGGCCATTATACATTCGAAGTGAAAGCTACGGATCACAACGGCCAATGGAGCACCCAGTCTACCTTATTGGAAATAGACCGCAAGGCAGCCTTATATGAAACTTGGTGGGCTTACCTGATTTATATCATCCTGACGGGAGGAACCACGATTTCGGTTATCCTATGGTATATCAAGAAAATCAAACGACGCAATGAAGAACTATGGGCAGACAGCGCTGAAATGGTAAGAATGAAGAATTATCTCAACCATACGGTCCAATATAATGACCAGGAGAATGAAAAGCTGGACCGATTGTTTACGGACAAAATCATCAGCATCATTGAAAACCATCTTTGCAAATCGGAATTTGGCGTACCACAACTGGCTTCCGCAATGAACATGTCTCGCTCGACACTGACCAGAAAGCTTAAATCTCTCACCGGAAAAACGCCTCTGGACATTATCAGAAACATCAAAATGGAACATGCCAAACGGATGCTTGAAGAAGGTCATCTGAACATCGGCGAAGTCAGTACCTCACTCGGTTACCAGAACAGAAAGTATTTCACCAACTGTTTCAAAGAAGAATTCGGAATGACACCCAGCGAATATCAGAAAAACATGAAAAAGGAGCAGACGGATAAAACAGCATCTGCTCCCAATAAACCAGCCCCGTAAACAGGCCGGCATCAACTGACCTGACAGAATTCCTTTAATCAGTCTTGCCTCTGTTCACAAGGAATCCACTGACGATGAAATTCCACCACGGCTTCTATACCCTTACGGAATACATCCAACGGCATATTTTCATTAGGTGAATGTATGGCATTGCTCTCAAGACCAAAGCCCATCAAAACGGTTTTTGTACCCAGAATACGTTCAAAATCACTGATTATAGGAATACTTCCTCCTCTTCTGACTGCAAGGGGTTTCTTGCCAAATGCCTTTTCAAATCCCATGGCAGCTGCCCGGTAAGCCGGTAAGGTGATAGGGCAGACATATCCTTCACCACCATGCAGAGGTGTCACCCTGACATCCACATAATCCGGCGCTACTTCACGAATATAATCTACAAAAAGTTGAGATATCTTTTCATGCTGCTGATGCGGCACCAGACGGGAAGACACTTTGGCATAAGCCTTGGAAGGCAAAACTGTTTTTGCTCCTTCGCCGGTATAACCGCCCCAAATACCACAGACATCGAAAGAAGGACGACAACTGTTGCGTTCCAACGTAGAATATCCCTTTTCCCCCTTCAAGGCCCGCACACCAATGGCCTCACGATAACGCGATTCATCAAACGGAATCTGCGCTATCATTTCGCGCTCTGCCTGAGGCACTTCTTCCACATCGTCATAAAAATGAGGAATTGTAATCCGACCGTCTTTATCCACAATTCCGGATATCAAGTCACACAGGACATTGATAGGATTGGCAACCGCACCTCCGAAATGTCCGGAATGCAAATCCCTGTTAGGACCAGTCACTTCAATCTCCCAATATGCCAATCCCCTCAAACCTGTAGTAAGCGAAGGCAAATCAGCACCCAACATACTGGTATCCGATACTAATATGACATCAGACTTCAAAAGTTCCCGATGCTTCTGAAGAAACGCATTCAGACTGGGAGATCCGATTTCTTCTTCGCCTTCAAAGATAAACTTGACATTGTGCTTCAATTCCCCTGATCTCACCATATATTCGAAAGCCTTGACCTGAATCATGGCCTGTCCCTTATCGTCATCCGCTCCACGCGCCCAAATGTGGCCATCCCGTACTTCCGGCTCAAAAGGATCGTTTTTCCATAAATCAAGAGGTTCAGGCGGCATCACATCATAATGGGCATAAATCATCACCGTTGGAGCCTCATCACTCACATGCTTTTCCGCAAACACCAAAGGATTACCCTCAGAAGGCATCACATCCGCCCGGTCAACACCGGCTTCCAGCAACTGTTCTTTCCATCTTTCCGCACAAGCCCACATATCAGCCTTATGTTCCGAATAAGCACTGACACTTGGTATCCTGATCAGACTGAACAGTTCGTCCAGAAAACGCGACTCGTTCTCTTCAATATATCTTTTCACATCGTTCATAAACTCTCTATATTTTCTGTTTTTTAAAATATTAATAATCTGTATGACAAGTCATCATTCAAATGAAAAATGAAATCCTGTTGACTGTTTTTCCGTATTTACAGGTACAGTAGTCTTTATTTTCAAACCGGAAGGCATGAATTTTTTCCGAATCTCAGGCAATGCTTTCTGAATATCACGAATTCGCTTCTCATCACTCGGATGCGTACTCATAAAAGCCGGCACGGAAGCCGTTGAACCGGCTGCCATTTTACGCCAGAATTTCACCGCCATATCCGGATTATAACCAGCCATCGCCATAAGAGCCAACCCCATATAATCCGCTTCCGATTCATGCTTACGTGAAAAAGGTAGCATCACACCATACTGCGACCCCAAACCGTATACATTGGCCGCCAATGACTGTACCAGTTCACTTTTACGCGACAGAGAATAATTCAATATCTGTGCGCCATATTCAGAAATCACCTGCTGACTCATGCGTTCGTTACTATGTTTGGCCACAGCATGAGCGACCTCATGACTCAACACCACAGCCAATTCATCATCAGATTCCACCAACTTCATCATGCCTTCATAGACTACAATCTTTCCGCCCGGCATACAAAAAGCATTTACCTGATTGTCACTGACCAGGTTAAATTCCCATTGAAAATTATTGATTTCTGAAGACAATCCTTGCTTGCGGAGATAATCTTCTGTAGCTGTAGCTATCCGACGTCCAACTCTGGAGACCATGGCCATGCCATCAGCCGATTGGGATTTGGAAGCAGTTTTCATATAATTGTCATATTGGGTCAGACTGGATGCCAATACATCCTGATCGGAAACCAACAAGATCTGTTTACGACCAGTTACCGGCACGACACCGCACGAAATCAGAAGATATGCGGCAGCAAATATCACAAAATAGACTTTCAGCATTTCTATAACTTAATTTTCCATATATCCAGTTCGTTTAACATCGGCATCTTATGATACGACAACGTAAAATACCACATGATACCAACATACAGGGATGAAAGATAATAAAAAAACAGATATGGAACAACTCTTACATCGGTTATTTGCTTCATACAAGATCCATTGACAACAATGAAAACAAAACAGGAAAAGCTCTCACGGAATGTATTCAGGCTTTTACCTTAATAATTTCATCCAAACGGGTTGTATAATGGCGTGAAAGGTGCTCCCGCTTCAAATGAGCACACCGGTCTGTTCCCTGCACTGCGACTCTGACAGCATCTCTCCCGTTTTTTATCTTTATGTTTTCAATAGCTTTAGCCAAAGCAGCTTGTTTTCCACGGTCTACATGATCGAAAAGGGCTGTCTGAACAGCTGTATCTGCCGTAATATCCCAAACGATTACTCCAGCCTTCTTATAAAAAAACATGGCCTTATCTATCCAGTTCCGACGCAAGGCTGAAAGAACAATCTGAATAAGTTCCTGCTGATCGTTCGTAGGAACTTGCAAAGTCACATTCTCATATATGGTATGTGCCGGAATATCCGTACGAAAACGACTGGTATAAGCAAAAACCGTCACTCCACCGCAACAACTGTGTTGCCGTTTCAGTTTTTCACTGCAGGATGCTGCAAAATTGGCCAAAGCTTCCTCCATCTGTACGAGATCAGCCAATCCTTCATCAGCAAAGCTCCGACTCGTGCAAATGCTTTTCTTCTGAGGCATGTCATCATTCGGAATACATGAGTAACCTTGAAGTTCTTTCCATGTCCGCACTCCTGTTACCGCACATAATCTCCGTACCCAAGCCTCACTTTTCTGCACAAAATCCCAAGCCGTATGCACGCCTGCCTGTTCCAGTTTTGGCCCCTGGCGCCGTCCTATCCCCCAAACATCCCCTATCGGGCACAATTTTAAGGCTTTCTGACGTTTCTCTGCCGTATCCATCAGACAAACACTCCTATAAGCCGGATATTTTTTTCCAAAATGACTGGCCATCTTGGCTAATGTCTTTGTAGGCGCTATCCCTAATGTAACAGGAATACCAGTTCCCCGACTGACTGTCCGCACGATCCGATAACCATATTCCAACAACGCGTCACCTTCCCCCATTCCATCCAGATCCAGAAAGGCCTCGTCTATGGAATAAATCATCAATTCCGGTGTGAAATCCGACAACAACATCATTACCCGCCTGCTCATATCGCCATACAAAGTATAATTACTGCTGAAAACAGCCACCTGATGCTGTTCAAGCAATGCCTTGACCTGATAAAAAGGAGCTCCCATCTGAATGCCCAAAGCCTTGGCTTCATTACTGCGTGCAATGATACAACCGTCGTTATTGCTCAATATAACAACAGGACGATCACGCAAAAGCGGATTAAACACCCGCTCACACGAAGCAAAGAAATTGTTACAATCAACCAGCCCAAACATAACTCAGCCTTACATTTACTTTATTCAATGATGCCACTGACGCTTGATATTGTAAGTCACTACCCCCCATATCATAAACTGATTTTCTTCCGTCACGCGTATAGGATGATAGCTTTCATTGGCCGGCATCAGCCAGAACTCATGCCGATCCATCTCAATGTGAATGCGTTTTAACGTAAATTCTCCGTCAACAAAAGCTACAACCACATCATTTTCCTGCGGTTCTATCCCTTTGTCCACAATCAGAAGATCCCCTTCGTCTATTCCGGCGTCACGCATGGAATCTCCAACCACACGTGCATAGAATGTAGTGGCCGGATGACGGATCAATTCTCTGTTGAGATCTATATTTTCCGACATATAATCCTGAGCAGGACTAGGAAAACCAGCCCTTACCCCTTCATCAGCATAGGGCAGAGCCAGTCCGGTTGACTGGTCTGCCCCATATATAGTCAGTTTTATTCCCATGACATTCCCCACATTTCCTATTCACCTGTAAAAAGCGCTCTTAACGAATCCGGCATTTCAACGGTCTCATCACTAACATTGTCCAACAAATCACGTCCGGACGCTGTCAACGAAAAATACATATTGCGTTTGTCTTTTGTCCCGACCACACGCTCAACATAACCTTTTTTCTCTACCGAGCAAATTACCTTCGAGGTATTTGATGAACTTAATCCCAATAGTTCACCCAATTCACCGGATGAAAGACTGGCCGTCTTGGAAAGACTGCAAAGTACCATACCTTCATTCAAGCTAATGCCATACTTTTTTTCAAACTGCAATTCAAACAGGTAAACAGCACGTTGCAAATCTCTTATCTGACAAAGTCTCTTAATACATTTTTCTTTCATTCCTCTATACTTTGGAACAAAGTTAGTATTTTCTACGGTTTCAACAAAATCTCTTCTATCGCTTGTTTGAAGGTATCTTTCGGCATTGCTCCCTGAGCCATCTGGGGTTTGCCTTCCATCGGTATAAAGAGAATAGAAGGGATGGAACGTATACCAAACAAAGCAGAAAGTTCTTCCTCTTCTCCGGTATTGACCTTATAGACATAAATCTTTCCATCATACTCTTCCGCCAGTTCTTCCATGATAGGTGCAACGGCCTTACATGGACCACACCAATCTGCATAGAAATCTATAATGGCCGGCTTATCACCCAGATATTTCCATTCTTGCGGATTAGTTTCATAATCCATTACTCGTCTCAAAAATTCCGCTTTTGTCAATGCTATCGTTTTCATAAATAACCTCCTTTAATAATACATTTAATATAATCCGAATTTTTCTGTAATCAAATAAACAGGTTTACGTTGGCTTCATCTGCCCGTTCCATATAAGTGGCTACTCCTCCCACGGTAACCTCGTCCAAAAGTTCTTCACGTTTCACTCCCATCACATCCATTGACATCTGGCAAGCTATAAACTCAACTCCATTGGCCAAGGCCTGGTCGCGAAGACTTTCAAGAGATTCAATACCTTTCCGATCCATAATATGCCTCATCATCTTGTCACCGATACCTCCCATACTCATTTTAGACAAATGTAACTTACGGGAACTGGATGGCAGCATCAGACCAAACATTTTACCGAACAAATCCTTCTTCACTGCCGGTTTACGCGTTTTCTTAATCACATTCAGTCCCCAGAACGTAAAGAATACAGTTACTTTCTGTCCTGTCGCCGCAGCCCCGTTTGCCAACACGAAAGTAGCCAGTGCCTTATCCAAATCATCACTGAACATGATAAAGGTTTTCCCTTTTCCGGCTGCTACCGGTATCTGACTGTCTTTCTTTTCATTTCCCTTTTCTATAACCACTGTATATCGTCCTTTATCAGAAGTACTGGACATCAACTGATTACCCGTAGTACGACACCAGGCTTGAGCATCACGGGCAAATCCGGCATCAGTAGCAATTATTTCTACTCTTTCACCCACATTCATCCCGTCTATAGCCTGTTTGACTTTCATGATCGGACCAGGACATTGCAAACCACAAGCATCTATACGGACAGTCTTAACCGCTCCGGCCATGCTACGTTGTGTGTCATTATCTACAGAAGCCAATGATGAAGCATGATGATGGCAATCAGCCTGTTCCAAAGGCTGTAACGCTACGGAATAAGTCTTATAGCCGCCGGAAAGATTTCTCACATACGCATAACCTCTTGACATCAATATCCGTTGAGCCAAATATCCTCTCAATCCAATGGCACAAAAGACTACAATCTCTTTTTCCTGAGGAATCTCATTCAAACGGTCACGCAAATCATCCAGTGGAATATTAACTGCACCTTCTATTGTCCCGAAAGCAAATTCTTCTGCCGTACGGACGTCTATCAACATGATGTTTGTTTTATCCATTTCGGACAATTCACGCCATGTCACAATCGGCATTGCCCCACTAAGTATGTTTGCAGCCGTATAACCCGCAATTGCTATCGGATCCTTAGCAGAAGAGAAAGGCGGTGCATAAGCATGTTCAAGCTTTATCAGATCATATACCGTTCCTCCCGTTTTGATCAGCAAAGCAATCTGATCTATACGTTTGTCCACGCCGTCATATCCCACACACTGACCGCCATAAATCCGACCATTTTCAGGATCAAACGTCAACTTAACCGTCAGTGGCAATGCATCCGGATAGTATCCGGCATGCGAAGATGAATGTGTGGTTGAACTGACATAGGACATTCCCATTTGTTTCAAACGCTTTGCAGCCAAACCAGTAGATGCCACAGTCATGTCAAAGACCTTAGCCACAGACGTTCCAATCGAACCTTCGTAACGCGTCACATTTCCCTTAGTCATATTGTCAGCCACAATACGTCCCTGTCTATTAGCCGGACCAGCCAAATAATTCAGCCAAGGCTTTCCCGTAACAGGATGGGGATATTCTATCGCATCTCCTACGGCATAAATGTCTTTTTCTGAAGTCTGAAGATATTCATCAACCCAGATACCACCTGTTTCACCTATTTTCAAACCGGCTGATTTAGCCAAAGTTACCGACGGACGCACACCTATCGACAACAGTACAATATCAGCCTCCAATTCCTTGCCGCTCTTAAGACACACCTTCAGATTTCGGCTGTCACGCTTAAAATGAGAAACGGCCTGACCAAGGAACAAACCAACTCCCTTACTCAACAAATGCTGATGAACGTGTGAAGCTATAGAAAAATCAACCGGCGCCATCACTTGAGCTCCCATTTCTACTATAGAAACCTGAGCTCCTGATTCATATAAATTCTCGGCCATTTCCAAACCGATAAACCCAGCACCTACCACTACAGCCTTGCGGATATTGTGTGACGAAATATAGTTTTTAATATGATCCGTGTCACTGACGTTACGTAACGTAAAAATACCATCCAGATCAATTCCTGGCAAAGGTGGTCTGACAGGTTCTGCTCCGGGAGAAAGCAACATCTTGTCAAAAGATTCCACATACGATACACCATCCTTACGACAAACCGTCACTGTCTTGGCTTCCGGATCAATAGAAGTGACTTCATGACCTACACGTACATCTATCGCAAAACGTCGGCCAAAACTTTCAGGTGTCTGCACAAAAAGTTTATCCCTATCTGCAATCTTACCTCCTATATAATAAGGTAAACCGCAATTGGCGTAAGAGATATAATCTCCTTTCTCCAACAAAACAATTTCAGCCTGTTCGTCCACTCTTCTGATTCTCGCTGCCGCTGTAGCTCCACCGGCTACGCCTCCTATGATGATGTATTTCATTCTGATTGATTATTTAAAGTGTTTTTTAATTAAATATCTTACTCGAAATATTTTCCATTGGAAATATATGCAAATATAATTCTTTATTTTATCCCAAACAAATTTCCAGTGGAAAACATTTCAAATTAACGTATTTTTATTAAAAGCAAAAATTATCTGCCTCCCAGTTATGATCAGTCCGTTCTTATAAAAAAAACAAAGGCATAAACACCCGTTTAAAGGTATTTATGCCCCCTCTTTGCTATAAGGTTTAAAAATTATTCTACTGTGACTGACTTAGCCAGATTTCGGGGTTGGTCAACATTTTTCCCTTTACATACAGCAATATGATAAGCTAATAACTGTAAGGGAACTGAAGCGATCAAAGGTTCAAAACATTCCATCGTCTCAGGAAGTTCAATAACTTCATCTGCCAATTCCCGGATTCGGGTATCCCCTTCTGTTACCAACGCGATTACACGTCCCTGACGTGCCTTTACCTCTTGGATATTGCTAATCAGTTTCTCATACAGAGCATTTTTAGTAGCAATAACGAAAACAGGCATCTCAGCGTCAATCAACGCAATAGGACCATGTTTCATTTCGGCCGCAGGATAACCTTCAGCATGAATATAAGAAATTTCCTTCAATTTAAGAGCTCCTTCCAAAGCAACGGGATAGCTGTAACCACGACCCAAATACAGACAGTTGTGAGCATAAGTAAACATCTTGGCTAATTGTGCGATCTGTTCATTGGTCTTTAAAGCCTCTACCATTTTATCTGGTATTGATACCAGCTCGTGCACCATTTTTTCATACTCATCGCTGTTCATGGTATGAAGCTCCTTTGCCAAGGCCAAAGTCAGCATGGCCAAAACCGTCACTTGACCGGTAAATGCCTTAGTGGAAGCGACACCGATTTCCGGCCCCACATGAATATACGCACCGGTATGGGTTGCTCTTGGAATTGAAGCTCCCACTGAATTACAGATTCCGAACACGAACGCTCCTTGTTCCCTGGCCAGTTCCACTGCTGCCAATGTATCTGCTGTTTCTCCGGATTGTGAAATGGCAATCACTACGTCGGTAGAGAAAATGACAGGATTACGATAACGGAATTCCGATGCATATTCCACACATACCGGAATACGACAATAATTCTCGATCAGATACTGTCCGATCAGACCGGCATGCCATGATGTACCACAAGCTACGATGATAAACCGTTTGGCGTTTAAAAGCACATCCTTATAATCAATAACCGCAGAAAGCGTCACATTATCAGCGTCTACGTTAATACGACCTCTCATGCAGTCCTTCAAACAAGAGGGCTGCTCAAAAATCTCCTTCAGCATGAAAAACGGATATCCGCCTTTCTCCAACTGTCCTAAGTTGATATCAACCGTTTTAATTGTCGGATGCATACGGGTATTATCCATATCCACGACCTTCAAAGTATGACCAGGACGAATCACAGCGATATCACCGTCTTCCAGATATACGACCTTATCTGTATATTCTACTATAGGCGTAGCATCTGACGCCAGATAAAAATCATCATCTGGTCCGATACCAACTACCAGTGGACTGCTTTTACGTGCTGCAATGATCTGATCGGGATGACGTTTGTCCAGAATTGCAATAGCATAAGCTCCTATGACCTCATGTAAAGCGACCTGTACGGCACTCAGCAAATCAAGATCATTATTCACTTGAATATATTCGATCAACTGCACCAACACTTCAGAATCCGTACTGCTACGGAATTGTACGCCACGTTCCAAAAGGCGTTCCTTCAATGTTGCATAATTTTCTATAATTCCATTATGAATCAAAGCCAGATTTCCGGAAGCCGAATAATGAGGATGAGCATTCTCAGCGCAAGGCTCACCATGAGTTGCCCAACGCGTATGAGCAATACCGATATGTCCGCTGATATCCTTATTCTCTACAGCGTGCTCCAAATCACAGACTTTTCCTTTGGTTTTATATACATTCAAGTCATTCTTTGCATTGATCAAGGCTATACCTGCACTATCGTAGCCCCTATATTCCAAACGCTTAAGCCCTTTTATCAATATTGGATAAGCATCTTTTTTTCCAATATAGCCAACAATTCCACACATATAATTTTCTATTTGTTCTAAGTTTATATAACAAAAAAACGAAATATCATGCAAATATACAATATTTTAAACTTTATTAGTATATTTGCAATATAAATTAGTATAAAGCAATGGGTTTTTTTAAGACATTATTCACAGGAAAGTCAGACTCTCCTCAAGAAACAAAGCAAAAAAATAATGACCGTAACTTCGATATTCTGAAATATGACGGCATTCGTGCACTCAAAATAGGCAAAACATCTTATGCCATACGTTGTTTCCGCGAAGCACTTAATATAAAATCGGATATCGAAACGATCAGCCATCTTGCCACGGCTTTGATACAGACTAACGAAACGGAAGAAGCCTGCCAAGTTCTAAATAAAGGTATTGAAACAGATCCGTCACAAATCAAACTTTTACTACAACTGGCTCAAGTAAACGAACTGCAACAAAATTTTAATCTTATGGATGAAAATTGTACCAAGGCCTTGGCTCTTGACAGACAAAATGCCACGGTACTTTATTGGGCTGGCAAGGCAAAACATGCCATTCATGATGATTTTCAATCTATTGCGTTCCTGACTCAGGCTATTCAACAGGATCAGAACCTCCAACAGGCTTATCAACTGAGAGCAGAAATATTACGGAATATGAATAGCTTCAAAGAGGCGGAAGAAGATGCAGACTATCTTCTGAACCACTTTGAGCCTACAGAAGAAAGCCTGCTGCTCAAGGCTGACTTATGCACAAAACGTAACGATCTGCCAGAAGCCATCTCATATTATAATAAAGTAAAAACGCTTTATCCACTTCTAGGCGAAGCTTATGTCAAACTAAGCCAGGTCTATTCTGAAAATCATCAGTTGGATCAATCATTGGATACGATTAATGAAGCCATTGACTTGCTTCCTGATTATGCAGAAGCATATAAGGAACGAGGCAGAATCAAACTTTTACTCAATGACAAAAATGGAGCGATGGATGATATCAAAAAGTCATTGGAATGCAATCCGGAAGAAGCCGCCAATCTCAACGGCAGCTACACCAATATTGAACAACAAATGAATGACCAATACAAGAATCAGAATCCATACGGTTTCTAAATGCTAGTAAAACAGAGCTTTTGTCTACAAAAATACACTATACATCGAAAAAAAGCAGAATTATATTTGCAGTAAGAAAAAAAAATACCTAAATTTGCAGTAAGAAAAATAAGGCAACAAATGAGAACATTATTCAACACATACTTTTACTTCTTCTTTTACTTTTACTTTAGCAATAAAGTGAAGCGGGAACTCGTATGTGTATACTAAAAACTGAAACAAACCAAAAAATAATAAAATCACAAGGTCCCGCTTCAAAAGGAGCGGGACCTTATTTTTTAAAGACAAAACATGAAACGAATAGCAATCCAAGGTATCAAAGGTTCTTACCATGACATGGCAGCCCACTATTACTTCGACAAAGAAGATATCGAATTAATCTGCTGCTCCACATTCGAAGAAGTATTCGAAGCCATCAAAGCCGACAGCACTGTCATTGGAATGGTCGCTATAGAAAATACCATTGCAGGTAGTCTTTTGCACAATTATGAACTGCTGTGTCAAAGCGGACTGACCATTATCGGCGAACACAAACTCAGAATCTCACACAGTCTGCTATGTCTTCCCGAGGACAATATAGAAGATATAACAGAAGTCAACTCCCATCCGGTAGCTCTTATGCAATGCCGTGATTTTCTGTCTAAACATCCGGCATTTAAAATTGTAGAAGGTGAAGATACAGCCGGATCGGCGGAAATAATCAGCAGAAAAAAACTACACGGCCATGCTGCAATCTGTTCGAAATTCGCTGCTCCGCTTTATGGAATGAAAGTGCTCGAAGAAGGAATTGAAACCAACAAGCATAACTTTACACGTTTTTTGGTCATTTGCCAACCTCAACGGGCTAATTTACTGCGAGACATCAGACAAGTCAATAAAGCCAGTCTGGTATTTTCATTACCTCATGAAGAAGGCTCCCTTTCACAAGTTCTGTCTATTCTATCCTTTTACAAACAGAATCTGACAAAAATACAATCATTACCCCTTATCGGGAAAGAATGGCAATATATGTTTTATGTAGATCTGGCTTTTGATGACTACACCCGTTATTCACAAAGTCTGGACGCCATAGCACCATTAACAAAAGAACTTAAAATTTTAGGAGAATATCAAGATGGAAGACAAACTATATAATACAAATATCAAACCGGCTGAAAGACTTGCTTCAGTCAACGAATACTATTTCTCTACCAAAGGCAAGGAAGTAGCCCGCATGAATGCAGAAGGTAAAGACATCATCAGTTTGGCAATAGGTAGCCCTGATATGCCGCCTTCTCCACAAACGATCGAAACCCTATGTACACAAGCACAAAGAAATGACGTACACGGTTACCAACCCACTACCGGTATTCCCGAGTTAAGAAAAGCTATGGCCGGTTTCTATAAACGTTGGTATAATGTAGATCTTGATCCCAATTCAGAAATACAGCCGCTGATAGGTTCCAAGGAAGGTATCCTGCATGTCACTTTGGCATTTGTCAATCCTGGCGACCAGGTTCTTGTACCCAATCCGGGATACCCCACTTATACATCCCTTAACCGCATACTTGGAAGTGAAATCGTCAACTACGATCTGACTCCCGAAAACGGCTGGCAACCAGATTTCGACATGTTGGAAAAAATGGACTTAAGCCGCGTAAAAATCATGTGGACGAACTACCCCAACATGCCAACAGGCGCAAACGCACGTATGGAAACATACGAAAAACTGGTTGACTTCGCACAACGGCACAACATCATTGTAGTAAATGATAATCCTTACAGTTTCATTCTCAATGAAAAGCCTATCAGCCTGCTTCAAATACCGGGAGCAAAAAAATGCTGTATTGAATTTAATTCAATGAGTAAAAGCCATAATATGCCGGGTTGGCGCGTAGGTATGTTAGCCACCAATGCAGAATTTGTACGTTGGATACTCAAAGTCAAAAGCAATATTGATTCCGGCACATTCCGTCCGATGCAACTTGCAGCAGCTGCAGCCTATGAAAATGATGCCGAATGGCATCGTCAGGCCAATATTAGGACCTATGCAGAACGACGCGAACTTGCAGAGGAAATCATGCGCACATTAGGTTGCAGCTTTGATCCGTCACAGGTAGGCATGTTTCTTTGGGGACGTATACCGGATCACTATGATGATGTAGAACAACTCACAGAAAAAGTTCTGCACGAAGCCCGTGTCTTCATTACGCCGGGATTTATTTTTGGCAGTAATGGAAAACGCTACATACGTATCTCACTTTGTGCTAAAAAAGAAAAAATGGCAGAAGCACTGGAACGTATTCGCAAAGTATTCAAATAAAAAAAGTCATCAATTCTAAAATATCATAATATGGAACTCAATTTATCTCCCCTCAACCTGACCGGCATAGATACAACCAAACGTCCACTTGTCATCGCCGGTCCCTGTAGTGCTGAAACAGAAGAACAAGTTATGACCACAGCACACCAATTAGCAAACAAAGGCATCAAAATATTTCGTGCCGGAATATGGAAACCCCGTACAAAACCAGGAGGCTTTGAAGGAAAGGGAGAAGAAGCTTTACCATGGATGACTCGCGTAAAAGAAGAAACCGGTATGCTCATCTCTACGGAAGTAGCCACACCGAAACACGTGGAAAATGCACTCAAAGCCGGAATTGACATTCTGTGGATTGGCGCACGTACCAGTGCCAACCCGTTCGCTATGCAGGAACTGGCAGATTCTTTGCGTGGAATAGATATTCCCGTACTGGTAAAAAACCCCGTTAACCCGGATCTGGAACTTTGGATTGGTGCTTTGGAACGCATCAATGGAGCTGGAATTACCCGCCTTGGTGCTATCCACCGTGGTTTCTCCAGCATTGATCAGAAGATTTACCGCAATGCACCGATGTGGCATATCCCTATAGAACTGCACAGACGCTATCCTCAGCTCCCCATTATTTGTGACCCCAGTCATATCGGAGGCCGACGTGACCTTATCGCTCCTCTCTGCCAACAAGCTATGGATATGGGATTTGCAGGTCTGATTGTAGAAAGCCACTGTAATCCGGATACAGCATGGAGTGACGCCAAACAACAAGTTATGCCTGATGTTCTGGATTTCATTCTGGACCGCCTGGTCATCCGCGAAAGCGTTGAATTAACTGAAAGTTTGGCAGCTCTGCGTAAACAGATTGACGAACTGGACAATGAACTGATGACCCTGCTCACCAAACGTATGCGTGTAAGCCGTGAAATCGCTACTTACAAAAAGGAACACAATATGGCTGTCGTACAGACCGGACGTTATTCTGAAATTCTGGAAAAACGAGGTGCACAGGGACAACTCTGCGGTATGGATGCAGAATTCGTAAAGAAAATTTTTGAAGCCATACACGAAGAAAGTGTCCGCCAGCAAACTGAATTGATCAACAAGTAACACAAACACGTCATATATTATGAGAATTTTGGTATTAGGTGCCGGAAAAATGGGATCGTTCTTTACTGATTTACTTAGTTTTGAACACGAAATGGGAGTTTATGAAGTAGACTCGCGACGAATGCGTTTTCTATATAACACACAGCGTTTTACATCACTTGAAGAAATTGACGAATTTCGTCCGGAACTAGTCATCAATGCTGTTACACTGAAATATACGCTTGACGTTTTCAGAGAAATCATCCCTCATTTGCCTGCAGATTGCATATTAAGTGATATCTCATCTGTCAAAACCGGATTCAAGGATTTCTATGAAAGTACAGGCATGCGCTATGTCAGCACTCATCCCATGTTCGGACCCACCTTTGCCAATTTGGGTAGTCTCAGTAATGAAAATGCCATCATCATCAACGAAGGTGATTATATGGGACGCATCTTCTTTCGTGACCTCTACAGTCGATTAGGACTTCATATATGCGAATATTCATTCGATGAGCATGATGAAACGATGGCTTATTCTTTGAGTATACCTTTTATCTCAACCTTCGTTTTTGCAGCTGTCATGAAACATCAGGATGCACCAGGTACCACATTCAAAAGGCATCTTCAAATTGCCCATGGCGTTTTAGGCGAAGACGATTGTCTGCTACGCGAAATTCTCTTCAACCCTCGTACCAAACACCAGGTCAGCAGAATCCGTGAAGAATTGAGTAACCTGATTGACATTATAGACAATCATGACGAGGAAGGACTGAATCATTATCTCTCCAGAATCAGAGAGAACATAAAATAAAAACTATTACAATTATAAAGAGGCCGTTTGAAAATGGAGATTCAAACGGCCTCTTTTTATAAACTCAGGCAGACATTATAACAAATGCGGATGCTGCCTGAACAACATCCGCATTAAATTCCTTATTGTTTGGCTGACAAGCAGACTTTGAATTACATCATGCCGCCCATACCGCCCATGCCGGCAGCACCACCCATTGGCATTTCTGGTTTATCCTCTTTCTTGTCGCAGATAACACACTCTGTAGTAAGGAACATACCAGCAATAGAAGCTGCATTCTCCAATGCCACACGAGTAACCTTAGCCGGGTCAATGATACCGCTAGCCTTAAGATTCTCATATTTGTCCTCACGAGCATTGTAACCAAAGTCACCTTCACCCTGACGAACTTTTTCTACAACTACAGAACCTTCAAGACCTGCATTTTCGACAATCTGACGCAACGGCTCTTCGATTGCACGCTTTACAATGTTAATACCAGTCGTTTCGTCTGCGTTATCACCTTTCAGATCATCCAGAACAGAAGTTGCACGGATATATGCAACACCTCCACCTGCGATGATTCCTTCTTCAATAGCAGCACGAGTTGCGCACAAAGCGTCATCTACACGGTCTTTCTTCTCCTTCATTTCCACTTCACTTGGTGCACCTACATAAAGTACAGCTACACCACCGCTCAGTTTAGCCAAACGCTCCTGAAGTTTCTCCTTATCATAGTCGCTCTTTGTGTTGGCGATCTCATTCTTGATCTGATTAACACGATCCTTGATAAGTTCACTCTGTCCATGACCGTTGACAATAGTCGTATTATCCTTGGAAATAGTTACCTTGTCACAAGAACCTAACATTTCAATAGTAGCCTGCTCCAACTTCAAGCCTTTCTCTTCACTGATTACCACGCCACCAGTCAATACTGCGATATCTTCAAGCATGGCTTTACGACGATCACCAAATCCTGGCGCTTTAACAGCACAAATCTTCAACTGGCTACGAAGACGGTTAACAACCAATGTAGTCAAAGCTTCGCTATCAACATCCTCTGCGATAACCAGCAAAGGACGTCCGCTCTGAACAGCCGGCTCAAGGATAGGCAAGAAATCTTTCAAATTAGATATTTTCTTGTCATAGATCAGGATATACGGATTCTCCATCACACATTCCATCTTCTCAGTATCTGTCACAAAGTAAGCTGACAAATAACCACGATCGAACTGCATACCTTCTACTACACCAATCGTAGTATCACGACCTTTAGCTTCCTCTATCGTAATTACACCATCCTTACTTACTTTCTGCATGGCATCAGCCAGAAGTTTACCGATTTCGGGATCATTATTGGCACTGACAGTAGCTACCTGCTCTATCTTACTATAATCATCACCTACCTGTTCTGCCTGTGATTTGATATATTCTACGACCTTAGCTACAGCCTTGTCAATACCACGTTTCAAATCCATTGGATTGGCACCAGCTGCTACATTCTTCAAACCAACGCTAACAATGCTTTGTGCCAAAACAGTAGCCGTAGTTGTTCCATCACCTGCATCGTCTCCTGTCTTGCTGGCTACACTCTTTACCAACTGTGCACCTGCGTTCTGGAACGCATCAGCCAATTCGATTTCCTTAGCTACAGTAACACCGTCTTTTGTAATATGTGGTGCACCAAATTTCTTTTCGATAATGACATTACGTCCTTTAGGACCAAGTGTAACCTTTACGGCGTTAGCCAACTGATCAACGCCCTGCTTCATCTGCTCGCGGGCTTCTATATTGAATTTTATTTCTTTTGCCATTTTCTTATCTGATTTAAATGTCCAATGTTAAAAAACAAATACCTTAGCCTAAAATAGCTACTACATCGCTCTGACGCATAATGAGGTACTTGGTACCTTCCAGCTCAACTTCCGTGCCGGCATATTTTCCGTAAAGTACGGTATCACCTACTTTCAGAACCATTTCTTCATCTTTAGTTCCGTTTCCTACAGCCACGATTGTACCCTGCAATGGTTTTTCTTTTGCTGTATCGGGAATAATAATACCACCAATAGTTTTTGTCTCTGCAGGAGCGGGTTCTATCAACACGCGGTCTGCCAATGGTTTAATGTTCATCATTGTGTATTTTTATTAATTGATTTCTTTTTATGAATTCTATTCCTTATTCTACTAAAAACGTGCCAAACCAGTAAAAGTGACATACTGTCATTTCAACTGCCAAAAACTGGCATTTTTTCTGCCATTCATTCCACAACCAGTCATTATACCTGAAAAAGACAATAATATTACTCGAAAACAGTCGAAAAAAGAGTTTTTTATTCTATAAACAGCAATCTGACATCACTGACAATTTAAAAACAAAAAAATTATCCGTACATTTGCAACAAATAACCTCAAACGCATGCGTATTATACCTGCTTACCTATTTATATTTATAATCATGGGGCTCACTTTGGCTCTACTCCCCAAACAAGGAGGGTTTATATGGCAACCGGAATTCATTGTCACACTGTCTGCCCTTTTGTTCACCCTTCTGGTCTATCTGGTAGGACATATCGCCCATACAAACAAAACTACAACAGGTATCATAGGAACAGCAGTATTTATCCTTTTATTTTGTCCCGAATCCTATAAGTTCTTTTACAGAGACGAAATAGCGATCATGGAACTGTTTTCCATCTGTATAGTTCCCTTTTTCATCTCCCAGTATAACCGCATTTCAACAAAGGATTTCAAATACGGATATTTTCTAATGCTATTAATGGGCATTTTCTGCAGCTACACTCACGATAGCATTACCATTCCCTTATGCCTGAGTTTCCTTATGCTGTCATACCTACAACGCGAGCGATTATTCAGACTGGCCTGCTGGCCTATGGTTATCGGTTTCGTTATTGGCACAACCCTCGCCATCCTGAAATCAGCCTACTTTAATTCCGCTATTTTTCACAATTGGCACATGTTATCCTGTCATACAACAGATGGCCTTACACAACTTTGGGAAACAAAAGTTTTCATTTTCGCTGTGCTGACCACCATCTATTTTCTGATATCAAAACAAAGAAGAACATTACTTCTACATATTTTTCATCATCAGAAACTCCTGACCTATTGTCTGCTTTTCTCTTTCTGTGCCATTCCATTTGCTCCTTTAGGACTTGACAATGCGATATCAGGAGTGAGTTTCTTTTGTATGTTCTGGGTATTGATACTTTGTCACCATCTTATGGAACAATTCCGCAACAGACACATCCGAAAAACAAACCAATTTAATGAGATGGAAACTCCCAATCATTAATCTCACATTCGGCCTCTACTTCCTGTTCTACAGAATCCGGAAGATCCGGAAAGAAATCAATTCCGGTCAAACGCTCTACCTGATCAACAGAATTAACATAAGCATCCAGTGGTTTATTACCTGAAGTATTCTTATATATAAATCCTATTGCCTTAGGGGGAGTAAGGCTCAACACTACCTTATAAAAAGCGTCTGGAACTACAACTTTATGCTGACCTATCGTCTTATGTTTACGATCATATAATAAGGGACCACAAACTACATACAAGGTCTTGTTCTGGTATGTCCACTCCCGACAGGCATCTTCCAATTCTTTCCAGTCTCCTCTGTTCAAATTATGATTCTGAGGACAAATATTCGTCATATAAAAACTCTCCTTCATAGCCTGTTCATTCCATTTATTATCTGCCGCCGGACACATGTGTCCACGATCATATCCGGAATGTTTATAATCATCCGTGGTTACAGGATCTTCTACCTCCGGATCCGGCAGGAAATCATCCGTTCGACTTACCACATCATTAAAGCGTTCGGGAGTCAAGACCCAAGCAACCCAATTAGGCAACTTTAATTCATCATTATATGATACGGTATACCCTGTATGCTGAATTATTTTTTCTGAACGGGATCTTGTCAATTCCGGTAAGCCCACTTCAGCCACCATATCATCAGAAGACTGCTTTTTCGTATATTCAGATCTGACGACATCATTCAAATCCAGTGGAATCTGATGAAACAGATAACGATAACCTGCCGTTCCTACCACTACCAATGCAATTACCGATCCTAATAGCTTTCTTATAGTCATATTATTTTCCAGTTAAACTAATCCGACCTATTCAAATATCTTTTTCCCCTAATCAGAGATAAAGTATAATCAATTAAATATCAATACGTTTCAATGTAAAACTGCAAAAAAATGAGACAGAGACACCATTTCTGCAATCAATATTCATTACATACATACAAATTACATTAGATCCAACTATTTTAATGCTCTTAAATGTGTCTTTACGTTCTCGTCTACCCTTTTTGAATCCAGTATTTTCTGTATTGTACGTAAATGAGTCTCCGTATCCAAAAGCTTATTTTCCAACAAAGGTAAAGTCAAATCCGGATACTTAACAAAGCAAACAGAAACAGCCCACGCTACAGCCATAGAAGCATAATATCCGGCCGGATTGATCTCAGGCCAAAGCGAGATCAAACGATCTATAAATTCATCCGTTATAAAATGATCCATCAGCATAACTACAGCAAAGCGCTGCTCAAATTCATTCCGACTTTCCCAATACGGACGCAAAAACTCCCATACGTATGCTCTCTGTTTTCGTACAAATTTAAATCCTGCACAAGCAGAGTCACAAAGAGACCAATTTGAAATTTTAGAAACATAACAAGTCATAAGATTCATTTGTTCCTCAAAAGGCATATTAGCTTTACCAATAACCATTCCCTGCAACAGGATTTCCTCAAAAGTCTCATCATCTGCCTCTGAAAGATATGCCCGGAAATCGCCCTTTGCCAACTCACCTGCCAACTTTCTCAGTTCCGGAAGCCTCACCCCGATCAATCTTTGCTCCTTTGGAATTAAGGAAGAAGCGAATGCAGCATACTTCGGTTCAGCCTTTAAATACAGATAATCTTTAATTTGCTGTTTTTGCATAATTGGCACAATTGTCTCTATTTCATTTTATGCTTTTACAAAGATAAGCAGAAACCGACAACTCTGCAAACTAATCTGTTCTTTTGATTACCATCTGATGTTATCCTCTCTCCGCCTGCCGCAAATGTTTGGGAGTCCCTCTTTTATGATCCGGTCGGTTTCTTTCGAAATCTTTCTGTTCGCGTCTTGATGACTTTCCCCCGAAAACATTAAACCTGTATATAAAATGCAACATACAGTAACTATAAATATTTTCTGAACTTGAGTCTGTTCGAGAAAAGGCACTTACATTACGCCGTACATTACTTCTTTGAGCAAGAATATCATACCAACGGAAACTCAAAGTTGCAGCATTTCCTTTTAAAAACTGCTTAGACAGCTGCATATTCCAAATCAGTTCATCCGTATTCATCGAAGCTTCACTATAACCCCGTCTGCAATTATTCGTTATATCTGTAGATATGGTCACATCCCAAGGTAAATCCATCTGTGTACTTCCTCCATAATTGAAAGCATAGGTATCCAAATTAGAAGCTGAAGCAGAAGTACTACGGGAATGATTATAACGAACAGATCCATGGACAGCCACTTCCAGCCACTCGTTTCTGAAAGCCCCTCTCACATTCTCACGGGCAGACAAACTTCCCGTACGGTTCTTAACCGTTTCTTTAGTACTATACTGATATACAAAACCGACAGCATTTGTATAGTTGACGCTGGAATTAGCATTTATACGGAAACGGTCATCACGGAATGCAGTATTAAAATTAAAATAACCAGATGCATTCCAATTACCATTGATATTCTCCGGTTTCGTAATACGTCCTCCGGTAAGAGGATTATATTCAGTACGACTACTCACGGCATTCTGAGTCGTCCTGAAATCCCCTCCAAAAGCATACGAACGCTGATGTTCCTGTATGAACTTATTATAATCGGCTCTTATTTGATGGGTAAAAGACGGTTTCAGTTCAGCATTACCAAGACGAATATTCAAAGGATTGGCATTATTTAACGTGTCTGGTATCAAGTCCGTCATACCCGGTTGTCCTGTATTACCCCGATAAGTAAAACGGAACTGTTCCTGACGGGCAAAACGATAACGGAAATTAGCTGTTGGTGCAGCATTGACTACCGTTCGGCCGATATGATAATCCTTTTTTCCTTTAGTATATTCTACTACTGATTTCTGCGGCTGAATATTCACACCAGCCGTCAAATTATATTTAGTACGGTTCATTCTGACCTGTAAACGAATATCGTGGTTATAATATTTGTTTTCCACATATCTGCACTGATCTATATCCGGTTCCGCCTTTGACTTCCAATCCATATAATCATCAACTCCAACTCCCCAATAAGCTATCCAGGGATCGAATAACGAACAAACCGTCCTGTCATTATTCTGATAACGGAAACTGAAATTATAAGAGAACTGAAGAAAAGTTGTCTCATTAAGGGGCTCACTATACGATATTCCCGTATTAATTTGATGATTATTATTTGACGATTCATTAAATTGCACTTTATGGTAAACAGAATCTCCGCCATTGGCCGCCAATATCTGATAATAGTCAATTTGTGAATACGAACCGGACTCATTCACATTCTCTCCAAAGCCTCCCCCTAACCTGATATTAAGATTACGGCCTTTCTTGGCCATCCTGCGATTATATGACAACGAGCCATTGCCATTCCAAGAATGCCCTTTAGAAGAAGAGCCATTCAGATTGTGATTAACCCCAATCATATCCTTCAGATATTCCAGATAATTCAAAGGATCTGCTTCCTGACTGTAAAGATACGGATCATCGTTAAATGTAGCTGATTCATTATTCGAATGATTTCTGTTCTTATTCTGTGAGAGATTTGAACGGAACAGCACATTTGTCATTGTGTCCGGTCGCCATTCCAACTTAACATCCATTCCTGAACCGATTGAGTTTCCGGAAGAGTTGTTACGCCAATTGGAATAAGCTGCATCTGAATTCTCAAAAGACTGGGAACTGCCCCATGATGCATTGTTATTCTGCGAAGTGTTAAGCCGGACATTGCCATTAACCTCCAATTTTTCTGAATTACTATAAAAATTAAGTCCACCAGACTGATCAGACCGTTGTCCGCCTCCCCGGGTGTTATTGGCATTTCCAATCAAAGAGAAACGACGATCACCAGTAAAACGATTGACGTTAATACGCCCGTCATAACGATCATGAGTACCATAGGCACCATCAATATTGCCAAACCAACCTTTTTTCTTATCTTCCTTGACACTCAAATCTATAACCGTCTGCTCATTTCCATCATCTATTCCCGAAATCCGTGCATTATCACTTTTTTTCTCATACGTTTTGATTTTATCAACAATATCAGCCGGCAGATTTTTCAAAGTGATCTCTTTGTCTGTTCCGAAAAACTCCTTGCCATCAACCAATATTTGAGATACTTCTTTACCATTGACCGTAATCTTACCGTCTTCTATTTCTACTCCCGGTAACTTTTTTATCAGTTCCTCTACCACAGAACCTTCCGGAACAGTATAAGCATTGGCATGATACATAACCGTATCTTCCACAACTGTCATTTCTGCTGCTTTTGCTGTCACAACGGCCTCCTTCAACCATTGAGAACTTTCACGCAAAAGCACATCTGATGCCTTAAAATTACCTGATTTCTGTGGTAATTTAACAGTTAGTGTCTGAGAATCAAAACCTACATACGAAAATTTCATCTGATATGACCCTGATGGTATATCGGGTAAAATATAACTGCCCTTATCTGAAGTTACAGCTGATTTTACAATATCACCTTTCATATTGAAAAGTTGCACACTGGCACCTATCATAGGATCCAAAGTCTGACGTTCATAAACCATCCCTCTGACAGTCAGCTTATAACTAACTGAATCAGAAGCATTCTCACTCGCTCCTACCCAAAGTGATATAATAAAAAATAAACATAAAAGAATTCCTCTTTTCATATAGCTTAGTTTAAGGTCATTTTTTGGATGGATATAATCTTTTAATGTTTAATTTCCACTATTATTTTTAGTGTTGTTTTTACTTTATATACTTTTGTTAACAGTATATTTTTTCACCATCATTGCAAGTTAAGTATATTTGCGAAAAATATTCACGATAAAACTACATGAACGAAATTATTATCATTTTAATTCTTATTTTACTTAATGGCATTTTTGCCATGTCGGAAATAGCAGTCATCTCTGCCAGAAAATCCAGCCTCAACAATGAAGCACGAAAAGGTAACAAAGCAGCCCAGACTGCCATTAAATTAGCTAACGAGCCTGATCGTTTTCTTTCAACAATTCAAATAGGCATCACTCTGATCGGTATTCTAACTGGTATATATTCAGGCAAAACACTCGGTGTAAGCCTTGGTGACATCCTCGAAGACTGGGGTGTTTCCACACGTTACAGTGAAACTTTAGCTCAGACTATTATTGTTTTTGCAGTAACCTATCTTTCCATTATATTTGGTGAGCTTGTCCCCAAACGCATAGGTTTGAGTGCTGCTACCAAGATGTCTCTTTTCGTGGCACGCCCCATGAACGCACTCTCTAAAATAGCTTCACCGTTTGTGTGGTTACTCGCTAAGAGTACTTCTGTCATATTCAATCTTTTGGGAATAAAATCAACCGGCAACAAAGTGACAGAAGAAGAAATCAAATCCATGATACAGGAAGGCCGCGAAGAAGGAGAAGTTCAACCCGTAGAACAAGATATCGTACAACGGGTATTCTTAATGGGCGATTTGAAAGTCAGTTCCATTATGACCCATAAAAACGATTTGGTATGGATGGATCTGAACATGTCCAGTGACGAAATCCGTCATACACTGGAAAGTCATATCTATAACGTTTACCCCGTAGCAGAAGGCAATCCGGACGAGATACAGGGCATCATCTATCTTAAGGATCTGATATTACAAATCAACCGTCCTGATTTTAAAATAAAAGACATTCTCCATGATGTCAAGTTTATACATGAAAACATGCCTGTATACAAGGTTTTGGAACTCATGAAAAAAGAAAAATTCACCAGAGCCATGGTTTGCGATGAATTCGGCACATGTCAGGGCATAGTCACATTGAAAGACATTCTTGACGGTCTAGTCGGATATGTGGAAGAAGGAACTGAAAATCCGGATATTATCAAAAGGAATGAAAAAGAAGAATGGCTTGTTGACGGACAATGCCCATTTTATGACTTTCTTTGTTTCTTCAAGTCTGAAGATTTGTATAAAGATGTCGAATATACGACCGTAGCAGGCTTATTGTTGGAAAAGCTTCAACATATCCCTTCATGCGGCGAACAACTGCAATGGCATAAATTCAATTTTGAAGTCATAGACATGGATGGTGCCAGAATAGACAAATTGTCTGTCACCATCAATGAATAACCTTCTGTCTCCTACATGCCTTTATTTTCCTGTTCCGGTCAAGTCTCCGTCATAAGATACGGCTTGAGCATTACTTGGTGAAAGAAATATGTCAGCACGGCCGTTGGGCCAGACTGTAATCTGAAAACGATATTGAATAAAGCTTTTCTTCACGGTAAAACAGACCTGCTTCGACTCCTTGCGTCCATTTTCAATCTTAAAGTGTTCATAAGGCAAATCGAACTGCAAACCTTCGTCATTCATCTCAGGCTGATAAACACGCCCCATATACGGCAAGCTGACCTGCACAGAATCATGATGTACCTTCAGGAAATAGCCATAACTCAAAGTACGAGAAGGATATGCCTGAGGAATCATGTGAGTCACATCTATTCTGAAAGCCATTGGATCAAAAACTTCCTGAGCTTTCACACCCGACAATGTATATCCAGCCAATAAGCTGATACCAAACAAACTTAAAAAAAACTGCAATAATCTTTTCATAATAAACGCCGTTATCTTCATTCAGAACAAAGATAACGGCATTTTTATTTTTTGGAAAACAGATTATCAAGCTTTAACGGTAATTATCAGATCTTCAGGAGTAACTAAAGACTGTTCACCGGTTGTCATATTCTTGAGCGTTACTTTCCCCTCCTGCATCTCGTTCTCTCCTACAATTGCAACAAACGGTATTTGTTTTGCGTTGGCATAACTCATCTGCTTTTTCATCTTCACACTGTCCGGATAGATTTCACAACGTACACCAGCCTCACGCACCTTTGCAATAATGGGCAGACTGTACGATACTTCTTTCTGACCGAAATTGACAAACAGCAATTCTGTACCAGTAATCGTTTCCTGAGGATACAGATCCAACTGGTTCAGCACATCAAAGATACGGTCTGCACCAAAAGAAATACCTACACCGCTTAATCCCGGCAATCCGAAAATTCCTGTCAGATTATCATAACGGCCTCCACCTGTAATACTGCCGATTTCAACATCAAGTGCCTTTACCTCAAAAATACACCCCGTATAATAATTCAAGCCACGTGCCAAGGTCAAATCGAGTTCTATCTGATTCTTCAAACCGACAGTCTTCAGTGAATTAAGTACAAATTCACATTCCTCTACCCCCTTTAATCCTGTCTCACTTGTAGCCAACAAGTCAGACATGGTCTTCAGTTTCTCAGCATTTGTACCCTTCAAAAGGATAATAGGTTGTAATTTTTCTATGGCTTCCTGACTGATACCGCAAGCTGCAAGTTCCGCATTGACATTATCAAGTCCTATTTTATCAAGTTTATCAATAGCCACTGTAATATCTACAATCTTGTCAGCTTCACCGATAATCTCTGCAATACCACTCAAAATCTTACGATTATTTAGCTTGATACAGACTCTGATACCGAATTTGGAGAAAACAGTATCCACAATCTGCATAAGTTCCACTTCATTAAGCAAAGAATCACTGCCTACCACATCGGCATCACACTGATAAAACTCTCTATACCGTCCTTTTTGGGGACGATCCGCACGCCACACGGGCTGAATCTGGTAACGCTTGAAAGGCAAAGTCAGTTCATCTCTATGCTGTACAACATAGCGGGCAAAAGGAACAGTCAGATCATATCTCAACCCTTTTTCACACAAACGGGAAGCCAGTTTATTTGTGTTGCTTTCTTCTATTTCATCTTTTTGAATACCAGCAAGAAAATTACCGGAATTTAATATTTTAAATAACAATTTATCTCCCTCTTCGCCATATTTCCCCATCAATGTAGAAAGATTTTCCATTGCAGGTGTCTCGATCTGCTGAAAACCATAAAGGGCATAAACACTGCGTATTGTATCGAAAATATAATTTCTTTTCGCCATCTCTACAGGAGAAAAGTCTCGGGTTCCTTTTGGAATACCTGGTTTTGTTGCCATTTTTTCACTAAATTTAATGATTCTACGGCAAATTTACTATTTTTTTTTCATTCTACGATTTTATTTTCATTTATAATACCTGTTTCTAGCACAAAACATTTTTTATTCTTAAATTTGCACGCTTAACATGAAGAAACTGTCGTATGAAACTTTTCCAAAGAAATACACATAAAGAGACTCCGAAAATGATGGAAAAAGAACCTCAAACCATTCAAAATGAATCAAATGGAGTCAATAATCCGACACGCAACGATCTGACTCCGGAAGAGGCGGCACAACAATGGTTTTCAGAGCAATACGGTACTGAAATACCGGATGTTTTGCGTAAACTGTTTCGTCATTGGGCTTATTTGGAAGCCAAACGACAAAAAGTAGGCGAACATATTTTGGATGAAAACGAACAACTTAAGATTCAGGAACGCATCCGACTTCTGCAGACCAAATTAAACAATATCATACAGACAATAGAAGATCTACAAGAAGAGAAAAAGTGGATTTATCAATTTGAAATTCTTCTAAACAACCTCAATAAGCAAAAAGCTGCATACCTTGAAATAAATAAAAAATACAATGCCTATCTGACCGAAATAAGATCACTTGAACAGTTTGAGGCATTCGAAGCCGTTTTGGGTAATTATGAAAGAATTAAAGTCATAGAAAAGGCTTGGAGTGAACAAAGAGAAAGCAGCAAAAAACAGCTTCATAATACAACGAACCAGGAATCAGTCTATACGAATTCTCTCAAAACGGTTGAACAAAAGGAAAAAGAATACACCGAAGCCGTGAGCCAAGCTGTCAACGCCCAAAATCTCATAGCAGACGGTTATCATTTACAGGCTAATATATACGAATATAATGCAAGAATAAAAGAATTGAAAGAGCAATTGGAACAAACGTTGCTGACTCTCAATCCACTCAAGCAAGCAGTTCTTGAAGCTGAAAACGAACAGAAAAAAACGGAAGCCGTATATGCTGAAAAGCAACAGGCCTTGCAAAACATGAATTCATTGCAAAAAATGATCGAAAGCGGCGAAACCATATTAGCCAAACTTAAATTTCTGTTTTCACTGAAGAAACGAAAAGAAGAATTGCAACAACAGCTTGAAACAAGTCTGAAAAAACAGAATGAAGAAAACGAAAAACTAAACAAACTGTTTATGGCATCAAAAGATGCTGATGCCCACATAAAAACCCTACAAAGCGAGTTGCAAGTACATCAAAAGAGCATTGTAGGTATGAACAGTTATACCCTGCAACAACGTGCCATGACGCTGAAAAGCAAAATGGAACAACTCTATAATGCCAACCAGTTGTGGGAACAAATATCAAAAGGCTACATACTTATCGACGAAAAAAGTCTGGAAATTACCAGAATGCAAATGCACAATGAAACGCTTCAGACCGATATTTCCAAACTGGAAATAGAAGTATCGGCCATGAGAAAACAGTGCGAAGAACTTAAATACGCCTATACACTCAGCAAGAGTCAGGATGTCATGCAATTGCGCAAGGACTTGCAAGAGGGCTGCAACTGCTGTGTATGCGGCGCTACACATCACCCCTATCATTCCGATACCATTTTGGAACAAAGTAAATTGATCGGGGAAATGAAAACCGAATATGAACAAGCCGCCAATGAACTGAAACTCACAGAAAAGAAACTGGCTGAACTTAAACGAGAGCAAGCTATAGAAGAAGGCAAACTTGAGGTTTCTTATCAGGCTCTGATTATCTATAAGAAAATCCAACAAAGTAACGTAGCCAACTGGAGCGCATTTATCCCTTTGGACCGGTCATTCAACGAATGCTCACCAAGTACTAATCTGGAAGCACGCAGAAGTATGCTGCAACAGCTTATCGAAAAAACCGGTCTGGATGCAGAAAACGCCCAAAAAGAATTGGACACCTTCAATTATCACCAGTCCAATATCAATGCCCTCAATGAAAAGCTGACCGAAAAAGAACAGGAAAAAAACAACCTTATCATACGACTCAACGAAACAAACACTGCATGTCAGGTTCTCGCTCATCACGTGGAACAGCTTCAGCAGTCCATGAGTCGTACAAACAGCTCTTATAGTACACTTTATGAAGAAATAGACCATACAATAAACCTCAGCAATTGGTATAAGACATGGAAAGACAGTCCGGAAAACCTGTATATCTATATCCAGCAACAAATGGATAAATATGCACAACTCAAAACAGAAACTGCTACTTACCGGGAAGCTTGTATCAAACAACGTATGGCTACCGAATTGGTCAAATCACAGACTTCATTTGTAGAAAAACAAAAGGAATATCTGAAAAAAGAACTGGAAAGGTTACAGGAAGTTCTTAAACTGGAACAGGAACAAATCATCAAAAATTTTCCTGAAGGTGACGTCAAAGCTTACTGCATGACTCTGTTTGCTCTAATTCAGGAAGCAGACCAGGCACGAATTGAAGCTCATAACCACAATAAAGAACTGTATGGAGAATATTTATTCCAAAAAGGCTATCTGCAACATATTGACGACTGCAACAAAATACTGGAAGCCCAAAGCGCCGAGGAACATTCCGAACTGGATCTATGGATCAGGAAATACAATTCACAACATTCTCCCATACAATATGCAGAAATAGAACAAACCTTCAAAAGTTCTACCGATTGGAATTCTGTCAGACAATCAATACGGGAAATAACTCTGAAAAAAATGTTGGCAGAAGCACGCACTGAAGATGCAAGCATGATTTTAGCTGCGCATCAAGCCAGTGGTGGCACTATTGATTCGGAAAGAGAAAACCGAACAGCCACCCTCAATTCAGAAATTGCAAGAATGGAACACGAAGAGTCCATTATACAGACACAAATTGCTGAACTGCGCGCACGCCTCAATGCCCATGAAGACGGCATACAGAAACTGGCTGCCAGTCAGGAACAGCTCACAATGCCTTTATAATAAAGAATATACGACAAGATGAAATCTTATAACATCTGGCAGGTTCTTACCTTTCTGACATTATGCCTGCTCACTTTGGTTACGACGAGTTGCCGAACGTCTCGTCATGCAAACAGACCTCCTTTCGTTCTGGTCATTGATGCCGGCCACGGTGGAAGAGACCTGGGAGCGTCCGGCAGAAAATCCCACGAAAAAGACTTGACCATACAAACAGCCCGACGATTCAGTAAACTGATCAGAAAAAACTGTAAAAATGTAGAAGTTATCATGACCCGTACTGACGATGAATATGTTTCACTGGACGATAGAGCCGGTATGGCCAACTTTTTCAATGCGGATCTTTTTATGTCCATCCATGCCAATTCAGCCCGAGGTTGGGCTGAAGGCACTGAAACATTTATTCATCCATCAGCCCGAGGGAGCAGGAGCGAACGTCTGGCCAGACTCATACAAATCCAATACACCTATGAAGCCGGCAGAAAAAACAGAGGGGTAAAAACTGCCAATTTCGCTGTTTTGAGAAAAACCAGAATGCCCAGCATACTGACAGAAATAGGCTTCATATCCAATAAAGAAGAAGAAAATTATCTCAAATCCAAGAAGGGACAAAAAGAACTGGCCAGATGCCTGTATAATGCCTTTCAACAATATTACACAGAAATCTCACACTAACAAGATCTCTCCCTGGCATTTAATAAAATCCACAATATGAAAAAAAGTCTTACGGCGTTAGCCTTTGGTACATTCGGACTCGGCATGTCCGAATTTGTCATGATGAGTATATTACCATATACAGCACAAACCCTGCAATGTAATATTCCACAAGCCGGTTTTCTGATTTCCGCTTATGCTATTGGAGTCTGTTTCGGAGCACCACTGGTCATTTTAATAGCCCGCAAACGTCCGCTACACCAGATTTTGCTAGCCCTTATGCTGATTTACTTTACAGGTAATCTATTGATGTCGTTTTCAGCATCTCTTACCCAGGCTATCCTATGCAGATTCATCTCCGGACTGCCTCATGGTGCTTATTTCGGCGTAGGGTCAATTGTGGCTGACCGACTGGCCCCACGCGGCAAAAGTTCATCAGCTATAGCCATTATGTGTTCAGGTATGACAGTGGCTAATTTGATAGGCATTCCTGTAGGAACCTGGCTAAGTGATATCATATCATGGAGAGGTGTATTTGTTTTCAACAGTTTTTGGGGACTTTTCACCTTTTATTTTCTATACCGTTGGATACCACGAATGGAACCATTGCCGGATACAGGGTTCAAAGGACAATTCCGCTTTTTGAAACATCCGGCTCCATGGCTTATTGCCGCTACTACCACATTGGGTAATGGAGGAATTTTCTGCTGGTACAGCTATATCAGTCCGCTTATGAACCATGTTGCCGGATTCGCTACATCAGAAATCACCATGCTTATGATTTTAGCAGGTGGAAGCATGTGTATAGGCAATCTGCTTGGCGGTAAACTTTCAGATAAATATACACCCGGACGAACAATCTTTGGTATTCAAATACTCATGCTCGCCGGACTCCTTACTGTATTCATGGCATCTCATCATGCCATCATAGCAGTATTAGCCATGTGTGTATGTACGGCTTGCCTTTTTGGCGTATCGTCTCCCCAGCAACTTCTATTTATCCGTTATTCTAAAGGCGGCGAACTGATGGGAGCAGCCATGGTGCAAATTGCTTTCAATCTGGGCAATGCTGTTGGAGCATACTGCGGAGGACTTCCGATTCGTGCCGGACTTACTTATGAATATCCAGCTCTGGTAGGAATCTTATTTGTTGCATTAGGTCTTGTATCTACTGGATTATTCTGTAAGAAATACGCATCAACCAATCAATAAAAAAAGATTTGATCATATCAAAAGGGACGTGTAAAATCTCCGAAAAAAAGAGTTTTACACGTCCCGAATATTTTTATCCCTATACTACTTTAATTCATAATATACGGCATTATGAAAACGTTGCAAACTCAGTCTGCCATCATTCACAAGAGAACAGATAGCCAAACAAAGATCTGTATCTTTCAGCCTGGTCGCTTTCTGAAGTTCATCAAATGTACTACGTCCAAGTTTTGAAAGGACTGAACACAAACTCGTGATATTAGATGAAATGGTGTTGCTCATAATTCTTATTCTTTTATTGCTCGCCACAAATATCACCATTTCTCATGAATAAGCTATTGTCTGAATAGGAAGTAAAATGGTTCATTTCTGACCATAAAACTTTAATCTGCTTACTTTTATATAATTTAAACTTAATCCCGTCTGATATATAAAATATTAGCAAATACGTCCGTTTTCAAACCCCGACAATAAAAGGGGATTGGCATTTTCTTCCAGTCTTGTCCTTAAATCTATAACAATAAGGTGAACAAATGAGCAAACCAACCCACAAAACGTCTCCATACCCCCTTATCGGCATGCTCCTCCTTTGTATAAAGTTTACAATACGACAAATCATGATGAAACATGGCATCAAGTTCAGCAGTAAGCGTCTTATCAAAAACAAAAGCATTGACCTCATAATCATGACGCAGACTGCGACTGTCCAGATTCGTACTTCCGACTGTTGAATAAAGCCCATCTATCATCATCACCTTTGAATGATGAAACCCATTATTGAAAACATAGACCTGCGCTCCATATTTTCGCATTTTATTAGCATAATAAAAACCAGCCTCAGGAGTGAAAGGTATATCCGATTTTCCCGGAATCATGATTTCAACTTTCACACCACGTTGAACTGCATTTTTCAAAGCTCGCCTGATTCTCAACGGTGGAACAAAATAAGGATTGATAATTCTGACCGAATCACGTGCAGATTTAATAGCTGCAATATAACACTGACGCATGATCTTAGGAGCTGAATGAGGTACACGCTGAACTATAGCCACACGACGCCCGCTACTCAAACTGTCAGATACAGTTTCCGGAGTTTCGGGCAAATATGTTTCCAACAAAAGATCTTGTCCGGTTTCCTTATTCCACATTACCAGAAAGTCCTTTTGAAGCTCCTTCACGACAGGCCCTTCTATACGCAAATGCACATCATGCCATTCGCCGACTTCTTCCAATCCTTTAATATAATAATCAGCTACATTCATCCCTCCCACATAACCAGTCAGACCATCTATGACAGCGATTTTCTGATGATCACGACTGAATACATGATTCACATAGGGAAAAGCTATAGGATCAAACTGAATAATCTCTACTCCTCTCTCGTTAAGAAGCCGCAAATGGCGTTTTTTCAAAGGCCGGTTATTCGACTTATTACCGAAATCATCAAAAATTACCCGCACATCCACCCCTTGTTTTGCCTTCTCACTAAGCAAGGAAAACAAAGCATAACCAATGGAGTCATTCCGGAAATTAAAATATTCCAGATGGATATGATGGCGTGCCTTACGGATATCTTCAAAAAGAAGCCTGAACTTATCTTCTCCAGAAGTCAACAAAGTCAACTGATTACCTGCCACTATAGGTAGATTCTTTGACTTCAAATAGTTCATAAACAATGTATCCGAAGACAGTCTCTGGATACTTTTCTTTCCATCGCCAGAAACCTGCAACATACCAGCAGACTTACAGCTGACAAACAGCATCAGCATACATAAATAACAAAGTCTTTTAATATATTGCATTTAAATAATTCCAGTTTAGTTTCAAATTTAGACCATTATTTATAGATCAGAAATATTGCAGGGATTTTTGAAAGATCTGGCAACGTCATTTTTTTCCACTCCTGAATGGAATGAGTTTTTATATATTCCTCTGCACAAGTAATGCCCGCAGCCACACACAACCTTGTCTGTGGCTTACAAGTCTGCAAGATTTCTGCAAACAATTTGGCATTGCGATAAGGAGTCTCTATAAAAATCTGTGTCTGATGTTCCGCATACACCCTCTGTTCTAGTATTTTAATCTTGCGTGTCCGGTCTGACGCATCTATCGGCAGATAACCGTTAAAAGCAAAGCTTTGCCCGTTGAAACCAGATGCCATCACAGACAAAATAATAGAAGACGGACCCACTAAAGGAATTACCCGCAACCCTTTACGCTGCGCTATTGCTACAATATCTGCTCCTGGATCTGCTACAGCCGGACAACCAGCCTCAGAAATAATCCCCATAGAAACCCCTTGTTCCAAAGGTTTGAGATATGATACGTAATCATCATGCGATGCATGCTTGCCGATTGAAAAAAATGTCAGACTGTCTATATCTATATTCTTGTCCACCTTCTTCAAAAAACGTCGGGCTGAACGTATGTCTTCCACAATAAAATGTTTGATCTGCAAGATCATTTCCCTATTATAATCAGGAAGGACCTGCGACACCGGAGTTTCACCCAATGTTACAGGAATCAAATATAAAGCAGTTTCCATCTGTTTCTATTTTTTCAGTTTAAATGCCGATTTCTCATAAAGAGCACGATAGTCTGTCATATACAATAAATCTTTTATGGTCACATCGGAATTCTTTTTCATAAAACTATCAACTATTTTTATCCCGTACCAGATACCGATCTGTCCGGGCATTCCGGCCACTCTTTCACCACCTTGCGGCCGTGGTGCCATAAACTCACGTATCACCGTAAGATCTGTTGTCTGCAAGGCATCATGCTGCATGATCCATTGCCACCCGGTCTGCTCATATTGACGGTAAAGCTGTTCTCTTTCTTCAGATATGCCTGCCTGCTCAAAAGGCGACACATTTCTCAACTTGGCTACGACCCAGGTCAACTTACCATAGTCTACCATAAAATCCAGGAAGGTATGATTATGCGTCAATGACAAAGGATACTCATTACTCAAATAATAATAAAGTACATCCGGCACAATGCGTTCACGCTTAAACTGACGGCGCTGACAAGCATAATAATATTTCTTGTACAAAGGAAAATCCTCACCCAAATATTTATCCAGGCTGATCCCCAATACACTGTCACCTACTACAATACTCTGATTCAAGCCTGATATTTGAGAATACAGATGAGGAATGCAGAAATCAGGATCTATATCCTTAAGTTTCTTGAAGACCCTACCCAATTCTGCCTCTTCACGATGCAAATCACCAAATTCCTGATGTACTGCCTCGAACAAGACCTGCATTGTTGAATCCAGATAAAATTCGCGCAAACGCTGTTCTATATGACTGTCCTGAACATGGCCTATTTCCAACACATCCTCTATCAGGAGACGAGTTTCCTGAGGATATTCCGTATTCATACGCTGAAGAGCCGAAAAACTGTTCAGCGACACAAATTCATCTACAAGACGGTCATAACGGTAAATTTTGCCTTCCTGACCGGTTTCATCTGAAAACCAAGAACTGAAATGCCACTGACAAGAAGACAAAATTAACAATAAACAAAACAATATTAGCGATTGACGTTTCAAATCTTATTATTTGTTAAATTCAAAAGCAAATATACTATTTTTTTTATTCGCAAACAAATTTTCTGCTAAAAAAACAAAAATATAATTATTAATCTCTTATTTCCACAAATGTCTTATGACGCCTGACATAATACTCCCACAATATGCTGTACGGATATTGTTCCGGTACCGTTTTCAATATGGTCTTGGCCATATTTTCACGACGCGATTTTAAAAACGATTTCTTATTCTTATAAAATACATGATAAGCTTCGAATATTGCCTTAGAACTGCCCCACTCACCTTTCATCAAAAACTGCAAAGCTGCCAAGATATCCAACAATACCCGTTGACGCATGACAGATTTCAGCTGTTCGTCAGACAAGTTCTTGTACAACATATACAAATTGTTCCGAAAGTTCAGGAAAGTCTTTCTGGGATTTTTTTGCGGAAGTGTTCCGCCGCCCACATGATACACCACGCTCGTCGGAATACAAACAATGCCATATCCCCTGCTCCGCAACCGCCAACAAAAATCAATCTCTTCCATATGAGCAAAGAAACGCCCATCCAAACCGCCATTATCTCTATAAACCTGTGCCCTGACCATCATGGCTGCACCAGTCGCCCAAAATATGGGTAATACACTGTCATACTGCCCGTTGTCTTTCTCTACAGAATTAAAGATTCTTCCTCTGCAATACGGATAACCCAAAGCATCCAGAAAACCACCACAGGCGCCGGCATATTCGAAGCTATCAGGAGATGTCTGTCCTAATATTTTAGGTTGACATACTGCCACTTGTGGATGAACTTCCATGTATTCCAGCATTGGCGTAATCCAATCTGATTTCAACTCAACATCCGAATTAAGCAAAACGAAATATTCAGCCTCCACAGAAGCCAACGCCCGGTTATACCCTTCTGCAAAGCCATAATTCTGATCGAGACAAATAATACCGACATCCGGAAAATCAGTTTTGAGCATATCGAGTGAATGATCTGTCGAAGCGTTATCAGCCACATAAACACGCCCTCGCGTATATTTCAAAACACTCGGAAGAAACCGTTTCATCAGTTCGGCTCCATTCCAGTTCAATATCACTACTGCAACCTTATCCATTCCTCTATTATTATATTTCTGAAGCACACAAGGCAGTACCATCTGCATTATATTCACCCAACCGCACCTTCACCAGTGCATTATCTGTCAACGTTCCGGATACCGGCATTTCCACCCTTATATAATTAGGAGTAAAACCATGCATGACCTCACTGTTTTTGGAACGTTCCAACAAAACTACAGATTCTTTTCCGACATACCGTGAATAGAATTCTTTCAACTTGGCAGCCGACAGTGCCAACAGCCTTTGGCTTCTGACATGTTTCTCTTCCGGTGACACTATTGGTGTTATTTTTAGAGCCTGCGTACCGGGGCGTTCCGAATAGCTGAAAACATGCAACTGGCTTACATCCAGATTTTCTAGAAAACGATAAGTCTCTTCAAAGCAATCGTCCGTCTCTCCGCGCATACCCACTATCACATCCACACCAATAAAGGCATCCGGCATCAACTCCTTCACCCGGGCTATTTTTTCTGCGAAAAACTCGGCTGTATAACGCCGGCGCATTAACTTCAACACACTGTCACTTCCACTTTGCAGAGGAATATGAAAATGCGGCATAAAAGCACGTGAATGTGCACAGTATTCCAAAACGTCGTCAGTCAGCAAATTAGGCTCTATTGACGAGATTCTGTAACGAGCAATCCCCTCTACCTGATCCAATGCTTTCACCAGATCCAGAAAGCTTTCTCCTGTTGTTTTGCCAAAATCTCCAATATTTACTCCGGTCAGAACTATCTCCTTTCCTCCATCTTCTGCCACTTGTCTGGCCTGATCTACCAAAGAAGCAACTGTTCCATTACGACTGCGTCCACGGGCAAAAGGAATTGTACAATAGGAACAGAAGTAATCACACCCATCCTGCACTTTCAGAAAATACCTCGTACGGTCATCCCCCGAACAGGAAGGTACAAAAGTACGGATATCCTTTACCGGAGTAGCCAGCACACTCTGACACGCCGTCCCGTTAAGTTCCCCACGGTCATGCAATGGCAAACGTTCTTCAAGAAAACGTACCAAATCCCCTTTCTGCTCTGCTCCAAGCACTAAATCCACACCATCAATCTCTCCTATCTGCTGAGGTTTAAGTTGGGCATAACACCCAGTCACCACAACAAAAGCACCGGGATGATTCTTAATCATCTTATGTATTGCCTGACGGCATTTGTGATCGGCCACTTCTGTTACCGAACATGTATTAACCACACAAATATCAGCCTGCTCTCCAGACTGGACTGTCTGCACACCTTTTTCTTTCAACATTTTGCCAACAGAAGAAGTCTCTGCAAAGTTCAATTTACACCCCAGAGTGAAATAAGCTGCTTTTTTTCCTTCTAATATAGATGTATCTGTCATATCCCGCTGCTAGATTACTTTAATGTTACAAAGGTACATATATTCTTCAAACATAAAAAAACTCTTCAGGCCAAAAGAAAGCCTTTTATAAAGAATTTATGCCATAGAACCACCCAACCACTTAGACTCTAAAAAAAGAATTGAAAATTTAACACTTAATATCTTATTGTATTTCAGATAATTACAAAAAACAAGGAGAAAAAAGCAAAAAAAAATTGGTTAAAAGAGAACAACATATCAAAAAAGTATATACCTTTGCAGTGTTTTAATAAGCAATTGATTGTTTTACAGATTTAAAAAGCAAAAAAAATGAAAAAGTTAGCATTTATGTTCGTAGCTTTCGCAGCTATTTCTTTCGCATCTTGTGGCAACAAAACTCAGCAGGCAGCTACTGCAACTGATTCTGATTCAGTATGTGTAGACACTGTAGCTATCGAAACTGTTGAGGCTGACACTTTGATGGCTGACTCTGCTGCTGTTGCAGATTCAACTGTTGCTGCTGAAGCTCCTGTTGCTGAATAATTTTCAGTTACAAGAACATACGAACTAAAAACACGAAGAGACCGCATGAGAATGTGGTCTCTTTTGCGTTATATACCCTACCACATACCCTTCCCCCATATTTTCATTCACCACGAGACATAAAAAAACGGCATACATCCAAAACTATGGATATCTGCCGCCTATAACCTTTTCAAACTTGTCTCAAGAATTTCTTCAACCCACACTGATAAAAAATCAATGCCAGGCTGACATCATAAGTCAAAGGCTGTGTTAGTCCTGAATTCGTTTGTTCATTACTATATGTACAATAAGGCCGATCACCATTATCAGGAAAGAAACTCCTCCTACCCAGTTATAATCTACCCAATTGAAAGCATAGCTCAAACACAGAACAATCACTCCGAGAATGATTAACAAAAGCCATAAATTTTAAAAAAAATTATTCATTGTATTACTATTTTTTTAAGTTTTAAAATATATTAAAAAAATAAAAAAAAAATTATTAAAACACAAAAAAAAATAAAAAAAAAAAAAACCACGGATGCATTTTTAACTTTTTGCATTCAGGAAAACCTTTCTTAAAACCTCCTGACTTATACTCAATTCCTCTATTGTAAGTCCGCGAAGAGCTTCCTTCAGCGTTTTGTTGGCCACATAGCGTGCCTTTTCCTCCAATTCACGACCGTTTATGGTAAGGTAAATCAAATTGGTACGCCGATCAGTCTTACTGGCTATTCTTACGACCAGATTCAAACGCTCCATGATATCTATCAGACGAGTCATGCTCGGCTTATCCTTAAATGTGGCATTACATAACTCCTGCTGGGTAACCCCATCCTTTTCCCATAAATAAAGCAAGACCGTCCACTGTTCTGGAGTTAAATCGATATTATGAGTGCGGAAATTTTGATATAATTTGCGATTGATTGCTGCAGAAACCTTTCCGTTCAATATGGCAAAAATCAACTTGACATCAAAATTAAATCGTTCACTCATTTCAGTAATCATTATTCAATTATACAAAGATAGAGCATTTTTGAATAAATCTCCATCAGGTTCTTAGTTAATTATATTTAAACCACTCTGAAACTATTCCCCGAACAAACAGCTCAATTTTAAAAATTACCTTAAAAAGATATGCTAAAGCTTTGATATTTCTAAAATAAAACCTAACTTTGCACCGCATTTTAGCAAAGTATTTATTAATTATTTATTTAACGTATTATGAATCAATACGAAACCGTTTTCATTTTAACTCCCGTTTTGTCTGACGACCAGATGAAGGAAGCGGTCAACAAGTTTAGAACGATCCTGACCGACAACGGTGCTGAAATTGTCAACGAAGAAAACTGGGGCCTTAAGAAACTGGCTTATCCTATTGAAAAGAAGTCTACCGGCTTCTACATCCTGATGGAGTTCAAGGCTCAGCCAGAAGTAATCAAAACATTGGAAATTAATTTCCGTCGTGACGAAAAAGTTCTTCGCTACTTGACTATCAAGTTGGAGAAATATGCTATCGAATACGCGGAAAAGAGAAGAAGTAACAAAACTAAAAAGGAGGACTAAATCATGACACAGCAATCAGAAATCAGATATTTGACTCCGCCGACTGTCGACGTTAAAAAGAAAAAGTACTGTCGTTTCAAAAAGAGCGGCATTAAGTATATCGATTACAAGGATCCTGAATTCTTGAAGAAATTCTTGAATGAGCAGGGTAAGATCCTTCCACGTCGTATTACTGGAACTTCATTGAAGTATCAGCGTCGTGTAGCTCAGGCTGTAAAGAGAGCACGTCACTTGGCTCTTCTTCCATTTGTAACTGATATGATGAAATAATAAAGGAGGGTTAAGTATGGAAATTATATTGAAAGAAGACGTAATCGGCTTGGGTTACAAGAACGATATTGTAAATGTAAAGTCTGGATACGGCCGTAACTACCTTATCCCTACAGGTAAAGGTGTTATTGCATCTGAATCAGCAAAGAAAGTTTTGGCTGAAGAATTGAAGCAGCGCGCTCACAAGCTTGAGAAGATCAAGAATGACGCTTTGGAATTGGCTGGCAAACTGTCAGAAGTTTCATTGACCATTGCAACTAAGGTCAGCGCTACTGGCGTTATCTACGGATCTGTTAACAGCCTTCAGATTGCAGACGAGCTGCAGAAATTGGGCTTCAACATCGACCGTAAGATCATCGTTGTAAAGGATGTTAAGGAAGTTGGTTCTTACAAAGCTACAGTAAAACTCCACAAGGAAGTATCTGTAGAAATTCCTTTCGAAGTAGTAGCAGAAGAAGCTTAATATATCAATATGAGAATATAAAAAAGTGTGTCCCAACGGACACACTTTTTTTATGTTTACAGGTCATTTGAATGATAAAAAAACGTTTTTCAACCAATTGAAAAGCCACAGAAAGGAATCCCTATATAGAAAACAATATCGACCTCTCTTTTTCATCCAATTGACAAATTTCATTCAGATACAAAAATGTCAGGCCTCTTTTCACAAGAAACCTGACAGTATATTTAAGCCTGTCAGAAACAAAAACCAGTTAATACAAGAAACATGTCTCCTGGTTGATGTCTCCTTTCAATTAGACTTACTCTTCTTCAGTAGGCACAATCAATCTGTAACCCTTGCCATGCACATTATTGATTTCGATAGATGGGTCATCTTTAAGATGCTTACGCAACTTGGTAATATACACATCCATGCTTCTGGCATTGAAATAATTGTCGTCAATCCAAATGGTCTTCAATGCCAGTTCTCTCTGAAGAACATCATTGGCATGAGCACAAAGGAGTGAAAGCAATTCGCTTTCCTTTGTCGTCAACTTGGTCTGCTTGTCTCCTATTGCCAGAATCTGACGCTGAGTATCGAAAGTGAACTTTCCAAGCTTGTATACATTGACTTCCTTTACCTTCTTACCTTTAACACGACGCAGGATAGCTTCCATACGGAACACCAGCTCCTCCATTGAGAAAGGTTTCGTAATATAGTCATCTGCTCCGATCTTGAATCCGTCGAAAATATCTTCTTTCAGATTCTTGGCTGTAAGGAAGATAATAGGAATCTCCGTATTGACCTGTCTGATCTCCTGAGCCAGTGCAAAACCATCTTTCTTAGGCATCATCACGTCAAACACACACATATCATATTTTCCTTTCAGGAAGGCCTTGTATCCGGCATCACCATCAGGATAGAGTTCTGCCTCGTAACCTTTAGCCTGAAGATACTCTCTGAGCAACATACCCAGACTTTCATCATCCTCACAAAGTAATATTCGCAATTTCTCGTCCATAATTGTCAATTGTTTAATAATATTGGTAATGTTATTATAAATTTCGTACCTTGTCCGTATTCACTCTCAGCCTGAATCGTGCCTTTCTGCAGGCTGACAATCTTCTTCACATAAGCCAGACCCAAACCAAATCCTTTAACATCGTGCTTGTTGCCGGTATGTACCCTATAGAACTTATCGAAGATATGTTTCAAATCATCCTTTTGGATACCGATTCCATTATCTTCTATGGATATATTGATCTTGTTACCTGCATTCCATGTACGGACATTCAAATGAAGAGCAACATCGTCCCTCTTATATTTCACCGCATTATCCATCAGATTGAAGATTACATTAGTGAAATGCATCTCGTCCACATAGATGGAAGCATTTTCAGCCTGCAGATCAGAAGAAATCTCACCACCGTTTTGGGTGACCTTCAGATTGAATGTTTTGATGACGCCTTCCAACAGCACGTTGGCATCCAGTACTTTCTGTTTGAAAGCAATGTTATCACGGTCATATAAAGACATCTGCAACACTTTCTCTACTTGAAAACGTAAACGTTTGGTTTCATCATTAATCACCCGTGACAGACTCTCATACATGGCCTCACTCTTCTTTATAGACTGGTCACTCAACATTTGCGCAGCCAATGAAATGGAAGATATCGGTGTTTTGAATTCATGCGTCATGTTATTTATGAAATCATTTTTCATTTCTGTCACCTTTTTCTGTCTGAAAATTACATATATCGTAAATACGAATGTCACAAACAGGATGATAGTGAAAGCAATAGCAGGAATCATCATACGCGCCGTTCCCATCAAATAGGAATTCATATCAGGAAAATGAATCTTCACAATACCCATTCTGTTTGAAGGATCATTACGGAAAAGAATCTGTGAATACGAATAATCTTCTCCCTTCTCCTCATAATCAGGGCATCTGTAAACTTCACGACCGTCACTTGTTGAAACCGTAAAGTGATAAGGCATACTTATACCATTGTTCTCCAATGCATATCGGATATCCTGATCCAACAACTTGAAATTAACCCTTTCTGTCAAAGGACGGTCACTGGCCGTATACAATATATTGTAAACCACTTCATCCAACAAGCCCTTCTGATAAACATAAGCATTCTTCACATGTTCCTGAAAGTTTTTGGAAGCTTCTGATATGGAATTTGAACTTTTAAAGCGCAACACCTTGGGAATTGCTGAAGGGTGCTTGATCTTCGTCTGCAACTCAAAAGAGGAAATCATCTGATTACCCTGACCGGAAATAGAATATTTCGTTGTTTGGGTAATAAACTTCTTTGCTCCCCGGTATACAGTCATGACTGAATCCGTATCTTTCATCGATTCCCGACTGATCTGCTCCAGATAACGGAACGTCTCGTTCTGTTCTAGATTTCTGGAAGCCTGATCCAGACTCCGGATGACCGATTCGTCAAACTGTTCCTTACGCATTTTAATCATTTGACGAATATAACGCATTTGCAAATACAGGAGGCCAACAAACGACACTCCTATAATGATACTGACTATCCAAATCGTTGACTTTTTCATATAAGCAAATATAAACAAGAAGTTTTTATGTTGCGACTAAAAAAACGGATAGATCCGCTTGTTTTTAACATATTTAACTTACAAGAAAGACAAAATGCCTGATACGAGCATTTTACAAGACAATCATTTTAAAGATAGGGCCATTCAAGTGCTTGAATGACCCTATCATTTTTATTGTCTGACAGACTGTTATTCTTCTTTAGCCTGGTTGGCTTCGAAATCTCTCATCAGGCGTTCCTGAACATCTGAAGGAACCAGTTCATAGCTGGCAAACTTCATAATAAAGGAAGCGCGACCACCGGTAATGGAACTCAAAGAAGTGCAATAGTTGGACATTTCCTTTAAAGGAACTTTTGCAACCAGCTTTTCGTAACCATTTTCACTGGTCATACCCAATATCATTCCACGACGTCCCTGAAGATCACCCATCACATCTCCCATTCTATCGCTTGGAACAAAGACTTCTACATCATATATTGGTTCAAGAATCTTAGGACCGGCCTCTTTGAATGCCATGCTGAAGGCATTGCGTCCAGCCAACATAAATGATAATTCATTTGAATCTACAGGGTGCATTTTTCCATCGTATACAATCACGCGGACATCACGCGCATAGCTTCCTGTAAGCGGTCCTTGCTCCATCCTCTGCATGACACCTTTCAATATCGCCGGCATGAAACGGGCATCAATAGCTCCACCTACCACTGAATTGATAAATACCAGTTTTCCGCCCCATTCCAATGAAACTTCTTCCTTACTCTTCACTGTCACACGATATTCCTGACCATTGAAACGATATACATCAGGATCAGGCATGCCTTCATAATAAGGTTCTACAATAAGATGTACCTCACCAAACTGTCCGGCACCTCCAGATTGCTTTTTATGACGATAGTCAGCACGTGCAGCCTTGGTAATGGTTTCACGATAAGGAATACGGGGTTCTTCAAATTTGATGGCTATCTTTTCGTTATTTTCCATACGCCATTTCAACGTACGCAAATGGAATTCTCCCTGACCATGAACCAAGATCTGACGCAATTCCTTGCTCTGCTCAATCATCCATGTTGGATCTTCTTCCTTCATACGATTCAATGCATTCATCATTTTTTCCGTCTCCGCTTCATTCACAGCCTTTACAGCACGGGTATATTTGGGATTCGGATATTTGATAAAGTTGAAACGGTTCTCACAATTCTTGTCATTCAGCGTATTGCCGGTCTTTACATCTTTCAGTTTCACTGTACAGCCGATATCACCTGCAACCAGTTCTTCCACTTTGATTCTGTTTGCTCCTGCACATACAAAGAGCTGAGACATTCTTTCTTTTGAGCCTCTGTCTGCATTGTTAAGGTCATCTCCTTCATGCACCTTACCGCTCATCACTTTGAAATACTGAACCTCACCGATATGTGGTTCCACACCCGTCTTAAAGAAATATAATGAGGTCGGACCGTTTGAGTCCGGCACAACTTCCATTCCACGCGTATTATGCACTTTAGGCATTTCATCAACAAAAGGCACCACATTACCCAGGAATTCCATCAATCGGCGTACACCCATATCTTTTCCGGCACACACACAAAATACCGGGAACATGCCGCGTGACGCCAAACCCTTACGTATACCTTCACGCATTTCATCCTCTGTAAGAGTTTCGCTGTCGAAGAATTTTTCCATCAAAGTCTCATCGTTCTCTGCAGCAGCCTCTACAAGAGCCTTATGCATTTCCATCGCTTTTTCCATCTGGTCTGCCGGAATATCCTCAATAATTGGAGCACCACCTTCCGGATTCCAAGAATATTTTTTCATCAACAGCACATCAATCAAGGCATTAAAATCAGGACCTGTCTTGATCGGATACTGTACAGGAACGACCTTATTGCCATAAATGGAAATCAGTTGCTCCAATATGGCATCATAATCACATTTCTCATCATCCAGCTGATTCACCAGGAATATAACCGGCTTACCCAGTTTTTCTGTATACCGGAAATGGTTCTGTGTACCAACCTCCGGACCATACTGACCGTTAAGCAACAATATGGCTGTATCAGTCACATTCAATGCTGTTAGCGCACTGCCGACAAAATCATCAGATCCCGGACAATCTATTATATTTAATTTCTTATTATTCCACTCTACATGAAAAACAGTTGAAAAGACAGAGTAACCATATTCTTGTTCAACTGGAAAATAATCACTTACTGTATTTTTTGCTGTGATTCTACCACGGCGTTTGATCAATCCGCTTTCGTATAATAAAGCTTCTGTTAGTGTGGTTTTACCTGAACCGTCATTTCCCAAGAGGGCTATGTTTTTAATCTCGTTAGTTTGATAAACTTTCATTGCATTGTTTTTTAAGATTACAAATTCGGGATTAAATGTAGAGAAAAATAGGGATAAAAGCAATTTAATGGTACATTTATTACTTATGTTCTTCAACACACTTTCCTTTCGTTTTTTTATTATACCTTTGTAACCGTTTCAATACAAATCATTTGATATGGCCGGCATCTACATACACATCCCATTTTGTCAGAGCAGATGTATTTACTGCGATTTTTATTCCACTACCCACCATGAAGCAAAAGAAGCTTATATTAAAGCACTCGTAAAAGAACTGACTCTGCGTGCCGGTTATCTTCAAGATGAATTTTCCGAACCGGCAGAAATAAAAACCATTTATCTGGGAGGTGGAACTCCCTCAACGCTGGATGCATCACAACTGGAACGTATTTTTTCAGCTCTATATCACACTTACCGAATCAGCAGTGAAGCAGAAATTACTCTGGAGGCCAATCCGGACGATCTGACCACCGAAAAAATAAAAGAATTACAGTCTTTCCCCATCAACAGAATCAGTATTGGCATACAGACTTTCAACAACCGTGAACTGCATTTCCTACGCAGAAGACATACAGCCGAACAAGCCATAAAAGCAGTAAAAGACTGCCAGAATGCCGGATTCAGCAACATCAGTATAGACTTGATATACGGTTTGCCGGAACAAACCATATCACAGTGGCAAAGCAATATCACCCAGGCCCTTCTACTAGATGTGCCGCATATCTCTGCCTACGCACTTATATATGAAGAAAATACGGCTTTGTGGAATCTCAAAGAAAAAGGAATTATTTCTGAAACAGATGAAGACACCAGTCTGACCATGTACAATATGCTCATTGACGAACTGTCCGACCATCACTTCCAACACTATGAAATTTCCAATTTTGCCAAATCGGGATATTACTCACGTCACAATTCCAGCTATTGGAACAGCATTCCTTATCTGGGATGCGGCCCTTCAGCCCATTCTTATAATGGAAAAAGCAGGCAATGGAATACTGCTGATCTCAAACTATATATCGAAAAAATGCAATCCTGCACACAACCGTCTGACTTTAAGTATGCTGACTGGATTGACCGTGAATACCTCGACAATCAAACACGATATAATGATTACATCATGACCAGGCTGCGAACCTGCTGGGGAGCGGACCTTCATTTTATCGAGATGGAATTTGGCACAAGATTAAAAGACTATTGTCTGCAGCAGGCCTCTTTCCACATCAAGAACGGCAATCTGCAACTAGACAAAAAAAATGAGCAAACCAAGGACGGCTTGCTCAAACTGACCCGAAAGGGATTATTTCTGTCCGACGGGATTATCAGCGACTTATTCTCAGTTGATGATTAATAAATCATTTCCTGATAAGTAATTTCATAAAAACAAGGATATACATTAGAAGACGCATCACTGTGGCCTTGCGTATGAGGGACAATAAGACGAACCTTGGATATTTCCTCGTCTTCCGTGATTTGTCGTCCTATATTAATATAAGTCAAAGGGACAAGCCATCCGGCAGGCACAGCCTTGGAACCATAATAGCTGTACATGGCACCTCCACCATTAATACTCGTATTAAAGGATGCCGTAAACGTGCCATAATTATTCGTAACTTCCATAATATCCGGATTAGTCTGCCAGTAAGTGACATTATTGGTGGTCTGGATAGAATCTCTCAATATATTGAATTCCGTATAATGACAGATCAGACGCTTGGTCTGCCCATGTTTCAACTTGTCACCTGCACCTTTACGGACGATCTGCATATAAACCCCGGTATTGTCAAACTGAACATATTCATTGTTTGCCAGATTTGTCAGACTATCCTGTGCATAAAACTGAGATTCTGAAATCACATTAATCTTTCCGACACGAATCAATGTGTCTCCTTCTGAATTGCAGATGGCCACATCACGATTAATAAATGCCTGGATAGCATCCTGCTCTTTTTCTCTCTGTTCAGCATAAGTCTCACCGTCATCACAAGAAGACAGACCTATTCCGGCCAGCAACAAAACAATCCATATATTCCAATTCACTTTCATTCTAATTGTTCTTTTTATCATATTATTTGATTATTTCAATAAAGCTGCATACTTTTTCAAGGCCTGACGGACAATAGCGACAGCCTCATCCATACTACAGGACAATTCACCGCCAGAAGCATTCAAATGCCCTCCACCGTTGAAAAATTCAGCGGCCATCTGATTACACGGGAAATCATCAACCGACCGCAATGAGACCCTGATTGTACCCGTATCTGCATTCTCCCGCAAGAAAACAGAAAGACGGTAACCCTTGATCTGCAAAGGCATATTCACGAAACCTTCCGTATCACCTTTCTTGTGCGAAAAACGTTTCTGTTCTTCTTGGGTCAATGTCATCAATGCGGCATGATACTCAGGAAATGTCTCCATTTTGACGTACAACATATATCCCTGCAAACGATACCGTTCAACAGAATAGTTGTAAAACACATTTCTGTAGATTCTGTCTTTGTCAATACCCTTCTTTAACAAATCCCCTACTATATAGTAGATCTCACTACGGTTGGAATTGTATGAAAAACAGCCTGTATCTGTCATCATGCCCGTATATAAGGAAACGGCCTCATCCACAGTCAACTCTTCCAGTCCCTTATCCATCTGAACAATAATGCGATACAGCAATTCGCATGTGGAACTCATTTTGGGAAATGAAAGCGATAACTGGAATTCATCAGACGGATAAGGATGATGGTCGATCATAATACGTGGCGCATTGGTTGCCGATATGCATTCTCCCAAGGCTCCTGCCCTGCTCATAGAATTAAAATCCAGACATACAAACAAATCCGCCTGATCGATCAAGGGATCAATTTCCTGCTCATGCTTCTCATACACCTTTATCTGATCTGCCGCCGGCATCCACATCAAGAAATCAGGAAAGACATTAGGTGCAACGGCTGTCACTTGCTTGCCCTTTCGATTCAAAAAATGATAAAACGCCAGCATTGAACCCACAGCATCTCCATCCGGCGAAACATGACAGGTTAAAACCACATTTTTCGCCTTCTCACACATTTCCTCAAGACTATGCAGCTCGATCTCCGATAAAAGGTTATCTAACATAACTATTACTTATACATTTGAACGCACAAATATACGATAAAAATCTTAAGTCTTTCTTATTTTAAAGGAACTTTTAACGCTCCGGACAAACGCATATCATAAAAAGTCCACTTCAGCCTGCGACACTCATCTGCCAGCCTTTCATTTTGTCTCTTCGAAAGCGATGCATCCAAAACCACCGTTCCCGGCCTGAAAACGGTCTGAAGAGAAGACAGTTTACCATAAAATCCGCGACAGACATAAAGGTAATCAATCCGTAACGGTGAACCGGGAACACAAGCATTCCATCGGTCATCAGATAAAACGACAAAAGATACATCCGGACTAAATACAATGCCTTGATAACAACGCACATATCCGTCATCATATCCTGTTCCAACCAGGTGGGGATATGACTTCAGGCATTTATCCCAGTAAGATTCTGCTATATATCTCATGTGGGCAGACACACTGTCTACATGAACCGGTATCAGGTAAGACCTGTCACGAGTCCTCACAAGATGAGCTGCCGGACACGAAGTATTATTATAAAACACCAAAGAAGGCTGAAGCCTTTCCTTCTGCCAGTATGAATAATACATCGCTCCTGTCAGCAAAACGACAATAAACACATTGCTCCTTACCCACCATACAAAAGACAAAAACGGACGACACATCCAAATCAGCAACAACAGATAAACCAGAATGACCACACGAATATCCGGATAACAGGTCAGTACGGCACCCGGTAATTCTACCACCAGCTGCAATATCTGATGCTGCAGCTTGATCAACAGGGTTAAAATACCCGCCAACCATGCCGCTCCCCAAGGCAGTATCACATTAACTGTCCACAGTAAAGGCATCATGTAAATCAGAACAGCGGTAATTGGCGTCAATACCAAAGTAACAAACGCAGAATACAACGAAACAGAATGAAACACATAAGCCACCAAAGGCACTGTTAACAACTGGGCGCAAAAAGACATGGCCAGACTGTCAACAACCAACCGTACATATCTGTTCTTTACTTTTACGGCAGCCACAAACCGGGGCATCCCCACCAAAATCCCGCACATGGCCAGACATGACAACAGGAAACCGATATCGAACAACCAGTTGGGATTTACACTCAACATGACGAAAGCAGATGCTGCCAAAGAATTGACCGAAAATCCTTTACGCCCCACCATACGTCCCATAAGCATCAGACTGTACATGATGGAAGCTCTCACCAAAGAAGAAGGAAAACCGACCATCAGACAATACCCCCACACCAAACCGAAAGCACCCAAGCTGACAATCAAAGATATCCAACGGCGATATTCGAACTTAAACAGGAAAAAGTTAAATAAGGCTACAAGATAACACAAGTGCATACCTGACAAAGCCAAAATATGACTTACTCCGGCAGCAGAATACATTTTCTTCAAAGAAGAAGGCATTTCGGACTGATCACCTAATGTCAATGCCGAATACAAAGAAAGCTCTTCTCCGCCAAGACCTGATTGACGATACTGGTCAATAAGCCGTTCGCGCCAACCCAAAGCTTTCAGCTTCAGCTTTTCTGTCCAAGGTAAAGCATACCGGTCCAACTCAAACTTGGAAAGTTTAGTCCATGGATCTCCCCATAAAAAGACCTGCCCATGTATGCCTTGACGAAACAAATACCCGGCATAATCGAATTCCTCCGGATTTCCTTTATTCTGCGGCCTGCTGATACTGGAATAACAGGTTATCCCATCTCCCAGCTTCAAGGTTTCAGCAATAGAATCACACTGGAAGTATAGCAGCAAGCGACGGGTCTTATCGGACTGCATGCCATCTTCAGCCAACAATAATCCCTCACACATTATACTGCGAGGCTTCTTTTCCGGAGTACCGGTTATAAGTATGGTATAAACCCGTTCCTTCCCATAGCAGCCAGTCAAATCCGACCGACAGTCAGCAAAGAAACGGAAAAATCCCCAAACAGACAGGAACAAGACAATCAGCAAGCCATAAACCCTCACTGACAAAAGTCCTTTTCCCCGTTTGTTGTTGAACAGGACTACAACAAGGACAAAAAGCCCCAACAATAACAGACCGGACATACAGACCAACCTGTCCGTTGTCCATATCTCATAATTCATCCGCCACTTGTCAGCAATCAGAATACCGATAACCAGCGGACAAAGGACTCTTATAAAGGGAACTTTTTGGAGTAACTCTGACAATATAAATAATTATAAGGACTTTAACATTTGAATGGCAGCTAAAGGATCCGGTGCATTAAAGACCGCACTTCCGGCAACCAGCACATCCGTACCTGCCTGTCGCAACAAGGCACCGGTCTGCTCATTTACTCCACCGTCAACTTCAATAAGAGCATGTGCCCCACGTGACGTAATCATCGAGCGTAACTGTCTGACCTTCTCAAGAGTATGTTCAATGAATTTTTGACCGCCAAAGCCCGGATTCACCGACATCAGCATGACAATATCCAATTCGTCAATAATATCCGAAAGCAAGGAAACCGGTGTAGCCGGATTCAAAGTCACCCCTGCCTTCATACCTTCATCATGTATCTGCTGTATGACCCTATGCAAATGGGGGCAGGCTTCATAGTGCACATTCATGGACATTGCTCCCAAGGCCTTAACTTCCTTTATAAATTTTTCGGGCTGTACAATCATCAAATGCACATCCAACGGCTTTTTACACAACTTGGCCACATACTTCAGTACAGGAAATCCGAACGAAATATTGGGTACAAAAACACCGTCCATAATATCGATATGCAACCAGTCGCATTCGCTCCGGTTGATCATTTCCATTTCCCCTTTTAAATCTCCGAAATCTGCCGAAAGTAGAGAAGGAGCAACCATCTTTTCCATAGCAAGCATAATTATTCGTTACAAACACAAATATAACGAATATATACAACACCGACAAGAAATACTTATTTTTTATTTTAACATCATACGGGCAAACTCTCCATCAACTGTCTCAAGCTCGCGATAATTGCGGGCAAACAGTCTGAGAAAAGCTATGGTTTTACGTGAAGGTCGGGGTACGTTGTTCTGTAGACGTATATTCATAAGCAATAAGATTTTAGTTACTTTATAAACGTACTAAAATCTATTTTATTACAGTAAAAGAGTGTTTTAATCTTTTTTTTATATTTCTACCGTACTTTTCAGGATATGGCCAAACTGACATTGTGTTTTGTCGCCATTCTACGAAGATTCAACAAGGCATACCGCATGCGCCCCAACGCTGTATTGATACTTACGCCTGTGATATCTGCTATTTCCTTAAAGGACAAATCCTGATAATAACGCATATAAACCACTTCCTTTTGGGCTGCAGGCAAATGTTTCACCAACAAGCGGACATCAGACAAAACCTGATCCTGTACTATTGAAGTTTCTACGTCAGCTTCTGACAAACTGACATTGTTGAAAACATCAAATTCCATATCTTCACTGGATACATTGTTTTCGCTTTTATTCTGTCGGAAATAATCTATAACAAGATTATGAGCGATTCGAGTAAGCCATGCCTGAAATTTACCATTTTCCGTATAACGCCCCTGCTGTATCGTGACGATCGCTTTCATAAAGGTTTCCTGAAAAATATCTTCCGCTATATCCTCATCATGCAACAAAAACATGATATACGAAAATATTTTCTGCTCACAACGATCCAATAACACATCAAAAGCCGCATTATTACCTTCGGCATAAAGTCTCACCAATATTTCATCAGCTAACTTTTGTAAACTCTCCATAACGATTCAATTTATTAAGTAAGAGTGTTCCGATAGGCAATAGGGTTTTAGTTAATAATTTTGTTTTGCAAATAAAAAGAATATTTAGCAAAAAAACAAATTTTCCGAGTTTTTTTTGCTTTTTTGATTATCTTCAAAATGCCGGACCATAGATCTCTAATTCATCTTCCGCCAATTCAAAACTACATGATTATCAGATAGTCCGTACAAGATTCTCATTAGTGGAAACCGCCAGCAATCCACAAATCCGGAATAACGATTCTGGCATCCGGCACAAAAAAACGGGATGTAAATGATCATCAATAATGCTCATTTACATCCCGCAATCAATCTCCGGATTATTCGGAATTATTACGCCCGGTCACTGATATTTTCTCCCTCAGTAGGTGCCAAGGCTTCGTCGAACTCAGTCACACCTGCCTTAATCAGAATATTATACCAACTGATCAGTTTCTTAATATCTGTAGGATAAACGCGATCACGATCATAATTCGGAAGGATTTCTGCAAAATAAGCAGCCAACTCCTGATTGGAAGCCTTTTTATAATCAAAAGATGAAACCTCACCGTTTTCTTTCTGCTTTACAGAATTCAACACCTTACGAAGAGGTACTTCACCATCTTCTGCATACATGGCAATATCAGCCAAAGAAATAACCTTATCAGCAGCAAATGCCGGCATTCTTTTTTTTGCGTCGTCCAATGTTTCTACAATCAGACTTCTATTTCCACGGGAAACCAGACGATAAAGCCCCGGTTTGCCAGAAATAGCTAAAATAGTTTCTAACATATTCAATTTTTTTACGATTTGTTCTTAATAATTTCGTGCAAAGATAATTGTTCACATGGTTTTCTTCAAAATCTTATGACTAAAAAAACTTAATAGATTCTGAGTTCATGCTATTCCGCCCCAATACGGTTCAGGAAATCATGCAACTGGGACTGCACAGACTGACAACCGTCATTATTCAGAACAAAATCTGCTTTAGCACAACGTTCTTCTTCAGAAATCTGAACATTTATTCTTGCCTGTGCCTGTTCCAACGAACAACTGTCCCGGTCTATAATCCTTTCCAAGCGGACTGACAAAGGCGCTGTAACCGTGATGGCATAATCAACCAAACAGTCAAATCCTGATTCATACAAAATGGCACACTCCATAGCCACACACCTTACAGAGGACCGACGGACCCAATCTTCAAAAGCCTGACGCACGACCGGATGCACAATATGATTAACCGCCTTGGCATGAGCCGGATCGGAAAAAAGGAAACTGGCAACCAACTGTTTATTCAACTTCCCTTCATTGTCATACGCCTGACATCCCAAAAGAGCAATCATGGCATTACGGATCTCCGGACTCTTATTCATCAACTCACGGGCCACCGTATCGGTATAGAATACAGGTATACCCATCTTTTCGAGATACCGCGAAACAAAGGTTTTTCCGCTACCTATTCCACCGGTAATTCCGATCTTTATTATTTTATCATTCATCTGTCAGCTGTTCAATCAGATAATCAACCTCCTGCGGCTCTATTTTTACATTAGAAACACCTACGGGTTTCGACTTCAAACGCAAATGCACTTTGGAGTTTTTATTGTTCATCAATTCTTCATAAGACACGGCAAGAACAAAATCATCAGCAGTAATCTGCTTGAAGCGGCTCATCCCGACCCTGAAACTCACCTTTACTTTTGACGGAAAGGTTCTCAGATCCTTACTTGCCGGAAAGTTCACACCCACTACAGGCACCTCCACTGTCTTTTCCGTATATAAATCTACACCCAAAGACACATCTATCTGGGACGGCACAAACTTTGCACCCCGAACCATACTCAGGCGTTTCACAAATTGAGTATCTGCAGAAAGAGACGAAACATCCACACGCATGGTATAAGCAGTCGTAATGGTATCCAGTATATCCAATGGAGCAAAAACAACAACAGAATCAGGTTTGCAATTTATATCTTTCAAATAATACTCCGGGGAAGTTTCAACCTTACCTACCAACCTGACAGGCACCTTTTTTCTTGCCCCTCTATTGAAATAGTACTCCAACGTATCCGGCTTGATCTGCACTATTTTTGTCGAACTCAAGAATCTGGTCTGTATGGTCTTCAATATTTCCTGAGCGGGAACGATCACACGCCCGGAAGAAATACCCTTATCGTAACTTTTATAATCCAACACAACCGGTTGGACATCTTTCCCGTAGACATAGCGAAGCAATACTGTTCCCTTGTCACGCACCATTATCTTTGCCTCGGTTGGAAGATCAGAAGTAATGACTATGTTCGAAGGTACATTTTCCAATTTCAATGGAAAATGGAGTTCCAGATCAAACGTTTCGTTTAAAGTCTGCAACAGCCAGAAAGAAGCCGAAACCAGGAAAAAAAACAAAAAAATCAAGAGTTCTCTGTTTTTTTGTCCAAACAAAGCTCTCTTGACTTTAATAAAATATCTTTTATACTTGAGCGTATCCATTATTATTTACCAGTACCTTCCACAGGTGCACCGGCATAAACAGAATTCTTAGATATCTTGATTTTCACTCCTGAAGCTATTTCCACCATCAATGTATTGTCGGCATCATTAACTTCCTTTACCTTACCGTAGATTCCTCCTGCGGTAACGATATCCTGTCCGGGAGTAATGCTGTTACGGAAGTTCTGGATTTCCTTCTGCTTTTTGTTCTGAGGGCGTATCATAAAGAAATACATGATCGCAAAAATGGCAATCATCATAAAGATCATAGACATGCCACTACCCTGCTGCTGCAATAATACTGTCAGTACATTCATTTTTCAATCGGTTTTATTTATTAATTACTTTTTGATTATCTTCTTCTCCGCAATAAGTTTCTTTGAAATAGAGTCCAACAAGCCATTGACATACGATCCGCTTCTTGGCGTACTGTACATCTTGGCAATATCAACATACTCATTAAGTGACACGCTAAGAGGAATATTGGGGAAGGTCTGGATTTCGGCCAATGCGATCTGCATTATCACCAGATCCATCAGAGCAATACGGTTAAACTCCCAATTCTTGGTATTGTCACTAATCAGCTTGCGATAATAATCAGCATTCAACAAGGTGTTGCGGAACAGACGATGCGCGAACTCGCGGTCCTCTTCATCCTTAAATTCCGGCAACAACTTCTGATCCGCTCCTTTAGACTCATCAAAACGCTTGATGGTTTTCAGAACGAATGTATCAACAATATATTTATCGTCATTCCAATAAAGACTCATGTCCTCCAACAGACTTTCCAGACGCTCGTTATTGCAAATGATGTTTTTATATATTTTCCGCCATAATTCGCGATCCTGTGAATAAGAGAATGTAGGATCTGCCATATATTCCTTATAATAATCCGTTTCAATGATTTGATTATACAAAGAACGCACGACTTCCTCTTCATTGCTCCAGTTCCGTTTTTGACTCTCCTGGAATTCGAGCAATTGTTTATTGACTTCCAGCTGCGTGATAAAGCGGTTTTCAATAAACTTGGTATTGGGCTGCTCACCTTCATGAATACGGTTATAACGGTTTTGCGCCGTTTCGACGCTACGTATGGCAATACGATTAATATCAACCATTAACAACAACAAATAATTGTATAGATCATATGCCTTCGCCAGACTAAAAAAAAGTTCTTTCTCAGCCGTATCGATATTCTTACCCCCGTTCTGGTAATAAGCATACGTAATCTGAACAATTTTCAAACGAATGATTTCTCTGTTAATCATGACTAGTAAAGAAGTATAATAAGTATGCAAAATTAAATATTTTATATCGAAAAAATGCATATTTTCCTCTTTTTTTTTGGAAGTTTTAAAAAATATCAGCAATTTTGAGGCGTATTTCTTATTTTATAATGGTATGAACGAGCAAAAGAAAAATATTGAGGCAGATAAAGAGATCGTTTTCTCAAAGACCATCAAGGCCGGAAAACGTATCTATTATGTAGATGTGAAGAAGAATCGCAAAGACGAAATGTTTCTGGCTATCACAGAAAGCAAAAAAGTGGTGTCAGGCGACCAGGACTCTCCAAGCATTAATTTCGAGAAACACAAGATATTCCTCTATCAGGAAGACTTCGAAAACTTCATGAATGGCATGCAGGATGCCATCAACTTTATCCGTGAAGGCAATTCACAGGCTTTGAAGGAAGAAAATGAATCCGGTTCAATCAAGCTGGACATTGATTTCTAAAAAATAGGCGGACAAAAAATTGTTTTTAAAAGAAAAAAAGAGTATCTTTGCAGCCGCTTTTCGCATCATCACGTTTTGTGATGCTACGCATCGTGTGATGGAGAATTAAGCAAAACACTTAATTTAGAGTAACACAAATTTTAATTAAAATGAAAGAAATCAGTATCAAAGGTACAGCAAGAACTGCAACCGGAAAAAAGGCAAGTCGTGAAATCCGCAAATCAAACGGTGTTCCATGTAATCTTTATGGTGAAGCAAAAGACGAAAAAGGTCTTCCAGTAGCTCTGTCATTTACAACTACTAACGACGAATTGCGTAACCTCATCTATTCACCGGACATCTACAGCGTAAATCTGAACATCGACGGCAAGGAGTGCAAGGCTGTTTTGAAGGAAATCCAGTTCCACCCTGTAAAAGATAACGTTCTGCATGTTGATTTCTATGAAATCACAGATCAGAAGCCTATCGTTATGGAAGTGCCCATCAAGTTGGTAGGACTTGCAGAAGGTGTTAAAGCCGGTGGTCGTTTGGCAGCTTCTGTACGTAAGTTGAAAGTTAAATCTATCTACACCAACATCCCTGAGCGTTTGGAGATCGACGTTACAAACTTGGGTCTTGGTAAGACTATCAAGGTTGGTGAGCTTCACTTCGAAGGTCTGGAATTGATCACCAGCAAGGAAGTTGTTGTATGCCAGGTTAAGATGACTCGTGGTGCTAGAGCTGCAGCTGCAGATAAGTAATCAGATTATCCACGTAGAATATGAAATATTTAATTGTCGGATTGGGCAACATCGGAAAAGAGTACGACGGAACCCGCCACAATATAGGATTCAGAGTATTGGACGCCCTTGCCAAGGCGTCCAATCTCGTTTTTGAGGATAAACGATACGGTGCAATAACCACCTTATCCGTAAAAGGCCAGCAACTTGTTCTACTGAAACCATCCACCTACATGAATTTGAGCGGAAACGCCGTAAGATACTGGATGAATCAGGAAAACATCCCATTGGAGCGTCTGCTTATAGTTGTTGATGACCTTTCACTCCCATTCGGAACCTTACGAATGAAGCCTAACGGTAGTGATGGCGGACATAACGGTCTGAAACATATTGCTGCCGTTTTAGGAACACAGGCTTACGCCCGTCTGAGATTCGGAATCGGAAACGATTTTCCGCGCGGAGGCCAGGTTGATTATGTGTTGGGGCAATTCACAGAAGAGAATCTGCAAACAATGGAGGAACGTCTGACCGTAGCTGACGAAATGATTAAAAGCTTTTGTCTTTCAGGAATCCAGTTTACGATGAATCACTTCAACAAAAAATAAAACGTAATGGAAGAAGCCAGAATAGACAAATGGTTGTGGGCAGCCCGCATCTATAAAACCAGATCGATGGCTGCAGCAGCCTGCAAAAAAGGGCAAATCTCACTCAATGGTGCACAGCTTAAACCATCACGTACAGTCAGAGTCGGCGACATCATCAATGTCAAGAAGCCCCCTATCACCTACTCTTTCAAAATCAAACAAACCATTGAAAAACGGGTTGGAGCCAAACTGATACCAGAGATTCTGGAAAACGTGACACCTCCTGAACAATATGAACTGCTTGAAATGAACAGAATCAGCGGATTCATTGACAGAGCCCGGGGAACAGGACGTCCCACAAAGAAGGAACGCAGAAGCCTGGACTCATTCACAAATACTCCTGAATATCTGGATGATCTGTTTTTTGATTTTGACATGGACGACGAGGATGACTCCGAGTCATAAACCATATTAAGGCGTAGTGTATCAACGGGTCATCAGTTCCCGCAAGGCACTACGCTCTCCTACCACCCATAATACATCCTCCTTACAGAAAACCCGTTCCACATCCGGTTTTTCCAGAATACCATCAGCATTCTCATAACCAACTATCATACAATGGTAACGGTTTCGTATTCCGCTGTCCTTTAATTTTTCTCCGATAAATTCCGATCCTTCTTCAATCACAAACTGCCTGAGGATCATTTCCTGATCTATTTGCGTATTATGTGCATCCTCTTGTACACGTGTCTGCTGCAATGCACATGAAAACGCGTCAATCTGGCTGTCTGTGCCTATAACCTGTATCTTATCACCTGGGAAAAGCTGATCATCTCCACGAGGAATATTGATATGCCGTGTTCCACGGATAATAGAAGCAATATTAATGTTATAATAATGCCCCAGATTCAAATCATTCAACATCTTGCCACACCATTCCGAATCAACCGGTATTTCCAGATCTGCCAGGTGAAGATCACGTGTCAACAAACCGTCCGCATAACTGGGTTTCATCCTGCCTTCCTGCTGAGCCTTGATTTCTCTGCTCCTCAAGTTATTCATAAAATTCTTTTCCAGGTGGATGGCATTCATTTTCAATCGCCTTGAAAACAAAATGGCTATGACAAACAGCATGGCAAACAACAAAAGCAGTGCATCTGCAAAAGGAACCAGAAATCTGATTATATAAAACACAAAAGCACAAACCACTGTTCCCCTAACTATCAAGGTAAAAATCAGAGGTAACCGGTTAGCCCTGTTCTCGTTCCACAACAGTCTGAAGACTTTGGAACGCTGTCCACGTGCCATTATACTCCTCAAGAAAGGAGACAGACAAACCAAAGTAACGATTCCGCACAATGCATTAGCCCACCAATGAGGAACTATTTCACGCAAAAAAGGAAGCAGAAAACGGAATGACAAGGTAATCAATGTAATACATAATATGGAAAACACAACAATCTGACGCACCATTGTCATGATCAGCTCTCTCCAATGTCCGGGATGCCCAACCGTAAATCCACCCGATGTCATTCTTTCCAGAAAAGCGATCCAGGTATGGGGTACGACCCTGCAAACCCCGTTATATGCCGGTTCTGCCAACTTCAACATATAGGGTGTAGTGAAGGTCGTAATAACGGAAACTGCCACTACAACAGGATAAAGGAAATCACTCGTTACATTTAACGTCATACCCAGCGAAGCTATAATAAAGGCAAACTCACCTATCTGAGACATACTGAATCCGCACTTCATGGCTTCCTTCAAGGACTGTCCCGCCAAGACAAAACCCAATGTACCAAACACGGCCTGCCCTATAAGAATAGTAAAAGTTATGGCTATAATCGGGCCGGCATATTCGATAAGGACCTGAGGGTCTACCAGCATGCCGACCGATACAAAGAAAATCGCACCGAACAGATCCTTAATCGGCGAAACCAATCTCTCGATATGTTCCGCTTCAACGGTTTCTGCCAATATGGAACCAACCACAAACGACCCAAATGCCGCACTAAATCCTGAATATACAGCCACCACAGCCATTCCGAAACATAATGCCAAAGACAAAATCAGCAATGTTTCTTCATTCAACAGATTTTTAAAACTACGCAAAAGGTTGGGTAGAAAATACAGTCCGACCACAAACCATAACACCAGGAAGAACAGCAAATGCAGAATCGCAAAAATCATCTCACGGCCTTCGATGTTATTGCTGACTGCCAATGTAGACAAAAGAACCATCAATACAATGGCCAGGATGTCCTCAAGTATCAACACACTGAGAACCAGTCCGGCAAATTTCTTCTGCAACAAGCCCAGATCCTGAAAAGCCTTGTAAATGATCGTTGTTGAAGACATGGCCAGCATACCCCCCAGATAGATACAATTCATCTTTCCCCACCCAAAGAGATGCCCCACTGCGCTCCCCAGGAATATCATACAGAAAATGATGGTCAGGGCAGCAATTACCGGCGCACCTCCCATTTTAACAATCTTCTTGAAACTGAATTCCAATCCGAGCGTAAACAGAAGCACGATAACTCCGATTTGTGCCCAAACCTCAATACTGTGCACATCCTGTACAGAAGGAGTATACTCAAAATGCGGTCCGGCGATAAAACCAGCCACTATGTAACCCAAGACGAGCGGCTGTTTCAAACGCTTGAAAAGAAGGGATACAAAACCGGCCACGACCAATATCATGGCCAGATCCTGTATCAGCGTGGGGATATGCTGTTCCATAATTCAACTATTTTTTCGCTGTAATTTCAGCTATCTTCACAATGGTCATCATGGCCTTTTCCATACTCTGCACAGGAACAAATTCATGACGGCCATGAAAATTCAGTCCTCCTGCAAAGATATTCGGGCAAGGTAATCCCATAAATGACAACTGGGCACCATCCGTACCTCCTCTAATTGCTTTGACCTTGCAAACGACTCCAGCTTCTTTCATGGCTTCCGATGCGATATCAATAATTTCCATCTTCGGCTCAATCTTTTCGCGCATGTTATAATACTGATCCTGGATGTCGATCACCACCGTATTCTCACCATACTTTTCATTCAATCCGGCAGCCAGATCCATCATCAGTTTTTTCCGTTCTTCAAACTTAGTCCGGTCATGATCACGAATGATATAAGAAAGTTCCGCTTTCTCCACTGCGCCCTTCATTCCCGTCAAATGGAAAAAGCCTTCATAATTATCCGTTGTCTGGGGCGTCTGATCGGCCGGCAATAACCCGGCATACTCCACCGCGATCAATGCCGCATTGCGCATTTTATCCTTGGCATACCCCGGATGCACACTCAGACCTTCCACACTTACCTTGGCCGATGCCGCATTAAAGTTCTCAAACTCCAGCTCTCCGATTTCTCCTCCATCCATCGTATAGGCCCATTCACATCCGAATTTTTCCACATCAAACAGATGCGCACCCTTACCGATCTCTTCGTCAGGATTAAATCCGATCCTGATCTTGCCATGCTCAATCTCGGGATGTTCTTTCAAATAGACCATCGCCTGTACAATTTCCGCAATTCCGGCCTTATCATCCGCACCCAGAAGAGTATGACCGTCCGTTACGACCAGATCTTCACCTATATGATCGTTTAATTCAGGAAAACAGTCTGGAGAAGTCACAATACCATCTTCGGCAGACAATACGATGTCACCTCCAGCATATTTTTCCACTACACGTGGAGACACATTGCAGCCGGAACAATCAGGAGACGTATCCATGTGGGCAATGAATCCGATCGTCGGCACCTGGCGTTCCACATTGGCAGGCAATGTGGCAAACAGATAACCGTTCTCATCCAAAACGACTTCCGACAAGCCCAGACTTTCCAATTCCGATTTCAAATAACGGGCAAAAACCATTTGCTTGTCTGTACTCGGACATGCCGTACTTTCTTCAGACGACTGCGTATCAAATTTAACATAATTCAAAAACCGTTCCAGTAAATCCATAACTTTGCTTTTTAAAATTGATATGTAAAATTAAATATTTAGTTCGATTCCTACAATTTATTATGGTACTTTAATCTTTTCAGATCCGCATTCCAACATCATATTAAATAAATTTTATTTTTCTCATAATTATATTTATATTTGTGCTCGCTAACACATTTCTAATTATCTAATTTTGATGAAAAAATAATTAAAACCTAATCATCATGAAAACAGCTCTTACTAAACTGGTTGGAATATGCTGTGCCTTCAACCTGTGTAGCACCCTACATGGGCAAGACGATGTCACCAAGGATTATCTTCAAAACCATTCATTCGAAGAGGATGCAGACTTATGTACTCCTGAATCTGACAAAATCGTCAAAGAAAGCAGCGATGGCTTACGTGGTTGGAACATCTCACCGTCCGGCTGGAACATCACCCCTCCCGCTGAAGGCAGATCTCTGCTTATCAACAAAAACTGTTTTACAGACAATGGCTTTGGACAAACACCAATCATAGACGGAGATTTTGCTTACTACCAAAGATTCGGATGGGGAAGCGCCTCATCTGCCCTACAACAGGAAACATCTCAGAAACTGCCTGCAGGTGAATACGAACTGACATTTGTCCATAAGGCATTTGCAGCCAATAATGCCGCGTCCATGGCTTCAGTCAATATCTACGACGAAACCGATCAGACCTTGGGAACTGCATCCTTCAGTTGCATACCCGGCAGCACCAACATCATGACAAACAGCGAATGGACAGAAAACAGTATAAAATTCATACTCAAATCTGATTCTAAAATTACCATTACCTCACAAATGATCTGGGGAAACGGCGGAAGCCAGATTGCTTACGACAACTTCAGACTGTACAAACTGCCCGAAGGTTCATACGATCCGGATGCACCTGTCATTGAAGGAGATACGGAAGACAAGGTTTCTTCACCTACCGAAGGAGTGATCACACACGAATTCGTCAGTGAAGAAGACATGCAAGCCGATTTACTGCAAATGCTGGCCAAATCCATGCAATATGCCAAAAACATCTGGTATGACTGCCAGGCTCCGAACAGCAAGAATGAAGCCTGCGGATATTTCAAAGCCAACAGCGCAGGACAAAACAATGAAGACGGCGTACGTACCAATGCTGACTTTTCCATGATTTGTGCTTTCGTCTATAAGTACGGACAAGGAAAAGTGACGCTACCGGAAGGCATAACATGGGATAAAGTAAAAGACATGGCGGTCAAGTCACTTGTTTTCGGTTATTCCACCCACAAAGCCAACAAATTCAAGATTACGTCCAACAATGCCTATTGGGGATCTGTAAGCAACGCGGATCATGTATGGGAAAGCTCTTTATGGGCCACCTCGCTGGCCTTTGCCTCCCATTTCCTGGCAGACGAATTATCAGAAGCACAAAAGGAATATATTTACAACATGATCAAGGCTGAATGCAATTACGAACTTCAGCGCAGCATCCCGACCGGCTACAACGGAGACACCAAGGCCGAGGAAAACGGTTGGGAAACCAATATTCTATCCTGTGCATTAGGACTTTATCCCAATGATGCACTTGCACCGCAATGGTTCAACAAATTGCGTGAATTTGCCATCAACTGCTATTCACAAACAGATGACGCAAACGACAATACCATTATTGATCCTGAATATGACCAGAAGACAGTGAAGGACTTATATAAAGGACAAAACCTTTATGACGACTTTACCCTGCAGAACCATAACTACTTCCATACTTCATATCAAAATGTAGTCATACAGGAATTGGGCGAATCCTATCTGGCCCTCAAGCTGTTCCAGGGAGAGAATCCCAAATGGCAGACCAATGCTCTCATGCACAACAACCAGGAAGTCATGGACAATGTACTCTGTCAGCTTGCGCTTGCCGACGGCGAATTGGCCATGCCTAACGGCAACGACTGGAGCATGTTCCTGTACGATCAGATCACGAGCTACTCTACCATGGCCTGCTTCCTGAAAGATCCGAACGCATTGCTTCTGGAAAATCTGGCCTATAAAAACATCAAAGCCAGACAAAGCACCACAACAGACGGCAGCTGGCTTCTTAACAGCGATATAGGACCACGGCGTATGGGTGTGGAAGGACATCGTGTCATGATGACTTATCTCATGCATGAAATGGCTTCAACCCAACAGCTGGCTCCGGCCGAATGGGCCGACTTCAGCCGGAAATTCGAAGCAGCCAAACTATTTACCAGCCAGAATATCGTTCGTGCCAATACCTCAGAACGGTTCAGTGTGTTCTCCTGGAGTAACGGTCTGAAAAGCTATACCGGATATATCGCAGCCAACAATCCGGACAAGAACAAAATCATCGTACCTTACAAGGCACACAACACGGGTAACATCATAGGCTGGTATAATGTGAACGGCAAAGGCATCAACGCTTCTCCCGTAGTTAACGGCGTATATGATCTGAAAGGAAACAGTTACACCATGAACGGCAAATTGTCAACCAACGACAACAGCCTGGAAAACAATTTTACCATCTATTCTACCGGAGGTAACGCCTTCATCTATATGGATTATGTCACCGGCAAGACCAATGGCACCATCACTGCCGAACAAGGTGGCCTGATGGCAATCAGCGTGGATCCTTTCACAAAAGAACAACGCACCCTGTACCATGCCAAAGGCCGCTTCCAGAGTGACGGCAAACAGTTGACCAAATTCCAGACACCATGGGTCAACATTGACAATCAGGTCGGAATTGTGCATTCAGACAAAAAGAATCAAATGGCATTCGGCGACCGTGAACTCAACAGTTCCATTTATCTGGCCAAAATTTATCCGTCATACGATAACAATATGAGAACATTCAGCAATGACGAGATAATAGACCGCAGACACATCATTTATTACAGTCAGGTCAATGCCGAAACAACAGCAGCCCTTTCTGCACAAGTGCAGTCACTCACAGATATCGTACCTGAAGGATGGAACGGTGTCATTGTGGCCGACCCGGACAGCACACGCTACTTACTTCTCAGCAACTACATGGGAGACTTGAACTGCAAGCTGACCGACATCACCTTACCGTATGGTGCTCCTGTCTTTACAGCCGTAACGGCCATCAATGACAACAAGGCAACAGCTACATTCAGATGTGATGCCAACCACAGTGTAGCCAACACCTTGCGCGTTTTCGTGGAAGGCACCGGCATACAAGCCTGGCAGGCAGAAAATGACTCATGTGCCGCTTATCTGGATAATCCGGGTGACAAAGAAACCAAAGTTAACGTAACAATACTGAACAATAACAAGGTTTCATCAGCACAGATCACCCTCAAGGCCAATTCAAGAATTCAGGTCTATATCAAAGATGGAGATATCGTTTATGATGAAATCAATGTCGGTGAAGGCGAAAGTGCCTTCACCGACGTTACCGACCAATATCTGAAAAACCCTAGTTTTGAAGAAGATCTGACCTATAGCCAGATTGGTTCCGTCACACTCGGTAACGTAACTTATAACCCCTGTTACACCAATAACGTTCCTGCTGTTGACAAGAGATGGGCGCAAATATTACCGATAGAAGGCTGGCAGAATGAAAACCTGCTCACTAACGAAAACGGTTCGAATTTCTGTCTGCTCTATTCCATGCCTTACAGTTCCACAATGTATTGCGTATCTCCTTCCAACATCGGAAATTCAGCCAGCATAATGCCCGCCCCCGCCATCGACGAAACATGCGGCAAACGGTGCCTCAGCATAATGAACTCATGGGACTCCGGTCTTAACCGCATCACCCAGACCCTGCAACTGCCTGAAGGAGAATACAAATTACAGTTCCTCATGCAATATGTATGTGCTAACGAGACACGTCACGCAAATCAGAACACGATCTCTACAACAGGCGGCAACACCAATTACTCCTATTGCGGTATCAGCTACAACGATACCAAAGACTATTACTACCCCCGACTGGCCAATAATTGGGAATATATAGAATGCCCGTTCACTCTCAATGAGGCAACAGACGTTGAACTCAGCATGGGACTGGAAACTACGGCTTCAACCGGAGCTGCAAACAACACCCGGCTATACATTGACAATATCCGTTTATTCCGCAAAGGAAACAATCCCGACCATATCAGCGAAACGGCAACAAACAGTCAGTATGTCAATGTTTACAATATTCAAGGCATGGAAATCCGTCACAATGTCCCTGCCAGCCAAGCTACAAAAGGACTGCGAAAAGGGCTTTACATCATTGACGGCCAAAAGATCCTTCTTGACAAATGACAAAAAAAGCCTGTTCCACATAATGTCATCATATTATAATTTGAAAGAAATGAAGCTGACATACATTTAGTGTATCTTTGTAAAATTCAAAAATAATAGTTTATGCAACAAAGAACACACTATCGCACAATTGTATTGTCAGACATTCATTTAGGTACAACCCATTCCAAAACAGATGAAGTCTGTCACTTTCTCAGCAACGTAGACTGTGACAGACTCATTCTCAACGGCGACATTATTGACGGATGGCATCTGAAAAAAAGCGGCACAAAAAGATGGCAAGCCAAACATACCCGTTTCTTTAAGATTCTCATGAAGATGATGGAAAACAACAATACGGAACTGATATACGTCAAAGGCAATCACGATGATTTTCTGGAGGCCCTGACACCGCTTACATTTTCCAACATACACATCGTCAGAGACTACGAATTCGTCAGCCACAACAAACGTTACTTCGTCACACACGGCGATCTGTTCGACCGTGTGACAACCCAGATGAAATGGCTTGCCAAATTGGGAGACATGGGCTATACCATCCTGCTGGCACTCAACAGTTTCTATAACAAATACCGCGCAAGGAAAGGAAAACCATACTACTCATTCTCACAGCATGTCAAACAAAAGGTCAAATCCGCAGTAAACTATATCTCTGATTTTGAACATACTTTATCCGAATTCGCACATGCCAGAAAATACGATGGCATTATTTGCGGACACATCCACCATCCAGCCAACACCACTTACAACGGCATCCGTTACCTCAACTCCGGAGATTGGGTAGAAACACTATCCGCACTGACCGAAGATGAAAACGGGAAATGGGATGTCATGTATTATACAGATTTTGTAAGCCAATACCCAGACAATACATCTGCATTACTAAATAAAGCATCATGAAATTCATATTTATCGTACAAGGAGAAGGTCGCGGGCATCTCACTCAAGCCCTGACACTTGAAGACTACCTGCAGCAAGAAGGTCACGAGGTAGTCAAGGTCTTAGTCGGAAAAAGCCAGTCACGCGAACTGCCTGACTTTTTCAAGAGACGCCTCAAGGCACCTATCGAACGGTTTGAAAGTCCGAACTTTCTCCCTACTCCGGCAAATAAACGCAACAATATCACCAAGAGCATCATATACAATATACTGCGAACTCCGACTTACTTAAAGAGTATCAAGCATATCAAAAAGGAAATTGAAAGCTCCGGTGCTGACATTGTTGTTAATTTCTATGAGATGCTGACAGGCGTCACTTATCTGTTACACAAACCTAAAGTTCCGTTCATCTGCATCGGCCATCAGTACCTTTTTCTCCACAAGAAGTTCAAGTTTCCCAAAGTCAACCGCACCCAGCTACTGCTACTGAAATTCTTTACACGCATCACAGCCATAGGAAGTTACAAAATGCTGGCTTTGTCATTCAGACGAATGAATCACGATGAAAAACAGCATCTCTACGTCGTTCCGCCATTGTTGCGAAAAGAGGCACTGGCACAACCGACTTCCAACGGCAATTACATACACGGATACATGGTTAATGCGGGATTCTCCTCACAGGTAAAAGAATGGCATCAGAAAAGGCCGGATATCGACCTGCACTTCTTTTGGGACCAGAAGGGAGAAAAAACCATCCGTCACATTGACCGGACGCTCAGCTTTCATCCACTGGACGACCAGGCTTTTCTTCAGGAAATGGGTGGATGCAAGGCCTACGCCAGCACAGCCGGTTTTGAATCCATTTGTGAGGCTCTCTATATGGGCAAACCCATTCTGATGGTACCCGCACATATCGAACAGGAATGTAATGCTTACGATGCCTATCTGTCTGGTGCAGGCATTATCTCACAAGAATTCCAGTTAGACGAGTTGCTGGATTTCAGCCGGTCGTACCAGCCAAATGCCAAATTTATCTTTTGGTCGAACAGTGCCCCACAACAAATTGTCCGACACCTGGAGTCACCGGTCACCAACAACCATACGCCTATAGAATGGGTCCTGCAATTTCCCGTATCATTAGGCAGCACCGTAAACTTCAATCTGCTATACTCTGACGTGCGTGATCTTACCGTAGGATATTACAGGATACTGCGTCGCAGAATAAGACATTATTTACCCAACATATAAACTAATCAAAATCTATCATACTATGACAATCGAGTAGGAGGAAAACGAAGTATTTTTCTTTCTACTCTCGTTTTCCGTCCTTTCAAACCACCGTACGTACTGTTCAGTTTTCCTATTTTGAATACTATTTGAAATAGTAAGTAACGTGAGTTCAACATAAAATCAAAAGATATCAAATTGCCGTCATTGATAAAGTTCACTTCAATGGCAGGCTTCTTCTCAAAAATGCAGTATGGCGCAATAGCTGATAAAGAATTTGCTATTAAATTGATGAAAGAACGATGTTTGGAGCGTTCTATCTACGCAATGTTCTTCAATTCGTCATTAACCGTTTCAATCAACGCTCTTTTTGAGCAGAACTTTATCAGCTATACTCCTCGATGAATTCTTCATGTTGCTTTCAATCTTTGCAACAAGCTAAATACCACTCAGAAAGTTTCTCAAACATCTTATAAATCAGAATTCTTTGGTTACGACAGACACGTAAAAGGATGAAGTCAACAAAACTGATTCCAGTACAGGTTCATACCAATACTTTCTTGATGAAGATAGTCAAAGAAAACAGTATTTCCTTCTCCATTTTTCTGCCTACTATCTTCATATTTTTCCTCTTGCAACGCAAATTCGTTGCAAAAGTTATCAGCCATACAATAAATCTTTGTAACTTTAGATTCTGGAAACATAGTAGTAATCATTTAAATCTTACAATTCAGCACTATAAATTTAATACATTTATCATTATGTTCCTATTTAATATATTATATTGATTCTTATTGTAAATCAAGCCTTTTATATAAAAATTGAATATGATAAACATAAATCCTATCTTTTGCAATAAAAAGCAATACCTCGATTTACTACTTCTTGCTGATGAACAAGAGTCCATGATTGATCGCTATTTAGAACGCGGGGATATGTTCGTCCTAACTGATAACAATGAAGTTAAAGCTTCATGCGTTATAACCGAGGAGGACAAAGGTATCTACGAAATCAAAAGTATTGCAGTCTATCCACAGTTCCAGCGTCAGGGGTATGGAAAGAAATTGATACTCTTTCTTCTGGAGCATTATAAAGATCGATGTCATACTATGCTTGTCGGAACAGGAGACTCTTCTATAACCATATCTTTCTACAAGAATTGCGGATTTATATATTCACACAGGATACCCAATTTTTTCACTGATAATTATGATCATCCGATATTTGAAGAAGGTAAGCAATTAAAAGATATGATTTACTTAAAAATTAGTAAAAATAGATAGTTGTATTCCTATGGGATTTACTACTTTTGTGAAAATGTGGCCTTAGTATGAAAAAATTATGATACAACCTCAAAACATATATAGCCGAACCTAACAAGAGCTATGTTTATATTGCTAAAACTATAAAGGTATATTCGTTAATTTTCATCATGTGCTTCCTTTAAAGACAGAAAGTCTTGACACAACTAATTAACATAAATTCGATATAGGATCAAATATAATCTACTAGGAAATAGCAATATAGCGATAAAATATTAAATTTATAGTGACCAATTATAGCATTTAAACGATTATCACTATGTTTTCAGAATCTAAAGTAACAGAGATTTATTGTATAACCGATGACTTTTACTAGGAATTTGCGTTCAACAGGAAAATATATGATAGAAGATAAAAAACAGAAACATAGCAATATCCGCCATTGAAGTGAACTTTATCAATAACGGCAACTTAATATCTTTTGATTTTATGTCGAACTCACGTTCATGTATAAACTGAAAGAATAAACAAAAATCATTAACGTAAAAGTAAAAGACCAACTTGTAATTATCTCGACCTACTAAATGGCCTCTCTATTTGATTGGAATAAAAAATTATAAGAAAACAACACGCAATCTTTGCGTGTTAACAGAATAAAACAATCTATTTCTTTTATTTCAACATAACGCCCAAGCATAATACATGGTATAATAGATCTTGTCACATTTTCATCTCATATTACATATCCACATTTTTTCCTGATTTTCTCCTTCACCCCTTCACTTCCCTTTATCCATGCGGGTTTCAAGGTGAAGGGCACCCTTCACCAATCCTTCACCGGATGGTTAATTGGCCAAAATTTGCTTTTTGTCCATAATGAACGGCCAAGTCCATAAATTCTTAAATCATGACATTTTTAAAAAAGTAAGGCTTACTTTAAAAAAAGTAAAGCTTACTTTTTCAAGAGTAAGCCGAGTTTTCCGGAAGATCTCCCAGGAAAAATCCATCGGTTTCCGGAGCAATTCTCACATTAAAAAGTTGATCACAGAAGGGCCGTAGAGCTATTTGCAGAGCGACTGAAGGACTCGTATACAGACCCTTTTCGAGTCCGGACACATGCCGTAAAGGTCTCAGAAGGTCTGAAAATGCGTGAGGGAGGATGTGAAACAAGTGAAACCGGACATTTCACCATATAGCAAATTCAGTATCAGGTTATTAACATATCCGGTGAAGGAGTGAAAGTAAAGTCGGAAAAAACCAACTTTAGGGTATTTCCTGGGCAAAAACTACCCCGTTTTACTCAATGGACTTCATCACTTTCCATAAAAGACAACGCGACGGAACAGTTTTTAAACCATTCCGTCGCGCTACATTATGAGTAAATTAAAAATTTCCCGCTAAACTTATGTATTCACACTCTGTTTATTACTGAGCAGGCTGCTGAGCCGGTGCCGCACTCTGCTGTGCAGCCGGTGCGCTCTGTTGTGCAGGTGCTGCAGCACCTTCCTGTGCAGGAGCATTCTGCTGCTGTCCGGCAGCTCCGAAGCCCGGCAAGTTATTGGCATTGGTAGCTTTCTGTTCCATAGCCGGCTGCAGAACTACAGATTCGCTTCCGCTTACGCTCGGAACAAAATACACAGACATGATACTCAACACTACGATAGCAACTGCAAGTCCCCAAGTCAGTTTTTCAATCACATCAGTCGTTTTTCTCACACCCATGATCTGATTGGATGCCGAGAAGCTAGAGGCCAAACCGCCACCTTTTGATTCCTGAATGAGAACAACCAAACACATCAGGACAGCTGCAATAAGAATTAAAACAATTAATAAAGTGTACATTTTAAGAATTTTTATTTTTATTATTTATTATCAATTTCTCTAAAAAACGTATTTGGTCTGCAAAGTAACGATTTTTTTTTGGATATTTCAAACTTAATTTGCGGATAATTTCCATTGCTTTAATATATCTGCCCTGTTTGATGTATATTTTGGCTAATGTTTCAGTAAAATAGTCCTCATTTTCTTCTGTTGCTCCATTATCCTGCTCTACAGAAGCGGGCGGGGTAAATTCCTCATCTGATGTCTTGGCCAGCACGATACGGCGGTCACCATGCCCGATAAAATCGTCGATCAGATCCTGATGCTGCATTCGGGGAGCCACGATATCCTGCATGTCGCCCGTCTGCATAAGGTAGGCCATATAGTCCGTTGAAATGTCCACCGGTTTCTGTCGTCTCCCCTTTTCCTTTTCTTCCGGCAGTTTTGACAGGAAGTTATCGATCAGCGAATTGGTCCTGTCTTCATCTGCTGTCTCAATGGAAGCCGTTTCATATCTGCTTCCCAGTTCAAAACGGTAATTATGCCCCTCTATGAACAAGAACAAAGCGGCCCTGTCTGGCAAAAACAATGATGCCCGACGCAATTCCTTGTCGAAGGAAGCATCATGAAGCTGATAAAGATTACGCAAATAAAGAAGTCTGGCCGGCTGGAAATAAGGATACTTCTCGACCAATTGACGCAATTCATCCAAAGAATCCCTTCCCAACTTTTCGGGTGCCTTTATATATTCAGCCAAATGTATCTCCATGATTTACCAATTCGCCACTGTCGCATTAAATATCTGATCAACAATATCCTTCACCATTTGGGTTACCAGTTCTTCCTGTACGCTCGTCAACTGCTGTGAAGAGTCATATTGAGTGGTTGCACTGAATGTCCGCTCAAAATCCTCATTATGGTTGGCATTATTGACAAAACGGACGTTGACCGTCATCTTCAACTGAGTCTGTGAAGAATAACCGTCTGACGATATACCCTTGTTAAACTGGCTGTATTCGGTTATCTCACCGGACAACTGTAAATCACCATTCCTGGTCACCTGCTGCAACTTGGTCTGACGTGCATACACATCAGTAAGCTGGTTGTTGAATATGGACTGCATCGGTGCCCACACATAAGAGGATCTTATAGGGAACTGCGCAATCTGTATGGTTTTGGTTTTGGTATAATCTATGGAAGCTCCGTTAAACTTGTAAGTCACCGTACATGAAAACAGAAAAACCATCAAGGACAATCCTATCACGTATTTTTCTATCCTATTCATTTTCTTTATCCAAGCCATATTCTTTTATTTTTCGATAGAGTGTTCTTTCTGAAATATTCAAATCTCTTGCCGCATTTTTACGTCTGCCATGATTCTTTTCCAAAGCCTTGATGATCATCTGCCGTTCCCAGTCGTCCAGTGACAATGACTCCTCGACATATTCTTCGGGAGTCTGGAAATCCTCTTCTGGCTTTGACGGTGTCACATGCGTATTGAAGGAACCCCTTGAATAGTAGGCCACCGGTGATGCTTCAGACGATACGGAAGTGACTGCCGGAACTCCTTTTGTGGCAGGAGGCATATTTTCTCTCTGCCCATGTACCAGTTTCTTGAGTTCTGTCACATCGTTACGCAGATCAAACAAAATCTTATACAGGAACTCGCGTTCATTCTCAAAACTATGACTTTCCTTATTCTGCTGCTTCAACGGAACGATATCATACGACACCGGATTATCCGGTACATACTCTACCAGAATATCTCTGGAGATCAAGCGTTCGGGAGACAATATGGAAATCTGCTCCGTCACGTTTTTCAGCTGTCTGATATTTCCGGGCCAAGGATAATTCTTCAAGACGGTCTGGGCTTCCTTGGTAAGTTCAACGGCCTCCGGCATATTGTATTTTTCGGCCGTATCCATAGCAAACTTCTTGAAAAGGAGCAATACATCATCACCGCGTTCCCGCAATGCGGGCATTTTGATGGGAATGGTATTCAAACGATAGAACAGATCTTCACGGAATTTTCCGGATTTGATGGCTTCTCCCATATTGACATTGGTTGCAGCGACTATTCGTACATCCGTTTTCCGGATTTCACTCGATCCCACACGAATATACTCTCCCGTTTCCAGGACACGCAGCAAACGTGCCTGTGTTGCCAACGGCAACTCTCCCACTTCATCAAGAAACAAGGTTCCGCCATTAGCAGCCCCGAAATAGCCTTCCCGCTCACCGATGGCTCCTGTAAAAGCGCCTTTTTCATGTCCGAACAACTCAGAATCAATGGTACCTTCAGGAATAGAGCCACAGTTGACCGCAAAGTATTTCTTACTCTTACGCAAGCTGTGATCATGGATTATCCGCGGGATAATCTCCTTTCCGACTCCACTTTCGCCCGTAATCAACACCGACAGATCTGTCCGTGCCACCTGTATGGCGATATCCAACGCCCGGTTCAATCCTTCGGAATTGCCGACTATGCCGTATCTTTTCTTTAAAGTCTGCAGTTCTGGTATATTCATATATTCACCCTCCTCATGGACAAAAATACATAAAAATATGCTCGTTCACAATTTGTTTTTGTTTATTTGTGATTATTTCCGAACTTTATCAGGATTAATCCCACTGCAATCCAGAACAACTCACGCACCCTGGTTATAAGTCCTGTGTAAACGCCATAGGCTCCCGAAAGAGACAAACCGCCTACAGCCAACGCGAAACCGCCTTCCCTTGCTCCCATGCTCATGGGTACGAAAAAGAACAGATTGGAGAACAATGACGTAAAGGCCTGGATCAGGACACAATCCCAGAACGACACATGGTCTGTCAATATCAACAGAATAAACTGTACTTCCAGACACCCGATCAAACGAGCGAAAAACTCCAATGACAATGACTTGTAAAAGGTAGACTTGCGTTGGGCATGAAGTGCCGCTATCTGTGCGTCGACTTTCTCTATTGATGCAGCCTTGTCCGTTATCAAACGGCCGATTTTCCGTTTCAGAAAAGGAATCCTGGCCAACAGCCGAAGCGTCTTCATTGCCAGCCCGTTCTTATATCCCTTCAAGAAAAAGAAAATACCCAAGGCACAGAACATCGCACACACTACAATAAAAGACAGCATGGCGCTCGACATGGTCTGCCCATACATGAGCAAATAAAGCAATATGGAAAAACTCCAGAAACAGAAATGCGAAAAAATATGCATCATGGCATACAATATCACACTCGATGTGGCTTTGGATGCGCCGACATAAGGCGTCAGCTCCATTATCCGGTAAGGCTCTCCGCCCAAAAGTCCGACAGGGGTCACATAATTCAAGGCATATCCGCTGATCGTATATTTATAAATACAGCGGAACGGTACTTTTGATACCGTCCCATCATTTATTATTACCGACCATGACCATGCATTCAACCAATAAATCAGAATCCATAAGCCAAGCACGGCCGGAAACCAATATCCGGCCTTCTGTATATTCATCCACAAATCCGGATAGGATATGTCCGACGTGCACAACATCAGCACGATAGCCGCCAGACCTATCCCTAAAAAGATATTTCGATAAACAGCCTTCATTACAACATCTGTTCCAAATTATCCGTCCTGCGTGATCTGGTTTCATCTTCACGATGATCCACCATCTGTTTACGCAACGGATTGATACCTGCTTCTTCCTCTCTTTTACGATTTCTGAAAATATCTATGGCAGCATAAACTGCGGAACGCATTGATGACTCATCCGCCTTGCCCTGACCGGCAATGTCATAAGCTGTCCCATGATCAGGCGATGTACGCACCACCGGAAGACCGGCCGTAAAATTAACACCGTCGGACATGGCTATGGTCTTGAAAGGAGACAGACCCTGATCATGATACATGGCCAGAACACCGTCATAATATTCATACGAACCTGCTCCAAAAAATCCATCGGCAGCAAAAGGTCCGAAACAGGACACGCCTTCTTCTACCAATTCCTTTATTGCCGGAATGATCACATTCTGTTCCTCATCACCCAACAAACCGTTATCTCCGGCATGAGGATTAAGCGCCAGGACTGCTATACGCGGTTTCTGAATAGCAAAATCGGTTTTCAGAGAACGCTCAAAAATATGAACCTTACGCATTATGGCCTCTTTGGTTATGGCATCGGGCACTTCCCGCAACGGCAAATGGGTTGTTACCAAAGCCACCTTTAAACGTTCGTTCATCAAAATCATCAATGCTTCGTTTCCGTCACCCAGCTTTTCTTCTATATATTCGGTATGTCCGGGGAAATGGAAGTTTTCACACTGTATGGTCGACTTATTGATCGGCGCCGTCACCAATACATCGATCAGGCCGTTACGATAGTCTTCCATGGCCTTTTCCAGGGCGGCCAAAGCCGCCTGTCCGCTATCCTGGGCCGCTTTTCCGAATTCGATCTTCACGTCACCGGAAATACAATCCACCAGATTCAACTTGCCGTCCGCAATCTGATCCGCACTGTCCACGGTCAGGAAATTCACAGACAGATCCATTGCCTTACGATGGTATGTGGCAACTTTGGGAGACCCATAAATCACGGGAGTACACAACTCAAGCATCATGGGTTCGCTAAACAATTTAAAAATCACTTCATATCCTACTCCATTGATGTCACCATGCGTAATGCCAACTCGTATTTTTTCTGTTTTCATATCATCTGATTTTATTGTTCTTATTCTTTAGTGGCCACAACCTCCACCTCCGGTATATTAATACTGATCTGACGCGCCTGTTCATCCGGCAGACAGAGGGTATACAAAGCACCTTCTACCCGACGGATCAATCCACGTTTCATTTTTTCAGGCGCAAAGACAAATCCTTCGACTACGACCACACGGTTTGCAGTTGTATCCACACGGGAATGGCTGACAAAAGGTCCACCCATGCCATCGTTTTCCATCTGCCAGAGCCCCCTGATCTCCATGGCATATTGTCCTTTCACGTTGATCGGACGTACTGTCGTGCAAAGAGTATCCGTAGCCATATACATATATGGTTTGGAGCCCGGAATATTGACTTTCATAATCGAATCACGCTTGGCCAGAACATAACGTTTGTTAAACGTTGACGGACCTTCATAAGGATATGAATACATACACATATTCACCATGGAAGTCGCACTGTTTGATGACACCCAGAAAAAGTCCTTCCCCTTCTTGTAACTTTTCATTTCCGAAGGAGCCCACAACTGACAGCCAAAGATCTCCTGAGCCAGTTGCGAAGCGACGGTAGAATGCTTTTTCTCCAGTTCATTGACCAGACGGTTCATTTCTATCTTCACAAAGAAATCTATGATGGTAGCTGAATTCTTTTTCACAAACGCGGCAAATTCCTCTTCACTCGGACTCTGAATCTTCATCACGACCTGAGGACGCGCAAACACATCCCGGGAATATTTATAAGTAGTCTGGGTATACTGTTTCTTATCAATATCCACGATGATAATATTGCGAAAGATATTCAGAATCTGGTTAAAGCGTTTCGGATCCGTCTGCGAAATTCTGAAAGAACGCTCCGGCTGCGGCAATCCCGGGATATCCGTATCCAACACATCAAAAAGTGCACGACCGGCGGGTCGCTGCCACAAACTGTCACCCACTACGACCAAAACTTCGTAAGGACGGCCACTTGCCGATGGCATTGTAAATTTACCCTCACACGCAGAAAGGCAGAGCAAACAAACGCTCCAAAGACTTAATGTTCTAATAAAGTTGTTCATATCCTAATCCAATTATGATTGTTATATTTCTATTCCCTGCTGCTTGGCGGTACTCAACAAACCGCATGCTGCAAAAATATCCTGTCCACGTGAAGCCCTTATCGTTGAGAACAAGCCGTGACGCGTCAGATAGTCTCTGAATTCCAGAACTTTTTCATCGGGTGTCCCGCTGAGATCTATATTGGGAATAGGATGAAAACGTATCAGGTTGATCCGGCATTCCAAGCCTTTAAGAAGTTTCAACAAAGCATCGGCATGAGCCTTGGTGTCGTTTACGCCGTCAAACATGATATATTCAAAGGACAAACGCCGCTGATGTGTAAAATCATAGCGTTTCAGCAACCGGACAATTTCCTGAAGGGGGAAACTTTTTTCTGCCGGCATCAGGTCCGCCCTTTGTTCATGGAAAGGATTATGGAGACTAACGGCCAGATGACATTCACTCTCATTGAGGAAACGTTCCAGTCCCTTACGCAAGCCTACGGTAGAAACCGTAATCCGCTTAGGACTCCAGGCCAAGGCATAATCCGAAGTGAGTATTTCCGTAGCCTTCAGCACATTATCCAGATTGTCGAATGGCTCTCCCTGTCCCATAAAAACCACATTGGTCAATGTATCCCGTTCAGGAAGCGCATAAATCTGGTTCAAGATGTCTGTCACTGACAAATTGCCTGAAAAGCCCTGCTTGCCGGTCATACAGAACTTACAGTTCATCTTACAGCCTACCTGTGATGACACACACAGAGTCGCCCTATCCTTATCAGGAATATATACCGTTTCGATGAAATCACCGGATATGGTCCTGTAAAGATACTTAATAGTGCCGTCAACGGATTTCTGACATTCCATCGGAAGCGTTATTCCTACGGTGTAATGCTCTTTCAGGACTGCCCTGTTTTTAGCGGAAATATTACTCATCCGGTCAATATCGTCGACCTTTTTCGCATAGACCCAGTCTGCAATCTGTCTGGCAGAATAAGCAGGAAGGCCCAGTTCGCCAACAGCTTGCTTCAAATCGGCCAAAGTCATTCCCAGAAGGGGCTTTTTATTTTCTTCTGTCATATTATACCCATATATAATTGCAGACAAAGTTAAGGAAAAAAGAGAAAACTATCACATAATTACACATCTATTCGTATCTTTGCATGTAATATTACAATAAATTAATTCATGAAACTACGCGAACAACCCCTCACCATAGACTGTTTTATCCCTTATCAGACGGAAACACAGTTCACTGAATTGACCCGGACCTTTCTGGCCGACTCATCCATCCGGAATGTTTTCGGCTTATCAACACAAAGCCGGGAAATCACGGTCATAAACGACCGATGCACCATATTACCTGTAAAGGACAGTCTTTTCAGTACCGACGCCATGCAGCAGATTACCGCACACACCGAAGCTGACTTCTGCCTGTTCTACATGAAAGAGCTGCCTGTTGAAATCGGTTTTCAGGCATGCACCCGTCTCATCAATGTGGCAGAAGACACACAAGCCATCATGATCTACACAGACCATTATGCCATAAAGGAGGGAATACGCACAAACAAACCTGTCATCGACTATCAGGCCGGAAGTCTGCGGGATGATTTCGACTTCGGACCACTTGTCCTGATTCCCAGACAGGCTTTAAAATCATATCTTGACGAACCGGTGACCTACTACCAGTATGCCGGTTGGTACGACCTGCGGCTATATCTCAGCAGAAACGGACAGATTTTCCATCTTAACGAATATCTTTATACGGAGATAGAAACGGACCTGCGCAAAAGCGGAGAAAAAAATTTTGATTATGTCAATCCCAGAAACCGCGCTGTCCAGCTTGAAATGGAAAAGGCCTGCACTTCACACCTCAAAGCAATAGGCGCCTATCTGAATCAGGATGAATTCGACGACCTTAAATTTGAAGACTATTCATTTCCACGCGAATTGTCCGTCATCATCCCCGTACGCAATCGGGTCAGAACAATTGAAGATGCGATAAAGAGCGTATTAAGCCAGGAAACAGATTTTGATTTCAACCTGTTCATCATAGATAACCATTCAACAGACGGAACAACTGAACTGATCGACCAATATAAAGATAACCCTCAAGTCATCCATATTTGCCCGGACAGGGAGGATCTGGGTATCGGAGGTTGCTGGAATCTGGCCGTCCATCATCAGGAATGCGGCCGGTTTGTTGTCCAGTTGGATTCGGATGACCTTTACAGTTCTCCTCATACTCTTCAGAAAATAAGAAATACGTTCTATGCGGAAAATGCAGCCATGGTCATAGGTTCCTACCGGATGACCGATTTTGCATTGCAAACTCTCCCACCGGGACTGATCGACCACAAGGAATGGACTCCAGCCAACGGAAGAAACAACGCATTAAGAATCAACGGCTTGGGAGCACCAAGAGCCTTCTTTACACCCATACTGCGCAAATTGCAGATCCCCAATACCAGTTATGGTGAAGACTATGCCTTGGGACTCTGTTTCTCACGTTACTACCGTATAGGCAGAATATATGAAGAACTCTATCTGTGCCGCAGATGGGAAGGCAACTCGGACGCGGCCTTAAGTGTAGACAAGGTCAATGAACATAACTTTTACAAGGATAAATTACGCACGATTGAAATTGCCGCAAGAACCCAACTGGTCAAGACCTGGAACCATCATGCCACAAACGAGGAAATCCAGGAGTTTATCGACCGGCAGTTGAAATCGTGGCCGGCCGCACAGGAAAGCCACCAAAAGCTGCAATCTGTCATCACCAAGGAATTGTGTTCTGACCCATTCGGCTTAAGCGCACAGTTCAATCCTGCACGCATGGTTTCAACCAATGCCAAGATTGATGCGAAAAGTATCCAAAAACGTCCGTGCTTCCTTTGCACCAGAAATCTTCCTGCTGAACAGGAGGCGCTTCAACTCGAAGGACGTTACCAGCTTCTTGTCAATCCGTTCCCGATTCTTCCGAATCATATCACGATCCCGACAAGACGGCATACGCCCCAACATATCCTGCCCTATTTCCCCACAATGTGCAAGATGGCATGGAACTGCCCGGACAGGCTGTTTTTCTACAATGGCCCCGTATGCGGTGCATCTGCTCCCGATCACATGCATCTACAGGCCGGCCAACGCGGAATCGTTCCTATAGAAAAGGACTGGAAGAATTACGATATGAACTGTGAGAAGCTCTATCCTATCGACTCCGACCAGGAAGAGGAAATTGAGAACCTTCTCTCACACAACAGTCATTGCGGTATTTATTATCTGAAAAACTATGCATGCCCGGTATTTATCATCCGGACATGTCCTGAAGACCAACCGGATCCTCTGTTTGAACGATTATATCATGCACTCCCCAATTATGACGGAGAATATGAACCCCGGATGAATATACTCTGCTGGCGCCAATCTTTCACAAGCGGAAAAGAAGACGAAGTGATTACACTGGTATTTCCCAGAAAGAAACACCGACCGGACTGTTATTATGAAGATTCCGACAAGCAGCTCCTGGTCAGTCCGGGAGCCTTGGACATGGGCGGTCTTCTCATCACGCCCAGACAAACCGACTTTGACAAAATCACGGCAGAGCAGGCTATCGCCATACTGAAAGAAGTCACATTGGACGAAAACGAGATCAAGGAAGTCATCAGAAAGATAGAAGGTACATCCTGTCAGGATTCGGACGACAATCGCTCTCAGGAAGCACCGGCCTATCATCACTGCTGGGAAAACAAGGAACCGGAAGTCAGCGTCGGCATCATGAGCCGTCAGCGCATCCACTTTTCACTCAATACCAATTACATAGCCAAAGGCATGCTTGTACATGGCGAACAAACGGTAGAATGCAGTGAAGGCGGTATTCTGTGGAACGGCAATCTTTACAGGGAACTCACATTCATTCCTCAAGAAGAAAATGCATCCTTCTCTCTCTATGACGTGACAATCGGAATAAAATTCCATTGGGAACGTAAGGAAACCCAGATATTCAGCGGCACACTTAAATTAATGGTTGACGAAAAAAAAATCGTTGCCATCAATCTTTTACCTGTCGAAGATTATCTGATCAGCGTCATCTCAAGCGAAATGAGCGCCACGTCTTCACTGGAATTCCTGAAAGCTGCTTCCGTCATCAGCAGAAGCTGGCTTTACGCCCAAATGGAAAAACGCGCGCAAATGAACAATCATGACCGCGGATTCTTTTCGTTCATCAAGACCGAAACAGAAACCATACGCTGGTACGACCGAGAAGACCATACCATTTTTGACGTCTGCGCAGATGATCACTGTCAAAGATATCAAGGCATCACACGAGCCAGCAATGAAACTGTCGTGGAAGCCGTCAAAGCAACCAGAGGACAGATCCTCATGTATGAAGACGAAATCTGTGATGCCAGATTTTCAAAATGTTGCGGCGGCCTGACCGAAGAATTCGAATACTGCTGGGAAGACAAACATTACCCTTATCTGACGGCCCTGAGTGACCAGCCGCTGACTTCATCAGGAGAACGTCCTTCCGTCCCGGACCTCACCAAAGAAGATGAAGCGGAGAAATGGATTCGCAGCAACCCGCCCGCATTCTGCAATACCAGTGACCCGACTGTACTCAAACAAGTTCTGAACGACTATGACCAGGAAACCAAGAATTTCTACCGTTGGAAGGTGGAATACACCCAAGAAGAACTGGCTGAACTCGTCAGAGAAAACCTTAAAAACGACTACGGGCAGATCATTGATCTTATCCCCATCGAACGAGGCAAGGGCGGCCACCTCAGCAAGCTGAAAATAGTAGGCACCAAACACACCATGATTATCGGCAAGGAACTGGAAATAAGAAGAGTTCTCAGTCCCAACCATCTGTACAGCTCTGCCTTTGTGGTAGACAAAGAAAACATACAGGACGGCATTCCGGGTAAATTCATTCTCACCGGTGCCGGTTGGGGACATGGAGTCGGAATGTGTCAGATCGGTGCTGCCGTAATGGGAAGCAAGGGATATAAGTATGATGAAATCCTGAAACATTACTACAATGGTGTAACCATCAAAAAAGTGTATAAATAATCATGATAAAGAACAGACATCCCCGAAATGCCCGTACCAACCCGTGGGCATGGATTCCGACATTATATTTTGCGGAAGCCTTGCCTTACGTGGCAGTCATGACCATCTCTGTCATGATGTACAAGAGACTGGATATCTCGAATACGGACATCGCCCTCTATACGAGTTGGCTCTATCTGCCATGGGTGATCAAACCTTTATGGAGTCCTTTCATTGATCTGATAAAGAGCAAAAGATGGTGGATATTAGCCATGGAACTGCTGATCGGTGCAGGAATGGCCGGTATTGCCTTTACCATACCGACTTCACACTTTTTTCAGAGTACGCTGGCATTTTTCTGGCTGATGGCATTTTACAGCGCCACTCACGACATAGCTGCAGACGGCTTCTACATGCTCGCACTGACTCCTCACGAACAGACCCTGTACGTGGGAATCCGCAGCACATTCTACCGCATTGCAACTATTGCCGGACAGGGATTGCTGATCATGCTTGCGGGCACATTGGAAGTTTTCACGCGAAAAATCGCTTTCTCGTGGAGTATCACATTTTATGCCTTAGCCGGTTTCTTTATTGCATTGACATTATATCATGTCGTCTATCTTCCGCATCCCAATAAGGACAAGACGGAAAGGACAGCCTCAGCCGGACAGCTTCTCCACGACTTCCTGATGACATTTTACAGCTTTTTCAAAAAGCCACAAGCCTGGATTGCCATCACATTCATGCTGTTCTACAGGCTTCCGGAAGCCCTTCTTGTCAAAATGGCCAATCTGTTCTTAATAGACCAGCCAAGCATGGGGGGACTGGGGCTCTCCACACAGGAGGTCGGATTTGTCCAAGGCACAGTCGGCGTTTTCGGTCTGACAATCGGAGGTATTATCGGCGGTATAGCCGCCTCAAAAGGAGGCCTCAAGAAATGGTTATGGCCAATGGTATGGAGCATTACCATCCCTGATCTGGTTTATGTATACCTAAGCTATACGACAACTCACAGTTTTCTGGTTATCAATCTGCTGGTATTTATTGAACAGTTTGGATACGGTTTCGGATTTACAGCTTACATGCTGTATATGATTTATTACTCCCGAGGTTCACACCAAACAGCACATTATGCCATCTGCACGGCATTTATGGCACTATCCATGATGTTACCAGGAATGATTGCAGGCTGGTTGCAGGAAACAGTAGGTTATTTTAATTTCTTTCTTATTGTCATGGCATGCTGTCTGGTTACCGTTGCTGTGGCCTCACTGCTGGACATTGATCCTGAATTCGGCAAAAAACAGACCGTCCATATTGAAATGAAACCTCGAATGCTCATTGCCGATGCCGGTTCTTCCAAAACATCCTGGTGTCTTCTTTCATGCGACGGCAAAGAAGAAAAATACATGGTAACCAAGGGCATCAATCCGGCCATACAAAGTACGGATACCATTGCAGAAACGATAGAACAGGAACTGATCCCTGAAATATATAAGGAACTGGAATCTACATCCGAACTGCAAATCCATTTCTATGGTGCCGGCTGTATCCCTGATGTCATCCCCCAAATAGAATCCGTATTAAAGGACATTCATCCTCATACCGAAGTACAGGTCAACTCCGACCTGATGGGAGCAGCAAGAGCCTTATGTGGCAAAGAAGAAGGTATCGCCTGTATTCTCGGCACGGGATCCAACTCCGGCTTATATGACGGAAAACAGATTATAAAACACACGCCTTCATTAGGTTATATCCTTGGAGATGAGGGTAGCGGAGCCACTTTGGGTAAGAGTCTGGTCAACCAGATCCTGAAAGGCCTGATGCCGGATTCCATCAAAGAAGATTTCTTCAATACGTATAATCTGTCGGAAAGTGAATTCATCCAAAAAGTCTATAAGAAACCCGGCGGCAACAGGTTTTTAGCCTCATTCACACCGTTTCTTTATAAGCACAGAGAGAATTCCCATATACATGAACTTCTGATAAATAATTTTGCTGATTTCTTCTCAAAAAACATTGAAACATACGATCGCAAAGACCTTCCGGTCCATTTCGTAGGCAGTATTGCCTGGTATTTCCAGAAAGAACTGCAAGAAGCTGCCCAATTAAGAAGATTACATATTGGAAAAATAATTCAGGCTCCCATTAACGACATAGCGAATTACCATATCAATGAATATGAACACATTTTAAAATAGTTTTTTTAAAAAAAAGTAATTAAAATGCAAATTTATGTTGTAAAGCATATTGTTTCACTTGTCGGAACGTCAAAATGCCTGTATCTTTGCATCGTTATCCTGAAAACAATCTTTTTACCTTAAACAAAACTAATACCTAAAAAACTAAAAAAGTGGGACGCTGTGAAGCGTCCCACTTTTTTTTATTACCAATGATTATATTCATCCGACAAAGACAAACGTCTGTTTTATTGCCTTATAAAAGGCTTTAATATCTTTCTCTTTCCAAAAAAGAAACGGGAAATATTCAACAGATCCATAATCCAGGCTATAAAAAAACTACCCGAAACGGCTATTAACAAAGCCACGAATAAGAACAGGATCCCCGTAGGTTCGAATGACAATACCCCAACCAAAGGCTTTACCAACATCGTAAAGACAGGCGAAAACAATAAAAGCAATAAAGAATGTTCACCAATATAACAGCCTGCTGTACGTATTCTGACCGGCAAAACTTTAAACACGGCCAAGAACAAACTGACTGAAAGATAAGTAATCAACAAGCCAGCTATAGAAAACCGGTTCAAATTGTCCGGATAAGCAGCCAGCCATGCAAAAGGAACCAAAGACAGCCATGAAGCACGGAAAAAGGACAAGAAGGAAATACCAGACTGGCTCAGCACAACACCAATCATAAAATACAACGCACTTGGAGCTGCAATCAATCCACAACCATACGACAATAGCGCATACACCAATGCGAGAACCAGCAACATGGCATATACTTCCATATAAGATTTTAGCCGATTAACTACAAAATAGGCCATACCACAAACGACCAAGGTGTGCAAATACCAATATGGCCCCATGGGATGAACGAATATCTTATCCAAAAGCAAGGTTCCCGACAACACATCTACCCGTTCCCGTACCGGAAGTACGGATGACATCACCACATAACCAGCTTCCATAACGATGTACGGAATCATTATCCAAACCATGCTTTTCAAAAAGGCAAGACTCTTCTTATCCACCTTCATTAAATAACCTGAAATCATAAAAAAAGCTGGAATATGGAAAGTATAAACCAAACGCTTGGCATAAGGATAAGTATCTCCAATATACACCAAATGAAAAACAATAACCAACAAGATAAACATACCCTTCAGAAAATCCAATTCTTCGATTCGTTTCATCTTTATTCCATTTTAATTAAATTGCCTACAAAGATAAATATACCTTTCATGTCAAACAAGTCTCTTATTACAGATCAAAATTATCATTCACGTACCCAAAAAACACATCATAAGCGCCTATAAATAGGCCATATTAGCATATCAACAAGAAAAAAACCTGATTATACTTACAATTTAAAACATCAAAATTCAAAAAACGCCTTATGTCTGGATAAAAAAGAAGCTTTTAAGATTTACTATTGCGTATTTAAAAAGGAAATACTAACTTTGCAAACCGTTTAAGCCATATAACAATTATTAATAACAGGGAAAAAAAACAGCAATAATCGACCATAAAACAATAAGCAAAATCTAAAATCAGCAAGAAAATAAACAAATTACTTACAATTTAAAAGCAACAAAACATAAATACTTAAAATTTCTTTGTCCAAATGTATACATTCATTCTCATCATGGGGTGCGGGGCCATTTTAGGGTATTCTTTCAGAAATAAAAAATTCATCAGAAATACAGGCAGCATTATTCAAATTGCAGTCTGCTTGCTGCTCTATCTACTCGGCTTGTCCATTGGTTCCAATCATCTTATCATCGAGCATTTGGGTAATTTTTGCAGCCAGGCAGCCTTAATCGCCTTCTTAAGCCTGACAGGAAGCATGCTGGCTTCATGGTGTGTACAACATTTCATATTCAATAAAAATAAAAAGAATGAAAAGTAGTCTGATTGTTTTGTCTTTCTTTATCCTTGGGTGTCTCACCGGAATAAACAACATAGCCGACTTCGATATACACGGAGTGTCTGTAGACTTATTATATATTCTGATGCTTCTGATAGGCATCAGTCTGGGAAGCAGCAACAACATCCTTCAAGTTTTCACAAGCTTTTCCCCAAAAATGCTTCTCGTCCCCATAGCAACTGTAAGCGGTACTTTCCTGTTTTCAGCCATGGCCGGACTGGTATTAAGCCAGTGGAGTGTTTTCGACTGTATGGCAGTCGGGAGCGGATTTGCCTATTACTCACTCTCATCCGTATTGATAACCCAACTTAAAGCTCCCAGCATAGGCACCCAACTGGCTACCGAATTAGGAACCATCGCCCTACTGGCCAACATATTCAGGGAAATGACAGCTCTGATAGGAGCACCGCTGATCTACAAATTATTTGGACGATTCGCACCTATTTCAGCAGCAGGAGTTACATCTACGGATATTTTGCTACCATCCATCACCAAATATTCCGGTCAGGACAGTATTCCCATTGCTATCATACACGGTTTGCTAATCAATATTAGCGTACCATTTTTTGTTTCGTTATTTTGTAAATTATAAACAAGAACATACAAGGCTAATTCAGATAAATCGCAATAAATTCGAAAAAATCTCTTATAAATCCGCACAAAACATTTAATTCATGTTAAATATGGCAGATTTTAGACCTTAATCTATTGCAGGTTTAAAAAAAACACGTAATTTTGCAACGTGTTTTTCATAGTATTAGATTTAAGGTTAACAAAGGTTGGGTCAGAGCGCTGACCCTTTTTTTATGTCCGCTTTTCAAGCGGACATTATTTTTTCTGATATACACGTACATAATCTACTTCATATCTCATCGGCATTGCCGATTGAGCGACAGGACCGCCATTATCACCTCCTAACGCCAGATTAAGCAGAATATAATGTGACTGCATAAACGGATTGGCAAATTCCCCAAGACTGCCATTATACGTTTTCTCCAAGACGATTTCATTCAGCAACTCGTCATCCAGATACAAACGGATCGCCTTTTCGTCCCAATCCATTCTCCATACATGAAATTCAGTCAACCAATCCGGATTCTTCTCCAAGAAATGCGAAAGGGGTGTAGGCCGGCTGTTCCAGATTGCCGTCCAACGACGTTCACCTCCCCACGCCGCATTAGCCATTATCACAGGCGAGCCCTGTATGCGATAAAATTCCATTATATCGATCTCACCACATGAAGGCCATTCCATTTTATCACCTAAAGTCCAGATTGCCGGCCATGCTCCTTTTCCACCTGGTATACGCGCCCTGACCTCAAGACGTCCATAACGGAAAGAATACTTTCCTCTGGTTGTTATCGAGGCTGAAGTATACTCTATATTCTCACGGGAAAACCTCCAGTCGTCACTACCGGCACGATACCATGGATTGGGACGCTTTTCCTCCCTTGCCTCAATTACAAGCAAACCATTCTCACAACGCGCATTGTCTTCCTGATACCACTGCAGTTCATGATTGCGAGCAAACCCCTGTTCATAACCCCATTTCAAGCTATCAGGCCTTCCGTCAGTCGAGAATTCATCACTCCACACCAATTCATATGGTGAAACTTCCACCTGCTCATTCTGTTGAGCATTCAACGGGACTATATTTAACAGTCCACATCCTAAATACCAAGCTATTTTATTCATAAGTACATTGAATTTACCTCAAAGATACTATAAAAAAACAAATCCCCATAAGAATCCCCCATCAAGTCAATTCTCAAAACGTCCTATCTGCCATTAATTTGTATTTTTTGGCCTGCAAATATTGACTATCCTGCCATAAATTAGTATCTTTATCAGGAAAACCAAAAATCATCAACCATGAGAATTCTTACTATTGCAGCTTTAAGCATACCGTTATTACTTCAAGCCACTCCCAACAGTCTTGTCCCCTCCGGTAAATCACCCAGGAACAACACAATTCCAACACCCTCTGTAAGCTACACATTCGAGCAGGGCCAACCTCAGGATGACCAAAAATTATATATGGGTACGTTGGAAAACGATGCCTCCATCGTCAACATCTGCAACAACCACGTCTTATACACAGGTTCCCGAAATGGATTTATGGATATGGGTGAGAAAATGGGAAAATCAGTTTTTACCGACATCGAAGATTTTACCATTTCACTTGACATTTATTCAGAATCAGACAACAACCTGAATAATCTGGGCAACTTTATCTGTTGTTTTTCCAGCCTATACCCTGTCATATACGGTACAAACCAAAATGATGTACAATATATCTTCATAGGCGCAAAAAGCCTGTCATACACCATCAACAACCTTCAATATTCAAGCCAACAGTCAGTAGGATACGCCGAAAATCTCGCATGCGAAAAATGGCAGAATATCACCTACGTACAAAAAGGACAAACCGGAATATTGTATCTTAATGGAAAGGTCATACAAGAAAAAAACGATATGACCATAAAACCATCCGATATGGCCGAAAATTTCATCTACAACTGGCTTGGACGCTCTTGTTGGGGAAATGACTCTTACCTAAAAAACGCCTACATTGACAATTTCAAGATTTTCCGTTCACCACTGACCGAAACACAGGTCAACTCCCTATGCAATACTCTGGAGGAAAGAAATACAGAAATGACACTCTACAAAGCATTGCAACAGATAGATCTGGGCAGCCTGGAAAAGATCAAAAACGACTTGAATCTGCCAAAAGAAATCAACGGATTACAAATCGTGTGGACATCTTCCGATCCTGAAACCATAAATTCCGACGGACAGGTAAACAGACCCGGAGCAGACGAGAATGACAAGACAATCACCCTGACGGCAACCGTTTCCCAAAACGGAAAGACAGCGCACAGGGAATTTAACTGCACCGTCATCCATCAATACACGGACAAGGCCAGTGTCGATCTGGATACAGAAGCCTTACAGATACCCGAAGGATACCTGAACAACGCACGCTGGTACATCCCTCTCGACACCATAGGAGAATATGAGAGCCAGATAAGCTGGAATTCATCTTCACCTGATTTCATTGACGAGACAGGAAAGCTACTCCAGTTTTCTACCCCGGGAGAAGAAAGAACCAAAGTCATGCTGACTGCAACCATAACCAAAGGGCAAGAACAAAGACAAAAACAATTTGTAGCAACAATCGCATATCCCGAACCACAATATGACGGTTATCTTTTCACTTATTTTGAAGGTTCCGGAGATGGCGCCCTTCAAGAACATCTTCGTTTCGGTGTAAGTAAAGATGCGATAAACTGGCATGCTCTGAATGACAATCAGCCCGTTATCAATTCTGATACGATATCCATCACAGGAGGTATCCGCGATCCGCATATTCTACGTGGAGAAGACGGCAAAACATTCTTTATCGTAGCTACTGACATGTATGTACATCGCAATGGCTGGGGATCAAATCCTGGTATTGTACTGATGAAGTCCGATGATCTTATCAACTGGTCGCACGCCAGCATCAATCTGTCCGAAACTTATCCTGAAAACTTCAAGGATGCCCACTGGGTATGGGCACCCCAGACCATATACGACCCCTCAGCCGGTAAATACATGATCTACTTCACGCTCAAGCGGAGCACGTCCTCTGATCTGACCACATACTACGCCTATGCCAATGAAGATTTCACGGCATTCGAAAATGAACCGCAAATTCTGTTTAACGCCAAATACGGCTCAATAGACAATGATATCATTTACAAAGACGGACTTTGGCATTTATTCTACAAAGGCAATACCAAAAATGAATCCGGACAGGAAATCAAGAACGGCATACAGCAGGCCACCTGCAGCACTCTGCACGGCAACTGGCATGAAGACTTCAAGTACCTGGATGTATATGCCGGAAAAACTCCTGTTGAAGGCTCCGGCATCTTCAAACACAACGAAAAGGGATATGTCCTCATGTATGACCTTTATACATCACTACGCTATGAATACCAACTTAGTGACGACTTGTTTGATTTTGGAGACAAAGCGTACGCATTCACAAAAGACTTCAATCCTCGACATGGAACTGTTACCGGCATAACCAAAGAAGAGGCCAGACGTCTGGATGCCAAATGGGGAGGAGTACCAGGCGACCTGACAGACATCAAGTCAACCACACCGACGAACGGACTTGAAATCACCCAAAACGGTAATTCAATAAAAATCAGGACACAGCAATCCATGACCGTCAATATATTCTCGCTGAATGGACAACGCGTCTTCTATAAGCAAATGGCTGCAGAAGAAGAAGTCAACATCTCATTGAATTCAGGAGTATATATCATTAACAACTCCAAATATCTGGTTGTTGAATAACTGACAGATAAAGATACTTTTTCTAATACGGTATGAACTGAATTCCGAAGACACCCCGGAAAAAGCCTGCTGACTTATTCCGGGGTGTTTCATCCTCGTAAATCAATTGTGAAAACTAACTTAAACGGCATGTACACTGATTGCCTAGACAGCAGATGCCATAAGTCATGTCTGATATCAGTCTTCAAAAAATTCAGTTAATAAAAAAATAGTGATAAAAGAATTCGTACAACAGCAGATTCTTTTATCACTATTATTTATCTGTTATTCTTCCACTCCGTTAAATTGAAAGAATGCCCAAAACGTCTATCAGTTCTTTCTTAATCGGCTTATCACTCTTTATGGCGTTAGTGAAAGGTACATAAACCACTTCATCATTCTTGATGCCGATCATCACATTACGCTGTCCTTCCTTCAAAGCCTGAATAGCTCCGACACCCAATCTGGAAGCCAGAATACGGTCGTATGCACTAGGAGAACCTCCTCGCTGCAAGTGACCGAGAATAGAAACCCTCACATCAAACTCAGGATATTCCTTCTTCACACGGTCAGCATAATACATAGCGCCACATTTGGGACTTTCAGAAACGATCACCATACTAGAACTCTTGCTCTTACGGATACCGCGGCTGATAAACTGCTCCAACTGATCGGCATTCGTTGAATCTTCGGGAATGATAGCAGCTTCCGCTCCACTGGCTATGGCACTGTTCTGTGCCAGGAATCCTGCATCACGACCCATAACTTCTATAAAGAATATACGCTCGTGAGATGTTGCGGTATCACGAATCTTATCCACACACTCCACAATTGTATTAAGAGTCGTATCATATCCTATGGTTGAATCCGTGCCATTCAAATCATTATCAATAGTTCCCGGAAGACCTATACAAGGCACATCAAATTCTTCAGCAAAGATTCTGGCACCGGCCAATGAACCGTTACCTCCGATAACAACCAATGCATCTATACCTTGCGCTTTCATATTTTCATAAGCCTTGGCACGACCTTCATTAGTCATGAAATCCTTGCTTCTGGCCGTCTTGAGAATAGTACCGCCACGCTGAATAATGTTGCTGACGTTTTCTGTGGTAAATTCCTTGATCTCGTTATTGATCAATCCTTCATATCCTCTATAAATACCCTTGACGGTCAATCCTGATGCGATACCAGCTCTTGTTATGGCACGAATAGCCGCATTCATTCCAGGTGCATCTCCTCCGGAAGTCAAGACTCCGATACATTTAATTCTACCCATTTTCTAATCTTTTTTAAAAACTGCCACAAAGATAGCGATAAAAAAAATAAACTCTGTTTCAAAGTTGATAAATAATCATACGGAACCGTGATTTTTGCACTCATTGCATCATTATCAGAAGATTATTATAAAAAAGCAGGCCATTTTTTTGCCCATTTCACGAAAAAGCGCTACCTTTGCCGCGGATTTATAGTCAATATAATGTCTAACAGTATTAACTAAATTATTTTCAATTAATTAAATGGCAGATTTAAAAAACGTAGCACCTTTGGCTGATTTCGATTGGGATGCGTATGCTTCAGGTGACACCCAGACCAATGAAAGCCGCGAAAGCCAGGAAAAGGCTTATGAAGGCTCTTTGAACAAAGTAAACGACCACGAAGTGGTAGACGGTACAGTCATCGCAATGAACAAGCGCGAGGTTGTAGTAAACATCGGCTTCAAGTCAGATGGTATCATTCCGATGAGCGAGTTCCGTTACAATCCTGACTTAAAGGTTGGTGACACTGTAGAAGTGTATATCGAAAACCAGGAAGACAAGAAAGGCCAGCTGATTCTCTCTCACAAGAAAGCCCGCGCTACCCGTTCTTGGGATCGCGTTAACCAGGCTCTTGAGAACGAAGAAATCATCAAGGGTTACATCAAGTGCCGCACGAAGGGTGGTATGATCGTTGACGTATTCGGTATTGAAGCATTCTTGCCGGGTTCTCAGATCGACGTTAAGCCTATCCGTGACTACGATGTATTCGTAGGCAAGACTATGGAATTCAAGGTTGTGAAGATCAACCAGGAATTCAAGAACGTTGTTGTTTCTCACAAAGCTCTTATCGAAGCTGAATTGGAACAGCAGAAGAAAGAAATTATCAGCAAACTGGAGAAAGGTCAGGTTCTCGAAGGTACTGTTAAGAACATCACTTCTTACGGTGTATTCATCGACCTTGGTGGCGTAGACGGTTTGATCCACATCACTGACCTGTCTTGGGGCCGCGTAAGCGATCCGAAAGAAGTTGTTCAGCTGGATCAGAAGATCAATGTCGTTATCCTCGACTTCGACGACGAGAAGAAGCGTATTGCTCTTGGCTTGAAGCAGTTGACTCCTCATCCATGGGATGCTTTGGATCCTAACTTGAAGGTAGGCGACAAGGTTAAGGGTAAAGTTGTTGTCATGGCTGACTACGGTGCATTCATCGAAATCGCTCCGGGCGTAGAAGGTTTGATCCATGTATCAGAAATGTCATGGAGCCAGCACTTGCGTTCAGCTCAGGATTTCATGAAGGTAGGCGACGAAGTAGAAGCTGTGATCCTGACTCTCGACCGCGACGAGCGCAAGATGTCTCTTGGTATCAAGCAGCTTAAGCCAGATCCATGGGAAAGCATCGAAGAGAAGTATCCGGTTGGTTCAAAACATACAGCAAAAGTTCGCAACTTCACTAACTTCGGTGTATTCGTAGAAATCGAAGAAGGTGTAGACGGTTTGATCCACATTTCAGACTTGTCATGGACCAAGAAGATCAAACATCCTTCTGAATTCACACAGATCGGTGCTGACATCGAAGTTCAGGTTCTTGAAATCGACAAGGAAAATCGTCGCTTGAGCTTAGGTCACAAGCAGTTGGAAGAAAATCCTTGGGATGTATTCGAAACTGTATTTACAGTAGATTCTATCCACGAAGGTACAATCGTTGAAATGCTGGAAAAAGGCGCTGTAATCCAGTTGGAATATGGTGTTGAAGGCTTCGCTACTCCTAAACATCTGGTTAAGGAAGATGGTAGCCAGGCACAACTCAATGAGAAACTTCCTTTCAAGGTAATTGAATTCAACAAGGAAAGCAAGCGTATCATCCTTTCTCACAGCCGTATCTATGAAGATGCTCAGCGTGCTGAGGCTAAGGAAGCCAAGAAGGCTAGTGCAGCTGCAACCAAGAAGAGCAAGAAAGATGAGGCTCCACTTATCCAGAACCAGGCTGCATCTACCACATTAGGTGATATCGATGCATTGGCTGCATTGAAGGCACAGATGGAAAAAGGTGAATAATTAAAGGACACCTTTAAATAAAATAAAAAAGAGTGATGGAAGTTTCCATCACTCTTTTTTTTGAGTAAATTTGCAAGACAACATTTATAATTCTCCAAAATATGGAAAAGTTTGAAGTGACCATTTTAGGATGCGGATCGGCCTTACCTACAACTAAACATTACGCCAGTTCACAGGTTATCAACCTGAGAGACAAATTATATATGATAGATTGCGGAGAAGGAGCTCAAATGCAACTGCGACGGTCAAAACTTAAATTCTCCAGACTTAACCATATCTTCATTTCTCATCTCCACGGTGATCACTGCTTCGGACTCATCGGCCTCATTTCTACATTTGGCCTGCTTGGACGGACATCGACCCTTCATGTTTATGCTCCAAAAGAATTTGGAGACATTCTGAATATGCAACTTGATTTCTTTTGCAAAGGAATGACCTATCCGGTAGAATTTCATCCAATTGATACCACCCAGCACAATATCATTTTTGAGGATCGTTCAGTGAGTGTTTACTCTATCCCACTTCATCACCGGATACCTTGCTGTGGATTTCTTTTCAAAGAAAAAGAAATGCTTCCCCATATACGACGGGACATGATTGATTTTTATCAAATCCCTACATACGCCATCAATAACATCAAAAACGGAGAGGACTGGACAACCCCCGAAGGAAAAGCCGTTTCATACAAATTATTGACTTATCCTGCTGATGCATCCCGATCTTACGCTTACTGTTCTGACACCCTATATTTGCCTGAAATAGGAAAATACCTGCAGAACGTCGATCTGCTGTTCCATGAAGCCACATTCTTACAGGCAGACCATGTCCGTGCTAAAGAAACCTGCCATTCCACAGCACAACAAGCAGCCCAACTTGCAAAAGACTGCCATGCCAAAACTTTGTGTATAGGACACTTTTCGGCCAGATACGAAAACGAAAACGAACTGCTGGCTGAAGCCAGACAGATCTTCCCGTCTACTATATTGGCAAAAGAAAATCTAGTTATAAAAATCTAGAAAAAAAGAGTAGTTTTACACAATAAAATTTGTTTTTTTCGTTGTCATTCACTAAATTTGCTTAGTGAAAAACTAATCAAGAATATGGTCAGAAAAATAAGTCTTATTATTATTGCAATGCTTTATATGAGCTTTAACGGATTGTGCTATGCTCAATCCGAAAGAGACCGTATAGAAAGCGAGCCTATAGCAACCAGCATGACCATAAGAGGAAGCAGTATTCACATCCAGCATGCTACCGGAAGCGTATTGGAAATATTCTCTTTAACCGGTTCCAAAGTAGCAACTTACAAAATAGACAATGATGACAAACAAATAGATCTGTCCTTAAGGAAAGGATGCTACATTATTAAATTAGGGCAAACAGTGAGGAAAATCACTATTCCTTAAGATTTAACGTATTACTGAAGATTTTTCTATTTTCATTTTTTTTCACCTGCTATTCAGAAATGAGGCAGGTGTTTTTTTTAAATCCAGTACGATTAACCGAAGTCTTTTTAAACCATTTGCTGCTACATGTGTCATAAAAGCAGTTTTCAGCCATTATGTCAACAAACGAAGAAAAAACCATCATACAAGGTCTGCAAGACAATTCTACCAGACGACAAGCCTTTGAATGGATAGTCCGCCAGTATAACCAGCAACTATACTGGCAAATCAGACGTATGGTCTTTTCACATGATGATGCCAACGATATTCTTCAAAACAGTTTTATCAAGGCATGGCTGAACATTGAACAATTCAGAGGCGATTCTAAACTATCAACCTGGCTCTACCGTATTACACTCAATGAGACACTCAATTTTCTGCAAAGACAAAAGGAACAAACCAGTCTGGACTCACCGGAAGGATCCATAGCCAACCAACTGGCCAGTGACCCCTATTTTGACGGTGACGAAACAGACAGGCAACTTCAGGAGGCCATCTCACAACTACCAGACAAACAAAGAGCCGTTTTTACTTTAAAATATTATAAGGATATGAAATACGAAGACATGAGCCAAATACTAGATACCAGCGTCGGCGCACTCAAGGCATCCTATCATCATGCCGTTAAAAAAATTTGTGATTTTTTTAATGCCATAGATTAAACCTTATTTATCCTCAGACATCAAAATTATAAAGAAAATCATTGGAGCTATGAAAGAAGAAGATATCCTTAAAGAAAAATACGGAACAGAAAATCCATTTAAAGTTCCGGAAGGTTATTTTGAACAATTCACTGCTAATCTGATGAATCAGTTACCAGAACAGCTTGAAACAAAAAAAAGAAAAATATCCTCCCTTAACTTATGGAGAATCCGGATTGCCGGTTACGCAGCTGCAGCCTGCATGGCCGGAGTCATGCTTGTTGGGATCAGTTCGTACCTGAAACATCAGCAACATACAATAAAATTGAATCATACGGAACAGCACGCCGAACAATACACTTTCTCTGAAGAAGAATACATTGACGATGCTTTAGATTATGCACTTGTCAGCAATCAAGAGATAGCCTCATATCTAACAGAAATATATTAACCTATATCAGAATATGAAATATAAGATTATTTTATTATTGAGCCTATGCCTGCTCTATATCCAGTTACCAGTCAATGCACAACCGCCACGTGGCAGATTCTCACCACAGGAATATGCCAAACAGCTCGAAAGTTTTATCGCACAGGAAGCTTGCCTGACACCCTCTGAATCAAACATCTTTTTTCCCGCTTTTCATGAAATGAGAAACAAACAAAGAGCCATCAACTTTCAAATACGGGAAATGAAAAAGAAAAACGACAATGCTCAAGCAACAGAAAAAGACTATTATACATTACTTAAAACCATAAACGAACTAAAAATTGAAACCATCGAACTGGAAAACAGTTATTGCAAAAAACTATGCAAACAAATGCCGGCCAAAAAAGTATATGATGCCATTCAGGCAGAAGAAAGATTTAATCGCAGAATGCTAAGAAAATTCACAAACGGTGGCCCGCAAAAAAGAGGAAAATAAAAAAAGGCCTCAGGTAACAAAGAAACTACCTGAGGCCTTTGATTTTTTATTCCTTTCGCTTTTCTATTTCTTTCGCTTCATTCCATAACTGATCCATTTCTTCAAGCGATATATCAGTAAGCGGCCGACCTTGTTTGATAGAATGTTGCTCTACATAATTGAAACGACTGATAAACTTTCTGTTAGTCCGCTCCAAAGCATTATCCGGATTAATATGATAAAGACGGCCGGCATTAATCAAGCTAAAAAGAAAATCTCCAAATTCGTCAGTCGACTTTTCCTTATCCTCCTTAGCCAATTCAACCTCCAGTTCATGAAGCTCTTCTTTTACCTTCTGCCATACATCCTCTCTTTTCTGCCAGTCAAAACCGACATTCCGTGCTTTATCCTGAATACGGTAAGCCTTTATGAGCGAAGGTAAAGCTTCGGGCACCCCACTTAACACAGAACGGTTACCGTCCTTTTCTTTCAGTTTGATCTGTTCCCAATTCTGAACAACTTCTCCCGCCGATTCTGCTTTCACCTCTCCATAAACATGAGGATGACGGAATATAAGTTTGTCCGTCAGCTTATTACATACATCCGCTATGTCAAATTGATCTGTTTCACTGGCTATTTTAGCATAAAAACAAACATGTAAAAGCACATCACCCAATTCCTTACAGATATTATGGGGATCATTCTTCATCAATGCGTCACACAATTCAAAAGTTTCTTCAATCGTATTAGGACGCAAACTTTCATTAGTCTGTTTCCGATCCCACGGACATTTTTCTCTTAATGTGTCCAACACATCAAGCAACCGCCCGAAGGCAGCCATTTGCTCTTCTCTGGTATGCATTTCCGTTCTCTTAAAAATTAATTCGACAACACAAAATTACAATTATTATTCCAGAAGAGACCAAGCATTCAACTCAAAAAACAGATCTGACGCATTTTAATATTTAAAAACGAAAATGTCTGTAGGCTTGACCGTCGCATTCCCAATCAATGCAACTGCTTTTTCCGGCATAGTAAAAGTATAAGGTTGATCACTATAGTTCATTACTATTCCCAATCCATTGCGATATTCCATTGTCACACCGTACGGTAAATTCAGCACAGGGATATTTCTTTTTGCATAAAGCCGGCTTAAAATATCATATTCCAAATCTCCGGCCCTACTGTCAACTCCTACATAGGTCACACTTCCCTTTCCCATACTGCGAAATGTCACCGCAGCACTACCTTCATAAAATTCGTTCTTAAACACTGCCAAGGTTTCCGTCTGATCAGAAGGTTTTAATATTTCTCCCCAAGAAACCCATTGATAGGACTTACCACCCATTTCAACTGTTCCCGGTTGCCCAGACAAGAGCAAATCAAAGAAATCCAAATTTTGACCTGTGAGCTGTTCCAACATTCCTCCGAAAGGAATGGCCGGCAACCGACCATTTCTGTCCTTCTGAGCCGTTCGGCACGTCAAGACCAAATGCCCTCCATTCTTCACATAATCAATCCAACGCTGAACCAATTTTTCATCCGCCATCTGATATGCAGGCACAATCAACAAAGGATACTCCTCAAAATTCTTAGCCTCGGTGATAAAATCGACTGGAGCACCAAAAGATTTCAACGCACGATAATACTTTTCAATATGCCACATCGTACTCCAATGCCAAGTTTGTTTCTGTCTGTCAATATTCCAGGAGTTCTCCGGATTAAACAAAATAGCAGCCTTACGGGCAGAGTATTCTGAAGGAACATCGTTCACGCCACCAGCTTCAGATCTTAAGCTCTGGATTTCCTTTATAAACTGTTGATATTCCCTTCCACCAGGAGTAAGCGAGACCCCATCAGTTCCCACTATACCGTAATGATACTGTTCCATACCTGAAAGTGGCTGTCTGTATCTATATGTACAGACAAAATCACTCCCCCCTGCAAATACACTCCACAACCATAAATGCACGGCTCCTGGCATCGGTTGTGGATTAATACCTCCCCAATTAACCTGTCCGGGCTGTAATTCCATTACACCATAGTTGCCTTGTATCGGTCGGAAGAAATCGTTTGCCCATGCAATTCTTAACGGATTGCCAACCCGATAACCTCTCCGTCCGATTCCCTCATTGTCACCATATACCATGTAACGAGTATAACTCTGAAAATCCAGATCAGGACTTCCTCCGATATGTCCGTCTTCATAATTAGGTATATAATTCGTTGTCACCCACTGGTTTTTGATATACTTCTTCAGGACAAGACATTGTTCATTCAAAAAATCATCCGTTTGACGAACAGCAAAACGTCGGTAATCCAATATCTGATGAGGATTCATAAAAACCTGCGCCATTTTAGGTAATGTTATTTCATCAAAAGAAGAATAAATCTGACTCCAGAACGCCGTTCCCCAGGCTTCATTCAGTTTGCTGATATCATTCTGATATTTATCTTTCAAAAAAGTTCTAAACTGCAATTCTGCGACCGGACTGTAATCAAACTGTACTGCAGGCTCATTATCAATTTGCCAACCAATAACACGCGAATCGTGTCCGTAATGTTTGGCTAATTCTTCTACTACCCTGTATGATAATTTTCGATAAAGAGGAGAAGAAAATGAAGCATGCTGTCGTGCACCATGATCCAACCGGACGCCGCTTTCATTCTGAATCAACACTTCCGGATATTTCCGAACCAACCAGACAGGAGGTGCAGCAGTAGGAGTACCCAAAATCACTTTAAGATCATATTTATCTGCCAAGGCAATAGCCTTATCCAACCAAGCAAAGTCATAAACTCCTTCTTCAGGTTCTATCATAGCCCAGGCAAATTCAGCCATGTGCGTAAATTCAAAACCCAATTCATGCATACGCTTAAAATCACGTTCCCATTCTTCTTCATTCCAATGTTCCGGGTAATAATATACTCCAGTCTGTATCAGATCTGATTTGTCAAACCATAATTTACTCGAAAAGCCCAATAAACAGTACAGGCTCACTCCTAGCAATAATAAACTTCTTTTCATTTTTCATTACTATTTTATTTCTTGCAAAAATAAACGAATAAAAATCGATTAAGATATACTATTTTTTTAAAATGATGTATTATCTTTTGTTTTCCCAAAATCTGAAAGCATCGCCAACAGTACAATCAAAATTTAATAACTACCTTTATAGCATAATTCATCAGTTAATACCATGGAACGGAAAGAAAGCGGTTTTCTAAACGAACGGGCGATTGTTATCCCTAAAGATATTTTAAACAAAAACAGCCTTAATTCATTCATATTATCAGATTATGGTTTGCCTTACTTATATCAAAATTCATGCCAAAATCCACAACAAACTGAACATCAAAAACTTACATCATTCAATACAAACAACAAGTGTCTAAAAATTAGACATTACACCGTCCAATTTTTAGACACTTGCTATTCATCACTAAAAAATAATATGCAATCCTACACGTCAAAGTGTTTCATAATATCAATGTAAAGAAGAAACATGGATTACATTGCTATTATCTTTGTTATCATATCCCACTGTTCCAATGCACTTTTAACAGCTTCGTCCATATTAAAATAACGATACATACCTAAACGTCCTCCAAATGTAACATGAGGATATTCTTTTTGTGCCAAATCTTTATAACGCAGGTAAAGTCTATTGTTGTTTTCATCATTAACCGGATAAAAAGGTTCCCGATCTCTATCCCATTTTTGCGGAAATTCCCGGGTAACTATGGAAACAGGCTGTGTTCCAAATACAAAATGTTTATGTTCTATACTACGTGTGTAAGGTATCCGACTGTCTGTTTCATTAATTACAGCTATTCCCTGCACATTAGGTTTTTCAAACAGAATATGTTCAAATCTTAAACTTCTATATTCCAGTTCTCCTAAACGATAGTCAAAAAAAGCATCTATTGGTCCTGTATATAAAATATGCCTTGCTTTCTCTATCCAACGTTTTTTTTCCGCAAGAAAATCAGTATTCAAACGTACTTCGATTCCTTCCAGCATTTTATCGATCCAGTAAGCATATCCTTTTACAGGAATACCCTGATAAGGATCATTGAAATAATTGTTGTCAAAAGTAAAACGCAATGGTAAACGTGCAATAATAAAAGGAGGAAGTTCCGTTGCTTTTCGTCCCCACTGTTTCTCAGTATAGCCTTTAATCAATGTTTCATACATGACACGCCCTACCATCGAAATAGCTTTTTCTTCCAGATTCCGCGGATGAGAGCAAATTTCCTGTTCCTGCCGCAATCGTAACATGACTTTTTCTGGATCCTGAATACCATATAATTGATAGAAAGTATGCATGTTAAATGGCAGATTATATAATTTATCCTTATATCGGGCCAACGGACAATAACGAAAATGATTGAATAGAGTAAACCGGTTAGCAAAATCCCATACTTTCTGATTGCCAGTATGAAAAATATGAGGACCATATAAATGCACATTTATTCCTTCATTTACTTCATCGTGGATATTTCCACCAGTAAACGGTCGTTTTTCTACAACTAAACAACGATACCCGGCCTGATGTGCCATATAAGCTACTACACTTCCATATAAGCCACTGCCTACTATAATAATATCATATTCTTTTTTCATGAAATCTACAATAACAATCCTATACCTAATATCCCTTTCAGATTCAGATCTTCAGCCGGTTCGAAATCAGCTATTAACCGATCTATATACCTGGCTAATTCATCTTCCGAAAACAGCCTCAATATTTTTTGATCATAAAATAAAGCTCTCCATGCCTGTTGAGCAAAAATTTCCGGTGTTTGAGCATAAAAAACCTCTGGATAACAGTTGCAAAAGACGTGTTTTTCTCCTGCATAAAGAAAAAAACGATCAATAGACTCCTGACTGAAATCGGAAAAAACGCCCCCATTTGCTATTCTACGACTAACAGCATCTCTTAGATTATGAAGCACATCCGTCTGTTCGATCCAAGATTGTTTGTTTTCTTTATGGCGTTCCAGCAAATAAAAATGAGGTAACATAAAATCACCTTTCACCTCATCACCAAAATCCAATCTGCTGCTCAGTATTGGCAATATTCTCTTATCCACTTCATGCAGAAGATCATTCATATTTCCTGAAATCCACCCTTCATTCAAAATACGGCAAACCATCCACCCGGCACTGGCCATTTTAAAAGACACATCTGGAAACATCGATACACACCTATCCAGACACGATGATGCAAAATCGCTATAAACGTCTACGTCAAGACAATAAGCTATTTTATACATCAGAAGAGAAATTGCGGCCTGCTCTGCACAATAATCAGGTGTATCTATAAACTGATAGTTTACTGTTATCGTATTAGCTATCTTCCACCATATTTTTTCATCCATTTCCATATTTTTTTTGTATAATTAATTTAAAAAAACGGACAAGCTCCGGTATATGTTCATCCATTGTAAATTCCATACGATGTTTTAACACATTATTTTTGAGACTATCCATCAATTCCTCATTATGTAACTGGCCTGACAATTCCTCTATGGAATCATACAGAATTCCTATACCGTTCTTAATCAGCAATTCCTTTGAAACGACTATATGTTCTGAATTTCGCCGTTGTATCATGGGAAGACCCGCTGCGGCCAATGTACCCATTCTCGCCGGAATGTTCAAATCATCCCACATCACACGAAACAAATCTCCCATATTCCGGCTTTTTCCTGCATGCAACCATCCCGCATCATAACGAGAAAACTCTTCTACCCATTTCTCACTGGAACAATAAGCATGCACATGAAAATAACCTGGTGCCACTTTTACATACAAATTATTACCTTTACTTTTTTGCCTGTAATAACTGGCAGAATACAAATGTACATGAATATGATGTGCGGCCAGTTGGCGCATATTTTCTACAGAAATCCCTATCATCCGTCCGATAACCACCGTATGTATTTCCCCATCTGCAGCTGACAGTTTAGGCGAGAAAGGCGTTTCAAAATATTCCTTCTTAGGCATCTCCTGATCAAGAATCAAATAAGGTTTGTCTATCGGTAGGAACAAGTCATACCATTCTTTCGTGCATTGATTCGTTATAATATTCCCATCTGACAATTCATAAAGTTCCATCAATTTCGGCCATGTTCCGAAACGCATGCAAAGTTGTGGTCCTTCTTTCAGATGCCATATAAAAGGCGTATGTATACCCGCATTCCTTAATTCCATCAAACTGTCGTATACAAACTCCAAAGAGGAACAACAGAAACACAAATAAATCAGATCCGGACAAATCGTTCTGACTTTTTCTGTCCACCCTGTACCATGAGGAATGGTTGTAATATGCCCGTAAGGAAACGGTCCTATACTTTCGTGAGCCATCAAAGGAACAGGAAGCCAATAGGCATAAAGTTGACATCCGGCCTCTTCCCAGGCACAGAAACGTTCCGGATTGTAATTCAAAGCTCCGATAATCAGAATTTTTATTGAAGGTTTACCGGGAATGGAACACGCCACCGGCTTGCCGGTTACTTCCTCATCCAATGTACGATAGCGGTTCATGCGGATTTTCAGCGGCTCTCTTATTTTGTAATAATCTTTACATTTATACAAGTTACCCCCGAAGTCTTCATCGCATATTTTATGCCTTTGCCACGGATGATTGGTCCATTTTGCCGTAATTCGCATGGTCGGAGTAAAAATCCCCCGACCTGTCAATTTATGCCAGAACATAATAAACAGATCTGCAGTCACAAGTTCCTTACGTTCAATCCATCTGTCAGCCGTTTTACGATGAGCGACCTGTACCAGTTGCATAGAATGCCCAGTCATCATTGTCAGCGTATCAATATAATTTCTGGGAGCATAAGCATCCGTATCATCAAAATTCATTCCCGAATAAGCCAGAATCACCCGCTCGTCAGAATCTATAGCCTGCTTCAGATCTTTCAAATGATCGGCATAATAAAAATCATCCGACGGAAGATAAGCCACATGTTCATACCGTGCGGCATCCAGTCCTCTATTTAAAGCATACCCCAGCCCTCTGTTGTCCGGATAATACAAATATCTGATTCTTTCATCCTTTGGCAGGTCTCTGACTATTCTATCAGTGGAATCTGTTGATCCATCATTCACAATGATCAGTTCCCACAACGGATACGACTGCCTTATCAGACTCAGCACTGCCCTGCGGATAAAATAAGCCTGATTATAAGTAGGCATGATAACCGAAAAACCATTTACCATATTACATTCTTGTTTAAAGAGATTTTAGAAAAAACGAGATGCCACAGTTTCACCTTATGTGTATAGACATAGCCAGACAATTTTGAATTACCTCTGAAGGCTCTTTCCACTACGACCGGAGATTCAGGCGTCATGCAGGCCACGTAATAATCCGGTTCCTCCACAACAGACAGTATGGTAAATGTCAACTTATCCCCGTCCATGACATCTATGGTCAGGAAGCCTTCCCTACCCAACGAAAGATAAACGCTTTTAGCCACGTAAGCCTTGTATACTTCTTTGTCTTTCAGGATATCTGCCGTTACTTTCTGGTTAATATTCACCGTATTCAACATGACGACAACAGCTATTAACATCCACAACAATACGAAAGAAATGCCGTAGTGCAGGAAAAAAGTATGAATGGTATTCTTTTCTTTCATGATTCAGCCAGTTCCAATTGATTCTTGACTAATTCCCAATAATATCCTTTTCTTCTCACGAGTTCCTTGTGCGTACCGGATTCCACCACACTACCGTGTCGCATCACAATGATATGATCAGCATTCTTCACGGTCGACAGACGGTGTGCAATGACCAGTAACGTACGTTCACGACATATCCGGCTTATATTCTCTGTAATGCGGTGTTCATTTTCCGCATCCAACGAACTGGTTGCTTCATCCATCATCAGGTAAAGCGGATTCTTATAAATAGCCCGTGCGATCATGATACGTTGTTTCTCTCCCCCGCTCACTCCTATGCCTTCAGCCCCTATATGGGTCTGCAAGCCCAATGGAAGCCCACTGATATATTCGTCCAGGCAAGCTGCACGGATAGCCTCATTCATCCGTTTCTCGTTGAAGGTTTCACCCATCGTGATATTATTCTGTATCGTATCCGAGAAGATGAAATTCTCCTGCATGACAATGCCAGAAGCTTTTCTGACCGACTCCGCTTTGTAATCCGCCAGATCATCTGTTCCGAGCCATATATGTCCTTTCGTAGGCGCATAAAATTTCAAGAGCAGTTTCATGAGCGTAGTCTTTCCGCTCCCACTTTCTCCCACGATGGCCGTCATTTTTCCGGAAGGGATGGTAAAACTGACATTTTCCAAAGCCGCTTTTCCAATGCTTCCGGTATACCGGAACGTGACATTTTCCAAACGGATGTCCTGCGGAGGCCGGTCAGGTGTGAGTTCCTTCATGTCCTCCCGGTCTTCATTCTGGCACAAATAGACCTCTTCGGATCGTTCCAGACTGATTTTGGCATCCTGGTATTGTTGCAAGAACCCGATAAGCTGCGACAGCGGACCGTTTACCTGTCCTATAATACTGGAAATACTCATCATCATACCGAGTGTCAGGTTGCCCTGTACCACTTCGGCTGCAATCCAGAACGTGATGAAAATATTCCGTACCTGTCCTATGACCGTGTATCCGGTGTTTTGGATTTGTCCTAACCGCAAGCTTTTCCGACTCATGCGATAAAGCTCTTCCTGCATCCCGTTCCATTCCCCTATCTTGTATTGTTCGTAAGTATTGACTTTAATGTCCACAATGCCGTTCATCATTTCGAAAAGCTTGTTCTGGTTTCTCACTCCCACGCGGAACTGCTCATAATCGAGCGACTTGCGGAGCCTGAAAAAATAACTCATCCAAGCCGTGCTCAATCCCGTAATGAGCAGGTAAGCCGCAAGAATGATGATATTATAGTAGCCGATAATGACTAACAATACGGCACATGATATCAAAGAGAAAAGGGTTTGCATGGTGGCCTGCGTGGTAAATCCCTGTATTCTTCCGTGATCGCCAATCCGCTGTTGGTAATCCCCCACGCTCTTGGTTTCAAAGAAAGTCATGGGCAATTGCAGCAACTTACATAAATAGTCGTGGAGTACGTTGATGTTGATGCGCGTCCCCATGTACAGGGTCACCCAACTGCTGATCATCCCCATGGAAAAAGAACCGACAAACAAAGCGATTTGGGCAAACAACAGATTACGGATGACATCCATGTCGCGCATAACGATACCACTGTCCACCATGGCCTGCGTAAGGAACGGGGCTACCAATGAAAGCAGGATACCGCTTAACATGCCAAAAGACAACTGCACCATTTCTTTCCTGAATGGCCAGACATATTTCCTGATAAACAGAAGGAAACTGTGCTTCTCCCTGATAGACTTCTTTTCGTAAAATGCCGGGGTCGGTTCTGCCACCACGGCAATGCCCTTGTCTCCGTTTAACCAATATCTGGAAAATTCCTTTTCCGAGAAAGTATATTTCCCATACGCCGGGTTGGCCACGGCATATTTCCATTCGCCTTTCCATTTGCTCTGCCGTACATCGTACAACACCACGAAATGATTCTGTTCCCAATGCAGGATAGCGGGCAAGGGACAATCGTTACGCAATTGTTCCAATGTCATCTCAAAGGAAGCGGATTTCATCCCTATCTGCGTCAAGGCATCACGTATACCGGCCACGCTCACCCCCTCCCGGCTCAAATGCGCCAACGAGCGCAGATAGGAGATGGGATACTGACGCCCGTGCGCATCAGCCAACATGCGGACGCAAGCCGGTCCACAATCCATTTGATCAAACTGCCGGGTGAATTTCATCGTTTCATTGTTTTTGGATAAGGTCAAGCAAAGGCCACCAGTCGGTCTGTTCTTTTCCCGTGACTTCTGCCAACAATGCTAACCCTAACCCGGCAAGTCCCGAAAGCCCTAACGAACAGGTTCGGTTCATTCTTTCTGCCACTTCTTCCGGACGGGAAAAAGTCCATGCGGTAGAAGTACAGGTTGTTTTTCCCTTGTTTAAGATATTCCATACCTTGCGGTCGGCCTGCGTGAGCCTCCCGTTTCTTTCCCGGTAATGGAAATAAGCTTGGAAAGAAGCCCTCCATTCTTCATCCATTTCCTCCACCCCCATGTTGCACAGGCAATTATAGGCATAGTCATTTACTTCGTCCAATGCCACATCCAGCAGTGAACAATCCATGAATTGATACAAGTATTCCATGCAGGCGGCCATACCCAAAAATCCCCATTCCTCAGAAGGAGTCTCCGTATCCAAGTCTTTCTCCCAGACTTCTGCAGTCTGTTCCAGACAAGCCGGAAGATCAAAAGGAGAATGCCTCAGCTTGCCGTATAGGTACAGGAATATCCATGTGCCGATAGTGCCATATCGGTAACCCCGTACTTTATATACATCCCGTTTGGCATATAGGAATGAATGGATTTTGTCCAACAGACTTTCCCACGTCTCTTTTGTCCCGTCAGCTATATACGGGGCATGCAGACAGATTTCGTCCACCAGACGGACAAAAGGTTTTGAAACCCCTTCCGGATCCACCTTACGGGCAAAGAAGAAGTCTCCCCGCAACACCCGTGCAAAGTCACTTTCGTCCAACACGGCAGGACGGTTGCCGTTCCGGTATTCCCAACAGATATAACGCAAATGTTTATTGACAACTGTGGAAGCGAACGGGGAATTCATCAGCAACGTCTGGGTAAACATCTCATCGGGCAGGAGCGTATCTGTATAGAATTGTTCTATAAAATTCTCTTTCTCCAGTAAATATGCCACGCATTCGCGGGTCAGGCTCCACCATGCCGCTCCACCATAAACAGGTATGTCGGGCAGGGAACGGCGTTTACCGCTTTTCCTTTGTTCATCCAATTCTGCGGCATAACGTTTATGTTCTTCGGGATTTCTCAGGTTATATTTCTCTGTGCGGTGAAACAGTGTCATTTTCTGGAAACACTCCTCGTCGAAAGTTCCGCTTTCGGAATTATACTTGCCATATTCCATGAAGTTTTCCCCCTTGTGTACTTGAAAGAAATGCTTGAAGCAGGCTGCATTACGCGTCAGCATGTCCGCATCGCTGATAAGGTGGAAGTAATCCACATCCTCAAATTTCATCGCCTCCCGGCAGAGTAACAGTGTTACACGTACCAAACCGTAACTTCCCCAGTTTACCGGATAGTCTTTCCCCAGAAATTTCACACGGGGATGCTCTGCCAGCATGAGCCGGTCAGCCTCCGTAAGTTCTGCCCTCTTATCCCAATGGATGAAAACCAGAAAGTCATCATCGAAATTATCTATACATTGTTTGATAAAGTCCGCCTGATGATAAGCGATAATCAGAATGGCATGTTTCATATTTGATCAGTTTTTCTTTTTGGGTTGACGGTTGAATTTGTATATCACTCTCAACATGGCGTACCTTTGGACTACATTATAATATTCCTCGGTTTGTCCCTGCGCATTGATATTGTAACGTATGTTGGACAATTGGTTGAAAATGTCGAAACCGTCCAGCATGAACACCAGCTTGCCCTTCAGTATGGATTTGCTTAAATGAAGGTTGCACAAGAGCTCATCCGTATTCAACTGATTGGTTTCAAGCCCTCTCCTGCTATACATCATCAGGTCGCCGCTCAGTCCGAAACCGGCAGGAAGTTCCCAATTCCCGTTCAACCCGTAGCTGTAATCAAACGTGTTGATGGTGGATATATTCTTACCCGTAGCATTCGTCCAATAGAAGTTGCCTCTCAATCCGAGAGAAAGTTTGTCTTTCCGAAAGTCCAGACGCAATGTCTCCCGTAGAGTCACATCATGCACGGTATTACGTATACTGTTACTCTTGTCGTTCAGGCAGAGGTAATCCACGTTATGGTTATAATTCCAAGTGGTAAAAGTGGAAAAATAGAACCATCTGTTTTTGTCGATCGGCGCACTGGCATTGAATCCCCCATTATAAATCCAATTTCCGTTTATGGTTTCCGGTCTGTAAATACGTACGCCGCTTGTCGCATCGTATGTTAAAGACTGACATAAAGCATTGATCTGATAAATATAATTGGAGTACACTGCAAAACGCAACTGCTTTGAAGGATTACCCCAGTTATAGGTTAAATTTAAAGTATGAGTATGGCTGTCCGGTAAATTGGGATTGGTCAACCAGACTTCCAAAGGCGTGGAATTATCCACATAATCTATGTTATAAGTCAAATCCTGTGCCCGGGAATTGTATTTGTAACTCATTTCAAAATTATTGTATTGTCGGTTTCTCTGATCCGGATAATATTTCAATTTTAGGGATGGATTAAAGAACATGGTTGTACGATGCACGACAGTGTCTGCCATATTGCGCTGGTAATCCAGATCTTCTTTCAAGATGTCCAATGGCAGTCCTATTTGTATCCAAAGGCGATCATTTCCTTGTGTATCCTTTAATGAATATTGGACATTTAATCCCGGAACATGGTTGTACGAACCTTTTTTCGAAAAATAACTGTTTGTCCAATCCATGTATGATGTCAGACTGTTCCTTAAAGAAGACAGTTGGTCTACATCGTGTTTCCATAATGTGGTATCCGTTATTTCGTAAAAGGGGCGTTCCGAATGACTATAATTATAATTGAATGTATATCCTGGGGAAATAACGGCGTAGTGCTTTTCTGAACTTAACACGAACTGGTAGCTTGCTCCCAATCTGTAAGACGAATTGCGTGAATTCATCTCATTATACAGCATCTTTTTTTCATTGTCCGTATTTACGCCGTTGTTCCAATAGTTGATTTCATACGGCTTCTTTATATTTTCATCATGTTTGTTATAATTGTAATTGCCATAAAGTGTGAAGTAATCTCTCGTAAATTTCTTGGGTCTGAATGAGAAATTGAAATTAATCTGCCCTGTTAAGGTAGACCGGTTTCTGTTTTGCTGGTATGACAAACGGTTTATAAGATTCTTCAAATAAGTTTTGGAGGCATCAGGAGAAAACAAACTATCCAAAGCCTCTCCTCGATACTGTTCGTATATATTATCTGTAAGTTCCACACTTCTTCCCCAATCATGGTGTTTGCCGCGTATATATGAAAGGGCTGGACTTAAACGAAAGAAAAATCCATTTTGTGGAGTCCATTGCATGTTGTTCCTGAAATTCAGGCAAACCAAATTCAGGTGTTCTGCTTCCATGCTACGTTTATAAATATCTCCTGTCGGAAAAAATGTAGTGGAAAGCGTATTTGCATCAACTTCCTCCTTATTACGGAAAACGTCGAGGGTATGTGTAGCTTTATATTTTCTGTTTTTGACAAACAGTTCTGCTCCACCATATATCCTGTCAATAGTACCTATAGGATCATTATAATTGATCCATTCCCCTTTTCCATTTACCGAACTGATGTCGGTAAGGTTATTGAAGTTTCCGAAAAAGGAAAGCCTTGTTTTTGGAGAAAAACGCATGCCGAAGAGTTTTGCTGCATATCGTTGGTCTATACCTGCTCCAACGTCCGTATTAAGCATCCATCCCACATTGTATTGTTTTTTAAGTTGTACATCCATAACCAATGGTTGCTCACCTCTTTTTTCCAATCCCATAGCCATATCCCTGTCGCTTTGTTTTTCATAAACCTTGATTTGATTTACAGTGTAAGAGGGGAGATTTTGCAGGGCGACAGAAGGATTGCCCTTGAAGAAATCCTCTCCATTCAACAGAAGGCTACTGACAAATTTTCCGTTTACAAAAATCTGTCCATTCTCACGGATTTCCACGCCTGGTAATTGGGCCACCAATTGATCCAACATGGATCCTTCGGCCAATTGAAAAGCATCTGCATTATACACGACCGTATCTTTTTTCATGACCATTTTGACCAATGTAGCTGTAACTTTTACTTCTTGCAGTTTCCTGGACATCATTCTGTACATGATGATGTCATCCAAAATAACAATAGGTTTTCTTAATCGGTTATATTTTAATGTGATGTTTTTGTATATGGTATTATATCCATCTTTCTCGCAACTTAAAATATATTCCCCATTCCCGGGGACATTCATCATTATGAAATTAGGATTCTCAGGACCTGTTTCATAAGAAAAGGTTTCTCCAACAGTCACACTGTCCTTTGTTTGCAGTGTGAGCTTTACGCCCGGTATGATACATTGCAAAGTCGCATCAATAACGTTGCCCCGTAACTGAAGATTGGAAATTCTTTGAGCCTTTGTTACAATAGATGTTAACAATACAAACAGCAGAATAAAATGTTTCATATTAAAGGATGTGTTAAGATTTAAAAGGTCATTCCGAAAAATTTACTTACTATGATTATAGTTCTTAAAAGGGTCGTATCATTATTCAATATGATACGTCCCTTTTATTTTGCCTTTTAGAATATTCAAATTATAGGTTTTTATTTCAAATAATTTTGATATACTCTTTCATTTACGCATCTTTTTAATTAGAAGAATCCAAACATCCCCAAGGCATCTATCTGACTTGATGGCATGGACGTTGTTGTTGCTAAAGACTCCGAACTACAAGAATCATTGGAGCATGCACAATTACAATTGCAATTGCCATTACTTTCGCTACATGGACAATCATCATTATGACACTCGCAGTTACAATTGCAATTGTTATTACTTAACGCACCAAATCCTCCCAACAACTGACCTTCTTTTGTTTCTTCAAGAGGTCTGAAATCACTCTCTAAGAGTAATTTCAGAGATTTTTTTTTCTGTTTCATACTACATTATTTAGAATTTATACAAATTGTTCCAAAAGGAACTCTACTCTATCTTGTATAATTTTTATCTTGTCAATATCTGTATATCGTTTCAAACATCCGGTTTCCCTTTCTCGATCCATTTTCCCTTGACTACATCCACCATGACATAAGGGATAAATTCGGCATGATAGACAAGTTTTATTACCGTATTTAAGTTTTTCTCGTAATGCTCTTTTTTCATTCCATTCCATCTTTCCATCAGAGGTCAAAACACCTTCTCTATTTTCGCTTGTAAAGTCACGTGCTGAACATTTGTATAAATCACCATTATAATTAACGACTACATGATTATCATTATCTGCATAACAACGTGATGGATTTATATGTCTTAAAGGATTCACTATAAAACCTTTTTGAATAAAAAGTTTCCGAAGCTTTAACTGTTCATAATTCATATCTACATCAGAACGGAAAGGATCCTGCCATACCCGTTGTAAATCAATAGTCATATTTGATTTTTCCTGTTCTGTTAAGTCGCTTAAATCGGATAATACATCTACGAACGTTCTAATATTATTATTTGTGCAATTAAAACGAAGTGTAATTTTAATCCCTTTATTTAAGGCTTGTTTTATATTAGAAAGTATGATTTGATAGGATTTTCCTCCTCCATATAGATAACGAGTTTTATTGTGCATTTCTTCATTACCATCAATAGTTACCTGAATTAATACAGGTTTATTTGTATGTAAAGAAAGAAACTTTTCAATAATATCATTAGATAATAAATAAGAATTACTTGTCATACTTGTGCTAAATAATTTCTTTTGCTCTTGACACATTTTATCTACTTTAACAAGAAAAGGCCAAATGACAGTGTTAAAATTGAGCAAAGGTTCTCCTCCAAAGAAAGATATATGAATCTTTCTAAATTGGGGCTCCTGAATTTTTTTTTGACTAATTTAAGAAGAGCTGCAGAAGTCTCAATTGTCAGATCAGAACCTTTCTTATGTTTTTCATAACAATACCAACACTGCATATTACAATCTAAAGTAGAGTTTATCATCAAGCCAAAGCTGTCACTATTTTCTTCTTTTTTCCACTCTTTGATGACTTCTTCCACCTCATTTACTTCATTATCTACAATAAACTTTTCCCGAAGCAGATAGTTGTAGAATTCAGGATGTATTTTTTGAATATGATTTACATCGCTGGATTCCAACCATTCTTTCAACCTCTCTTCCAACACGGCCATCTTTTCTGTCCAACAATTGTACAAGACATAATCAGGACCTCTCTTGATAACAAAAGAATATTTACTTAGTTTCATGGTATATATATTTTAAATGAATTAAATTTAAAGCATAACCTGCTACACCTGACAAACCGTCCTTCCAAAACGTTTCATCTTTAGGCAGAAAATCGGGGACATCCGCAATATCGCTAACAAGCAGCGGGAGAGTTGTCCAATCATCTCGTTCCAATAGAGCAGCCAACATCAGTACAGACATCCAACGGACATCCGGTTTTTCCGGACGGACTTTCAAGACCGCCTTCGCAGCTTCCACCGTTTCGTGAATATAAGCATCCGAAAATGTAACAGGAACGTGCGCCCTCTTTTGATGACCTATCCGAGCAGTGAGGTAAAGCAACAAGCCTCCCAAACCAGTTTCGAGGGAACAGTCAGCAAAACGCATAGGAGACAGAGACAAAGCTCGACTGTCTATCTCAACCAGTTCCTCTTCTACTTCCTCACACGTCACAAATCCCTGTTCCAACAAGTAGATAAAAGCCCAACCAATACCAAATATCCCGTTTCGGAAAGTCAACGGCAATTCTCTCTCAACAATTTTTTCGCATATCCGGTTAAACCATTCAGTAGCTTCGTCCTCATAACGTGTTTCACCGGAATAGCGGGAGTAAGTCCAAAAAAGCAGAACATATCCCATAACCCCGTCCATTAACCCATAAGTGGATACTTGTTTGCAACGGGTCAGGCAGGTGGATACAATCTGTTTTAATGTAATAGATTTCCGGTCGATTTCTTTTTCCATTTCCAGACTGACTTGCCGATTGATGTCTATCACGAAAGGCCAGTCATGCCCTTGGAAAGTGCGGAAACAGGATTTAAGCTCTTCGTTGCGCGACTTATACCATTCCATCCATTTCAAGGCTTTTCCGTAGGCTTCCCCATTCCGCAACCAAGCCAGCGCGAACGTCTTGCACTTCAGCGAAGTAGGAAAGAGGACTTCAGCTACAAACAGATAATTGTAAAGGATTTGCGAAGGATAGACCGTATAAGAAAATTGGTCTTTGTAGATATGTCCTATTTCTACTTCTGGAACCAGACAGCATCCTCCGCCTTCCAACCATGCCTTGAGACTTACATAAAGTTCTTCACAGCCATAATGTACCAACCCCTGAAAACCTTTAAGTTTGTTCCAATAGGTTTTGCTTCCGGCATATCCGGCCCCAAGAATACAAGGTATCTGGTTGCCTGCAAGATGAAGGGCTTTTTCACGACAAAGCCATGAAACGGAAGGAATGGTCTCGCCTCCGTGGAAAGACAGGTATGCCCCAAAAGTGCGGATGTCCGTCATGTCTTTTATCCAGCCCGCCTCCTTTCGCAGGACGCGGGTCTGGCAGCAAAGCAAACGGTGGTCATTTTCCTGTAAAAAACGTAACAGAATCCGATGCCAGCCGGAAATGTAGAAACGCATGTGGGCATCCAACAGGAGGAAGTAAGGGCTACGTGCATTCCGGATACCTTTTTCCTTGGCTGCGGCAGCTCCTATACGTATGGAGTTGCGGATATAATGCGCCTTGTATTGCCGGGCACAAGCAATGTAGTCCCATCCGTCGTCAGAACAATCGTCCACAAGAATAACTTCCACCTCGTCTCCAACCGTTTGGCGAATGCTTTCCAAAGTATTCCCCACTTCTTCTCCTTCATTATAAAAAGGTATGACCACGGTAAGCAAAAGGTTACTGAATGGAATTTTTACATTTTCAAGAGCTATGGTTTGCTCTTTTTCAGCCCATAACCGACCGTATTTATCTTTCAAAGCCATAGTATGAGCTGTCTGAATCTCTTTATATTTACAACTGATCTGTTGGGAATTCAAGCGGTAATGCACCACTATCTTGTCTAAGTTGCGGATACGCAATCCTGCCATCAAGGCATCAAGCCACAGGTTGTAGTCCTCTGCATAAATACTTTCATGACGGTAAGCCAAATGATGTGCTACAAAACTCGACCTACGGATGAAGGATGTAGGATTGGCCACCTTACACTGTTCCAACATTAACGGCATAGTAATGTCTGTATCCACCGGCAAAATACAATCGTACTCTCCGGCATTGAAACAGTGCATGTGTCCACCTAAAATATCTATTCCGGGATGGGCTTCCATATATTCATATTGAGACTGCAGACGGTCACTGACCATAATATCATCCGCATCCATACGGGCTATATATTTGCCAATAGCATTGTTATATAGCAGATTCAAAGAGGCTATATAGTCGTGACAGTGGCGGATAAGCCTTATTCTTCTATCTGTATAAGAAAGAATAAGGTCTACCGTATCGTCTGTGGAACCATCGTCCACAATCAGCAATTCATAATCGGTAAAGGTTTGTGACAGAATACTATCCAAACATTCACGTAAGAGCGGCGACGCATTATAAGTCACCATACATACAGATACTGAGGGAACAGACATATTCATCACTGACAAACTACAGGTTCATAACAGACTGATAAAAGCCGACGGTAGTAGGCTATTGTTTTTTGCAACCCTTCATACAGAGAAACGCGGGGCTGCCAATGTAATGCCTGTCTGGCAAGCGTGATATCCGGATTACGTCTTCGAGGATCATCTGACGGAATATCACTAAACCTGATAACAGAACGGCTTCCTGTCAGCTCTATAATCAGCCTTGCCAATCCCAACACTGTATATTCCTCAGGATTACCAATATTGACCGGACCTGTAAATGTATTCCGGCTGGACATCATAGATTCTATCCCACGAATCAGGTCATCTATATACTGAAAGCTCCTGGTCTGCATTCCATTACCATAAACAGTCAGATCTTTGCCCCGAAGTGCCTGCAGAATAAAATTGGATACGACCCGTCCGTCATCGCAAGCCATACGCGGTCCATAGGTATTGAAAATACGAATAATCTTTACCTCCACGCCATATTCCCGATAAAAGTCCATACAAAGGCTTTCTGCACAACGTTTACCCTCATCATAACAAGAACGGATACCATTAGGATTGACATGTCCCCAATAATGCTCCGGCTGAGGATGGATTTCAGGATCACCATAAACTTCACTGGTAGAAGCCTGTAAAAGCTTACATTGATTGTCATGAGCCAGTTCCAATAGGTTCAATGTACCAATAAAAGACGTTTTGACAGTTTCGACAGGAGAAACCTGATAATGAACAGGTGAGGCCGGACAAGCCAGATTATAGATTTCATCTATACCTTGTATTTTATAAGGCATGGTGATATCATGTTCTACCAGTTTAAAGCATGGGTTATTCATTAGAGGAGAAACATTCTTCAAACTTCCTGTTCGGAAATTATCCAAGCAGATTATCTGATGCCCTTGATGCAACAAGCACTCACACAAATGCGACCCTATAAATCCAGCTCCTCCGGCAACAAGTATATTTTTCATAAGTATTTTTATTTACCTCGCAAATGTAATACAAAAAAAAACAATCTTTAAAAGCCTAAAGTAAAAATGATTAATTATACTTTCATTTTTATACAAAAGTATATTTTTATATAATTCACCAAAAAAGACAACCTTACATACTGAAAAACAAGAATAATATGGAAGAAACCACACTCAAATGGAAATAAGACAATTATTTAACATTTCAAGCAATATCCGAAAAGAAATATACAGAACAATACTTGTATAAGTATATTACAAACTTTTTGACCGTTTCTATAAATAGAAACCTGATATAAATAAAAAAAGCCGGACAAGCCTAGTTATAGTTTCCATCTATAACTCGTATTATAAAGGTATAGCATTCGTGTCCTACCAGTTTAGAGTATGGGTTATTCGTTTGAGGGAAGATACTTTCAAGACTTTCTGTTCGGAATAGATCCAAGCAGATAATCTGATAACCTTGATGTAACAGGCATTCACACTGATCCAACTCTATAAATCCAGCTCCTCCGGCAATAACTTTGTAGATATTTTTCTTTATTTCACAAAGATAAAACAAAAAAACACGAATTTTAAAAGTCAAAAGCAAAAATTATCAGTTAGACTATCATTTTTATACAAAAGTATATTTTTACATGATTTATCCTTCTTTTATCAATTATTTTTCTATAAAAAACATTATTTTTGTTTCCATTTCCGACCGAAAAAGCCGGCATACTCATTAAAACTACAAACCAAATAGAAAAAGAAATGCCTGCTGACCGGCCTTACAGTCTGGACTTATACAAAAATTTTACTTTCAGAATATCATTATGGAAAGATACGAACGTAACTTATATTATGTCACAGCACAAGAACAAGAAGCATTAAAACGCACAAAGATTTTTTTGGGCGGTGCCGGCATAGGAAGTTACATTGCAGAAGCCATACTGCGTGTAGGCATAGAGAATATAACCATTGCTGACGGTGACAAAGTGGAATTTTCCAACCTAAACCGCCAAAACTATACATCCAAGGATATCGGACATTACAAAGCAGAAGTTTTAAGTAGACGCCTGCTTGATATTAATCCGAATGCCAATATCAAATATCATACAGAATATATAAACAAGGAAAATGTGCATGATATGGTACAAGGGGCTGATTTAGCCATCAATGCTCTCGATTACCAAACGGATATCCCTTTTGTTTTTGACAGTGTGTGCAAAGAAAAAGGCATACCAGTGTTACATCCTTATAATCTGGGATGGGCAGCCATGGTCATTGTCGTATCGCCTGAAAGCGACGGTTTTATACCTCAGGGTAATATTGACTGTAACCACTTTGAAATAAAAGTCGTAGAAAAAGCCATAACCGCCGTCCACCCCTATGAAAATACAGACTGGCTGGAAAAAGTACTGAAAAACTATAAACAAAGCGGAATGCGCACTGCCCCTCCACAACTGGTCACAGGATGCCAACTGGCAGCAGCTCTTTCAACAGCCCTGATCTTCAAATTAATAACAGGAAAGCCCATAAAAACCTACCCACACTTTTATTTTCATTCGCTGATTACTCCGGATTTCTCCGACTATACATTGTAATACAGCTTTCATATTTCTCATAAAAGGGAGTCAAATCCGCCTTGGAAGAATATACCGCCAAGGTGGGAGAACCCAAATACTCTACCGGCTGACTCAGAGGATGAGCCGTTATACCTAATAAAGAAAACGTATGAAACAGCTTATTATCCAGTTCGGCCACCATATAGCTATTGGAATCCTCGTATACCGGACGTATAGACAAAGCGATGAGCTTCTTGAAAAGCAAAAAGTCTGCTCCCTGCTCTTTCCCGGACACAGCAAAACGGCCTATATGCCAAACGTGAGGTTCTGGTACAGGCAGACACGTTTCCAACTGAAGATTGAAAATCCGCTGAAGAGGAAGAACCATATCCTTATGCCACCTCATCACCCTGATGGATCCTATCATTTCCGACAAATCATTATGAGCTACATAAAATTCAGAAAACGGGAAATAACGTTTTTCCTCTTCGTAAACATGCAAAATCTCCTGCTCTAAAGACAACAAATCCGGCTTATCCTTTGCATGGTGCAAATAGTTTTGCATAACAACAAATTCAGAAAGCTGATATAATTCATCATAACGAAGATGCCTGATCGTATACATGAGCACATGAAATTAGAGTAATTTATACTGCAAAGCCAGATGAGTGGCTTCCAGAAAGTTATGCGCATCCAACATTTCCAACAATTTATTTCTCGTTTTCTTTACCCATGCTTCACTGCGGAACACCTCGGATGCCGTCTCCTTGAGAGAAGCGCCACGGATGGCGCACAGGAAAACGCGTTTTTCCAAATCACTCAGCCGGGTAAAAGAAAACTGTTCCCATTTTTTATTCTGCAACGAATAATAATTCACATCCGGACTGTCATGCCGGCGCAGGTAGACCCTACCGACCTGGTTACTGGCTGCCGGAGAAAAGGCACAAAGCGCCAACCAGATTCTCCCGTTATAAAACTTCAGGGGGGTCAATTTGTGGTTAACCAACATTTTATAGCCATCTTTCCTAATATGGAAATTATAACTGATAAAATAATAAGGTTTCTCACTGTCGGGCAGACGGTTGAAAAATGAAAACCCCACCTTATTGATTTCCACCAGCATCTTTATTTCCTCTTCAGGGACATACTTAAAGTAAAAATCATATCCCATTTCCCGGATTTCGTCAGCAGAATGCCCCTCAAAATAAGTATTATTATCCGAAACATGGAAGAAATTTTTCTTGTAATAATCTATCACATAGAAACACGAATGGAATATATGAGAGAAAGTATCAATTGTCTCCCTGACATTTTCCAGATGACGGTATGCCTCTTCATCGATACCTTTCACTTCATTCTGATCGATAAAAAAATCATTGATCAAGAAATTTTTTTCCATAGGTTTCATTCAAAATAGCTGGTTCGAAAATTTCACGCCACAAAGATAACATATAAAACTCACTCAGGCAATATGCCTGTTTCATTTCTCCTTACACATTTATTCACCTCAACAAGAATTACATATCTATTCAAAAATACGAACACCTACAAATACTTCACCATCATTACCCTTCACTCGGCATCTCTCATTTCCTCCTTACACACCATATACCTGCCTTTTGTCCTTCACCCCTTCACATGCCACTACAGATGCGGGGTTCAAGGTGAATGATACCCTTCACCGCCCCTTCACGACATGGTTCACACAAGTATTTTTTCATTTTGTTGAAAATAATTCAAACAGAAGATTTTTTTATAATTATTGACATTTTCAAAAAAGTAAGCCTTACTTTTTTTAAAGTAAGCTTTACTTTTTAAAAAGTAAACCGAGTTTTTGGAAAGATGTCCCGTCTCTTCCGAACATCAACCCCAAGCCCGGTCCGTTTATAAAAAAATGGCTGCAGAAAGGGGCTACGGATGCTTTACAGGGCACTGGAGCAAGGCTTTTTCAAAGGTTTTTTCAAAGTGAAAAATGGCAGATCGTGGCTGTAACCGCCCGAAAATGCGTGAAACGGGGCGTGAAACAGGTGAAAGACCACCCTTATTACGTAAAATTCTGTCTGTCTGATAATTAGGTCATCAAGTGAAGGAGTGAAGATAAAGTCGGAAAAAACCACCTTTAGGGTAAGTCCTGGGACCAAAATTTGACCTGAAGATCCTTCACGTACAGAAAAACAGGAAGAAACGCCCTGTCCCTACAAGCGGACAAAAGCCGTTGCCGACGCCAGACCTTAAAATCATCAGAAAATCAAAATTAAACTGTTTCTCACATTTTTAATGTCCAACTCTCACCGTTTGTGACTTATTTTGTGTAACTTTGCACCTCAAAAAAGAAATCAACAATACAATTCATAATCATCATGGAATTAGCAAGTAAATACAATCCGGCCGAGGTTGAGGGCAAATGGTACCAATACTGGCTGGACAATAAACTTTTCAGTTCTAAACCGGACGGACGTGAGCCGTATACCATCGTTATTCCGCCCCCCAACGTAACCGGCGTACTCCACATGGGACACATGCTGAACAACACCATACAGGACATTCTGGTGCGCCGTGCCCGCATGGAAGGCAAAAACGCCTGCTGGGTTCCCGGTACCGACCACGCGTCCATTGCCACTGAAGCCAAAGTGGTGAACAAACTGGCAGCGGAAGGTATCAAGAAGACAGACCTGAGCCGTGATGAATTCCTGAAACATGCATGGGCCTGGACGGAAGAACACGGCGGCATCATCCTGAAACAGCTCCGTAAACTCGGCGCAAGCTGCGACTGGGACCGTACGGCATTCACCATGGATGAGAAACGCAGCGAGAGTGTGATCAAAGTATTTGTAGACCTTTACAACAAAGGATTGATCTACCGTGGCGTCCGCATGGTCAACTGGGATCCGAAAGCCCTGACTGCCCTGAGCGACGAGGAAGTCATCTACAAAGAAGAACACAGCAAACTGTACTACCTGAGATATTACGTAGCTGATGACGACATGAGCGGCGAAACGGGCGCAGAAGGCGAAGTGGTACACCGCGATGCACAAGGCCGCCGTTATGCCGTAGTGGCCACCACACGTCCTGAAACCATCATGGGCGACACGGCCATGTGTATCAATCCGGAAGACCCCAAAAACCAGTGGCTGAAAGGCAAGAAGGTCATCGTCCCTCTGGTTAACCGCGTCATTCCGGTCATACAGGACAGTTACGTCGACATTGAATTCGGTACAGGCTGTCTGAAAGTCACTCCGGCCCATGATGTCAACGACTATATGCTGGGCGAAAAGTACAACCTGCCAAGTATCGATATTTTCAATGACAACGGTACACTAAGCGAGGCAGCAGGACTATACGTCGGCATGGACCGCTTCGACGTACGTGAACAGATCGAAAAGGATCTGGCTGAAGCAGGCCTGTTGGAAAAAGTAGAAGCTTACACCAACAAAGTCGGATTCTCAGAACGTACCAATGTGGCCATCGAGCCTAAGCTCTCCATGCAGTGGTTCCTCAAGATGCAGCATTTCGCCGATATGGCACTGCCACCGGTCATGAACGACGAACTGAAATTCTATCCGGCCAAATATAAGAACACCTACAAGAACTGGCTTGAAAACATCAAGGACTGGTGTATCAGCCGTCAGCTGTGGTGGGGACACCGTATCCCGGCCTATTTCCTCCCCGAAGGCGGATATGTCGTAGCCGAAACACCAGAACAGGCGCTCGAACTGGCCAAGGCCAAGACCGGCAACAACGATCTGACCGTGGCTGACCTGCGACAGGATGAGGACTGTCTGGACACCTGGTTCTCTTCATGGCTCTGGCCTATCTCCCTGTTCGACGGTATCAACAACCCGGATAATGAAGAACTGAAATACTATTATCCGACAAGCGACCTGGTAACCGGTCCGGATATCATCTTCTTCTGGGTGGCCCGTATGATCATGGCCGGCTATGAATACATGGGCGACATGCCGTTCCGCAACGTGTATTTTACCGGTATCGTACGCGACAAACTGGGACGCAAGATGAGCAAGTCACTCGGTAACTCTCCCGATCCGCTCGACCTGATAGACAAATATGGCGCCGACGGTGTCCGCATGGGTATGATGCTGTCAGCTCCTGCCGGAAACGACATCCTGTTTGACGACGCCCTTTGCGAACAGGGACGTAACTTCAACAACAAGATATGGAATGCCTTCCGGTTGGTAAAGGGATGGCAGACCGCCGATATCGCACAGCCGGAAAGTGCTGCCATCGCCACACGCTGGTTTGATGCCATGCTGAAGACCACGGCAGAAGAAGTGGCCGATCTCTTCAAGAAATACCGTCTGAGCGAAGCTCTTATGGCCGTTTACAAACTATTCTGGGATGAATTCTCTAGCTGGTATCTGGAAATGATCAAACCGGCATACGGACAGCCTATCGACCAGGCTACATACGACCAGACCCTGCGGTTCTTCGACACGCTGCTCAAACTGCTCCATCCGTTCATGCCGTTTATCACCGAGGAACTTTGGCAGCACATCTACGACCGCCTGCCGGGCGAAAGCATCATGATTTCCCCGCTGCACGTCGCTGTGCCGACAGACGAGGAGCGTACGCTTATCGCACAGATAGAGGCTGTAAAAGGTATCGTAGCCGGCGTACGTACCGTACGTAACCAGAAGAATATAGCTCCCAAAGAGGTTCTGAGCCTTGAAGCTGTCAACGAAAACCCCTATGAAGCCTTTGACGCTGTCATCTGCAAGATGGCCAATATAGACAAGGTCAGCGTAGTGGCACAAAAAAGCGACAACGCGGCTTCATTCCTGATCGGCACCACGGAATATGCCGTACCATTGGGCAACCTGATTGACGTGGATGCGGAAATAGCCAAGCAAGAGGCTGAACTCAAGCATCTGGAAGGTTTCCTGACAGGCGTAAAGAAAAAACTGAGCAACGAACGTTTCGTTGCCAATGCTCCGGCTGCCGTAGTGGAACTGGAACGCAAGAAACAGGCCGATGCAGAAAGCAAGATTGCAGCACTGAAAGAAAGTCTCAGCAAGCTGAAAAACTGATCTTTACTGATTCTACATATAAAAGGCTCCCGAAAACAGAATTCACTTTTCGGGAACCTTTTTATTCTTTATGAAGATAAACAACCCATATACATTTAATCCAATTATCAACAACCTGATCATTAGTCATGAAAAACAGAAACCTATTCACAGCCCTTTGTCTGGCCGGCTGCCTGTCAGGAGTCGCACAACCCAATTATGACACCGCTAACATGCAAAAAGAAAAACTGGGCAGAGGTCTGGTAGCCGTAACAGACGGTTCAAGCACTTTTATCTCATGGAGATGCCTTCCTTCCGACAAGAACACTTATACCTACGATTTGTATAAAAACGGAAAGAAGCTGCAAAGCCTGTTCAACAAAACCAACTATTCAGACACGGAAGCCCCGGATCCTTCGGCAACCTATCAGGTTATCACCGTAGACCAGACAGGACAGGCCATCGACTCTTCTGATGTCGTAACGCCTTGGGCCGACGTATATAAACGCATTCATCTCAACAGGCCTGAAGGCGGGAAATGCAGTGATAATTCCACCTACGAATATACACCGAATGACTGCAGCGCCGGCGATGTGGACGGAGACGGCGAATATGAAATAATCGTGAAATGGGATCCGAGCAATGCCAAGGACAACTCTCAAAACGGATATACCGGCCCTGTACTGATAGACTGTTACAAAATGGACGGGACACAACTATGGCGCATCAACCTGGGTGCAAATATCCGCGCAGGAGCACACTATACACAATATTTGGTATATGACTTCGATGGCGACGGACGCGCAGAACTGATCTGCAAAACGGCTCCAGGAAGCCAGGACGGAAGCGGAGCATACGTGACGGAAGCAGCCACAAACCTGACCATCAAGAATGCAGACAACAGCAAAAGCTATGTCGACGGCGGCGGACGTATTCTCAGCGGACCGGAATACCTGACCATATTCAGCGGACTGACAGGAAAAGCCATACATACCATCAACTATAATCCGCCCCGTGATATCAAGCCTATGGACAAAGCACACTGGGGCGACAACTACGGCAACCGCGTAGACCGCTTCCTGGCCTGTGTAGCTTATCTGGACGGACAGAAACCGAGTGCGGTCATGTGTCGCGGATATTATACATATTCTTATCTGTGGGCTGTAGACTTTGACGGCAGCAAACTGAAGCACAGATGGATACATAAATCAGAGACGCCCTGGGAAGGTGCTTATGGAGAAGGTGCCCACAATATCTCGACTGGTGACGTGGACGGAGACGGAAAAGACGAAATCATGTATGGTTCTGCAGCCATAGATGATGACGGCTCGCTGCTTTACCGTACCGGTATGGGACATGGTGACGCCATCCATCTGGGCGACCTTGATCCGGACAGACCGGGACTGGAATTCTTCATGGTGCATGAAAGCAGTCCATACGGCGGCGACTTCCGGGACGCCAAAACGGGCGAAGTGCTGAAACGGATCACGACAGGACGCGACACGGGACGCGGCGTAGCGGCTGACATCGACAGCGAACATCGTGGATATGAATACTGGTTTTCTACACAAAGCAACGTCTACAATTGCCAGCATCAGGCTATTGCCAATTCCTGCCCCAGCATGAACTTCCGGATATACTGGGATGGCGACCTTTATGATGAGTTACTCGACGGCACCGTCATAGACAAATGGATTTCTTCCAGCAAATCCACCCAGCGACTGGCCAACTTCCATGAATATGAGGCCTCCAGTGCCTGCAACGGAAGTAAAAACACACCTTGTCTGAGCGCCGATCTGTTTGGCGACTGGCGGGAAGAGGTCATTCTGTTTGACGGCAACACCAAAAGTGACCTCAATGTATTCACCACAACTTATCCTAGCCAATACAAGGTGCCCACGCTGATGTCCGACCATATCTACAGAATGGGAATAGCATGGCAGAACGTAGGCTACAACCAGCCACCGCACCTGGGATATTATTTGCCGGATTCCCTGAGCAGACCTTATGAACTGATTCCTATGGGTGAAGGACGTCTGGAGCAGACCGTCATACAAAATGCCGAAATGACACCGGCCGTATACCGCTTCGTCAACTGCACCGTCAACAGTGCCAGCGGACTGCCGGACGGAGTCAAGATGACACGTGACGCCAACAGTTGTATCCTGACAATTGCTGGTACACCTACAGAAACCGGAACATTCCCGTTCAAAATCAGAGTCACACACAGTTTCACCAAAGAACGCGGAGAAATCAACGGCGTCCTGACTGTCAAGGCTGACGAAACGGCACTCCATACTCTGCAGGAGACGAAAGGGATTGAAGTCAGCCCGACATTTGACCATGAAATCGCTATCCGGATCCATAAAGAACAACCGGCCGATGTACACATCGCCCTCTTTAACAACGAAGGAACGGCCATAGCACAAAAAGATACCCACATCCACGGCACTTATACGGCTGCCCTCAACGGACTGGCCCATCTGCCCAAAGGAGTTTATCTGGTCAAGGTCAGCGACCAGCTGCACAAGCAAACATTCCGCACCGTGAAGAAATAATTTTCCGAAATGCACCGCCAACAAAGGACGGTGCATTTTTTTATGGCATTTTTGTTCCATTCTCTCTTTTTTTACATATCTTTGCCACGACAGTATTAATCTTAAATCATATCTACTTATGGAACATCAACTATTCTGGATCGTACCGGCGTCCTCATTGCTGGCGCTCCTGCTGGCCTGGTATTTCTACCGCCAGATGATGAAAGAAAGTGAAGGCACGCCTCTCATGGAAAAAATCGCCAGACATGTGCGCGAAGGGGCTATGTCGTACCTCAAACAACAGTACAAAATCGTGGGACTGATATTTCTGGGACTGGTCATTCTGTTTTCCGTCATGGCTTACGGTTTCAGCCTGCAGAACTCATGGGTACCGGTTGCTTTCCTTACCGGCGGTTTCTTCTCCGGATTATCCGGATTTTTAGGCATGAAAACGGCCACATACGCCTCAGCACGTACGGCCAATGCAGCACGCGACTCACTCAACAAAGGCCTGCGTGTAGCTTTCCGAAGCGGTGCGGTAATGGGACTCGTAGTAGTCGGACTGGGACTGTTCGACATTTCTTTCTGGTATATTCTGCTGGACCACGTGATTCCGGCTGACGAATTCAGCCCGACAGCCAAACTGTGCATGATCACCACAACAATGCTGACATTCGGTATGGGTGCCAGCACACAGGCCTTGTTCGCACGTGTAGGCGGCGGTATCTACACCAAAGCCGCTGACGTAGGTGCCGACCTGGTCGGCAAAGTGGAAGCAGGCATTCCTGAAGACGACCCACGCAACCCGGCTACCATTGCTGACAATGTAGGTGACAACGTCGGTGACGTGGCCGGCATGGGTGCCGACCTTTATGAATCATACTGCGGTTCCATTCTGGCTACTTCCGCACTGGGTGCAGCAGCTTTCATCAGCAGCAGTGACGTCGACATGCAATATAAAGCCGTCATTGCCCCAATGCTGATTGCCGCAGTAGGTATCATCTTGTCCATCATCGGCATATTCTCCGTACGGACCAAAGAAGACGCCAGCATGAAGGATCTGCTTAACTCCCTGTCTGTTGGTACGAACCTGAGCTCAGCCCTTATCGTGGTAGCCACATTCACCATACTGTGGGCGCTCCAGCTCGACAACTGGCTGAACATCGCTTTCGCCGTAGTAGTCGGACTTCTAGTCGGTATCGTCATCGGACGCTCTACGGAATACTATACTTCACAATCTTACCGTCCTACCCAAAAGCTTTCTGAAAGCGGAAAGACAGGACCGGCTACGGTCATCATTTCCGGTATCGGCCTCGGCATGATTTCCACAACAATCCCGGTTGTAGCCGTCGTCATAGGCATCATCCTGTCTTACTGGCTTGCTTCCGGTTTCGACCTGACCAATGTCAGCATGGGACTTTATGGTATAGGTATCGCTGCCGTCGGCATGCTTTCCACATTGGGTATCACACTGGCTACTGACGCTTACGGCCCGATTGCCGACAATGCCGGCGGAAACGCAGAAATGAGCGGACTGGGTGAAGCGGTCCGCAAACGCACCGACGCACTCGACTCATTGGGTAATACCACAGCAGCCACAGGAAAAGGATTCGCCATAGGTTCTGCCGCACTGACGGGTCTGGCTCTGCTGGCCTCTTACGTGGAAGAAATCCGTATCGGACTGACCCGACTCGGACAAACGGTACTGGAAATGCCGAACGGTGACCAGATACAGATACACGAAGCATCGTTCACGGATTTCATGACTTATTATGACGTAACCCTGATGAACCCGACAGTCCTTTCCGGCATGTTCATCGGAAGCATGATGGCCTTCCTGTTCTGCGGTCTGACCATGAACGCCGTAGGTCGTGCTGCCGCCCATATGGTAGAGGAAGTACGCCGCCAGTTCCGCGAAATCAAAGGTATTCTCTCGGGCGAAGCAGAACCTGACTATGCCCGTTGCGTACAGATTTCCACGAAAGGTGCCCAGCGTGAAATGGTATTCCCTTCACTGCTGGCCATCATCGCTCCCATCATCACAGGACTGGTATTCGGTGTTCCCGGTGTGATCGGTCTGCTGGTTGGCGGTCTGTCTGCCGGTTTCGTATTGGCGATATTCATGGCCAATGCCGGCGGTGCATGGGACAATGCCAAGAAATACGTTGAAGAAGGCAATTTCGGCGGCAAGGGCAGCGAAGTACACCGTGCCACTGTAGTCGGCGATACCGTAGGTGATCCGTTCAAGGATACATCCGGCCCGAGCCTGAACATCCTGATCAAACTGATGTCCATGGTCGCCATCGTCATGGCCGGACTGACCGTTTCTTGGAGTCTGTTCTAAGCGATCTCAAGATACAGAAATAAATTGCGGGGTTACCGTCACTTTTTCCGTGAGGTAGCCCCGCTTTCCTTATGGTCTGAAAAGGACCATCCTATTTCTTCTTCATTCTTAATACAGTCAATGAATAAGGCTTGAATTCATAGACGAATGAAGAACCGAATCCGTTGTAATCCGAATCAACCGGAGAAATCTTCATGGGTTCTGCAAAACTGTTCTCTTGCTGAAGAGAATCACTGCTCAACGTGATGACATGTCCTCTGTACTCTACATCGCCGCCATTAAGATTAATCTTTACCGGACAGGACTTCGCCGTGGCATTGACCACCTTGACAATCACTTCACCAGCCGTTTCATCATAACCGGCTACATAGAATCTTCTGTTAAGCGGTTTATTGACATGAGCCAATATCTTACGGCCATCAATATAATAATCGGCACCTTTCTCAGTGAGAACGATCTTAACCTTATACCAGCGTCCGGTATCTATCCGGTCTGCGACCTTATCGGATGATACAAAGCTATTATCGTTTCTTACCGTTTCAATGGCAGTAGACGTATTACCCCATCCTCCGGCATTCAGCATATATCCGCCTGAAAGATCGGGTTTTTCCATTCCGAAATAAGCAAAGAAGCCTTCATTGCCAGAAATCTTGTTGACCTCAAACTCTATGACATCTCCAACACCGGCCTTTCCCTTTGTCCAAAGCAAAGCCGTACGGTTCTCATTGCTGCCTTGTGTATAAATGCCGTCAACCGACTTCCAGTCACCTCGCACAGCAACCCACTGTGAGGCATCTGACATGTCTGCCTTCTGGATCTGACTTCCCGTACTGTCCGTCACCGTCAGATTCCTGAACTGTACCTGCGTACTCCATGTTCCAAATCCCACATAACCCTTATCCTGAAGCATTGGCTCTATTTCTTCATTCAGCACCGTAGCCTTGACCGGAAGGTTATAATCGGGCTTATGCTCGGCAAACATCTTCTGCACATAATAAGAAGAACGGCCTACCACCTGACTGTTGCTTATCCATATCAGATTAGTAGACCAGCAACGGTCATTCTTGTTTTCGAACAAAGGAGCATAAGAAGCCATGGTCACCAGATCACTGTTACGTTCCATACCGGTAATGAACGCCGCCTCACTTAGCGCAGCCAGCATATTACCGCCGCCTACGCCCTGATTGCAGGCATATTCTCCCACATAGACCTTATATTTGCCCCGTTCATGAGTATCGAAAATACGGGCATTGTCGAAGAAGAAATCGGGTGCCACATACCAGTGCGGGTCAATCATATCGGTGCGACGCGCCTCACCCAGGCCGTTAAGTCCATGATTGGAAATCAAGGTCAGCTGAGGATATTTGGCTTTAATGGCATCATAGAACATGTTGAAACGGCTGTCATAAAGCGGTCCCCAGTTTTCGTTACCTATTTCCACATAGGCCAGAGGATAAGGTTCGGGGTGCCCCTCCTTTGCACGTACGGCGCCCCACTTCGTGCTGACATCACCTATAGCGTACTCAATCGCATCCAGAGCATCCTGCAAATAATCTGCAGCCTTCTGATCGGAACAGGCTTCTCCGGTACGATACTGACAGGCTATACCGACATTGCAGACATACATACCCTTGGCGCCCACATCTTCACAAAAATCGAGGAATTCCTTATATCCGAATCCATAAGTATTGCGGTATCCCCAAGTGTCATACTCTCCCGGCCTTGCAGCGGGATCGCCGAGCGTTTTCTTCCACTGCACCCGGTTATTAAGCGTGATACCTTCGACAATACATCCTCCGGGCCAACGGATAAAAGCCGGATGAAGACCTTCTATCATTTCTGCCACATCCTTGCGCATGCCGTTTTCCCGTCCCTTATAAGTATCTTCGGGGAAGAGTGAGACATAATCAAAATAATAAACGCCATCGGCCGGTATGTCAATGGCCAGACGACCGGCAGTTGTGGTATCAGTAGCCTGAATATTGACTTTATACTCCTGCCACTTTCCATCATTCTTCAGCTGAATCACAGTACGACCCAGTTCCTTGTCGGCCGATCCCAGCAAACGGACAGCCATCTGTCCGGCTCCTGCAGAAGTACGCATAAACATACGCAAGCGATAAGACGCATCCTTCTGTAAAGCCAGTCCCCAATAACCTTTATTAATCAAAGTAACACCGTTGCCTTTTTCTGTCACATTGACTTTCAGTGAATGAGGGGCTGTAGAGAAATTAGGCTGCTCAGATGTAACCGACATATCCGCACGTCCGGTTGCCGTCACATCCAGTTCCCAACCCGGACAGGGATCTGTTCCCCATCTATAACGCCCTGAAGCGGGTTTTCCCGATGAATGATGGATGACAGTGGGAGCAACAAGCTCTCCATTCTCCACTTTGTAACCTTCAGGAATCACACGCTCCTCGAAGCTTCTGTTCATCAGCATTTCTCCATAAAGGCCGCCATCCCCGGCATGGTTTATCTCCTCAAAGAAGATACCATACATTGATTCAGGCACTTCCGCCCCTCGGGTAGTCAGATCAATGTCAAGCACGACTTCCGGTTCGGGCGATTTACAGGCACTCAGGCTTAAAGCCAATGCAGCCATACACACTAACTGTTTTTTCATGATGATTTAAATTTAAGTTATAAACTAACTTGCCTCTATAAAACAAGCATATTGACAATAAGTATAATGATAAAATGTATTTTTCAGAATAGCTCGGTCAACCACAACATCTCTCTGGCTAAAGCTAACAAGAAGAACCCGTTTTTCAAAATCACGTTGTCGCAAAAGAACTGAATTAAAGCTTTTTAAACATGTTTTAAACGTACTTTATACACTGTTGGCTATTGCCGGACACCAATCATACGGCAGAACATCTTTCCGGACCTGGATACCTGTAGGACAGGAACCGATCCGTTTTATTGTCAATCACCTCACATACGGTATTTACAGAAAAAGCAAAACCTCCATTAACAGAATACGGATAACCTGTTACCGGCATTTGCAACATGAAAAAATCCCCTTTGGATTTTTTCCAAAGGGGATTTCCGCAAAGATGAATATCAAACATTAATCATATTACTGAGCTACCAGTTCAATCACATGACTCTGTGTCTGTGCAAAACCGAATACGTCCAGTCCGACCTTCATCAGATAATCTCCTGAATAGGTTTTTCCATTAGCTTTCAACGTAGACTCCACACCTGGCATGAGATTGATCTCTGTCACCTTGTATTGTTTATAAGGATCCAGTCCCTGAAGCTTTACAGCCATCAGTTTCTCCTGAAAACGCGGATGAATGTCGTAGGCAAACAGCACAGCCTGTCCCTTATCCTTGCTGACATAATTGACAGCCATGTGGTTCGTTTCATAAGGTGAAACCAAACGATACTGATCGCCGTCCATAATGGCTGGCTGCAGACGCTTCCAGTTGGCCACAGCAATCTGGCAGTACTCCAGTTCCTCACCGCTCAAATCCTTCAATCCAAGGTCGAAGCCCAGTTTACACATGGAAGCCACATCGGTACGGAACTTGACGGATGTGTTCTTGTTCCAACTTGTCACGTGTGCGCACATGGCCTTTGCCGGGAAGAATTGTGAAAAGCCCCACTGAATATAAACCCGCTCCACCGGATCGGTATTGTCACTGCACCAGAACTCTGTGAAGTATTTCAATGCTTCATAATCGCAACGTGCTCCTCCTCCGGAACAAAGCATCATCGGCACATTCGGATAATTCTCTTTTACACGTTTCAGGACATTGTAAATGCCACGGACATGATTGATATACAACTGACCCTGCTTGTTTTTAAGATAGGGTGAATAGATATTTGTGATAGGACTGTTGCAATCCCATTTGAAGAAAGCGACCTCGGGATTTTCCTTCATGATTTTCTCCACAACCTCATATACATAATCCTGTACATCCGGATTACTAAGATCAAGTACCAGCTGATTACGGTAATAGTATATCTTGCGGTTATCATCATGAATAGCCCAATCAGGATGCTTCTCAAACAATTCGCTCTGGGGATTGACCATCTCCGGCTCGATCCATATACCAAATTTTACACCGGCATCTTTGGCAGCCTTAATCAAAGCAGGTATACCGTCAGGCAACTTGTTGTGGGTTACTTCCCAATCGCCCAATCCGGCATGATCGTCCTTGCGAGGGTATTTGTTACCGAACCATCCGTCATCGAGAAGGAACATGTCGACACCCAGATGCTTGGCCTCTTTCATGAGACCGGATAAAATCTCCTGATTAAAATCGAAACCTGTATTTTCCCAGTTGTTCAAAAGGGTAAGACGGCTGCCTTTACCATCCTTAAGGCTATAATTACGCGCCCACTCCTGCAAGTTACGGCTACCTTGAGATGCTCCATTATAGCTTAACGTAAAAATAAACTCCGGTGTGGTAAATACTTCATCTTTCTTGAGTTCGTAATTGGAAGCATAAGGATTGATACCCGGTATGACACGCAGATTTCCGACATTGTCTATTTCAAAAGTAAAACGGAAATTACCGGTCCATCCCAACGTACCCATCAATACTTTACCCTGCTGTTCTGCGACGGGCTGCTCTAGTCCCAATTCAAAGAACGGATGGGTATGCATGGCTGCACGGCTACCCAGTTTCGTATCGATCACCTTCTTGCCAAACTGCAACTGCTGGCTGCTCATCTGTGCTTCCTTAGCCCAGTCACTGCTGAATTCCGTCAGATAATAAGATGAATTGTTAAAATAGAGCATGGTTGAAGCGTAAGCTGACAACACAATCGGTTTCTTTTCCTGATGACGGATCTCACTCCAGGTCTTTATCACGTTTTCCTTCGGATAAGCCACATAATGCAAGGTCACATCCACCGGATATTGGTCATCCCGCAAGTTGATGGTCGTCTGCGTTCCTCCCTCTACCGCACTGGTAGAAGAAGACACATAATAAAGATAAGTTGATGTCTTGCCATCATTATGGGTAATAGATATTGCCGGTTCGAAATAATCCTCATTACCCGATCCGCTGTAAACTTCCCAACCACGCTGGCTGACACTACCGTCAGAACCGGCATGTATATCCCAGGAAAAATTCTGGATATCGTTATCATTCAACAGTCTCTCGCCGAGATAGGTCTGGTAAAGACGTCCGTTGTCACCAACCTGTAACACCAGATCTGTCTGATCGGTTGAAATCCGGATCACCTTCTTTTCGTCTGCATTCACCTGCAGGGCTGCAAGCATTAAGACGCCTGCTACTAAAACTTTTTTCATGGTCATTATGTTTTTAGATTAATATTTGTATCTTAAATCCTGTCATCCTTAAAATTTAAGACTGGCACTGAATTCTACTGTAAACGGACGCAGGTAGCTTCCACTCATGTAGCATCCGGCATACTTTGAGGCCTCATCCTTGGTGATCAGCTCAGATCCGCTGATAGTTCCCTTGGCTCCCTTCTGATTGAGGAAATTGATCACAGTCACACCCAGATCCCAATGTTTGTTGACTTTCCAGTTGATTCCACCGAATGTCTCCCAACGGCCATTGAAATACAAGGCTTCCTGAAGGTTGGCATAAGTTTTTCCAAAGTAACGGAAACTTAACCACAAGCGCAAATCTTTCGTGATATTATAACTTGGATCCAACTCAACAAGTACCTGCGGAATCTCCTTTACAATCATATCATTGGCATTGACCGACATTTCTGTACCGTCATTAAAGGTTACGCTGGCACTGTAATTCTTATAAACCGGTTTCTGATAAGTAAACAAAGCATGCAAATGGAAATTCTTGAAAGGATCAATTTCTGCTGAAGTGGTCCATCCCAACGTCTGGATATCATAAATCAGCAATACGGTTTTTCCCTCGTCTGTTCCCGGCTTGGTCAGATTCTGCTGGTCAATATTATTGGTCTTGGCGATATAAGTCACCATTGAAGTCAAATCCAGCCATTTGTTACGATAATATAATCCGCCACGTACCAGAGGAATAGTCACACGATTGTACTGCTCTTCTGTAGGACCTGTTCCAGCGTACTCGTTAATTCTCGGAAAACGAGTGGCAACAGAACCGTCGGCTGTCAATCCAAATCCTTTGAAAATATTATAGTTCAAACGGAGTGTAGCCGCATAATTCAATTTATCCTTAGTCACATTGGCCGGTGTGATCACTTCTCCGTCAGGAGCCGTACCACCGATATAGAAACCGGAATAACGTGAATGGGCTATCTGATCGGCCGACATCCGGTAATATTCCAGACGACCGCCATAATAAAGATTAAGACGAGGAGTTATCTGCCAGTCATCAGTCAGATAAAGTGCCAGTTTGTTTTCGTAACCGACTGTATATTCCGGACTCAATTCATTAAATCCTCTGAACTTGCTACCGTCTGACGCCGTAAGGATTTCAGGATATTCCTTCACACTGCCCGTCCATTGGAATGATGAAGAATGATAGTCCAGGTGATAATACCATTCATTAAGTCCCAAACGCAACTTATGATTTCCGAAACGTTGCTGCAATTCTGATGTCAACAGGAAATTCTGTACCTTTCCGACATGAAGCCAGGTCCGACGTCCTTCAATCAGTCCTTTATACGGGGTTCCGTCGTCATAGGTATATCCGGCCGTTTCATCAACAGAAGTAATGGTACTTCCACCGAAATCCACATAATTGGCTTCTGGAGCATTCATATATTTCATGTCGAGTTTGAACTTCATGCCATTGTCAAAAGTATAATCGGTCAATAAAGCCACTTCATGTGAACGGTTGTCATTCAAATCACGCAAATTGGCTGATTTGATCTTACCATCCATAATATCCATATACTGAATCTCACCGCTGACCGGACCGTATGAAGCTGTTCCGGGTTCAAATCCGTCCAATTCTTTTATAGAACCGTCGCCGACATATATGAAGGGAGCCGCATTAAGCATATTGCCCGGATTACGACTGTAGGCATACTTATAAAGCAAACTGATTTTTCCCTTGTTGTTATTGAACAATCTGGTCAGACCGCCATGGTAAATCTGCGTACGGTCGGAATATTCATCAAATTTCACATCAAAGCTTCCCGGATCAAAATTCTGATAAACACTGGCTGTATAAAGCCATTTGTCACCGATACCTCCTGAAACATTGAAATCAAACTGTTGCATGCCATAATGATTGGCACGGTAATTCAGTATGCCTTTGAATTCCTTTTGTCCCAAACGACTCATTGCATTGACAGAATAGGCAATATTACCAGTGGTAATTGCCGACTCGGAAGGATCCATCAGTCCGACTTCTCCCAGACTGGCATCACTCCGCCAATGCGCAGCCAACTTATGAACTGCAGAAGAATAGACGGCTGGCAAACCGTTCTCATAGACATTGACATCCTCACTGGGCAAGCCAATCTGTATTTCACGGGGTTTATTGGCATCCGAAGCATTCAACATGACATTACGTTCGCTTCCGTCTGCCTTTTTCACTGAAAGCGTGTCAGCAACAACATTCTCTTTTTTCTTTGTTTCATATCCCTTGCCTTTCTGGCCATATACCGGCATTCCAGCAATCAATGCCGTAAAAAGGATACAAGTGGTTACATTCTTTTTCATGGACTACTGTATTAAAGGTTAGCTATACTCATCGTATCAAACGCGTTGTCATCAATGACCGTTGCAAATGTAAAGCAGATTACAAACAATTGGCCGTGCAAGTAGATAAAGAGTAGATTAAAAGTATAGTATAAAACTATTAAACACCTCATAATCTTTTGTTTAAACATTAAACTCAAGTTATTTAAAGTAGAGACTTGTTTTTAATCCATAATTAATTATCTTTGCATTTGTTACATGACTTGAAACAAAATTATCATGAAAAAAGCCATTTTCATCTTATATGCCCTCTTCCTTTATACAACAGTATACGGCGAGGAACTGAATTCGCTCTATGAACGGCTGGACTCCGTACTGGCACACAGAAAGGAGTATGCACGACAAAAAGAAGAGAAAATAGTTGCAGTCCGTCAGACAATCAAATCTCAAACATCACCTGAACACCTGTTTCAGACCTATTACACCCTTTCGGAAGAATATTATACATACCGCTCCGATTCCGCTCTTTTCTACATAGAAAAAGCTGCCGACATTGCCGAGCGGCTTGACAACAGGCATTATAAGGATATGGTGCAAATACAGAAGTCACTGCTAATGGCCACAACAGGCTATTTCAGTCAGGCTCTCAGTCTGCTTGACGACATCAACAAGCAGAATTTATCCCAAGATCTGCTTTTCCAATATTATACGGCATACGAATGGATTTACAGTGTATGGAGCGAATATTCCAACGATGACGTCTTTACGCCACTATTCCGTAAAAAAGAGATTCTGTATACCGACTCCATGCTACAGGTTCTTCCTGCCGACAAGGCAGAATACCACTACTGGAGAGGAGAATACCTGGCACGTACCAACCAACAGGAAGAAGCGGAAAAATCCTATATGAAAGCTCTGGAAGGATTACCCGTCAATACCCGACTCTATGCCTGTGTCACATGCGGAATCGCCTTTACCCATCTCCGCAGAGGAAACATGAAAGAATATGAGCATTACCTTATCCTTGCAGCCATTTCAGACATGGTATGCCCCCTGAAAGAAAATCTGGCCATGCAAGAACTGGCCATGCACATATTCAAAACAAGGAAAGACGACCTGGCAAGAGCCAACCGCTACCTGTATTATGCCATGGAAGATGCCATGTTCTACAATAACCGGCTTCGTATGCTGGAAATCGCCCAAAAATATCCCTATATTGTAAAAGCTTATCAGGAACAAAGCCAATATAAAAGCAAAAGGATCATACTGGCATTTGTTTTTATTTGCATTCTGTCTGTTTGTCTGGCCGTGTCTCTGTTCTTTATCTACAGACAGGTCAAACAGATCAGACTGCGAAGAAAATCAGAAAAGGCCATGAACAACAGACTGAAAGAACTGAATAAGGAACTGATCACCACCAACAGTTCACGTGAAAAAAATGTCAGCTTGTTCCTGGATCTCTGTGCAGCTTATATCGACAAACTTAACCGTTTTCAGGAACTCGTACGCAGAAAGGTAAAATCCAAACAATATGATGATCTCTTGAAAATCAGCAACAGCTCAAAAATGCCGGAAACAGAAGCCAAACAATTCTTTGTCAATTTCGATACGGCTTTTCTGACTCTATATCCCCATTTCGTGGATGAATTCAACAAACTGCTCAAGGAAGATGCCCAAATCACACTCAAACGAGGCGAACTGCTTAATACGGAATTACGCATTTTCGCACTGATCAGAATGGGTATACAAGACAGTTCACGCATCGCCACATTGTTGTTCTATTCCCCTCAAACCATTTACAATTATCGCACCAGCGTCAAAAACAGAGCACTTAACAGAGAAACATTTGAAGAACAAGTCAAAAAACTATGTCCACTTGTAGAGCGTACTGATTCCGATTCGGCCGATACTCTCAACAATATAACGATCCTGCAGAACAAGGAACAATGATCACAACATAGATATTCACATATAAACTGATTTCATACCATATCATAACCCACAATTGACAGATATCAAATCAAGCCTAAACAAACTTATTCTTCTGATTTTCAAATAGCAAAAAAACAAAAAACAGAAAGTTTTCCTTTCATGGAAAAACTTTCTGCCTGAATTGTGACTCCGAAGGGATTCTAACCCTTGACCTTCAGAACCGGAATCTGACGCTCTATACAGCTAAGCTACGGAGCCTTGAAAACGGTGACAAAATTATATAAAAAAAAGGATAAAAGCAAGAAATAGCTTATAATTTATTTTAATAAGAAATAATCATATAGACACTTTTTATACTAAAATACTTGTCATTTGATTTAAATTGTATATCTTTGCCACACAAATTGAAAGCAACAACAAAAGACATAAAACAATGAGTTATTTAATAAAGCCACAAAATTATACAGCAAAACTGAATCTACAGCAAACTGAAATTGCCATCAAGAAAATCAAAGATTTCTTTTTAAGCAGTATTTCCACTGAACTTCGCCTGAGAAGAGTTACAGCACCTTTGTTCGTACTGAAAGGATTGGGTATGAACGATGATCTGAATGGTATAGAAAGACCTGTGACATTTCCCATCAAAGACATGAACGAAGCACAGGCAGAAGTTGTCCATTCATTGGCCAAATGGAAAAGAGTCACACTTGCCGAATATGAAGTCGCTCCGGGACATGGCATCATTACCGACATGAATGCCATTCGTGCAGATGAAGAACTTGGCAATCTTCATTCTTTATATGTAGACCAATGGGACTGGGAACGAGTAATGACCCGCCCGCAACGCAATGTAGAATACCTCAAAAGAATTGTCCGACAGATCTATTCAGCCATACTGAGAACTGAATTTTACATCAGCGAAACCTATCCTCAACTAAAAGCCTTCCTTCCAGAAGATGTCCATTTTATCCATGCCGAGGAATTGCTTCAAATGTATCCTGACATGACAGCCAAAGAAAGGGAAAATGCCATCTGCAAAAAATACGGTGCTGTATTCATTATCGGTATTGGCTGCAAACTGAGCAACGGACAAGTCCACGACATGCGTGCCCCGGACTATGATGATTACTCTACCATCGGCGAAAACGGACTGCCGGGACTTAACGGTGACCTTTTGGTTTGGTATCCCATTCTGGATCGTGCCATCGAATTGTCATCAATGGGTATACGTGTTGATCAGGAAGCTTTGCTCAGACAACTCAAAGAAAGTCACAAGGAAGAACGGAAAGAACTTTATTTCCATAAACGACTTCTGGAGAACACACTTCCTCTCTCTATCGGCGGCGGTATAGGACAAAGCCGCCTTTGCATGGTCCTGCTTCATAAAGCCCACATTGGTGAAACCCAATCGAGCATCTGGCCGGATGAAATGCGCAAGGATTGCAAGGAAGCAGGAATGATTCTGATATAAACTGATTCGCGATAGTTTTCTCGCTAACGTCCTGTCTGATGTCAGACAGGACGTTTTTAATTCTTTTATAAACCTCTTTTTTTCTGATGACATGACAGAATTCGACCATCATTTAATTCTTGAAACCAAACTTGGTTCTTTGACCATTGGCGAAAAAGACGACGCCATCGTTTGCGTAAAATGGAATTACAGTATCTCAGAAAATCCCCATTCTGAAAACAGGCTTCTCGAAAAAGCAGCCCGAGAAATCTTGGAATATCTGAACGGGGAAAGACAAACGTTCAACATTCCCACCACATTCATAAAAGGCACTCCGTTCCAAATCGGTGTATGGAATGCTCTCAAATCTATCCCCTATGGTCAGACAGTCAGTTACGGCCAAGTGGCTGATATACTCAACAAACCGCGTGCCGCAAGAGCTGTAGGCAGAGCCAATCATGAAAACCCTTTATGCCTGATTATCCCCTGCCATCGTGTGATAGGACAATCTGGAGCACTGACCGGTTATGCAGGTGGGCTTCATATCAAGCAGAAACTCCTGGAACTGGAAGGAATCAGTTTGTTACGATAAAAACAATATACAATTTATTCTAATATTATGATACTACCGTATCAAACAACAATTTTCTTTTTTATTAAGTTATAAACAAAAGCAACGTATTACTCAAAATTCCTTTTATTTTTTAATTTATATTGTTTATCTTTGTAAAGAGACAAAAACAAACTATATATACCATTACTCAATTAATTAAATACACTAACTATGAAATCTAAGATTCTACTTTCTACTGTATTATTGGCGTTAGGATTTACGCATACAGTATCAGCCCAGGAGCTAAAAGAAGAAACGGGAAGCAAAAACTACCCGCACATGTTCTTTGGCATTCATGGAGGTGCCCAAACAACCTTCACCAATTATAAAATGGGCAAACTAATTACCCCTACTTACGGTGCCTCATTCGGTGGATACTTCAATCCTATTGTCGGAACTCGCATCCACGTAAGCGGTTATGAAAACAAAGGAGGAATTAAAGAACTTGACAAGACTTACGAATATAAGTATGTCAACAGTAACATCGACTTGTTGCTGAATGTTACGAACATGTTCTCACAGAATAAAGACAGAGTATTCAATCTTATCCTGTTCGGAGGTATTGGTCTTCAATATGCATGGGATAACGACGATTTAAATGGCATGAGCGGAATCCAAACGACCCAGATGCCAAAAATATGGGATGACAATCTGCTGAGCCATAATATCCGTGCCGGTCTTCAGCTGGATTTCAATATCACCAAGCATTTTGGCATCAACATGGAACTCGCAGCCAACAACACATCTGACCGTTACAACTCAAAAACCAACAACAGCAATGACTGGCAGGCAACCGCCTCTTTGGGACTGATCTTCAAATTCGGACACAAGAAGAGCAAACCGGTACAGCAAGTTACCCCTGTTGAACAATGGGCTACCCGCACAGATACAATATGGTACGACAATGTAACCTATAAAGATGTAGTCAAACCAGTCCAGATGGAAGAAAACATCTACTACAAAATCCGTATGAGTGAACCGGAACCAATGGCAAAAGTAGAAAAGATCGCCAACTTTATCAAAGCCAACAAGAACTGCAAGGTCAAAGTTACAGCTTATGCTGACAAGGGAACCGGTACGCCTCAACTTAACATGAAATATTCTAAAGAACGTGCAGAAAAGGTCGTAAAGGCATTGATTGATGCAGGCATTGACAAGAATATCATCACGTCGGAATACAAAGGCGACACGGTACAACCGTTTAGCGAAAATGACAAGAACCGTGTAGCTATCGTTGTTGTAAGCGGTGAAAAGACAGACAAGGAAAAAGTAGTCAACAAAAAATTCCGGACTGAAGAGGTTAAATATAAAGTAGAAGAATAAGCAATCATATAAAAAGTAAAAGAACAGCAATTTCGCAAAAAACGAAATTGCTGTTCTTTTTTGTTTCTATAAAAAAAGACAGATAAACCCGTCGTATTTTTGAATGAAGGATATTTATAACAAGGAAATACAACAGAAACAATTTAATCATAAAAAAATCTGATTTATAATTCATACCAAACAGGTAGAATATGAGACGGCAGACTGCCGGACAGAAGGAGGAACACTATGTACAACGTATGAAAAGTGACTGAGGATATTGTTTGGGTTGGAGCCAGTGACAGAAGACTGGCGCTGTTTGAAAATATATTTCCAATTCCGCGCGGGGTATCCTACAACTCTTATGTATTATTGGATGAGAAGACGGTACTTTTGGATACAGTCGATGCGTCCGTGGCGGGACAGTTTTTTGAAAATCTGGAGCATGTGCTCGACGGACGGAAACTGGATTATCTGATTGTCAATCACATGGAACCGGATCACTGTGCGATGATCGGGGATCTGGTGCGCCGTTATCCGGAAGTGCAGGTGGTCGGAAACACCAAGACATTTGGAATGATAAAACAGTTCTTCGGAACGGATTTCGCGGAGAGAGCCGTGACGGTAAAAGAGGGAGATACGCTTGCAACCGGTGCGCATACATTGCACTTTGTGATGGCGCCGATGGTACACTGGCCGGAGGTAATGGTAACCTATGATGAGAAGGACAAGGTGCTTTTTGCTGCGGACGGATTCGGAACGTTTGGCGCATTGAACGGCAATATTTTTGCGGATGAAGTCGATTTTGACCGCGACTGGCTGGATGATGCCAGAAGATATTACACGAACATTGTCGGAAAGTACGGTGCATCGGTGCAGACATTGTTAAAGAAAGCCTCCGGGCTGGAGATCGCAGTGATCTGCCCGCTCCACGGACCGATCTGGAGGGAGAATCTGGGCTATATTCTGGAAAAATATCAGAAGTGGAGCACCTATGAGGCGGAGGATCAGGCGGTTGTGATTCTGTATGCAACCATGTACGGTAACACGGCATCGGCGGCGGATGCGCTTGCAGGAAGACTTGCGGCAAAGGGCGTGAAGAAGATTGCCGTTTATGATGTCTCGAACACCCATGTGTCGGAGCTCATCAGTGAGATCTTCCGCGCAAGCCATGTGGTGTTTGCGGCGCCGACTTACAACGGAGGCATCTATCCGGTGATGGAGAACCTGCTCGCCGACATGAAGGCACTTGCGGTTCAGAACAAGACCGTAGCACTGATGGAGAACGGCACCT
>URDY01000006.1 GCA_900546665.1 uncultured Paraprevotella sp. | reverse complement strand
GCAAGGCCTACAGCCGCCATGCGGAAGCGTTGCCGCGTATAGCCTCGTTCATCGGGACAAGCAACAGCCACGAACTGCTGACGGACCCTACGGGCAGCCGCCGTTTCCTTTGCGTGGAGGTGACGCATCCCATCGACTGCAGCGGCATGGCCTACGAACAGATCTATGCCCAGCTGAAAGCCGAACTGGAAGCGGGTGACCGTTACTGGTTCACGGGTGAGGAAGAGGAACGGTTAAGGGTGAACAACCTCCGGTTCTATCGGATAGGCCCTGTGGAGGACGTGTTCCGCCGTTATTTCCGTGCGGCACGTCCGGACGAGGAGGTCCGTCCGCGTGCGCTGACCGACCTGATGGAGGAGATCCGTCGCCGCCAGCCTCATGCGCTGCGGGGCGTGAACATACAGATGTTTGCCCGTGCGGTCATGGCGGCCGGTGTGGAAAGGCGCCATACGCGGGAGGGTAACCGGTATCGGGTGGTGGAAGTAGACACGGAATAAGATACGACCGTCAGGATCTTATGCGTTGGACAACTGAGACCAACAAAGATATACGACCATTTCTACGGAATTTCTAAAAAAGCTGATGCGTACTGTCAGGACTCCTGCAACCGACGTACGTATTCTACCAACCGTTTCTCGACTTCCACTTCACCCTGTACGTAATATGTGCGACAGGTTTTCTGAAACTGCAGATAAAGCCTTTCGGCCTTGACATTGTCCGACTCATGCAGAAGAGCCAGCGCATACTGTACCCGTAAGGCCGAGGGGCGGAAAACAGACTGCTGCTTGAGGTATTTCAGGAAGGAACTGTCGAGCAGACACTCGATATCTGCTTTCTCATGGGGAACTGTCAGAGTAAGGAAAATCCTGTCGAAAGCCAACTCGTTACGATAAATGGGAACAAGCTGTTCCTTGTAGGGTTCAATGCGTTGCAGGATAGCCCGCGCCTTCTCAAAATCCATTCGGAACATGGCCAAAGAAAGATCGGTGGAAAGAGCCATCACATGCAAGACATTGGTAAAATCAATATCATGACCGTCACACATATAGGGCATACTGTTTATTTTACGGGTATCATTCATCATCAAAGCCCCGGCCATCTCCATGGTATGAAGAAAAATCTGCAAAGAAAAAGCATCCTTGTGTAACTTCAGAATATTCATGCCGTCGTTAGGTATGCCGGACAAAGCATGAGGAATCCCGTTCATCAGAATCATGAAGATACCAACCAGCACTCCACAAATCAAAAAAGCCGAAGTGACCCAGGTGAGCGAATCAAAACCCACCAACAAGGGAACGAACAGACAGATGGTCAGCAGCAGATTGGCCAATATGCCTCCGGCATTATAGATTAGGATTCCTTTGCCGGTGTCTCCATCTTTGGGAGGAAGCATCAGACATTGCCCTCCGGCACCTGCCAGACTGAAACGGGAGAGATGAAAATGCCCTTCCCGCCTGCTCAGCACTACGCCCATAATCATGAAGGAAAGGAATTTCCATCCGCGTAAAAGAGCCGCTACCATGTGGCCTGCTTCATGGACAATGATATGAATCAATGCTGACAGGAGAAAAAGAAAATAAACGATAAATATTCTTGTCAGAAGTACTGTCAACGGCAATTTCTTCCAGCCATCTGCCACTTCTGATTTACCGATCAAAAAACCGATTCCCACACAAAAAAGGAAGATGCCAACATACACTCCGACAGCTTTCACCGTATTCTTCTTACGTTTCTCCATACTGTTTCTACATTTTATAAGCTCACAAAAGTAAGTTTTTTGGCCTCATCATGCAAAACCATAGACATAAAGATTGGCCGGGATTATCAAATTACGGTTGCCAGACCGGATCAATCTATAATCTGACCCGAAGTTCCAGCACTCCTTGAACCATGAGCTTCTGCTCAAGATACAGAGTCTTCGACCAGGTCAGATATCAGCCTCACGTGCTATAGCAACCTGGTGTTGCTTGCCCTAGAAGCCCTACATCAATGAAAAATCCAGTATTCGTCAAATTCACATCGACAATAAATTGCAGGACTGATAGATTCTGCTGTCTTTATCTCTCTATAAAGACAAGAACTTCATTTGATAAATACACCGGATTTTAAAGCCTGGATGAAAGGTACCCTGATACGGATTCGAAATGGGTATAAGCCTAATGATTTGTATTCATGCAGCCCAAACAACTATTGCAAGATGGTGAATGGCAAAGAACATGCATGGCGTGAACAAGCCTTAAAAGGTTGACGGTTTGAGCGTTGAAAAGATTTTATCGGTATATTAATTTAATCAGTATAAAATGGAAACAATCGGTTATAACAAAAAGATTACAGTATTTGGCGTGACTTTCGACAACATACGGGACGTGATTAACCATGCCATTAGCGGAGAGCCGAAGAACGGTGTTTATGTGGGCGAGGACGCGGAACATTATCCATGTTTCGATTATGAGGATTATGCCACTGAAAACCGGTTTTACTGGAACTTTGTATTTTCGACAAGTAAGACTGACATGCAGAAAAAATTGGCTGTGCTAAAAGAAATGCAGCCATTGAAAGCGAATTACAACAAGTTGACCCAGCAACTGCATCCAATGGCTTATTGGGGTGGTGATACCCATGAGAAGGTTTATGTGACAGAAGTTTAAATGCGGTTCCGGTTCCCCCGATACATGCGTTGCCATCAAGATATGCAAGGCAAGACGATGAAAGGGCAACCCAAAATCTTCAAAAAGCAGCGAAGAATTTAAGATGAGTCTCCTGTGTTTTAGCCCAACAAATACAGTAGTGTCCTTACGGAGTCGGCAATCGCATGGTTTTAACTACTTGTCAATATTTTTCATATTTCCCAATCCTATAGGATATGGTCAATAAACAGTACAGATGTCTTTTCACTTTTTTCAACACACCTGTGATTAAGTCATCTGTACTGAATTGGGTGACTCACCCCTACTCTCCCAATCTGAAATTTTTCACATTATCTGTAGTCAGCTGCAAATCCTTAAATGTCGAAATACATTCATCAGATTGAGGTGCCTGACTGCATATACCAAGATAGGCCTTATTGCCATACTCGTTTTTATACAAACGGACCATCTGCCAAGTTTTACCATCCAACGAATAATAATTGGCTATGGTCTGCGTATCTGATGAAATCTTAAAATAAACATATTCCATTTCATCATCTACTACTTCATGGTTATTGTCATCTGATGTGCCTATGGTGCGCACGCTGACAACCCTATGTTTACCTCTTTCATCCTGCTCAAAACATAATTTCTGCCAAAGAGAATCATTGGCATACACAAATAATACAGCCGCACTGTAGGTTCCTTCCGGCGTGAATCCAGTTTTAACTTTAGCTGAATAAGTGAAAGGTTTCTTGTTGTCGATTTCCATAAAAAGTACAGCTGCATTGTCTTGCGATATTTTCCCATTAGGATCACAGAAAAAATCCGTCTGAGGTTTGGCACGGAAAGTGACAATGCCAGCCGAATCACTGACTTGCTTTTCTGCTCCGTTGAGCGATCTGGTGAAATGAAGCCCATTTAAGGTCACGTTACATTCAGTCAGTCTTGATTTTTCCTGGACTTGCACAAGCTTATCCGCCTTTTTTTCAGAACAGGCTACTGTCATAAGAGCAGCCATAACTATAAAAAAATGTTTTTTCATTACGTTGTTTTTATTATTTTGTTATCTGATTCTATTCTGTTTTCTCTGTAGACCATGCCTCCCATTTACAATCTTCCATTTTCATTTCAGTGAACCTTGCCGTGAAAGAATGATTTACGGGACTGGCTGCATAGATGCCGAACGAAATTTCTCCATCGCCATGAAACAAATGAAAAGAACGCATTTGTTTGAAGTTAATGCCATCGAAACTTGTTTCTATATAATAATCGCTCTCACGCCGACTTAAGCGATACCATATTTCACGTACAGATGAAGGAATATCCTGGGTTGCCCAGTCAGAATAGCCATTGTTGGTCACGACGCTGCCAAGCCGCTGATATTCCTCATTTTCATACTCAATGGATGCTTTCATCCAATTGTCGCTGTCCAGATAAATGGCAATTCCACACTGGTCGAATAGCGCGGAACTGTTGAATGAAGTCTTGACCGTGAATGAAAAATATTTCCGCGCCGTCTTCATTTGCAGGACAGGTGCATTGTCATTGCGGAAGCCGTAATATGTACGTTGCCAAAGGTCTGTATTCGGTTCTGTTTCTATGGTAATCACCGAATCGGTGATTGAATAGCGTTTCGGCTCACGTACCCAATAAAGATTTTCTTTAGTAAACTTTTTCAAGATTGTGTCACTTGATTCCGTTGTCATTTCCTGTTCCATTTTCTCTTTGTTTTGTTGTTGATTGTTTCCGCATGATATGAATGTTCCCGTCAGCATCAACGCGGATAAGACTAATACTTCTTTTCGCATAATATTATATTCATGGTAATTGGGTTAATCAATCAATCCCAACATTTTGGCTTTATGACATGCCTCGGTGGTGTTGTTCACTTGCAGCTTGGCGATGATATTCTGCCGGTGGCGGTCTACGGTGTGCTTGCTTATGTCCAACCGGTCGGCAATCATCTTGCTGGACTTGCCGTTCTGTATCATCTGCAACACGAATTTTTCACGTTCTGTCAGAAGATGAGACTCATCAATGACAAGGAGCTTTTTCTCTCCCGTCATCGTATTAATCAGACAAGCCTGTCCGCTATCTTCGGATGTCAGATTGTAAAGGCAAAGAGAATAACTTATCCCCTGCTGTCCGTTTCCCGCGAAATAAAAGATGCGATGTTTCCAATAGTGGTATTCACCATCCTTTCCACACATTCTCATGGTATTTTCAAGATACCAGGAAAACATTTCCTTCGAATGGGATGAAGACATCATACGGAAAAAAGTCAGCTCCTGCAGACAACGCTTTTTCCAGTCATCGGGATGAATCCGGCTGTAAATCTCTTCCTCCCATATGGAATCAAGCGTCTGAACAGTATCGGATGGACCTAACCCTAATTTCTCACAGGTCTTTCCAAAGAAAATATGGCTTTTACCCGTACGCAAATTGCTCAATACGGCTATGGCGTTCTCACAGATGGAATATGACTGCGCAATGAGGCACAGACGTTGTTCCTCGTCCCGCTCATATACCCCATCCATCTGCTGATGGAACTTTTGGCTTAACCTGTCGTCTATTTCTACCATATCATTCTGTTTATATGATTACAAAAGTAAACAAAGCTTTCTCGAACGACAATTAAATAATTGTGTTTTTGATAGAATATGGTTATAAATCAGTATATGAATAGCCTGTCAGGTAGGATCAATTTAGCCTGTACCTTTAAAAACATTCCACAACCTAATCAATTAAAATGTGCCTGATGACACAGCACTACACATTGAAAAGTTGGCGTCGACCTGATCTTTTAGGATAAAACGGGAGCACACGGGCAGAAAATGAAGATCCGGCAAACTGAAAGTATCGGATGTAATACTGAAATTCTACTGCCCCTGAATTATTTCTACAAACTGATAAGGATACCTCAATAAAAAAATGATTGGCTTATTGATATCCAATAAGCCAATCGCCTGATTTGTGGAGTATACAGGACTCGAACCTGCCACCTCTTGACTGCCAGTCAAACGCTCTAGCCAGATGAGCTAATACCCCATTGTCTTTTATGACGCTGCAAAGTTAGGAAAAATTAAATAAAAAACAAATTTCCAGGCGCTTTTTCTTCCTGAAAAACCGTTTTCACATCAGATGGCCTGCACTTTACCGCTTTTCTTCTACTATTTAACTCCTCCTTATCTGCAATTCATACGAAAAAAAAGGATTTGCCTTAATATGGCAAATCCTCCTTCTGGCTGGTGCTTATCACTTAAAATTTATATCCTAAGGTAAAAAATACCTGATGAGTACTCAGATCGACGTTGACCGGTGTCAGCCGCTTTTCGCCCGTATAGGTGTCATCGAACGCATAGAAATCGCCATACTGGCGTCTGAACTTATAGGCTGCATCCACATAGAAATGACGCCCGCGATAACCAACTCCGGCCGTAAAGATATTCACATCGCTCTTGTTCATGTAATCGGTAGTCGTAGCATAATTGAATGCCGGTGAAGGATTCCACTGGTCCAGATGAGCATTGTCGTCGAAAACGCTGGAATAGAAATTATAACCGGCTCTCAGACTTAACGCCTTGGTCAGTTTCAACTCCATACCGAACTTAAATGAATGTACACCCTGGAAAGTGATCCTGTTCAGTTCTCTCATATCGTTATCCCTGACTACATCTCCGTACTCGCCGTCATCGTACGACTGGCGCATGTTGGAATAATCAGCATATTCATACTCAGCTCCCACCGCAAAGAAAGAGCCGATGGTATGTCCCATTGACAGACGGAATTTCCATGGCGTAGACAGATTATACTGCAAGGCCGCCAAATCATACTCCGGCCGGTGGTTGTAGAACGTTTCAGACAGATTGCCATTGGCATCAAACGGCACATCCAGACTGTAGTCGACCACGGATTCCAGATTATAACGGGTCGGTGTTTCTACCGTCAGGCCAATCCTGAAAGGTGATGTCTCAAACGGACGCAGGATAATTCCCATTTTGGCATTGATGCCGTATCCCTGTATCTCCTGCACATTATATAAGGAATACAGTTCGGTAGCCGGAACGCCGTAAAGCTCGGTATAGGTGCTGTAACTTCTGTAATCTACCCTGTCCACTCCCACTGTCAGACCCAAATAAACCCGATCCCGGTAATTGGTGGAAATATTAAAATCAAAAGCCTGCACACTTCCTTCGGTCACACGGTCATAACGGTTTTCGTTGGCCAGATAACCGGCGTATTCCTGCATGTTAGGATCGTCCGCACTGACGATATTGCCATCCTTATCCACCGGATCGATCAGATAAGCCTTGTACATCAGATCGGCAAGCGGAGAATAGACATTATTGTTGAGCAGATCCACCATCTGCATGGTCTGCGAAAGTCCCAGACTGTTGTCCATCCACGGGTGGTCGGCAACAAACGCCTGATTAAGGTTGGCCTTTTTCTGGTAGTTCATACCAAAATTGACGAACTTGAAGTCCTTTCCCATCAGGGGCGTACTCAACACAAAACCCATCTGATCGAAAGACATGTGGGAATTATCCGTATTGAGATCCGGTTTATTACGCTGGGTCAGCACACCGAAAGTCAGCGACACATCACTGCTGCGGTAAAGACCGACTGACGCCGGATTGGACGACATGGCTGAAAGGTCGGTACCCAAGGCTCCCATGGCCCCTCCCATACCTACACTACGCGCCGTCCCGATAAGGTCGGGTGAAAGAAGCCCTTCATTAATATAGGGTGTCTGCGCCAGCGCTGCCTGGGTCAGCATGAAAGCTGTTGCAAACAAAAACAGATTCCGCTTCATAATAATTTGTCTTTTATAAAATTGTTCTTATCTTATCATCTACGTCCGCTTCTGACCGGAGTGCTTCTGACCGGTGAACTGACTCTGCCGCCGCCACCTATGCTTGAACGCGAAGGCGTGTAAGATGGGGTACTCCTGACTGTGGATGGCGTAGACTGACGGTACGGAATGGATCTCGTAGTCTGTGTATTCGTTGTTGTCGTACGCACCGGCGTATTGTTTCTCACTGAAGAAACAGTTCCACGGCTTGGAGAAACTCGGGTGGTTGTCCCGCTCGGACGGACTACCGTTCCTGTGCTGCGACCGGATGTCCCCCTTGTACCGGTGCCAATCCGTGTTCCAGACGGCGTAACCCTTGTACCGGTAGACCGCGACGGTGTTACTCTCGTACCTGTCGTTGTTCTGGACGGACGGACGCTGCTTACGCGGCCACCACTGTATCCCTCCCGATATCTTACACTGGGTCTGTTGACCGGACGTCCGGCCCATCCGCCACCGTAATGAGGTCCCCAATAATGATGATGGTGATACCAGCCGTAACCATACCAGGGGCCGTACCAGGGATCATACCAAGGTGAATACCAACCGCTGTACCAGGAGAATCCCCAGCCCCACGGACGCCATCCCCACGACCAGCTGAAAGAAGGTCCGTAATAAAGACTGTTCCAGCTGCTAGGAAATGCATAAGCATAAAATCCGTCATCATACACATTCCAGTAGATGGCATTGGGACCGTAACAGAGATCCCAATATAACGGACTGCTGACCGGTATTCCTACGGTAGGCGTATAGAAACGCAGGATTCGTTTGGTGTACTGGTAATCGGCATCAGATCCCTTGAAACCGTTGACCCACTCACCTTCTTCCTCCGCTTCATCATCAAGCGTATCAGCCTCTTCTTCCTCACTGCCGCCATCATAGAACATGTAACGGCGGTTATATTCATCCACATCACGCTCGTCGGCTGATGAAGTTCCATAATCGGCTTCACGGGTCAGCGTGAAACCGTTTTCACTCTCTGACAATACCGGAACTGAAGTAGAAGTGGATGTCCGGCGGACTTCCTGACCGGATGAAACCGGCTGACTTTCCTTGCTCTCCGCTTTCTTCTCCTCCTTTTTCGGTACAAAATACATGTCGTCATATTGGGCATACGTGCCTATCGGCAGCATGACCATCATTATTGAAATTAATATCGCTGTTCTCATCTTCATATACTTTTTACCTGGTTGCTGATATGCAAATATAACTTTTTCCGCTGTCTTACACAAAGCATTTAACTGCTTATATGACGTTTAACCTCTCTTTTTTGGGTATTTTAGCACAAAAAACCATGTTCCTGATGAATATCAATATGAAGTTTTCCCGATTAAAACGCAGACATGCTCACTTACTGACGGATAAAAAGAAATGGAAGGTCTGAATGCGGACTATCAAGTTCCGAAAGCGGATGGCCGGACAGTCTGGCCGACAGAAATACAAAAGGCAGTCCAGCTGACATCCGGACCGGGCTGCTTAGAATAAGGAATCAGTCATGCGGTTTTCGTTACAAGCTTTAAAAAATATACTGACCACTACCACCTACATGGATTGGCTGTCGAATACCGGCCGGACCGAACAGCCGTAAAAACAAGCATTCGAACTGCACCAATACACATCGCCACTGTAAAAATACAAACAGTTTGCCATATTATGGTTTTCTTGCCTTTTCGTTCCGATCCAATAAACAGCTTTCAGCCCCTGCCCTGAAACTCTTTTGCCTTTCTTAAATCCTGAAGCCGGAAGAAAGATTTTATTTCCGTTAGGCCCCTTGATCCTATAGCCTTCAACTACCCCATTATACACGATCCACGTCCATGAACATTTCTCTATCAGTTCCTGCATTTCTTCCCTTGTCGGTATTCTCCAGCCTTTCCCCAACAAACGGTATGCGACATCGTAATCCGTTCCTGAAATATTCTGGCCTATATCCATATAGTCATCCCACTGACGGTCATAATAAAGATAACTGTATTTCATACAAACTTCTCTTTCCAACGTATCTCCCCAAGCATAATACCATCCATACTCTTCGGGAGCTGCTGCACCGATATTGAAAGAAGCCCATCTGACACTCAAACCCAGATCTACCGCTTCCGGCTTGATCACATGTTCTGAATGCTTTACTTCCTCTGAACTGATCTCACCAGCATTTACAGCTGAAACGTCCAACGAATCCATCCCTTCATCCACACCCCCGTTCTGCGCCTTCAGTTGCAACGTGCCAAACAGACAAAGGATCAAAACACTACATATATTCAAAACAGAACCATTCATTTAATCTAAATTATTCAGATGACATTTCACAAACATTACTTCCTTAATTCCCTGTACACAAGCTACAATGATTAGTCTTTTTACTATCTCAGTTTACTGTTCTGAAGCCATATACATAGTTCACAGCAAAAGAATTGACCTTGATTTATTATGCAAAAATAAAGACATTATTTTATAACATAAAGTAAATAAATTAAAAAACGCAGGCTCAATGACATCTTTTAACACTCAGACTGACGTCTGTAACTGTTTATTAATGTTCCGGCCCTATTACGCGGTCAAGTCAGGAAACATGCACCATAAGAACCATGATCTGAAAAACTCATCCTGATAAAAGAAGGTACGAATCACCTTTCTTACATGACAGACCAAACATTATCAGGAATATCAATGTTCCTTAACACTGTAGACAACAAATCCATGCCCCTCAATATAACCGTGAAAACAATAAAATACGGGAAACACAAGTGACAATTCAAAATAAAATTCTAATTTTGTATCAGGCAGCCATGAGGAAATACAACTGCTGCAAACCACAGTCAAGACAAATAAGAAATTCATACAAATATCACGACATGCAATATTACGAAATCCAATTTCAGGTGACGCCTTACAGCGAAGCAGCCTGTGACTTACTCTCTGCCATAGTTGCCGAATGTGCGGGACTGGAAAGTTTCATTCCTACTCCACACGGCATCAATGGCTATGTACAGACAAACCTGTTTGACCGGACCGCATTGGAAAATGCCATTGCAGATTTTCCAATGCCGGACGTCAAGGTGACTTGCCGGATCGAAGAGGCAGAAGACAAGAACTGGAATGAAGAATGGGAAAAGAACGGTTTCAAACCTCTGTGGATTGACGGACGTATCTATATCCACGCTGATGAAACGACTCCGGACATCAAGCCGGAATTCGATATCAGGATAGACCCGCATCAGGCTTTCGGAACCGGAAACCACCAGACCACGGCCATGATTCTGTCTCATCTGGCTGACTGCAACCTTTCCGGTTTGCGTATTCTAGATGCCGGCTGCGGCACAGGTATTATCGGTCTGTTCTGTGCTCTCAAAGGTGCTGCGGAAGTGACCGGTTATGACATTGACAACTGGAGCGTGCGCAATACGCTTGAAAATATCCGACTGAACCAGGTCAGCTGCATGGAAGTGCTGGAGGGAGATGCCTCCCTGCTTGACGGAATGACGCCATTCGACCTTGTAGCAGCCAACATCAACCGCAACATCCTGCTCAACGACATGCCCTCATTTGTCAGTGTATTGAAGAACGGAGGACATTTGATTCTAAGCGGATTCTACACAGAAGATATCCCGCTTCTGGAAGAAAAAGCCAATCAGCTGGGCCTGAAATTACAGACCACCTGCGAAAAAGAGCACTGGGCCATGCTGGCGTTCTGCAAAGAATAAAGACGGTCAGTCTGCCCACTCCAGATTAATCACATCGGATTCCTTGATGGTAAGTGACATCAACTCCTCAAGGGATCCGTTGAATATATTACAGTCCACATCCCCTTTTATGCCATCTACCTTGCCACAATCTGTGTGCTGCCAGAAATGCCATTTGCCTTTATAAGCCAGTTTTTCTACATAATAATGTGCTATCCAATATGGATAACCGTCGAAAACGGGATCATTAAGATAACGCATCTTGAACTTATACCCTGTATAGATAATCGGCTTGACCTTAAATTTTTCTTCCACTATATCCAGCCATACCTTAACGGCGCGTTTCAACTGCTCATCGGTAAGATCACCTACTTTCTCCACATCCAATACAGGTGGAAGATCACCTACTTCCAGATGCACCTGTTTCAAAAAAAACATAGCCTGCTTGCCGGCATCTTCATCCGGAGAGAAAAAATGATAAGCCCCTCTGATTAAGCCGTTTCTCTTGGCTTCATAAAAGTTCTGGTTGAAGTTCTCATCTATAATCGATACGCCTTCCGTAGCCTTGATAAAAACAAAACGGACCGGCGATGTGTCCAGACTGGCATTACGCACTAGTTCCCAATCAATATTGGCCTGATAGTGTGACACGTCGATCCCATGCACATCAAAACCTTCCGGGTATACCGGATCACCATACATGGCTTTCCAACGGAAAGAATAAGGTCCTACAAAGAAATAATAGAAAATAAAGAGATAAATGGCACCGATCAGGATAGCTCCGGTCCACACGGCCCACAATGGCCACTTCTTGGGAGAAAAGCGTTTGTTTCCTTTCTTACGTGGACGCGATGTTTTCTTTTTTTCTGAAGACACTGATGCACCCCCACCACGGCTACGACGGCTTTTCTGGCTGTCAGTGCGTTTCTTTAAAGTCTGCAGTTCATCTGGCCTCATATCGGCATACCTCTTTTATTACACAGAATCAGTCCTTCCGGATGAATTCAGAAGGACTGATTACATTATATGAATGATTGATTATTACTTAGCTTGCTCAAGCTGCAATGTCTTGGTCGGCTGATCGCATACTTCAGACGGACCGAAGTACTGGATAGGACCAGGATAAACGAAGCTAGTCTCACGAGCCCACTTGTCACGCTTAGAAACGAATTCCTTGAAAGGAGCTCCGTCAAGACGTACAAGAGCCTTCTTGATTACCGGCTTCATTTCACCGTGACGTTTCTCCATATTCATCATCATGGTGATGGGCACACCGCCTGCTACCCATTCTTCAGCCGGAGCAGTCGTATTCTGAACGATAGCCATATAACCGGTCTTACCGTTGGCAATCAACATTGAAGCACTGGTACCCAAAGCATAGCAATAGTCAGCGTCATAATTTGACGGCGCAGCGCAACGGCCTTCATAACCGAAGAAGTGGTGGAGGGCTGCGAACTTACCGTTATACTTGCCTTCCTTCTTCCATGCCTCAAGCTTGGTTGCTACCATTTCAGAAAGCAGTTTCTCAGTTTCGATCAATGATACCTGTACGTTTCCGTGCGGGTCGCGCTCCATAGTAAGCTGAGCAGCAACACCCAAAGGCAATGATTCGTAAACAGCCTTGTTCTCAGCAGAAAGTTTGCCAAGAATCCATGCACGCTGCTCTTCCTTGGCTACGCTTTCGCCTTCCGGAGTAGCCAAAAGGTCATTAAGCTCGGCAATCAGACGCTTCATGGCCGGAATAAACTCGATAAGACCTTCCGGAATCAATACTGTACCGAAGTTGTTACCGTCTGCAGCACGATCAGCTACAGCCTTGGCAATGTAAGTCACTACATCATCCAAAGTCTGGTTCTTGGCCTCAACTTCCTCTGATACAATACAGATGTTAGGCTGGCACTGCAAAGCGCACTCCAACGCAATATGAGAAGCTGAACGACCCATCAGCTTGATGAAATGCCAGTACTTACGGGCTGAATTGGCATCGCGCTGGATGTTACCGATAACTTCAGAATAAGTCTTGCAAGCTGTATCGAAGCCGAAAGAAGTCTCGATCTGATCATTCTTCAAGTCACCGTCGATAGTCTTCGGACAACCGATTACCTGCACGCCATACTTCTTGGCAGCATAGTATTCAGCCAAAACACAAGCGTTAGTGTTTGAATCGTCACCACCAATGATGACAATAGCCTTGATATCAAGCTGACGGATGATCTCCAAACCTTTTTCAAACTGCTCTTCCTTCTCCAGTTTGGTACGGCCAGAACCGATCATGTCGAAACCACCGGTATTGCGGTATTCATCGATGATGTCAGCAGTAAGTTCCTTATAGTTGTGATCTACCAGACCGCCAGGGCCGAGGATAAAGCCATAAAGCTTATTAGCCGGGTTCAGACGTTTCAAACCGTCGAAAAGACCGCAAATTACATTGTGTCCACCAGGAGCCTGACCACCGGAAAGGATCACACCGACATTAGTCTGAGGATAAGTCTGTGCCTCACCCGGAACGAACTCAATAAGAGGCATGCCGTAAGTGTTGGGGAACAATTTCTTGATGTCTTCCTGATCAGCAACTGACTGTGTCGGCGCACCTTCTTTCACTGACACGCTGCCCTGAAGACCTTTGGGCAATTTAGGCTGATAAGCCGCTCTTGCAATCTGCAATGCACTTTTTTCCATGTTTAAAAAATTTTTTATTAAAAAACAAAAGTCTTGATTTCTGATAGCAAAAATAATATTTTTTACCGGAATAGAGAAATCTAGGGAATAAAAACATAATTTTTTCCACTTTCCGGCTGTTTAAAATTGGAATTCCAAAGAAAATTCTTATCTTTACCACGTTGTTTAAAAAATCAAGAATCATGGCAAACAGAAGAAAGCTTAAAAAGAACATTAATTATATCTGCAGCGAACTCTTTGCAGAATGTGTGGCATTGATGCATTATAATATAGATGTAAAACAGGAGGACATCGACAACCTCATGAGCAGAATCCTGATCATGCAGGATGACTTTATCAGCCGAATCAGCCATACCGAACCGGGTAATGTCAAATATTTCTATAAAAAGCTCAAAACGGACTTCAGCGCCCAGGTAGATGATATTGTCAACACTATTACCCAGCTCAGCTAATGATCCGTAAAATATGCAGTTTTCTGCTCTTTAAGGTTATGGGGTGGAAAGTCAATGTCACTATTCCTCTTGAAGACAAATGTATTATCGCACTGGCTCCCCATACAAGTAATTTCGATTTTATTCTGGGTATTCTTTATAGCAGAGCAACCGGCATGCGCTCCAATTTCCTGATGAAAAAGGAATGGTTCTTCTGGCCGGTAGGCGTAATAATGAGAAAACTGGGAGGCATCCCTGTAAACCGCAGCAAAAAGACCAGTATGACAGACCAGTTAGCTGAGATCGCACGCCAAAGCCGTACGTTTCATCTGACCATCACGCCAGAAGGTACCCGCTCTCTGCGTGAGGAATGGAAAAAAGGATTCTATTATATCGCCCTGAAAGCACAGATTCCTATCCTGCTGTATGCTGTGGATTATCCGTCAAAACTGATCTGCTGCACCAAAAGCATTATACCCAACGGTGATATCGACGAACAAATGAAAGAAATCAAACTCTATTTCAAGGACTTCAAAGGCAAGCATCCGGAAAAGTTCTCCATTGGAACAGTTTAAACTTTATGAAAAAGATACTCTTAATCCTGACAGGTATGTTCTGCCTGTCGGGGTTTTCTGTTTTAGCACAGACAAATGAAAGACAGGTGAAAGACCGCCTGACGCCTTACTTTAATTCATACCAGACAGAAATTACCACACCGAGGGACCGGTGTAAGATCGAAAAGGTGGAAATTGACAGTAAGTCGAGAACTATCGGCATATACGGCAACGAACTGTTTTCGGCACAACCGTTCACCGAAGAAAAAGTCAAGACCATCTATAAGGAAATCAGCAGACTGCTTCCCCCTCCCTATAATGCCTATCATCTGACAGTATATGGACAATCCAGTCCTATTGAAGAACTTATTCCCAGTGTATTGAGAGAAGAAGCTGACCGGAAAAGACAATGGGGCGACATCGTTTACAGGGGTGCGCCCTGGGTGGAAAAGAGCCAGAAGCCTTATACCCTCACCCAAGGTCTGCAGAAGAGACATATCGCCGTATGGGCCAGCCACGGACGTTTTTACAAGAATGAGAAGCAAGCCTGGGAATGGCAAAGACCATATCTGTTCTGTACGACAGAAGACCTTTTCACCCAGACTATTGTTATTTCTTTTCTTATTCCCATGCTCGAAAATGCCGGAGCTTATGTGTTTACCCCGCGTGAGCGCGACTGGCAGTGGCGTGAAGCCATTGTAGACAATGACACCCCGGAACAAGGAGGTTCATACAGAGAAGACAACGGCAAATACAATTGGGAAACCATTCCTGCCGGATTTGCAAAGCTGAAAACCAGTTATGTTGACGGAGAGAATCCATTCCTCGACGGTACATCGAAGGCAGCATTTGCCGTCAACCGCAAGAGCCAGGCCTCGGAAATACGCTGGACGCCCCAGATACCGGCCGATGGCAGATATGCAGTATACGTATCGTACCAGACGTTACCTAACAGTGTATCGGAAGCTCATTACACGGTACGCCACAAAGGTGTTGCCACCACTTTCAAGGTCAACCAACAGATGGGCGGCAATACATGGGTATATCTGGGTACATTTGAATTCGGAAGCGGAAATCCACGACTCAACTACGTCAGTCTGAGCAACTACAGCAATGCCAGAGGTGTCGTCACTGCCGATGCCGTACGTTTCGGAGGCGGTATGGGACGCATTGCACGAGGTGATTCCCTTTCATCCGTCACCAGCGGTATGCCCTGCTATCTTGAAGGTGCCCGTTACAATGCCCAATGGAGCGGTATGCCCTACGGTGTATACAGCAGCAAGAACGGTATCAACGACTATGGAGACGACATCAATGTACGTTCGTTCATGACGAATTATCTGGCCGGAGGATCGCCGTATCTGCCTGCTGACAGCGGACTGCATGTCCCGATAGAGATGTCCGTAGCCATACACAGCGATGCCGGTACGGCTCCCGACTCTACCTATTTCGGAACGTTGGGTATCTATACCACGGACTTCAATGACGGACTGTTGGCTTCAGGACTTTCAAGACTCACATCAAGAGACCTCTGCGACCTGATCATGACTCAGGTCTATCAGGATCTGACCAACCTGTACGGCAAATGGAAAAGACGGGCCATGTACGACCGTAATTATAGCGAAACACGTGAGCCACAAGTGCCGTCAATGATACTGGAAACCCTGTCACACCAGAATTTCAGAGACATGGCCATGGGACATGATCCGGCATTCAAGTTCAACCTGGCCCGTGCAGTCTATAAGGCCATAGCCCGTTTCAGTGCCCATCAACATGAAACCGCATGCTGCATACAACCTCTTCCTGTCAAGGATTTCCGTATCAGCACCAACGACGCACATCATGAGATGACCCTGAGCTGGACACCACAGAATGATCCTCTGGAACCGTCAGCAAAAGCAGACGGCTATATCGTATACACACGACGTGAAGGCGAGGACTTCGACAACGGTCTGTTTGTCAAGTCCAACGAAATCAAGTTACCAGCAGAAGCCGGAGTGATCTATTCATTCAAGGTGACAGCCGTCAATGCCGGCGGAGAAAGTTTCCCGTCACCCGTTCTTTCAGCCATGACTGCCGACAACGCCAAGGCCAAGATCATTCTGGTAAACGGTTTTCAAAGAATAGCCGGCCCGCAGGTGATACAGTCGGATACAGCCAAAGGATTCGACATGAGGCTTGATCCTGGTGTTCCCTACATCCAGTCACCCGGATTCTGCGGCAAACAACTGGTATTCGATCCTTCCAGCAGTGCCTTGGGATTCAGCGGAAATGAACTGGAACAACAGATGATTGCCGGAAACACCTTCGACTACACGTTCACACACGGAAAAGCCATTCAGGGCGCACTACGCCAATATGGTTTTACAAGCGCCGACCGTTCCGCAGTGGAAAACGGGATGGTCAATCTGAACGATTACAATGTAGTTGACCTCATACTGGGTTTGCAGAAAGATGACGGTTACAGTACGGTACGCTATGAAACATTAACACCTTCTCTCTGCAACATTCTGAGGGAATACACCCGCATGAAAGGCAATCTGCTGGTCAGCGGCGCCTACATTGCACGCGACCAGCACACACGTGAGAAACAAGACTTCATCATCAACACACTCAAGATAGAAGCCTATGCTCCCGTGACCATGGATTCACTGGCCCGGATATCCGGAATGGGACTGAACTTCGACATTTACAGTCATCTTAACGAAGCCCATTATGCGACCACACATGCCGACTGTCTGATTCCTACACAGGAGGCTTATTCCACCTTGCTGTTCTCACCCCAGAACTGGTCGGCCGCCATTGCATATCCGGGAACCAATTACAGAAGCATTACCATGGGATTCCCCTTTGAATGCATCACCGACGACAAGGTACGCAGCCAGATCATGGGGGCTTTTCTCAAATTTTTGCTTGAACGATAAAGGAAATCAGAAAATAATCTGCTATATTTGTAATCAACAACCAAAAATAAAGAATCACATGTACGAAATACAAACTAACGAAAAAGGCTCGCGTCACATGTTTATCAACGATGAACATCTTGACACCATCGAGCAATACTGTCTGTTCAAGGATCTGATAGACAGCAACGGCATTGTCAATGAGATGGTACTTGAAAAACTCAGACTCAACGTCAGAGCACTCATTGAATCAGATAACAAGGATGCCGGACTGCTTAACCTCTGCAAGGACGTGCTCTTCCACGAAAACATGAAAGCTTACGGACTGAACCAGCTGATCAAACTTTATGTCAACTGGTGCGCCAACAAGCCAGACATCAGTATCGAAGAAAACGACCAATAAAAAATCAAGAGACAAAGACTGAACTTAAAACATCTTAATGAAAACATTACAACTCACCGACTGGCTCCCAACGACGAAGAAAGAAATGGAACTTCGTGGCTGGGAGTCAGTTGATATAATCTTATTCAGTGCCGACGCTTACGTTGACCATCCTTCATTCGGTGCTGCCGTAATAGGCCGCCTGCTCGAAGCAGAAGGACTGCGTGTGGCCATCGTTCCTCAACCTGACTGGCATGGCGATTTCAGGGACTTCAAGAAACTGGGACGCCCCCGCCTGTGGTTCGGAATTGCCCCGGGCTGTATGGACTCCATGGTCAACAAATACACGGCCAACCGCCGATTACGAAGCGAAGATGCCTATTCACCTGACGGACGACACGATCTTCGACCGGAATATCCGACAATCGTATATACCCGGATTCTCAAGCAACTATATCCGGACGTACCTGTCATACTCGGTGGAATCGAGGCATCACTGCGACGACTTACCCATTACGACTATTGGAAGGAAACTTTCAAACCATGCATACTGATCGACAGTCAGGCTGATATGATCATCTACGGCATGGGAGAAAAGCCGGTTCAGGAAATCAGCCGACGACTTCTGGAAGCTATTGAAGAAGGCGATCCGACTCTGGATTACGATGAAAAGGGCGAATCAAGAATCGGAATGGCTACTTTTAAGAAAGTAATCGGTCAGGGCCAGATCCCCCAAACAGTCTCACTCTTCACAAAAGAACACATTCCGGGCGGTATCACAAAGGAAGATATCGTACTCCACAGTCATGAGGAATGTATCAAAAACCCGATAGCTCAGGCAGAAAACTTCCGTTTCATCGAGGAAGAAAGCAACAAGTATCACGCCAGCCGTATACTTCAGCAAACCGGATCGGTCTTTACTGTGGTCAATCCCCCCTATCCACCGATGTCACAGGCAGAAATTGACCATTCCTTCGACCTGCCTTACACCCGCCTGCCTCATCCCAAATACAAGGGTAAACGCATTCCGGCATACGAAATGATTAAATTCTCGGTAAATCTTCACCGTGGATGTTTCGGCGGATGCGCATTCTGTACCATTTCAGCGCATCAGGGTAAATTCATTGTCAACAGGAGCAAAGAAAGTATCCTGCGTGAGGTAAAAGCCATCACCGAAATGCCTGATTTCAAAGGATATCTATCCGATCTGGGCGGACCGTCTGCCAACATGTACGGCATGCACGGCAAAAATCTCAAGGCCTGCCAGAAATGCAAACGGCCTTCATGCATCCACCCGGAAATATGCCCGAACCTGAACACAGACCATTCCAGCCTTCTGGATATCTATCATGCTGTAGACGCTCTCCCCGGAATCAAGAAGAGTTTTATCGGTAGCGGAGTAAGATATGACCTTTTGCTTCATGATGCCAAAGATGAACGTATCAACAAAATCAATGCCGAATACACCAGGGAGTTGATCACACGCCATGTCAGTGGCCGTCTGAAAGTCGCACCGGAACATACCAGTGACAGGGTGCTTTATCTGATGAGAAAACCGTCTTTCCGGCAATTTGAAGAGTTCAAACGTATTTTCGACCGTATCAACCGCGAAGAACAGCTCCACCAGCAGATTATCCCTTATTTCATCAGCAGTCATCCCGGCTGCACGGAAGAGGATATGGCAGAACTGGCTGCACAGACCAAGGCTCTTGATTTCCAGTTAGAACAGGTACAGGACTTCACTCCCACCCCTATGACCGTCAGTACGGAAGCATGGGCTACCGGCTATCATCCCTATACGCTGGAAAAAGTATTCAGTGCCAAACAGCCTAAAGAAAAACTGGCACAACGGATGTTCTTCTTCTGGTATAAACCGGAATACCAGTCGTCTATCCGACATGAGCTCATGCGCATGAACAGACCGGATCTGATACCCAAGCTGTTCGGACAAGAAGGATTCAACCGGCCAAACGGTAATAAACCCGGAAACAAGTCCCAAAAGAAATCCAGATACCATAAACCGGATGGCGGAAGCCGTCGCAGATAACTTGTTAAATCATCCTCCATACATTAGAACATGCTCGATTCTATCAATCAGATTCTCTGGGGGTATATCCTGATAGTTGCCTTATTGGGATGTGCCGTGTATTTTACTATCCGAAGCCGTTTCGTACAGTTCCGTATGCTGGGCGAAATGATCCGGCTACTGAGCGATTCCGGCGCGAAGGACGAAGACAAGCTGTCCCACAGTCCGCACCAGCATATCTCTTCCTTCCAGGCTTTTGCCATATCACTGGCCAGCCGTGTAGGAACAGGAAACCTGGCCGGTGTAGCCTCAGCTATCGCTGTGGGAGGTCCCGGTGCCGTATTCTGGATGTGGCTCATTGCCCTGATCGGTGCCAGCAGTGCATTTGTCGAAAGCACATTGGCCCAGCTATATAAGACCAAGCACCAGAATGCTTATGTCGGCGGACCAGCCTACTACATGCAACGTGGACTCCACAACCGCTGGATGAGTATCACATTTGCTGTATTGATTACCCTGACTTTCGGATTTGCATTCAATTCCGTGCAAAGCAATACCATTTGCGAGGCCATGTCGAAAGCCTTTGAATGGAATCCGGTCTACGTGGGCAGTATACTCACGATATCCACCCTGCTGATCATTTTCGGCGGCGTGCAACGTATCGCACGCATCAGCAGTATTATTGTCCCTGTCATGGCACTGGGATATATCCTCCTGGCACTGGTAATCGTATGTATGCGCATTACCGAACTACCCCATATCATCAACATGATCGTATCACATGCTTTCGGCTGGGAACAAGCTTTCGGCGGAGGTGTCGGTGTTGCTGTCATGCAGGGTATCAAGCGGGGACTGTTCAGCAATGAGGCCGGAATGGGATCTGCTCCCAATGCGGCTGCAACAGCCAGTGTATCACATCCTGTCAAACAAGGACTTATCCAGTCATTGGGCGTTTTTACAGATACCTTGCTGATCTGTACCTGTACGGCCTTTATCATTCTTTTCAGTGGCGCTCCACTGGATGGCTCCGTTGACGGAGTCCAGCTGACCCAACAGGCTCTTACCATCGAAGTCGGTCCTGTAGGCGAAGTTTTTGTTGCTATCGCCATTTTCTTCTTTGCTTTCAGCAGTATTCTGGGTAATTACTATTATGGAGAAGCCAATATCCACTTCATCACCAAAAAACGAAGCGTCATCCTTGTTTACAGAATAGCCGTTGCGGCTTTTGTCCTTTTCGGTTCGCTGACTACCCTGCAAACAGCATGGAGTCTGGCAGACTTGATGATGGCCCTGATGACCCTGTGTAACTTGGTAGCCATTGTCCGGCTCTCACCCGTTGCATTTACGGCACTGAAAGACTATATCCGTCAGAAGACTGAAGGACAAAAAAGTCCTCGTTTCCACAAATCGTCCCTGCTGCCGGACATAAGAAAGGATGTAGAACTATGGGATTAACCATAAGAAAACAAGCACACTACCATGATATTTTATTTCTCGGGAACAGGCAACACACGCTGGGTAGCAGAAAGGATCTGCCGTTTGCTGGATGACCGGCTCTACTCCATTGCAGACTGGTATACGGACATGCAAACCCAAGATATCCAACCTGTCTTTACATTTGAGCCGGATGAACAAATCGGTTTTATCTTTCCGGTCTATTCGTGGGGGCCACCTGCTATTGTACTGTCTTTCATTGAAAAAATGAGATGGAACGGATATAATGGAAACTATACCTATTTTGTCTGTACATGCGGTGACGACATCGGACTGACCGGATCGGTCTTCCGTCAGTCTTTAAAACAGAAAGGATACCCCTTGCATGCCGGATTCAGCGTATTCATGCCCAACACTTATGTCGCTCTTCCGGGTTTCAACATTGACGATCCGGCAGTCAGCCGACATAAAGTGGACCAAACCCGGGGACGGCTCCAATCTATCGCTGAAATCATCAAAAAACGCATGAACCATCATTTTGAACTTCATGAAGGACAATTTCCATGGCTGAAAAGCCATATCATAAGACCGCTTTTCAACCGTTTTCTGATGACCGACAAACCATTCAAGGCAACTGAAGCCTGCATTTCCTGTGGGCGTTGTGTCCAGGTCTGTCCTGTAGGAAACATCCATCTTGAGAAAGGCCGGCCTCTATGGTCCGGCCAATGCACCTCATGTCTGTCCTGCTTCCATCACTGCCCGACCAATGCCATACAATTTGGCAACCTGACCAAAGGAAAAGCCCAGTATCATCCATCCGATTATCTTGGCAAAACGGACAGCAAAGACACAACCGACAGAGACAGGTGACAGAGAAATACCATATTGGGATTTTATCATCTCAGCTTTTATCACTACATTTGCATTCAGAACAATAATTACATTATCAATATGCCTAATCAAAACATTACGACCAATTCGTTCAAGGCATGGGTCCTTGCTGCACGTCCCAAGACACTGACGGGGGCTGCATCACCGGTTATGGTAGGACTGTCCATGGCTTCTACAGACGGACATATCCAGTTCATTCCCGCTTTGCTTTGTTTTCTGTTTGCCTTTCTTATGCAGATTGATGCCAATCTGATCAATGACTACTACGATTTCAAGAAAGGCATTGACAATGCCAAACGCCTCGGTCCCAAAAGAGCCTGTGCAGAAGGCTGGATCACCGTACCGGTCATGCGCAAGGGTATTCTTCTGCTGACAGCCTTGTCATGTCTGACCGGCTTGCCTTTGGTTTATTATGGTGGACCGACCATGATACTCATCGGAATGGTCTGCGTGGTATTCTGCTTTCTTTATACTACGCTGATGGCCAGAAAAGGCCTTGGTGATATTCTGGTTCTGGTCTTTTTCGGCCTTATTCCGGTATGTGCCACATATTATATCCAGATCCATGCATTCAGTTGGGTAACCTTCACCCTTTCATTGGCTTGTGGTCTGGCTATTGACGCCCTGCTAATCGTCAATAATTACCGTGACAGGGAAACAGATGCCGAAAGCGGCAAAATAACACTGGCTGTCAAGCTGGGAGAAAAAGGAACCGAAAGACTGTACCTGTGGACTGGTATTGCAGCCGTCTTACTTTGTCAGATTCTATGGTTCGACGGCCATCGTGCCGGTGCCATCCTTCCCATGATCTACCTTTTTCCGCATATCCTCACGTGGAAATACATGGTCGATATCAAAAAAGGCGTCAAACTCAACCGCGTATTGGGACAGACAGCACGCAACATGTTCTTCTTCGGCATTCTGCTGTCTGTCGGTCTTTTAATCTGATCCGCACCGGCATACACAGACAACCAATATCATCATACAGCCCGACACCAACGAATCGGGCTGTTTTTTTATTGCCGGCTACAAAGAAAAAGAAAACCAACCAACGATCGCTTTCAGACCTGACAGACAAAGAACCAGTCATCTCCGTGACTGGAGGAAGGTTGGAAACGATAACCTTCCCACTCAAAATCCTTAAGACTTTCAGGATCTGACAAACGGTGACGGACGATATAACGAACCATCTCACCACGACACATTTTGGTATAGATCACCACTGTCCGCATCCGTCCTGCATGAAGCTGACGGAACTCCGGCGTAATGACACGTACAGTATCCGTTACACGTTTCCAATCGAAAAGTTCCTTCATTTCCGCACTAGCCAGATTGACCAGTACACCGCCCTGAGCCTGAACCCGACTGATCAGGAAATCGGTCAGAATACCACGCCAATAAGTAAACAGCGTCTGTCCGTCCATATCCGGTAGCCTTACATTCCCTTCCATCCGATAATTGCGGATGGCATCTGCCGGACGCAACAAGCCATACAGAAACGATGTGATAAGCAAATGTTCCTGAGCATAAGACCAGTCCTGAGGTGTGAAATCTGTCGGCGAAATGTGTTTGAAAACCATTCCCGTATAAGAAAGAAGAGCAGGAAGTACAGACACTGTATCGTCATAGAAATGTTGGTAACGCAAATAATTCAAGGCTGCCAGCTGCGGGTTGACACGAAGCAGGCGTCCCAATTCATCGGCTGACAGTGATGCGCAACGTAATGCTATTTCACGGGCTTGCGGAAGGAATTGGGGTTCAGTCAGTGAAAACGGCGCGTTTGCAGCTTTCTCCGTCATGGTCTTGGCACAAGAAATAAAAGTCAGCATAACTTAAATCGGCATTTTAAATAAAACAGTGATACAAACTTAATTCTTTTCTCTGACATAACAACATATCCCAAACAATTCTTTCAGAAGACAAAGACCTTTTAGAAGGAAGTATGGAAAATATTTTTCCACATAATAGGTCATATACCATAAATTTGAATAACTTTGCATAAGCATTGCCATGTAGAGGCACGTCATCCGTTTACAGCCGGTGCATGGACAGTATATTATTTATTCATTGCTATTATCCTAAAGCTTATTTTTAAACATTGATATAACTAGATTTATGGCAACTACAGACGACAAAAAGATTATTTTTTCAATGGTCGGCGTCAGCAAGACCATACAGCAAACCAACAAACAGGTCCTTAAAAACATCTACCTGAGTTTCTTTTACGGAGCCAAGATAGGTATTATCGGTCTCAATGGAGCCGGTAAGTCTACCTTGATGAAAATCATAGCAGGCCTGGACCAGAACTATCAGGGCGAGGTGGTATTCTCACCGGGATATTCAGTAGGCTATCTGCCACAGGATCCCCAACTCGATCCATCCAAGACCGTCAAGGAAGTGGTTATGGAAGGTGTACAATCCATTGTGGATGCATTGGCAGAATATGAAGAAATCAACCAGAAATTCGGTTTGCCCGAATATTATGAAAATGAAGATAAGATGAATGCTCTTTTCACCCGTCAGGGCGAATTGCAGGATATCATTGACAGCACGGACGCCTGGAATCTCGACAGCAAGCTGGAACGTGCCATGGATGCCCTTCGCTGTCCTCCCGCCGACCAGCCGGTAGTAAATCTTTCTGGTGGTGAACGACGCCGGGTAGCCTTGTGCCGTCTGTTGCTGCAGAAGCCTGACGTCCTGTTATTGGATGAGCCTACCAACCACCTTGATGCAGAAAGCATCGACTGGCTGGAACAGCATCTGAACCAATATGAAGGAACAGTCATTGCCGTCACTCACGACCGCTATTTCCTTGATGATGTGGCCGGCTGGATTCTCGAACTCGACCGCGGTGAAGGTATTCCATGGAAAGGCAATTACTCTTCATGGCTGGAACAGAAGACCAAACGCATGGAAATGGAAGAGAAAGTGGCAAGCAAGCGCCGAAAGACCCTTGAACGAGAGTTGGAATGGGTACGCATGGCTCCAAAGGCCCGCCAGGCCAAAGGTAAGGCCCGTCTGAACTCTTACGACAAGCTGCTCAATGAGGATCAGAAGGAAAAAGAAGAAAAGCTGGAAATCTATATCCCGAACGGACCACGCTTGGGCAACAAGGTAATAGAGGCCATTCACGTGAAAAAGGCATTTGGCGACAAGGTCTTGTTCAACGACCTGAACTTCACCTTGCCTCCCAATGGTATTGTAGGTGTCATCGGCCCCAACGGTGCCGGAAAGACTACCCTCTTCCGTCTTATCATGGGACTGGAAACTCCTGATGCCGGAACCTTCGAAGTCGGAGAAACCGTCAAACTGGCTTATGTGGACCAGACTCACAAGGATATTTCACCCGAAAAGAGTGTTTACGAAGTCATCAGCGGCGGCAACGAACTGATCCGCATGGGTAACCGCGACATCAACGTCCGTGCCTATCTGAGCCGTTTCAACTTCTCTGGAGGCGACCAGGAGAAGAAATGCGGTGTCCTGTCCGGTGGTGAGCGTAACAGACTGCATCTGGCAATGGCCCTGAAAGAAGAAGGTAACGTACTGCTTCTCGATGAGCCGACCAATGACATCGATGTCAATACGCTCCGTGCATTGGAAGAAGGTCTTGAAGAGTTTGCTGGATGTGCCGTTGTAATCAGCCACGACCGCTGGTTCCTGGACCGTATCTGTACACACATCCTTGCTTTCGAAGGCGACGGCAACGTCTATTATTACGAAGGAAGCTACTCTGAATACGAAAGTCATAAGATGAAACGTCTCGGATTGGAAGAACCAAAACGTATCCGTTACCGTAAACTGATGGAAGACTGATGAAACAGAAAGATAACGACTGGAAATCAAGATTGGGGATGGTCTACTCGACCAACCCCGATTTTGCATTTGAAACAGACGAGGAAGAAGAAAACGAAACTCTTCCCCCATCCCAACAAAAACTGCGAATCGGCATAGAACGGAAAAACCGTGGCGGAAAGATCGTTACTGTAGTGAAGGGATTCATCGGTACGGAAGCCGACTTGAAGGAACTGTGCAAACTCCTCAAGACCAAATGTGGTGTAGGTGGTGCGGCGAAAGACGGAGAAATCCTGATCCAGGGCGAATGGCGCGAACGGATTATCGAACTTCTCAAAAAAGAAGGTTACACTCAGACCAGATAGGCATACTGTGTTTTACGGAAAGAAAATCCCAATTTTCCGATCAGGCCTAATTTTACCAATCTGACTCCGTATATGTCAGGCTCTGTCCTGAATACTCTCTTTATATCACAAATACGGCTCCAAATCATCTTTATACAAAGCGTAACAAGCTATAATAAAAAAAGTGGATGTACCTTCCGATACACCCACTTTTTTTATTTATGACATTTAACCTTCATTAATCAGTTAAACCATTTCACGTAACAGAAATCCTGACGGTGAGGCAGATCTGCATTCTTAGGATACATACGGTATGCCACCTTGAAGCTACCAGCGTTATTGATTGAGTGGCAAACTTCGAATGTATACAAATCACCATCAACCTTAACTACTTCCAGTGGTTCAACAGAATAGATGTGATCTACACCTTCCTTATCTGTATGGATAGTCACGAGTTCTACGCCTACAGCATCCTTCAGACCCTTTTCATCTACGACGATACGGATTGTATAGTCTTTTCCACTTTCGATCTGACCATTAACCAAAGCCTCACATTTCTCTGAAGATACGACCTCAATCTGATCCCACTTCTCTGCTACAGCCTCTTTCCATGCAGCAATTTCCTTAGCCTTGGCATTGTCGTTGGCACTCAACAGTTTGAAACGTGCAGCTTCCTTATTATAGAATTTGCTGTAATAATCATCCAACTGACGTTTCATTGTGTAATGAGGTGCAATACGGGCAATTGAATTCTTGATAGTCTTAATCCAACCTGCAGAATAACCCTTGCTGTTACGGGCATAGTACAACGGCAGGATTTCGTTCTCCAACAAGCTATAAATGGTTGCAGCGTCGAGCTGATCCTGATGAGCCTGATTGGCATAAGTACGTTTCTCTGTCAAAGCCCATCCTGCTCCTTCGCGATAACCTTCAAGCCACCATCCATCGAGGACAGAAAGGTTAAGCACACCGTTCATCAAAGCTTTTTCACCTGATGTACCTGAAGCCTCAAGAGGACGTGTCGGTGTATTCATCCAGATATCCACACCGCTCACCAGACGACGAGCCAACTGCATATCATAGTTCTCAAGGAAAATAATCTTACCAAGGAACTCAGGACGCTGTGAAATCTCATAGATCTTCTTGATCAGACCCTGACCTGCTCCATCTGCCGGATGTGCCTTACCAGTATAAAGGAACTGTACAGGATAATTAGGATTGTTGACGATCTTTGAAAGACGATCCAAGTCTGTAAACAACAGATGAGCACGCTTGTAAGTGGCAAAACGACGACCGAAACCGATCAGCAATGCATTCGGATTGATCTTATCCATCAGAGATACCACACGTGAAGGATCACCCTGATTCTTCAACCAGCTGTCACGGAATTCCTTGCGGATATAATAAATCAGCTTCGTCTTCAGTTTAACACGGGTTTCCCAGATCTCTTCATCGGGTACATTGTAAATAGCTTCCCAGATGTTTTCGTTGCTCTGGTCAGACATAAAACTCGGATCAAAATACTTCTTGTAAAGCTTACGCCATTCGTTGGCAGACCAAGTGGGGAAATGTACACCGTTAGTAACATAGCTTACATGGCTCTCTTCGGGGAAATAACCCTTCCAGATACCAGAGAACATATTCTGTGACACCTTTCCGTGAAGCCAGCTTACGCCGTTAACTTCCTGACATGTGTTGCATGCGAAAGTTGACATACAGAAACGCTCTGAATGATCATCAGGATTCTGACGGCCCATTCCGATAAATTCATCCCATGTGATACCCAACATGGCAGGATAACCGCCCATGTATTTGCCGAACAATGCTTCGTCGAAGTAATCATGTCCTGCCGGAACCGGTGTATGAACAGTATAAAGAGATGAAGCACGTACGAGCTCAAGTGCCTGGTTGAAAGTCAAACCTTCCTTAACGTAATCCAGCAAACGCTGAACATTACACAATGCAGCATGACCTTCATTGCAGTGATAAATATCTTTCTTGATACCCAACTTCTTCAAAGTCAGCACACCACCGATACCCAAAAGGATTTCCTGCTTAAGACGGTTTTCCCAGTCACCACCATAAAGTGTATGAGTAATCGGACGATCGAACTCAGAGTTCATATCATTGTCGGTATCCAAAAGATAAAGCTTGATACGACCTACATTCACGCGCCATACAGAAGCATAAACCGTATAGTTCATGTAAGGCACTTCTACAGTCATCGGGTTACCGTGTTCGTCAAGCTGACGTTCCAATGGCAGGCTGCCGAAATTCTGTGCTTCGTAGTTGGCAATCTGCTGTCCGTCCATTGACAGAGTCTGAGTAAAATAACCATAACGGTAAAGGAAACCGATCGCACACATGTCAACGTTGCTGTCAGAAGCTTCCTTCAAATAGTCACCTGCCAGGACGCCCAAACCGCCTGAATATATTTTAAGAACCTGATTCAAGCCATATTCCATACAGAAATAAGCTACTGAAGCACGGCTGCTGTCGGGTTTAACATCCATATATTCACGGAATGCAGCGTAAACCTGATTCATCTTGTTGATGACAGCCTCGTCCTTTGACAATTTTTCCATTTTTTCGTAGCTCAGACGCTCCAGCAACAATACCGGATTGCCGTCTACTTCTTCATAAAGTTTCTCGTCCAAATTACGGAACAATGAACGTGCATCATGATTCCATGACCACCACATGTTACGGGCCAACTCCTCGAGTTTGCTCAGTTCCGCAGGGATACGGGATTTAACATTCACTTGTTTCCAATTAGCTCCATTAGAGCAACTTGCTTTAATTTTCATACTCTCAAACTTATAAGAATTTTAATTAATTTTCTCTCTCAATTCTGTTTGTTACGTTCAGCTGCTTTCTTCAACGCAAATTCGTAAGCCTGAACGTAATATTTTATAAAATGCTTCCACAATGCATGCTCTGCTATGGCGGCAGCTTTCTGACGGATCTTTTCTCTTTCCTTCACTGGCAGCAAAGCATATTCGGATATGGCATCCTTTATTTCGTCTGCTACTTCGGAATAATTATAATCCGTACGTCGGATAACCTGTACACCATCTTTCAGAAGTCCCTCATGTCCAAGAAGTTGGTTTACCCACATTCCGAAACCGGACAGATTGGTCGTCACACATGGCACATGGAAAGCCACACTCTCCAACGGGGTATATCCCCATGGTTCATAATAAGACGCATAGATACTCAGATCATTACCGATAAGTACGTCATAATATGAAAGATTGAAGATTCCGTCGTTTCCATCCAGATAACAAGGCACGAATATTACTTTCACCTTATCTTCGGGACGATTCCACATGTTATACCGTTTGACATAGTCAATCACCTGATCGTGTGAAAAATCATGCAGCCAATGAGTCAGGATAGGCTGTTCAAGAGGTGTATCATAAGTCAGTCCTGATTCGAGGCGTTCCTTGAGATCTTCTCGTGCACAAGCCACCCATCCGGGCACCTGTATGAACGCCAGGACCTGCTTGGTGAGATTCTTATTCCGCAACGAACGGTTAAGAGCCTCCATATACACATCGATACCCTTATTCTTGAATTCATAACGCCCGCTAGTTGAGACTATCATCACGTCATCATCAAAGGTCGTACCCATCAAGGCACCGGCTACCTTACGCATTTTTTCACGTGCAGCCTTTTTCTTTGCCGCAAAATGGCGTTTGTCCGGTACGAAATTCTTTTCAAAGCCGTTCATGAGTACCACATCAGCCGGTTTGTCCAGCAATTCGGCACATTCACGGTTTGTCACCTCACTGACCGTAGTAAAACAGTCCACATTATGAGCCGTCTGACGCTCAATGGAATGCTTGGACTGCATATTCAGCTCTTGAGCCATCTGATTGCCATTATAGGCAAACAAATATTCATAAAGCGGTTTGTGATTTCCGGCTATAGACCGTCCGATACTGGTAGCATGTGTAGTGAATATCGTAGCTATGGCCGGCACATGTTTGCGAATATACAACGCGCCTAGTCCTGTCATCCATTCATGAGCCTGATAGATCACCTTGTGGCATTTGCCTTCAAGTGCATACTTATAATAATGCTCTACGACAAGGCCTGCCGCATAAGAAAACATGGACGCCTCGTCATAATCCCCATAGGCATGAAGGGAATCCACCTGGAAATCTTCCCATAATCGGGTATATATAGCATCCTTCCGGTCGTAATACTGCTGGAAGTCTACTAATACAGCAATCGGATTTCCGGGCACATTCCAACGTCCCACACGCACATACAAATTATCGGCTTCTGCCTTCTCTCTCCATTCTCCGAGCAAGGATCTATCTTCAACGAACAAAGGATTACTCTTTTCTCCCCACACGTCAGGTCCTATGAAGATCAGACGGTCGTGCATAATATCCTCTAATGTCTTCGCTCTTGTAGACAATACGGTATAAATTCCTCCTACCTTATTGCATACTTCCCAGCTTGACTCAAAAATAAAATCTGGAGTATTTTCCGCGTTATTCATTATTAACAAATTCTTTATTTTTTGCAAAAATACGATTTTCTGAAGAAAAAAAAAAATAAAAAGCCCTATTTTATAGCATGCGAGTAATATAGCTGTTGTCACGTAAAAGAAAAGAATGACGATTTAGGATTTATTTGTAATAAAATTTGAGAATTTATGTTAATATGTTTTCTTTTCATCAAGTCATATATTAAATTTACAATATTAATAAATTACAAATATGAAAAAAATCGCCACACTTGCCTGGGGACTGTGCCTAACTCTCACTACATACGCCCAGACACCCTTCAAATGCAAACTTTATGACAAAGAGAACCGTATCAATCTGGTTATCAATCTTTACGAAGAAAGTGTACCTGTACCCGGTTTGGACATGTTCGGCCCACTCAACGGTTATATGAACGGCAATATCTATGGTATATGGATGATTACATCCTGCAAAGTCAAAAACGAAAAGGAAGCCACCATACGGCTTTCAAACGAATTAGGTTCAGAAAACCAGGAGATTGAATTGTCCGTTGAAAATGATTCAATATTCCGGGCCAAACTGAAAGACGGAGTTTCCGTCAAGAAAGTCGTCAACAAAAAGCTGGTAAAAATCCCCAAAGAACTGATATTCAAGAAAACAGCCGACCTTTAATCAGAAAGATCAGGAGGCGACATAAGTCAGGACATAATCAGAAGTAGTCTGATAATAAATTTCAAACGGTTGCGACATACCGTCATATTTCAATAAGAATGTACCGGACCGTGTCACTTCATTCTCACTGTTCTGCATTCTTCCAACCAGACCACGTACGTGGAAATGAGTTCCCAAGCCTGCATTTTCCCGGTCTATTATTTTGAACACGGCTTCTTTGGCCGACCAATGCAACAAAGTGTCATACAACGTTTCCGGCTTCTCATCGGAAGCTAGGAAACGTTCACGTACTTTCATGACACGTTCTGAAACCATCTCAATATCAATACCCACTTCCCTGTCCTCAGAAAACAGCACGGCAGCATAACCCGACGTATGCGAAACTGACAGGAACAAGGACTGGTCCTCAAGAAAAGGCTTGCCACTTTTCTTATACAGGATCGTTGGAAGTTTCTGGAGCAAGGTATATATAAGAGCACGAACGGCTACATATTCCAACCGACGCCTTGGAGATGCGAAAAGTGTCTCGGCTCTTTGAGCATCTTCAGCAATCTGCGGTATATGGCAGACGAGTTCCTCTACGGTTTCCTCTATCTTCCATACGCCTCCATAGGCATGCGGACATTCAATTCTGTAAGCAAAAGGCATGACCGGCTCTCCTCTTTTAAGATTCAGCCACGGCTTCCTCCTGTTTATTACCCTCGGGATCACCCATCACCACCTTGATCTTCAATATTCTGCGTTTGTCCACTTCCATAATCTCGAACTGGACATGACGGTAATTGATAATCTCATGCTTTTTAGGAAACTCTCCCTTAATTTCAAGCATCAGACCGGCCAAAGTATCAGCCTCACCCTGAACCTCTTCAAAAAAGTCATCATCCAGATTGACAATCTTAAAGAAGTCTGTCAAAAGCGTTTTGGCTTCGAACAGATAGGTATGTTCATCAACCTGGGTATATGAAGTTTCCTCCTCATCATATTCATCATTGATCTCACCGACTATTTCCTCTATCACATCTTCCATCGTCACGATACCCGATGTGCCGCCAAACTCATCCACTACAATGGCAATATGGACCTTGTTGGTCTGGAAATCACGCAACAAGTCATCAATCATCTTCGTTTCAGGCACAAAATAAGGCGGACGGATCAGAGACTGCCAACGGAAACCGGCCGGTTTGTTAAGATGCGGCAGCAAGTCTTTAATATACAACACGCCCTTGATATTATCCTTGGTACCCGCATACACAGGAATACGCGAATAATTGTTTTCTACTATGCACTTCAGCACATCCGGATATGAAGTTTTCATATCCAGATCAACAATATCCATACGGGGCGTCATGATTTCGCGTGCAGTTTCACCGCCAAAGCGGATAATCCCCTTCAGCATGTTCTTCTCTTCCGCGATATCCTTCTTGTCTGTCAGTTCAAGAGCCTGCTCCAGTTCATCTACGGAAATAGGCCGTGTCTCTTTCTGCACCACCTTTGTAGCCAGCTTTTTGGAGCGGATCAGAAATGAAGACAAAGGCCAGAACACCTTTTCTATCACCACAAAAGCCGAAGCCACCATACGACAAAAGCTCAATGTATGCTGGGCAGAATAAATTTTGGGCATGATTTCTCCGAACAGCAGCAGAAGGAACGTCAGCAATACGGTCATAAAGACAAATTCCAGAATGTCGCTGCCTCCAAAATCCACCGTAGAGGCAAAGAAATAATTCAGAAGCATAATAATAGCGACATTCACAAAATTATTGGAAATAAGAATAGTCGCCAAAAGACGTTCCGAATCACTTTTAAGACTGATGATCTTGCTGTCTGCCGGATGCTTTTCCTCTTCGATCGTATTCAGATCTGTCGGAGACAATGAAAAGAAAGCAATTTCTGAGGCTGACACAAAGCCCGAACACCCTAACAAAACTACTGCCAGAATAAAGGCAAGCATAGCTCCCGCATCAGGAGACATCACAGTTATATTGCTGAACAAAGCCGAACACTGCGATAAAAACGAATCTATATTCAAAATACTATAATTTAGTTATACATCAAAAAGGCAAATCGTCTACCGTACCTTCCTGAGTCGTCACAGAAGGTCTGGAGGCCGACATATCCTTATTATTGCTATTCTGAGCCGGAGCGGCCTGCGTGCTGCTTCTTGGAGTCAACATTTCCATATTGTCGGCAAAAATCTCCGTAATATACCTTTTCACACCTTTCTGATCATCGTATGAACGCGAACGGATCTTACCTTCCACAAACAGTTTGTCGCCCTTATGGACATATTTCTCCACAGTTTCTGCCAGCCCTCTCCAAAAAATGATATTATGCCATTCCGTACGCTCCGGCACTTCCGTTCCGTTCTGAAGCCTGTATCCGCGCTCCGTTGTTGCCAAAACCACTGTTGCCACAGCAACACCATGATCCAAATAGCGGACATCGGGATCTTTACCGACATGACCGATGAGCATTACCTTATTTAATGACATAAACTTATCCTTTTATATGTTTTTCCGCCAAAGATAACTATTTTAGTCTTTACGGACAACATTCTCTATATATTTTTTCACATCCTAACTGTTTTTACACTTACAGGTTACATTCCGACAACAATCTGACCATCAGTTGCGGCATAGCGTAATCTGCAAGCAAATGACGGTTGGTCCATACCGGCATGCGCCCAAGCCTGTCACTATCCGGAGTTTCCGGAAGGTCAAGGACAAAAAACGTACAAACCAGAAGCCTGTGCGTAAGTTGATGGCGGACATTGCCAGCCAGCATGGCAAGCCGGCTCCCCGGTTGTGCCGTCAGACCGGACAGGACCTTATCTTTTCTCCAGGAATCTTCAGATTCATCACCCTCCACCAGAAATGGTTCGTACAAACCGCGCCAGATACCTCTACCTTCCCGTCTGAACAGTGCAATCTGATCACCCGACCTTAACCAGAAATAATAGAGATAGCGCGTTTCCACATGTACCTTTCTCGACTTGACCGGAAAGGCCTGAACCTGCCCGTGGGCATACGCCATACAGCCCTCGGACAAAGGACAGTTTCCACAATCGGGATTTCTGGGCACACACTGCATCGCGCCGAAATCCATTATGGCCTGATTGTAGTCAGCCTCATTTTCATCCGGCAGGAGTTCCTGAGCCAACGTCTTGAAATACTTTTTCCCTTTAACGGTATCAATAGGATCCGAAATACCAAAATAACGGGACAACACCCGATAAACATTGCCGTCCACCACGGCACAATGCCGGCCAAAGGCAAAGGAAGCTACCGCTGCAGCCGTATAGTCCCCCACTCCTTTCAACGATCTTATGTCTTCATACTGATCAGGAAATGCACCACGATCAACAATCTGACGGGCTGCGGCATGCAGGTTTCTGGCACGTGAATAGTAACCCAACCCTTGCCAATAATGCAATACTTCATCCTCGGAAGCTGCAGCCAATGAACGCACATCAGGGAAACGCTTGGTAAAACGGATAAAATAATCATAACTCTGGCTTACCTGTGTCTGCTGCAACATCACTTCTGAAATCCAAATCACATACGGGTCAGATGTATGTCTCCATGGTAAATCACGACCTTTTTGTCTGTACCAGCTTATCAGGCTACCACTAAAATCGTTGCTCATATCACCTTTAAATATAACTTATCTGTGCAAAAATAGTGTATTTCAATGGCTAAAAAACAAAAAAACACGATTTTTTTAAAAATAAATTTCTTTTCCTTGCCAAAAAGCTATATATTTGCATTCCAAAAAATTAGAAATTAGTGATTTATAAACAATTATTTTTACAAAAAAGATGACAAAGGCAGACATTGTAAATGAGATTGCAAAAAAAACAGGAGTTGATAAGGCTGCAGTACTTACCACAGTTGAAGCTTTTATGGACGCTGTCAAGGAGTCTCTGATCACAAAAGAGGAGAACGTTTATCTTCGCGGCTTCGGAAGTTTCATTCTGAAAAAGAGAGCACAAAAGACTGCACGTAACATTTCTAAGAACACGACTATCATCATCGACGAACATAATATCCCAGCATTCAAGCCGGCTAAAGTGTTTGTAGATGCAGTTAAAAAATAACCGAGATATAGTCAAAAATAATAGTATTAACCTATAAAAATTAAAAAGCTATGCCAAGCGGAAAGAAGAAAAAAAGACACAAAATGGCTACTCACAAGCGTAAAAAAAGACTAAGAAAGAACAGACATAAAAGCAAGTAGCCTCTAAGCTGTCTGTTTTCAAAGAACAAACTTGTCTTACTCCCACGGAGTTACAAGTTTGTTCTTTGCATAAATACCTAATTAATAATTAAGAGAATGACAAGCGAAGTAATAGTAGATGTTCAACCCAAAGAAATCTCCATCGCACTTTTAGAAGACAAAAAGCTGGTGGAATTTCAGAAAGAGGGCCGCTCAGCGACCTTTTCTGTCGGGAACGTGTACTTGGCCAAGGTGAAAAAACTGATGCCCGGGCTCAATGCATGTTTCGTGAATGTTGGCTATGAGCGCGATGCCTTTCTCCATTATCTGGATCTTAGTCCACAATACCTCTCGTACGCCAAATACCTTAAACAGGTCATCAGCGACAAGAAAAAGCTGTTTCCCATATCAAAGGCAACCATTCAGCCTGAACTTGAAAAGGAAGGAAGCGTACAAAATGTCCTCAAGGCCGGACAAGAAATATTGGTACAGATTGTCAAGGAGCCCATTTCTACCAAAGGACCACGACTGACTTGCGAAATTTCATTTCCGGGACGTTATCTTGTCCTGATCCCATTTCAGGAAAAGGTATCCGTATCCTCAAAAATAAAATCATCCGCAGAACGGGCCCGTCTCAAACAACTCATACAAAGTATCAAACCCAAGCACTTCGGCGTAATCGTACGAACAGTGGCAGAAGGGAAAAGAGTGGCAGAACTTGACACCGAGCTGAAAATATTACTCAAAAAATGGGATGACACCATTACCAAAGCGCAAAAAGCCAGTTCCATGCCCACACTGGTATATGAAGAAACCAGCCGCACAATGGCCATGCTGCGCGATTTGTTCAATCCTTCCTACGAAAACATCTACATCAATGATTTTGATGTTTTCCAGGAGGTTAAGAATTATGTCACATTAATTGCACCGGAGAGTGCAAATATCGTTAAACAATACACCGGAAAACTACCAATATTTGATAATTTTGACGTCACCAAACAAATCAAGGCCTCGTTCGGAAAAACCGTATCATACAAACATGGGGCCTATCTGATCATCGAACACACAGAAGCACTGCATGTAGTAGACGTCAACAGCGGAAACCGGTCTAAATCCAAGGACGGCCAGGAGGCCAACGCACTGGATGTAAACCTTGGAGCTGCAGATGAGCTCGCACGCCAGTTGCGCCTGAGAGATATGGGAGGTATTATCGTGGTCGATTTCATTGACATGAATCTGGCAGAAGACAGGCAAAAACTTTACGAACGCATGTGCGAGAACATGAAAAAGGACCGCGCACGCCATAATATTTTGCCTCTTAGTAAATTCGGGTTAATGCAAATTACACGTCAGCGTGTAAGGCCGGTCATGGATGTCAATGTGGAAGAAGTCTGTCCGACCTGTTTTGGAAAAGGAACAGTCAAATCCAGCTACCTTTTCACGGACGTATTGGAACACAAGATCCAAACAATGGTAGAAAAATTAGGCTTCAAGAGCTTCAGCCTTCATGTTCATCCTTATGTTGCCGCTTATATCAACCAAGGAATTGTTTCTCTGAAACGGAAATGGCAAATCAAATACGGTTTCGGATTGAAAATCATTCCAAGTCAGAAACTTGCGTTTCTGCAATATGAATTTTATGATAAAAACGGTCAGGAGATAGACATGAAAGAAGAAATCGAACTGAATTGATTAAATTTTATATAAGACGGGGTTGGCCAATTTTAGTCAACCCCGTCTTTTTTTTTGCTATATACAGATGCACTAAAAAAATAATATATCATTTTTTCTGATTATTCCTCAATTTGACATATTCATATTTATATTTTTGTCGTATCAAAAAAAATGATGTTTAATCTTTAAATTTGTGTATTATGTCAAAAGTATTTAGAGTAACTCCGAAAAGAGTAAAGAAAACCAATGGAACAGTATTGACTCCCGACATGGCAATAACAGTTACAACACAACAGCACACTACGGATCCGTTCTATAATGGCGCCCGGGAAATCAAAGAAGCGTATATGCGCCTTTATGGTTTTGACTACCAGAAAGCTTGCTGTAACAAGAATGATTTTGAGTTTACGAAATTGGATTAGGCTTGTTTTTTAAATAATAGAAATAAATCGGACAGGTATGGAATTTAATTTCTCAAAGCATCGTCCATTTAGCTCTTATGTAACCGTCATTGGAGTTGGCGGTGGAGCCAGCCGAATAGCCAACCAATTTCAGGCTTTCAATTTGGTCAATACCTGTGCATTCGGCATGAACAGAAAAGAAATGGAGGAACTCTCATTGCCGCATAAATATATTATAGGTGATGGTTTAGGAAGCGGAAAGGATAGATGTCTTGCTGAATCAGAATGTCAAAAAGTGTTGCCATGTTTAGAAGATGAACTTAGAGATAAGCGTTTCGCTGGTTTCGTTGTGTGTTTAGGCGGTGGAACCGGTGAAGGCTGTATAAAAACATTTCTTCAGAAAGCTGAAGAGATGGCAACAGGAATGAAATTGCTTTTTGTGACTTTACCTCATTCTTCAGAAGGAACAGAAAAGAGGAAAAATGCCATAAGTTTATTACATGAGTTGGAACAATATACTGAAGGTATTATCGTAGTAGATTACGATACCATTCCTTGTTCTACATTCTTTGAGTTGTATAAGGAAGGTGACAGGCGGATGATAAAAATCATGTATGAATTTGTAAGATCAATATCCGTTGTTGGTGTTAATAATTTTGACCATCGAGAAATGTTTAGTTTCTTAAAAGAGTATCCTCAAACAAAATACATAGAATACACTTCATTATCTGGAGATCCGGATTATATGGAAAAGGCAGTTAATGATTTTTGCCAATTTCTTCCACCAAAATATAGTTCTGTATATGATATTTCCAGTATTATAGTGATAGCTGAATTTTGCGAGGATACCAGCGAAGAGGATATAAGAAATACGCTAGTTCGTTTAATGAAGCAAATCCCGCCTGAAGTAGAATCTAAAGTAAAAATAGATGTTGATACTCAGTCTAGAAATCTTATTAAATTTAATATATTTACAAAACATTTTTAATGATTGTAAGATTCGCGTTGTAACGGATATTCTGCTATAATATATCATAATCAATCGAAAACAAATAATTTAGGTCTATCAAAAACATAACTGTTTTCGGTTTCTTCGCTCTCGTTTAACGAAGAGGATATCAATCAAACGATGCCGGCAAAGAGTAATTTGATCTTACTCATTGACGGCATCGTTTTTTATGAAAGAAAAATAATTTCAATATAACTAAATCGTTCTATAACATTAAAACAGAATTTGAGACCGGATATAACAGTGCTCAAACACTATTCTGATAAGCTTGTTCTAGATTTCAGTTTACACAAAAATTTTATAGTGCCGAAGAAATGGATACAGCCTATTCATAACTGGGGGGATGATTATGAACCAATTTATGCTTATTTTTGAAAACAGAATCCAGATATAAGAACATATTTCATCCTAAAAACCCCTTCACCCCTTCACTCTCCCTGTATTCATGCGGCTTTCAGGGTGAAGGACCATCCTTCACCTGCCTCCGGATGGTTCACCACTCCTTCACCGGATCCTTCATTGAGTTTCAATACTGGTTTAAGAGCCTTAGACCTGGAAACAATATTTTTCAAAATAATTGACATTATAAAAAAAGTAAAGCTTACTTTTTAAAAAGTAAACCTTACTTTTTTGAGAGTAAGCTTTACTTTTTCGGAAAGATGCCGGAGTTATTTTGATCTTTAGGTAATTTTAATTAACAAAACAAATTTTTCAGACTGAAATTGGCCATCAGGAAGATGAAGGATGAATATTCACTTGTAAAACACTATTAATCAATAAGATACAAACACCAATGAAGAAGTGAAGGGGTTTGGCCGGTTTTCTCTTTTTTAATGGTAGTCATATCCGGTCTTGGCACCGACTGAAACTCTCTGTTTCCGGTTGTTTTCCGACCTTGAAAAAATCATACCTGGGAATTTTCATGGGCCAAATACGGTTTAATATGACTAGAAATAACCATAAAAGACAGAAAGCAACCAAAAGTGACCATAAATAACCAGCCAGCTTTTGCCATGTCGTATCTTTGTAACAAAAAGAACGAATGAATATGAAAAGAACGGAAACACGCAAACAGGCTATCAGACGGATTCTTCTCCGCTGGTTTGATCAAAGAAAAAATGCTGCAGACAATAAGACATCCAATCAATCCGGAACAACAGCAAACACAGAAATCCCCAAAGCGGACAAAGGGAAAAGAGCTGTCCCTACCGATAATGAAAAAACAATAGCCGACAGCCACAAACTGGATATGCCATCCCGGAAATCCAATCGCAAGACACCAACCGGACAGGAACGGATACACCCCGTAAACGTATCGCCACAACCGGGAACGGATTCAACTCACCTACTGGCATCACGGTTTATGAATCTGGAAGGCGGACAGGAACTGTCCGAGTCTTCACGATACTTCCCGCACAACTACAGGCTAACTTTCCTCAGCAAAACATCCCGTCCAAGCAACGGTATGCAGAAAAAAAAGACTGGTATAAATTCCACACATCATGAATTCCATGATAAAACAGCTGAAGATCCCCTCATCAGACCTGGCCGTCAGCCCCCGGACAGACAGAATCCGCCCGGGGGATTGACATCAATGTTTCAGCTGCACAAATCTCTCACAAGCCGGAAACGTATCTATATCTTTAAACGTCAGGTCTGCCATTGGAAGCAGGATAAACCTTGGATGAATGACAGACCCACCACTTGAGGCCGTTACCTCATCCGATGCCATCACATCACCCATCAGTTCCAGTTTAGATGGCCCGTCAAAACAACTCAGCCGCATCAGTTCCTTCTTTCCGGTTTTTGCATCGACACGTATCAGCACACCTCTACCATCGAGGATATATGCGTACGGCAATCCCTGCTGTCTGGCGATACGCCTCAACTTCTTCAGCATCCGGCCATAACTCATGGTCTTCCTGCAACTGATTCGCATGACACCATTACTGTATCTTGTGGGTAGATCAGCCAAAGGTAACCAGCTTTCATCCAGATATTCATTGCCCGTAGACGTCGGAGCCCCTGGAGACGGAATTCTTCCCGCCAATTGCCGGAGCAATATGCCGTCACGCACCAGTTCCACGGTCTGCGGACGGATACCGTCCGCATCAAACTGCCTGTATTTCAGCAAGCGGTGCCCGTCGAACACGGAATCATTACCCAGCTGAGTGACTGAGATGTTACTGCTTATGACCTTCTTTCCTATATTCCTATATGAATTGTCATACTCTTTAGTATTCAGTTTGAACCAACTGCGAATATATGAACAGAGGTTCTCTCTGTACGTATTATCTTCAAAAAGAGCCAGACGAGCAGCCGTATTCTGGTAAAGCACCGGCCCGATGTATTCCCGTTCTTCGGGACACTCCGCCTTGCTTCGGGCAATCACACATCGCGCAAACCCGTCGATGAAGGCAATTAGAGAATCTGTGGGAGGCAGATCGGCCACATCATAGGCCATGACCCCATCACGCTCTTCCATCATCCTGCCATTCGTCAAGGGGATATCTGCAAACAGATGAATAATAATTTCCTTAGATGGAATTCTGATTCTCAGCCCCTCAGATGTCGTTCGGTAGTTGTCTGTATACTTCAGCTCTATTTCCACATGGGTATCCGAGAAGTCCGGATAAGTCCCCAAAACAGCAGAGAGGGTATCGGCCAAAGCTTTCAGCCGTAGGGCGTCATCCTGCCAGTGCCCCAGTGCAGATCCCTCAATCAGAACGCCACCCGGCAGTTCCGGCCATTCCGACAGACTGTCATTGGCAGGCTGGCGTTTGTCGCGTTCCAACCAAAGTAAGGCTTTGTGAAACTGGGCCGCCGTCCGTTCCCCCAACTCTTTACGGATATGGAAATAGCTGACTTCATCCGGAAGCCTGAACGGTTTGCCCATATTTCTATTGCTGTAGGAGGTATGCCTTCTGTCACCCGCGATCACATGGACCAGCCCGCTGTTCTTCACGCCTTCCGGTTCGTATTTGAAGCAAGTGCCCAAGGATGACGCGATGCGGGTGATGGCTTGCCGGCGGATGTGATAATCCACAAACATAGGACGGACGCTGTCAAAAGATTCCGAGCACCGGTCCAATTCATCCTCCATCGCCTGAAATATCACCGAATCGGCGTCAGTGCTCTCATTGCCGGTAAAGGGCAGGAGGTCCGAAGAGGGTGATGACTCCGTTTTACGACCATCGTTACGGACACATTGGGTTTCGATCTGAGACACATACAGCATAGGCGACACACTGGAAGCAGGAATCCATCCTGACTGCGCGCCGCATATACCGTTAAACACTTCCGGGCGTCCGCCTCCGGCCTTGATATTGCTGAATACAGACAGCGGCGTACCGATCAGAGACACGCCCCTTACCAGTTCATCGGCTCTGCCGTCAGCGTAGACCCTGTAGGCCTCTATCGGAACAACATTGAAGGAAGATACCGTCCTGCTGCCCCCTTGCACGGTCCATCCATTACTGACTGTACTGATGTAATAACCGTATGCCTTATTCAGGCGTTTCAACTCTGCCACAAGCATGCCGCGCAGTTCCGGTTCCGTATAAGGATGAGACACTTCCACAATCAGATTCGACTGTCTTGGATGTACCTTGTTTCCGAAAGCCGCTCTGCCATGTCCGTTACCGGAAGAGTCCAGCGACCGGCAAGTCAGGAATTCTTTCATGACGCCATCTTTGATGCACTCTACTTTCTGGCCCTTGATACCATCGTCATCATAAAGATAATAGCCGCTCAGCGGAGAGCCGTTGAAATACTTCTGCGTGGGATTGCAGGAAACCGTAAACCCAGAGGGCAACACGGGAGTATCCTTCATTGACTGGAATTCAGAATCCTGATGTTCCAGCCTGTGTCCCAGCACTTCATGGAAAAGGATTGCACTTGCATGGCCTGACAGAATCACCGGGCCGCTGTATGCATCTGCCATAGGCGCCTTGCTCAACGCCTGAGCACGGAGAGCCAGTGACTCCATGTCTGCCTTCAGTGTTGCCTTATCAGGCATTTCCGATTCCTCATACCCGAAATAGTCCTTGGTCAACGGACATTCCACTCCCTTGTCATCCTTTACCTTCACACACAAGGACAATGAAAAAATTCTTCTGTTGCACACCACAGCCGTCCCCTCGGAATCCACTATGTATCGTCTTTGACTCTGACACTGCAGGCTTGCCTGGCAAGCGGATCCCGGCATTTTGCGGCCCTGTTCAAAAGTCACTTCATTCAGCAGGTTCTGCCACCGCTCCTTATCGAAATGCAGTTCTGCAAGCGGTTCCTCGTAATGCACTTCTGCCGGTGTGATCTCATGTGGGGCGACTGAGGTCCGGGGCAAGTGGTTTGATGATTTCATCCATATGGTCATCGCGCCCTGGTACATTCTGCCGAGAGCGTTCCATATCACATGCTTTATGACCGCGGTATCATTTTTCAGAGGCAGGTCTGCGACATGAAGCTGACTATTACTCCATTCTTCTTCCGAAAAATCAAAAGGGTACAAAGGTTTTTCCTTATCATACTCACCAAACAAAACAATGGGACAGAGCTTACGACTGGCTGATTCACGCAACGAAGCACGTCCCATATCACTGTTGATATTGATTTCACGCTCATCCAAGGCACGGAGGGAGATAAACCGCGGCGGCACGGTGTCCGTCCTCAGATTATCATAATAATACTTCACTTCATGCCTGAGCAGATCAAACAAAGGATCTTCAGTTTGAGACTGCGGATATGCCATCGTGCAACAGCACAAGGACAGCAGAAAGGAAGACGTCCTAATCATAGCAGCATATTGGCACCGTAAAAGTTTTTTGTATTTCATAATATTAAGTTTTTTAAACATGCAAATATACAAATTAGGATCTAAGTTTTGACATATTAACAAGTTTTTCTACAATCCTGATAAAAATTTACTTTCCGATGCAGGAAACATAATGTCTTACATTATAGATCGTGTACCTTACTACTTAAAGAGTATTCAGCCAATATTCTCGATTCTGAATACATAGTACCAAAACAAAAGCCAACTAATCCACACACGAGGTATGAATTAGTTGGCTTATTTCATATCATTTACGGCAATATCCCTGCGAATACCAGATCGCGGATCACGCTACCGGCAAGTGGCTCATGCTCCTGATCAATGTTCCGGATATGAGTCTGTAATAGCCTTGCCGATAACTTCCGCCATGACCTTGGCTCCTTCCCTATTGGGATGTATACCGTCTGAAATCATGAGATTACCCTTATTCTCAAAAGCCGAATAAAGATCAATGGTCTGAAGTTTGTTTTTCCGGGCCACCTTACGTATCAAAGGAATTACACCATTCTGAACAAGACTGTCCGAAATACCGAAATTATCCTTAAACACCTTTACGGGATAAACCAGAAAAATCTTTGGTTTGGATGGCAGGGCTGAATATTCATCAATCATAAACTGCAGATCCTTCTCAAAATCAGCCTTGTGCTTCCAGTTCTGCGGTTTGGTATCGTTTGTGCCAAACTTTATGATAACCACATCGGGATTGAATGCCTTGCTGTCCTCATAAAGTTTTTCATTCATATAAGGCAAGTCACCCTTGCGCAACAGTGTCCGTGCACTGAAACCGAAGTTCCGGACATGATAATCCGGCCCCAACAAACGGCCCAACTGTGCCGGGTAAGAGTTCACTTCTGTCATATTTATGCCAAAACCATCCGTAATGCTATTCCCGATACAGGCTACACGGACAGCATCCTTGCGCGGTGAAGGCAACTGATCCAGCCAGGCTTCAAGGTCTGCCAGCATCTGGGTGTGATAAGCAAATGAAGATCTGACACCCCATCCGTGCCCTCCCGAAGGATAGATATGCAAAGATGACGGTACATCATTCTGACGTAATGCCGAGTAATAGTTGACGGAATTCGAAGACGGAACCACATCATCGTCATCACTAAGCAAGAGTATAGCCGGCGGAGTCTGATGACGTCTGACATTCAATTCATTGGAATACCGTTTTTGCAACTCAGCCGAAGCATCACGTCCCAACAATGAATGGACTGACCCGAGATGGCTACGGGACGGATCCATCGTAATCACCGGATAAAACAGGATCTGAAAATCCGGCCGTACTGCAAAAGGAGCCATATTAGCCACAGTTGAAGCCAGATGTCCTCCTGCAGATGATCCCATTATACCGACATCATAAGGATTGATATGCCATTCTTCCGCATGCAATCTGACTTGTCGGATGGCCTCCATGGCGTCACTGGCCGGCACTTCCTTGTGTCCGAAAGGCATACGATACTTCAACACGATCAATGCAATACCCTTATCATTGAAAAAAGGAGCCCACTGATAACCTTCATGATCCAGAGCCAGATGAGCATATTCTCCTCCGGGACAAGCCACTACCGCACGTCCGGTAGCTTTTGCAGAATCGGGCAGGAACACCCTTATCGATGGTGTAAAAACAGACTTGGACATATCCTCCGGCTGATTGTCCCTTCCGTTACTATTTGGAAGTCCATCTTGCCATAAATCCACGTCAAAAGTACGTGATGTCTGAGCCCCGGCAAGAACATGAAAGCTCAGAACCAAACATAATAAAAAGAACTTTTTCATATATTCGTTAATCATTTACAGACTCTATCCTAATCTTCATAAACATTCCAACAGCTCATCTCATCCAGCTTCTTGCGCACTTTCTTACGCACCGGACTGTCGGGATACCCTACCGTAATCAGCAATGGCACTCTCCGCCTTTCGATCTTCAGCAATTTCCTAACCCTTTTTTCGTCAAACCACCCCAAAATGCAGGTTCCGAGTCCCAGTTCGGAAGCTTGCAGACAAAAATGTTCTACCGCTATGCCTACATCAAGCAAAGAATATTCCTTGTCTTTGATCACACTGCCTATGCGTGCCGTCAGATTCATCTTTTCCAATACGACCGCCACAATGACAGGAGCCTGAAAAGCGAATTTGTTCATGCCCATACCCGCAGCTGCAGAAGCCATCTCCGACACCAACGACGGCTCGTCAACCACAACAAACTTCCATGGCTGCGAATTGCAGGCCGAAGGTGCCACCCGGGCCGCTTCCAGACATTGCAACAACAATGCCCTGTCTACAGGCTTCTGCTGATACTGGCGGTCGCTCTGACGTTTGTTTACCAATTCTGAAAAATCCATATTACTCTATTCTTTAAAATCAGTTTTTCCGGTTTTGCTTGAAATAACGGTGGAAGAACACCCATTGGTATTCTATCGCGTTTGCCCAATATTCACCGGTATGGGCACCGGGACGTACAATGAAATCATGACCGATACCACGCTTGAGCATCTCTTCGTGAAGACGTTTGTTGACCTCAAAAAAGAAATCAGCCGTACCGCAATCGAAAATCAGTGCCAGATCGCCGTTTTTGATCAGATCCAGTTGTGTGGTCACCGTGTACTGATCCCACACGGAAGGGTTATCAGACTTCTCACCCAACAGGCTTTTCATTTCCCAATTTTCAGGAAAAGGACGGATGTCTACTCCCCCGCTGGTACTTCCTGCCGCACCGAACACGTCCTTATGATGAAAAGCCAGCCAGAACGCACCATGTCCGCCCATACTGTAACCTGTTACGGCCCGTCCTTCACGAGTGGCTTCCGTAGAATAATGCCGGTCAATATAATCTGTCAGCTCACGTGACACATACGTTTCAAAACGACTGTCCTTCTTCAACGGCGAATCCCAATACCAGCTGTTTTTTCCATCCGGACAGACTATAATGATACTGTCACGTTCTGCTTTTTCCACTAAAGAAGGGTTGATTTGTAGCCAGGACCCTGCATTGCCGCCATATCCGTGCAACAAATATACGACCGGACAGCGCACACCATGGTCCGCGGCGTCAGGCACTACCACCTGCACCGGCAAGTCCTTTTGCATAACCTTACTCGCCACTTTTACCGTATCGATACGTACAGCCTGAAGTGACACAGACAGACAACCACACAATACCATCAAGGCTAACCTCATGTTTTTCATTCCTCTTTTAATTATATTTTAGTTGTTTATTTATGGTCAAAATCGAAAAAAACCGATCAAAAATACAGAAAAATCCGCTAAATCCGCATGACTTCGGGCATAATATTATGGTTCGGAAAGCCCTTCTGCACTCTGATGCTTCTCCTGAGAATAGATTTTCATCATCTCAAGCAGTTTTTCAGCCATGATAGACTGCCTTTTGCCTTTCAGAAAAAGCAATGAAGCATGCATGCATTCCACACATCCCTTGATCTGTATAGCCCTCAGATCCGGATTGTTACGGGTAATATCCTTGGACAGGATGGAAATCCAGTGACCGGTCCTCACCATATCCAGAATCACAGGCGTACTGTTGATCTCCAGTTGAGGTGTCACACTGACTTTATGCTGCTGCAACATTTTATCAATCAATGTTCTCGTATAAATACTATGTGGAAACAGGATAAGCGGATAGTCACCGATATCTTCCAAAGAGAAAGTCTTGCGTACGGATACCGGATGATCCTTGTGGGCCACAACACAAAGCGGAGGGCTGTTGAACTCCTTCACCTCTATCAGGGGTGGTATGTTGGCGGGTTTGTAGGTCACGGCAAAATCCAGCTTGTTGGCATTGATCAGCTCCACCAGTTCCAGGATGGAATGAGAATAAAAGACGGAAAGCTGTACCCTAGGATAAGTTTTGGTAAATTTCGTTATGCAGGCATTCAATACGACAGACGAACTGTAAATAACCCCGACCCGCACCTTACCGGCATAAATATGCTGGCTTTCTTTCAGCACCTCTATGCCATCATTTACGTCCGTAATGGCTTTTCTGGCATAATCCAAAAAAATCTTGCCGGCGTCAGTCAGATAAATTCGTTTCCCGACCCTGTCAAACAGGAGCGTGTCAAGTTCCTCCTCCAATTGTTTTATACTCAACGACAAAGTGCTTTGTGTAATAAATAAGGCCTTGGCTGCTTCTGTAAAGGAAAGATAGTCAGCCAGCGTTGAAAAATATTTCAGTTGTGTCAGTTCCATTGATTTTATCAATAATAATAATGAAAATAATTAATTTTGCAAATTTACAAAAAAAGGAAAAAAGCCCTATATTTGCTCCCGGAAATCAGAGAATAATTTAATATTATCTGATATTGAGCAAACTAGAAGTATAGGTAAAAAGAACATAAAAATAGATCAAGCCTTCGCACGGAATGCGTAGGCTAAAGCTGTAAGCACAAGCACTGCAAGGCTATATCTGTGTTATGCCTTTATTATCTTTATTCCTTGATATAAGATCATTGTTGAAGATTTATTTAAAGTTATTACATAATAAAGAAAAGCCTATGTCACAAGTTATCGGACATATTTCACAGATTATCGGACCGGTGGTTGACGTACATTTTGAATCGGGCAACGACAAGAAACAGCTCAACCTGCCGAGTATACACGACGCCTTGAAAATCCGCCGTCCCAACGGCAAGATACTGATTGTAGAAGTGCAGCAGCACATCGGGGAAGACACTGTACGTACCGTGGCTATGGACAGCACCGACGGGCTGCAGCGGGGAATGGAGGTCATGTCTACCGGAAAACCAATTACCATGCCTGTCGGCACACAAATCCGTGGCCGCGTGATGAACGTGGTGGGCGAATGTATTGACGGTATGGAAGAATTGGATACGGAAGGCTCCTTCCCCATTCACCGCGACCCGCCCAAATTTGAGGATCTGTCTACTACACAGGAAGTCTTGTATACCGGTATCAAGGTCATCGACTTGCTCGAACCTTATCTGAAAGGAGGAAAAATCGGACTCTTCGGAGGTGCAGGTGTAGGCAAAACCGTATTGATCAAGGAATTAATCAATAATATTGCCAAGAAGCACAACGGTTTCTCTGTTTTCGCAGGTGTAGGTGAACGTACGCGTGAGGGTAACGACCTTCTGCGTGAAATGATTGAATCCGGCGTTATCAAATATGGTGACGAATTTCTCAAGAGCATGGAAGAAGGCCATTGGGATCTGTCAAAAGTGGATTATAAGGAACTGGAAAAATCTCAGGTGGCCATGGTATTCGGGCAGATGAATGAACCGCCCGGTGCCCGTTCATCCGTGGCTCTGTCCGGCCTGACTCTGGCAGAATCATTCCGCGACAATCCCAAAGCAGACGGTCCGCGCGATATTCTGTTCTTCATCGACAATATTTTCCGTTTCACCCAGGCGGGTTCCGAAGTGTCTGCCTTGCTGGGCCGTATGCCTTCCGCTGTAGGTTATCAGCCTACCCTGGCCTCTGAGATGGGACAGATGCAGGAACGTATCACTTCTACCAAGAACGGTTCCATCACTTCCGTACAGGCCGTTTACGTACCTGCCGACGACCTGACAGACCCGGCACCGGCTACAACCTTTACCCACCTGGATGCCACTACCGTGCTCAGCCGTAAGATTACGGAACTCGGAATCTATCCGGCTGTAGATCCTCTGGAATCTACTTCCCGTATTCTCGATCCGCTGATTGTCGGTCAGGAACACTACGAAACGGCCCAGCGGGTCAAGCAGATTCTGCAGCGTAACCGCGAGCTTCAGGATATCATTTCCATTCTGGGTATGGATGAATTGTCTGATGAAGACCGCCTGACTGTCAACCGCGCCCGTCGTGTCCAGCGTTTCCTGTCACAACCTTTTGCCGTGGCCGAACAGTTCACGGGTGTTCCCGGTGTGATGGTTTCCATCGAAGATACCATACGCGGCTTCAAGATGATACTCGACGGCGAGGTAGACGATCTGCCGGAACAGGCATTCCTGAATGTGGGAACAATCGAGGACGCCAAGGCCAAAGCCAAGACCTTGCTTGAAAATGCACAAAAATAACAGACCGTTATGGGAAAAGACAATATTCAGCTGACTATAGTATCACCGGAAAAGACCCTGTTTGAAGGCGATGTGCGCTATGTGCAGTTACCAGGCGTGAACGGTTCGTTCTCAGTCCTTTATGAACATGCCCCCTTGCTTTCCGCATTGGCAGCTGGCGAAATCAAATTCAAATCGGCCGGTGTCACTCACAAAATACCTGTCAAATCAGGGTTTGTGTCTGTCGGCGACAATCAGGTATCTATATGTATAGAACAATGAACAGAACAGAAAGCAAATATTGGAATGCATCCCGCACACAGTATGGCATCAGACTAATCGTTACAAATGGTTTCGTATCTGTAGTAAGCTGTCTCATACTGCAAATGGCAATGGGGGGAAATGGCATTTATTCGGCGGTTTGCATTCCTTTGTTTTTCTGTATCATGGGTTTTCTCCAGTTCTTTTTTCTGGAAAAGGGCCACAAACAAGGTATTCCGCATACCACGCTGTATCTGGCATTAAAAACGTTCAAACTGATTATCAGTGTCGTTTTGATGGTTGTTTACGGACTGGTTATCAGAAAAAATATCGTCATTTTCGGCCTGTTGCTCATCGTCTTTTATCTTATCAATCTGATATCAGACACCCTGTTCTTTGTTAAATTCGAAAAAGGATACAAAAAGTAAACTTGTATGAGAAAAGTTATTGATCATATATTTAAACGGATATCGGGAGGTTGTCTTAAATGGCATGCCACTTGTCTTGTCATAGGACTCACGCTGTTGTGGCTGACTCCTTCACAGGTACATGCAGAAGAGGAAAAGCAGGACATTGACGTATACGAAATCGTATTCGGACATATCGAAGATGCCTACGAATGGCATATCACGGATATAGGGTCTGCCAGAATCAGTATTCCCCTGCCCGTCATTCTGCATGATGAAAACGGCTGGCACTGCTTCCTTTCTTCACGACTCGAAAACGGTGCCACATACGAAGGATTCAGAATAGCATCCGAAGGAGACCATAAAGGCAAGATTATCACGACAAACAAGAACGGTGAAGAAGTACTGCCCGTAGACCTGTCGATTACCAAAAACGTAGTGGCTCTGATGATCAACAGTGCCATACTGGTCATCATCATGCTTAGTTGCGCATCATGGTATAAAAAACGCACGGTCTGCGAGGCTGTCCCCAAAGGCGGTGTAGGTGCGATAGAGGCTCTTACGGTCATGATTTATGATGATGTCATCAAAAGTGGTATAGGCGAAAACTACAAGCGTTTTGCCCCCTATCTTCTGACGGTATTCTTCTTCATCCTGGTCAACAACCTGATGGGACTTATTCCTTTCTTCCCCGGAGGTGCGAACGTAACAGGAAACATTGCAGTCACAATGGTTCTGGCTGTCTGCACATTCCTGTTTACGAATATCTGTGGCACACGTGCCTACTGGAAAGATATTTTCTGGCCTGAAGTACCGACATGGCTGAAGGTTCCGGTTCCCATCATGCCGTTCATCGAATTCTTTGGCATCTTCACGAAACCATTTGCATTGATGATTCGTTTGTTTGCCAACATCATGGCAGGACATGCGGCTATATTAAGTCTGGTCTCCATCATCTTCATTACCGTGAAGGCTGGTGCCGTCATTAATGGCAGCATGACTGTAGTCGCCGTATTATTCGGCATCTTCATGAATGCGCTCGAGGTGCTTGTAGCCTTTATCCAGGCTTACATCTTCACCATGCTTTCATCCGTATTTATCGGACTTGCACAAGTCAAACCAGAAACAAATAAATAAAAGTATAACATTTAAAATCAGAAAATTATGTTACTATCAGTTTTATTACAAGCAGTTGCAGGAGTGGGAATCAGTAAGTTAGGTGCTGCCATTGGTGCAGGAATCGCTGTGTTGGGCGCAGGTATCGGTATCGGCCGTATCGGTGGCTCAGCAATGGACGCCATTGCCCGTCAGCCGAATGCCACAAACGATATCCGTACTAACATGATTATCGCTGCCGCATTGGTTGAGGGTGTCGCTTTGATCGCAGTAGTTGTTTGTCTATTAACATTGTTTATCTAATCTGAACCGCTTATGGGACTGCTCATTCCGAGTTCGGGCACATTATTCTGGATGGTTGTCATCTTCGCGGTCGTATTTTTCATCTTGGCAAAATACGCCTTCCCGGTCATCATCCGAATGGTGGACGAACGGAAAAGATATATCGACGAATCGCTTGAATCTGCCCGATTGGCCAACGAACAGCTGGCACAGGTCAAATCCGAAAGCGAACGTCTGTTGACGCAAGCCCGTGAAGAACAAGCGCGGATACTTAAAGACGCCGTTGCCACCCGTGACCGTATGCTGAAAGAAGCGCAGGCCCGGGCACAGGCCGAAGCCAAACGAGCTTTGGATGAAACACGGCAACAAATTATCGCCGAAAAGGAAAGTGCCATCAACGACATCCGTCGGCAGGTGGCCGTACTGTCCGTCGACGTGGCAGAAAAGATTTTGCGCAAGGACCTGACGGGCGAAAAAGAACATATCGAACTGATCGACCGGTTACTTGACGAAATGATTCAAAAACCGGATAAAGCCTAAAAACGTATGAATATCGGTGCTATATCCAAGCGCTATGCCAAAGCTCTTCTAGCCTACGCGTCCGAAAATGGAAAAGAAGACCTTGTATACAGACAAGTCAAATCCTTTGTCGGACAGTTCAGAAAAATAGAAGATCTGAGAAAGGCACTGGAAAGTCCGGCGCTGGCGAAAGAAACAAAGCTCAGGTTACTGAATGAAGCGGCTGCAAACATGCAGACCTGTCCGGAACTGATGCGCTTTTTCGAACTGGTTCTTAATGAAAAACGTGAAAAACTGTTCATATTCATCTGTTTTTCATATATCGACCAGTACCATGAACTCAAGCACATCAAACGCGGCAAACTCATCACGGCTGTTCCGGTATCTTCTGACACAGAAAACCGGCTGCGCAAACTTATCGAACAAAGTAGCGACGGAAAAGTGGAATTCCAGACAAAGGTCGACCCGTCACTCATCGGTGGATTTGTCCTTCAGATAGCCTCAACCAGAATTGACGCCAGCGTGGCAGGCCAGCTTGAAAGGGTCAAAAAGCAATTTATCGAGAAAAACAAAAGAATTGTGTAATCTCAAGTATTGAAAAGTATGTCTGATAATATAAAACCAAGCGAGATATCAGAAGTCTTGCTTCAGCAACTGAAAGGTATCAATGCCGATATCCAGTATGATGAAGTCGGCTCCGTGCTGCAAGTCAGTGATGGCGTGGCACGAATCTACGGTTTGCAGAAAGCTGAAGCCAACGAACTTCTGGAATTTGAAAACGGCATCATGGCCGTTGTGATGAATCTGGAGGAGGACAATGTAGGTGCCGTACTTCTGGGACCTACCGACCAGATACGCGAAGGCATGATCGTCAAACGTACAGGCCGAATCGCTTCCATCAAAGTGAGCGAACACATGCTTGGACGTGTCATTGACCCGCTGGGTGTTCCTCTCGACGGTCGCGGACAAATCGGTGGTGATCTGTGCGAAATGCCGTTGGAACGTAAGGCTCCGGGAGTCATTTTCCGTCAACCTGTATCCGAACCTTTACAGACGGGTCTGAAAGCCATCGATGCCATGATTCCCATAGGACGCGGACAGCGTGAGCTGATCATCGGTGACCGTCAGACGGGTAAGACCGCCATAGCCATTGACACGATCATCAGCCAACGGGCCAATTATGAAGCCGGCAATCCGGTATACTGTATTTACGTGGCCGTGGGACAGAAAGGATCTACCGTAGCCAACATCGTCAATACGCTCCGTGAAAAAGGCGCCATGGACTACACTATCGTTGTAGCTGCCACCGCTGCCGATCCTGCTGCCCTGCAATACTTCGCACCGTTTGCCGGTGCCGCCATCGGTGAATATTTCCGTGATACCGGCCGTCATGCGCTTGTCGTATATGATGACTTGTCAAAACAGGCCGTCGCTTACCGTGAGGTATCATTGATTCTGCGCCGTCCGTCAGGACGTGAAGCCTATCCGGGTGATATATTCTATCTGCATTCACGTCTGCTCGAACGTGCCGCCAAGATCATCAACCACCAGGAAGTAGCCGAACAGATGAACGATCTGCCGGACAGCCTGAAAGGCAAAGTGAAATGTGGCGGTTCACTGACGGCATTGCCTATTATCGAAACACAGGCTGGCGACGTTTCGGCCTATATCCCTACGAACGTGATTTCCATCACCGACGGACAGATCTTCCTGGAAACAAGCTTGTTCAACCAAGGTTTCCGTCCTGCCATCAACGTCGGTATTTCAGTATCCCGCGTAGGTGGTAGTGCACAGATCAAATGTATGAAGAAAGTAGCCGGTACGCTGAAGATAGACCAGGCACAGTATCGTGAGCTGGAAGCCTTCTCCAAATTCAACAATGATATCGATGCCGTTACAGCCATGACGCTCGACCGCGGACGTAAAAACAACCAGCTGCTTATCCAGCCGCAGTACTCTCCGATGCCGGTGAGCGAACAAGTCGCCATCCTTTATTGTGGTACGCACGGTCTGATGCGTGATATACCTTTGGATAAGGTCCGTGATTTCCAGAAAGAATTTCTCGAGAGTCTGCGTGCCGGACATCAGGCTGATGTACTCGATGTACTGGCCACCGGCAAGATAGACGATCAAGTCACTTCCATTATCGAAAGTGTTGCAGCCGAAACTTCACTGCTCTTCAAAAAATAACAGATTATGGCCTCATTAAAAGAAGTAAAAGAAAGAATCGCATCCGTCAACGGAACGCTGAAAATCACATCCGCCATGAAAATGGTGGCTTCGGCCAAACTTCACAAGGCCCAGGAACTCATTGAAGGTATGTGGCCTTACGAACAGCGTCTGTCACGCATGCTGGAAGGTTTTCTGGATACCGATCCGGAAACAGATTCCCTGCTTACGGCACCACGTCCGGTGAAGCGGGCCGCACTGGTGGTTTTTGCTTCTAACGGAAGTCTTTGCGGAGGTTATAATGCCAATGTCATCCGCCATTTCCACGAATGGGTCAACAACAACATGGATCTGGGCAAAGAGAATCTGGTGATTTATCCTGTCGGAAAGAAAATAGAGGAAGCAGTCAGAAAGGCTGGATTTGAACCTGCAGGTTCATTCAGCAAAATGGCAGACAAGCCCAATTTCGAATCGGCTTCCGCACTGGCCGATCAGCTGACCAAAAGTTTCATCAATGGTGAAGTTGACCGCATCGACTTGCTTTTCAATCATTTCAAATCTACAGCTACTCAGGAGCTCACTCTCACTCATTTTCTGCCTGTGGATTTGTCACAGTTGAAACAGCAGCATCAGTCAGATGACTACACCCCAAACTACATTGTAGAACCGTCACCCGATGCTTTTCTCCAGCAACTGTTACCTACCGTGCTACACATCAAGCTATACACGGCACTGCTTGATTCCAATGCTTCGGAACATGCTGCCCGCACTATGGCCATGCAGATAGCCACGGACAACGCCAACGACCTGTTACAGGATCTGACTATCATGTATAACAAGAGCCGTCAGCAGGTCATCACCAACGAATTGCTGGATATTGTCAGCGGATCCATGGCCTGATCAAGGAAACGGTCTGACACGGACAGATACGGAATGACATGCCATCTCTCTGTCCATGCAGTCCGAAGATCCGTCACACATTCATTAAGAAAGAGTCACTTTCCATTCCGTTCTCGGTTGAGGAAAATGACTCTTTCTTTTATCCTGCCAGTCTGACCTTATTCCATATCCTTCAGATGGAATTCCAATGCCCTGACTGAAATCAGGATCTCATATACGGAAAGAGCCAGTGATACGATCAGCAACAACAGCGCCAGTCCGAAAATATAAACAGACAGAGGATTAAGGCTGATATAAATAAAGAACATGCTGACCACACACAGCAACAAACTGCCGATTCCTGTCACCTGCATGGCACGGGTCAGGTAAAGCCGTTTACGCAAATTGGCGATCTGTGCAGCGGTAACCTTCGAATGGTTGGTCTGATACTGGTCTTTTAATGTACGCACCAACTGGGCATACGAAAGAAAACGGTTGGTATAAGCCAGCATAATCAGCGAAATGGCTGAAAAGAGCAAGGCTGGAGTTGTCAAATCAATCTGTACCATCTTTATTTCTCATTTTATCATGCAGGAAAATACATGTATTTGCATATCCGGCATTGTGATTCGGAACAAAGGTAAAAAAAATCCATTACCCTCCTAACCTTCATACCGAAAAACTTCTATCTTTGTATGCGATTATATTTTATATCCAAATCCTAATAACCATGAATACAATATCCATTTCTGAAAGAACCACTCCTGAAAGAGTCTGCAATCTGCAACCCGGCGAAATTTTCGTATTCGGCAGCAACCTGCAAGGCATGCACGGCGGCGGTGCAGCCCGCCTGGCTTATGACCGTTGGGGCGCCGTATGGGGACAAGGTGTAGGTCTTCAGGGACAAACTTATGCCATTCCGACCATGCATGGCGGTCCGGAAACAATCCGTCCTTATGTTGACGAATTTGTCAACTTCGCCAAATCTCACCCCGAACTGAAATTTCTGGTCACGGAAATAGGCTGCGGCATAGCCGGATTCACGCCACAGGATATTGCACCTTTATTCCACGATGCCATCAATGTGGACAACGTCTGTCTGCCGTCACGCTTTTGGGCTATCCTTGCTAAATGAAAAACGAACAAGATCCTTTTAACGAACAATATACATGACCGATTTTGCAGCTATTGACTTTGAGACTGCCAATAATGAGCGTACAAGCGTTTGCAGTGTCGGAATTGTGATCGTACGTCATGGTGCGATCACGGATTCTTTTTATTCCCTCATCCAACCGGAACCTAATTACTACAGCTACTTCTGCTCACGGGTACATGGTCTCAGCCATGCTGATACGGACGATGCACCGGTTTTCCCCGATGTATGGAAAGAGATTGCGCCTATGATAAAAGGACTTCCTCTTGTTGCCCACAACAAGGCATTCGATGAAGGCTGCCTGAAAGCCGTTTTCCGCTGTTATCAGATGGACTATCCGAACTATATATTCCATGACACCTTACGCGCTGCCCGGAAAGCCTTTCCTTCCGCACCGAATCACCAGTTGCATACTGTGGCCTCACTTTGCGGCTACGACCTCACCCGCCACCACCATGCACTGGCCGATGCAGAAGCATGCGCACATATCGCTCTGGCCATACTTTAATCATGATCATTCTACCAAACGGCCCTGTCAACAGAACAATACAATTATCGGGAAGGTATAGCTACGGGGGTTATTCCCATTCTAACCGACGTATCTCACAGTTGTCCATTTTCGGAACCAGTTTATAATTTTTCTTGTTCTCCATCATGGCTTGCAAAAGACGGCAATAATAACCGTGACTGATAACCAATACCGTCTTCCCTTCATATTGTTCTTTAAGCCCGGCCAGGAATTTCCGGATCCTTTTATTGACCCGCGGAGCATCCTCCACACTCGAATCGAATACGGCACCGGCTATGGGTTTCCCAACCAGATTTCCCATGTCACGCTCCCTCAATAAATCTGTATATTGAGGTGTATAAGCCATGCCCTCCAACACAATGGATGCGGTATCCTTACAGCGCTGAAGATCACTGCATAACACTGCGTCAAAGCTCAGATTCATCACTTTTTCATGCATCTGACGTGCCTGTTCCTTACCCTTCTCGCTCAAATGTCCCGGCATCTGTCCCTGAAATATACCCATGGCATTTTCTATCGTCTCACCATGGCGCAAAAGATAAATTGTTATCATAACCGTACCAAAAATATTCCGTCCGGTCCTCCATCCTGAAAACAGGCAGCCAGAACCGTTCTTTCATTATTTCAGTCCAAATATACATTTTTATCGGAAATTATTTGCATCTCATCTTTTTTTATAATATATTTGTGATATCATTTTAATATCATCAAACTAATAGACTATGGAAACAAAAGAATTAAAGTTCAATGGTTTAAGGATAAACGGATTTCTGGCGCTTTTTCTTTTCCTACTGATTCCTATTATCCTTATTGTATGTAGTTTCATCAAAGGGGGGCTCTTTTTCAACATTACCGGAGGAGTTCTGATTCTGCTCACGATTATCCTCAACTGCGGCTATATGCAATTGGAACCGAATGAAGCCCGTGTCATGGTTTTCTTCGGCCAATATAAAGGCACGTTTCGGGAAACCGGATTCTTCTGGGTCAATCCGTTTATGGAAACAAAGAAACTTTCTCTTCGCGCCCGTAACCTCGATGTGGAACCTATCAAAGTCAATGACAAGACTGGTAACCCTATTCTGATCGGCCTGGTTCTCGTATGGAAACTCAAGGATACCTACAAGGCCATGTTCGAAATCGATGCACAAACTATGGCCGAATCCGCCATGCCCGGTAAAAACGGAAAAGACATCAACATAGGCAATACCGTAGCCAACCGGATGAATGCATTCGAAAATTTCGTCAAGATCCAAAGTGATGCCGCCTTGAGACAGGTGGCCGGACAGTATGCCTATGACGACAACGAAGCAGAAACAAACGAACTGACTCTCCGGTCGGGCGGTGAGGAAATCAATGAACAACTGGAACAGAAACTGAACGAACGTCTAGACATGGCGGGAATAGAAATAGTAGAAGCACGCATCAACTATCTGGCCTATGCTCCCGAAATTGCAGCCGTCATGTTGCGTCGCCAACAGGCAGCTGCCATCATCAGCGCACGGGAAAAAATCGTAGAGGGAGCTGTATCAATGGTACACATGGCACTCGACAAACTGTCAGAAGACCAAATCGTAGAACTGGACGAAGAAAGGAAAGCTGCCATGGTCAGCAATCTGCTCGTGGTACTGTGTGCAGATGAAGCAGCCCAACCGGTAGTCAACACTGGTACCTTGCATCATTAATGGCATATCAAAAGGATTCATACACTAACATTTTAATTTGAGTTGGATTATGTTCGGATTTCGCAAAGGTTATCTACACATTTACTCCCACTTCACACGGGACGAAGGCCCTTGGGATTTCCTGATCGGCCTGGTTCTTACAATCGTAACCACTGTCTTTGTGATCAGCAAATGGAACAACGGTGACCGCATGGATACAGTCATGACAGCAGCGCTCCTGTATCTGCTGGCCATTCCTTATACCTGCTGGAGAGGATTCCGCTATTTCAGACCTCATTACGAGTCACGACACATCATGCTTGGCGGTACCATGCATAACTGGTTCTTGCGTAAGAAAGTCTTGTTTTTGCTCATCATCGCTTTCTTGTGGTGGATATCCTTTCTCTTCTGTAACCTCATCTACCTCGTTTTCACAGAATCACCCGACCATATCATACCCGCCCTTTGGGAATCCATCTTCCCGGAGTTCGGAGTGCTTCTTTCATTCATGGGGGCATACAGGAGTTATCAGGATTATCGTCTGTATTACAAATCCCTTGAACGGGAAAACAAGCAGAAAGGAGAATAGACTGAATGGCGAAAAAAGAAAATACGACCAAAAGTTTTGTATTGCGTGTGGATGCAGATACAATGGAAGCCATTGAAAAATGGGCAGCCGATGAATTCAGAAGCACCAACGGACAACTTCAATGGATTATACATGAAGCATTGCGCAAAAGCGGACGGCTCCCCAAAAGAACAGACAACGGGAAACAATCCATCTCTGATCATAACAAACCAGAAGTATAACCACGCACCTACTGATGTCTGAAACGGTTTCAGGAACTTCATTGCCGGAACGGTTTCAGACTTCCATGCTTTCTCCTTCACAGGTTATGTCCCAAAATCTTATACCACACGCATCCGTGAATTCCTTCATACGCCAGGCTGATTCGAACCCTCCAGCCACAAAATGCATGGGTACCAGCAGACCCACCTTGAACAGGCCGATAAACTGGCGGGCACCACGGGTATAGCCGTTACCGATACGACTGTCGACAGGAAACATCACCACATCAAACCGCTCAGTAACCTTACGGATATCTTTCAGTTCACCAAGATAACGTTTTTCCTCTTTCACGGGATCTACCCTCAGTCCCCAATTGCCAAACACTCCCGTATTCCGATCCTCATCATTCAACAAACGGGCATACCAGTTATTCAGATCACCGGCATGAAAGATCCTTTTTCCATCAGTCTCCACTATCCACGACACTCCACTGTCCGTACTTCCGGTTGCCGTCACACTGATTATCCCGTCTTTCCATTCACCTCCCTTGGCAAGCCAGACGTCAGCCTCTTCTTTTTGTGCCCTGCGATGTTTAAGAATATCCTTCGACAGGATATAATACGTACGCCCTTCCCTTTTCTTCCATTCAAAAACAGTCCGGTTGAAGTGATCCTCATGAAAGTGACTGGAAAAAACATATAACGGTTTACCGGAGTTCAGAAAACGGGACATGACATCAGCCGGATCCATCCAGTAATCAAATACCATGATCACCTGTTCCGTTTCAACAACAAACCCGCTATGGAAAATATAAGTCAAATTCATAAGTGGCATATTTTAGATATTCATCTGTTCCGAATAACTTGGCTTTTTCTATATCCACACTTTTGAAAACACTGTGGAAGGACTCATTATTGCAAATATAATCATTACATTTGCAATAAATACTACTTTATCTGATTTTTTGATGAGCACACTGAAAATATGGCCCAATCAATTCACTCTTACCTGTCGTTATATAAAAACATTCAGACAATCATCCGAATACGACCTGATAAAAATATAATAGACATACTGAACAAGACCGATCATCTGTTTCCTTCAGAAAAGATGAGACTGATACCTTTTCTTCTGCTGATTATCCTCTATATCAGACGAAATCAAAGTTTTTTGTGTATTTCATACAATAAAACAGCATGATAGACGTTTAAAATTTATTAATAAGACTTTAATCTTAACACAAAAACCATTTCAAAACAGTTATGAAGAACAAAACACTAATCTTTACCATGATGATGGCACTGGCTTCCTCATCGTATGTAAGCGGAGCCAACAAACCTAATGAACAGGAAAAATTCAGCGGCTACCTGTTCGCCTACTTTGAAGGCGGGGGGGATCCCAACCAACAGGAACATCTGCGTTTCGCTGTCAGTGAAGATGCCCAGAACTGGTATGCTCTCAACGGCAACCGCCCTGTCATCTCCAGCGACTCCATCAGCGAAAGCGGAGGTATCCGCGACCCACATATCCTGCGCGGAGAGGACGGACGCTATTATATCGTGGCCACAGACATGAAAACGGCCAAATACGGATGGAACAAAAACCCTGGCATCGTACTCATGAGTTCTGATGACCTGGTCAACTGGCGGCATTCAAAGATCAACCTGGCCAAACAGTACGCAGAACATTTCAGCGACGCATACTGGGTGTGGGCACCACAAACCATATACGACAAGAAGGCAGGCAAATACATGATCTATTTCACGCTGCAAAGAACTGGTGACGGCAGAAAGAGCCTCATTACATATTATGCCTATGCCAACAAGGACTTCACAGACTTTGAAAGTGAACCCAAGATGCTCTTCAATGCCAAATATGGCAGTATCGACAACGACATCATCGAATATAAGGGAAAATATCACCTTTTTTATAAAGGCAACACCAAAGACGAAAACGGCAAGGAATTCAAGAACGGTATCCAGCAGGCCACATCCAAATCACTCCATGGCAAATGGAAGGAGGACTTTAAATATATCGATGCTTACGCTGATACCAATACCGGCGTAGAAGGCAGCGGCGTATTCAAACTCAACGACAAGGAAGAATTCATTCTCATGTATGACCTCTATGGAAGCGGAAGATACGAATACCAGACGTCAAAGGATCTGGTACACTTTTCAGAGAAACCACAGTCATTCAGAAAAGACTTTTTCCCACGTCACGGTACGGTATGTTCCGTCACGGCTGAAGAATTGGACAGACTGCAACAAAAATGGGGATATGTCCTGACTCATAAATTTGAAAGTAACGGCAATCCGATCATACGTCACAAACATACCGCTGATCCGGCTGTACTTGTGAAAGGAGATACCTTGTGGCTCTTTGCCGGACACGACATGAACGGTAACCAGAACAACTATATCATGCGTGACTGGTTGCTCTACTCCACTACTGACATGAAGCACTGGACGGAATATCCTTCACCACTACACATTGATGAATTCAAGTGGGCCAAAAGTAAACAGGCATACGCCGGACATGTCGTGGAAAGAAACGGTAAATATTACTGGTATGTCAGCACCAACTGGTGTGGCATCGGAGTAGCTGTAGCTGACCGCATCACAGGACCCTACAAGGACGCACTGGGCAAACCTCTGCTCACCAACAAGGATTGCTTCGCATCCACACACAGCTGGGCCTGCATCGATCCGGCCATATTCATTGACGATGACGGACAAGCTTATATTTTCTGGGGCAACGGACAGTGTTACTATGCCAAACTCAAAGACAACATGACGGAAATTGACGGAGAGGTGCATCATATCGAAATCGATGCCGCACATCCCTTCACTGAAGCACCCTGGGTACACAAATACAATGGCAAGTATTACCTCACCTATGCTTCGGAATGGCCTGAAAAAATAGCCTATGCCATGGCCGACCAGATAGGAGGGCCTTACAAACCAGTTGGTATCATCAGTGAAATAGCAGGTAACTCAAACACCACACACCCGGCTATCGTCAACTTCAAGGGACAGTGGATCTTCTTCTCACACAACGGCGGATTGCCTGACGGAACAGGATACAGCAGATCTGTCATTGCAGAACCCATGTACTACAATGCGGACGGAACCATACGCAATATTCCACCTACAGCTGAAGGAGTAAAAGAAATCAAATAAAATTCCATTTTTTAAAGGGCTTTCTTGGGAAAGCCCTTTAAATTTATAAAGACACTCATCACCTTGTCAGATCTGTTTCTTCTTTCATCATTCATTTTTCAGAAAATAAAGGTCTGGAAAATATTAGAATTTATCATCGGTTTGCAATACTATTCCCCTCTGTTTACAACCATATTTTATTCGTTATTAGTCAGCCCATATTCCATGAAAATTATCAATCTGACGTCTTTCGATAACTGAATATAGCCCATCCCCACACAACAATCGTATAAATAACCAATGCACGAAAATGAGACATCAGGTCAGCAAATGAACTTCCCTTCAAATACAGCATACGCATGGTTTCAATAAAATAGCGCAAGGGATTTATCCGGGTAATAACCTTTGCCCATTCAGGCATCCCGGCAACAGGAGTCAGCAACCCGCTCATCAAAATGAAGATGACAAGAAAGAAAAACATGACCAATGCAGCCTGCTGGGTGGTATCCGAATAATTGGACACGATGAGTCCTAAACAAGATACCAGCAGAATAAACAGTGAGGAAAACAGATAAATAAGCCATATATTACCTGCCGGTGACAGATCATAAATTTTCCATGCCAGAAACATGGAATAAGTCAGAATGAAAAGACCGACACACCAATAGGGTACCAATTTGGAAAAAATAAAATCAAAACGTCCTACCGGAGTAACATTGATCTGGTCGATCGTACCTTTTTCCTTCTCACCCACAATATTAAGTGCCGGAAGAAAACCAACTATCAGTATGAGTAACATGGCTATCAATCCGGGAACCATAAAAGCCTGGTAATCCAAATCCGAATTATACAAATAACGGCAAGACACATCAAAACCGGAATAGCCAGCCACTGACTGCTGAAAACTGCTTTCCTCTTTAAGCTCCTCTGAATAACCGGCTATGATCTGAGAAAGATACGAACTGCCTAATCCGGCTTTTACACCATTTACCGCATTGGCCGAAATCATCACCTGTGCTCGGCCTTCCACAATAAGATCCCGTTCGAAATCAGGTTCTATCTCCAGAATAAAATCTGCATCCCCCGCTTCCATATCGCCCATTGCCTGACCGAACGTAGGAAGTATATTGACCAATGTAAAATAGGAAGAAGCTGACAGTTTATGTATCAGTCTTGAAGATAAGGTACTTCTGTCGTTGTCTATCACCGTCACCTTCAGGTCCTTTACTTCCTGGGTAGCTGCCCTTGGTATGATGTTTATCATGCCAAAAGGAAGAAGTACAAACACGACAGGCAGGATAATATGACGCATCATCTGCTTAAATTCCTTTTCTATCAAAAAACGTATAATCATAATTATTCCAATCTTGCTTTAAACAAACGAAATGAAACGACAAGCAATAGAACAGCCATCGTGGCCAGAACGAAGACTTCCTTCATCACATATTTCATCTCCACACCCTGAATCATCAGTTTGCGGGCAGCCTCCACATACCAGCGGGTAGGTATAACAGAAGATACTTTCTGCAATGCAAACGGCATACTTTCTATAGGAAATATAATGCCTGACAAATAGACCGCAGGCACAATCAGCAGAAGTGATAACAACATGGCAGCCAACTGACTGCTTACTGCAATTGAAATCAACAAACCCAAAGACAAGGCTACCAGAACATATAACAGAGATATCCCAATGAAACCTGTCAGACTACCGGCAACAGGAATATGTAACATCATAGTGGAAAGACATAAAATAGTAACCAGATTCACACAAGAAATCACAAAGTAGGGCACCAACTTAGCCAATACAATGTAAACAGGAGGAAGCGGTGAAGCCAGCAGTACTTCCATTGTCCCTGTTTCCTTCTCTCTCACAATTGAAATACTGGTCATCATCACACAAATCAGGATTAAGATAAGACCTATCACCCCAGGTACAAAGTTATATTCACTCCTTCCTTGCGGATTATAAAGCATTCGGGTAACAGGCTCTATCCGAAACGAGGGGCTGATACTGTACAACTGGGAATACTCTTGTAAATAATTCCCCAATATCTGTTGGATATATCCTGTACGTACGGAAGCTTGGTTGGGTTCTGTCCCGTCAATAAGGATCTGAATGCCGGCATCCCCCGAACGCTTCATGTTATCTGCGAAATTCTCACTGAACACCACAGCCATATCAATCTGTCCTCTGAGAAAAAGAGAATCGATGACCGTTCCATTATTCAATTCTGACGTAACCGTGAAATAAGGATTTGCGTCAATACGCTTGATAATCCGTTCTGTAACCTCGTCTTTTGACAAGTCATAGACAGCAACACGGGAATTCTTTACTTCTGTTGTAATGGCAAAACCAAACAAGACGATCAGGAGTACAGGCATGACCAGCAGGATAAGCATGGTACGCTTGTCTCGGAAAATATGATAAAATTCTTTCTGTACGAACGATAAAAACTGTTTCATTCCTCACCTCCTTTCAATCACCTGTACGCCGGGCTTTCCGGGCAAGTGCCAAAAAGACCTCATACATGGTAGACACCTCAAAATGCTGTTTCAAATTATGTGGCGTATCCAAAGCCTCTATCCTGCCATCTACCATAATGCTTACGCGGTCGCAGTATTCCGCTTCATCCATATAATGAGTAGTCACAAATACCGTAATGCCACGATCGGCAGCCTGATAAATCAGTTCCCAAAACTGTCGCCGCGTAACCGGATCCACTCCTCCGGTTGGTTCATCCAGAAAAACTATTTGAGGATCATGAAAAATACTGAGTGAAAAAGCAAGTTTCTGTTTCCAGCCTAAAGGTAGTGCTGCCACACGGGTATTACGTTCGGCAGTAAAACCCAATTCAGCCAACAGCCAATCGCTTTTCTCACGGATGGCTTTGACGGACATGCCGTAGATACCACCAAAAAGACGTAAATTCTCGTATACGGTAAGATCTTCATAAAGAGAAAATTTCTGACTCATGTAACCGATATGCTTCTTGACTTCTTCTGCCTGTCTGCATACATCGTATCCGGCCACAGTGGCTTTGCCGGCTGTAGGACGGCTCAATCCGCACAGCATACGCATGGCAGTAGTCTTTCCGGCCCCATTAGCACCAAGAAAGCCGAAGATCTCCCCTTCCCTGACCTGAAAACTGATATGATCCGTAGCAACAAACGTACCAAACTGTTTAGTCAACCCCTCAGCTATTATGACATAATTATCTTTCATTCTGTCGGCTCATTAATGACATGAAACAATCTTCTACAGTCGCATTCAAAGGGTATACACTGACATGAGTGTGACCTCTGGCATACAAATAATCCTTCAGCTGTTCCGACACAGCATCAGCATCCACCGTCACATGAAAGGTCTCACCAAACGAAAAGACAGTCCTAATCTCTGGATAATTGCGCAGATCATGGAGTAGAGAATGCATACTGTCACTTTTAACTGCCCATAACGTATCCGAATAAGCTGAAATGATTCCATCTAGAGTGTCAACAATCAGAAATTTTCCTTCCTGCATCAAAGCTATGCGATCACACTGCATGGCTTCATCCATATAAGGCGTAGAAACGACAATAGTAATTCCATGCTGCTCTTGCAATCGTTTCAGCATTTCCCAGAATTCCTTACGCGAAACGGGATCTACTCCTGTGGTAGGTTCATCAAGGAACAAAATGCGGGGGGCATGGATAAGGGCGCAACTCAAAGCCAGTTTCTGTTTCATTCCTCCCGAAAGTTTGCCGGCTTTACGTGTCCTGAACTTTTCTATTTGAGAATAAATATCGCGAACAAGATCATAATTCTCTTCTATGGATGTATGGAAAATAGTTGCAAAGAAGCGCAAATTCTCTTCCACGGAAAGATCCTGATATAAAGAAAAACGCCCCGGCATATACCCGATACGACGACGGATTTCCCTGTAATCCTTCTTCACGTCCAATTCATCTACCATCACTGTACCTTCATCAGCCAGCAACAAAGTGACCAAGATCCGGAAAAGTGTGGTTTTTCCGGAGCCATCGGGACCAATAATTCCATAGATTTCTCCTTCTCTCACATCGAAGTCGAGTCCACGCAAAGCTATTGTCCTTCCATGATTGTAGCTTTTCCTCAGATTTCTGACAGATATGATATTCATTATGATCTCACTTAGAATTTGACATCGCCATACATGCCACGTTTGATAAAGCCGTCGTTCCTGACACTAACCTTCACAGCGTAAACCAGATTGGCCCGTTCGTCACGCGTTTGTATGGTTTTAGGCGTAAATTCCGCCTTATCCGAAATCCAGGAAACGACTCCTTCATATTCCTGACGTTCACCTTTGCCTTTGTCAGCATATACTTTAACTTTCTGACCTATCTTTAACATCGTCAACTGGTCTGCTGTAATATAGATCCGTAATTTCATTTTTTCCAGATTGGCAACCTTAAAAAGAGACTTTCCCGGCTGAACGAATTCTCCGGGTTCGGCATATTTGGAAATCACCGTTCCGCTGACCGGACTTGAAACAACAGATTTTTCTATCTGATCTTCTAACTGCGCCAACTGTGCTTCAAGACTCAAGCACTGACCGTCAAGACTCTTATTGTGGCTATTCAACTGCTCTTCAGTTGCAGAAAGTTGACGTTTGAGTACATCTATCTGGTAGTCGAGTTCGTCCACTTGTTTTTCTGTGGCCGCATCTGCCTCAAGCAAATCACCGAAACGTTTTCGTTCACGTTCCAGATTAATGATTTGTTGCCGTAATGAAGCCGACTGGCGTTTTTCATCTAGCCATTTACTGTCCGTTGCAGCCAATGTAGCAGTCAGCTGCTTCTTTTTCAAAGCCAGCTGTAACGTATCCACATAACCCAGTTTTTCATCTGCCTTCACATTCATACCTTCTTCGACTGTAAACGAAAGAAGTTCTCCGGTAGCCTGTGCTGACACAATGACCTCCGTTGTTTCAAATACACCGGATGCATCATAGGGTATATCATTGTTTCCACAAGCCGACAATACAAATGACAAACCTAATTCTAAAAAAAGATATGCTTTCATATTTTCCAGTCTTTACTGATTAATTGTATGCTTTAATTCATATATATTCTTCAACATTTCCATTTCATGCAATGAATGGTCTATGCGTGCCCGATTTTCCTTGGTAATTTCCTGTAACAGATCGTTCACTCCAATAACCCCATGTTGCAATTTGGCCTCAGCTGCCTGACGTACAGAAGTACGTAACCGGATAATATCAGAATCTTCTTCCATCATCTGATGATATTGGTTAACAGTTTCTCTTTCCCGGACTGATTGCAGATTATTGTTAAAAAGAAAAATCTCACGGGCCGTCTCTATCTGTTTACGGGTTAATTCCAATTTGTGTTTATCCGTCTTGAATGTATACAGCCGACCTATATTCCATGAAAACCTGATACCGACGATTCCATTCAACTTCAAGTCGTGATCGAACATACTGTCAAACATATCATACCCGGGATAACCGTAAACTCCTTGTGCAAAAAGACTCAGTTTCGGACGAAGACCGACATTCAACAAATGACTCTGTGCTTCTGTCTGCTGCATCTGCATGGCATACAGATTAAGCTCCGGACGCCGGTTATCAAAAGTCTGAGGCAAAGATGCAGCAGGTTTTTGCAAGTTAATGACTGACGCAGTATCCTTTCCTATAAAAATAGCCAACATCTGACGGTAGCTCTTTCGCATGGATCTTAAAGCTGTAAGATCCTGCCTGGCTTCCAAATATTCTGCCCGCATGACGTCTACATCTGATTCCATGGCTGTCCCATGCATCTTTCTGGTTTCCAGCATCCGACAATTATCCAGCAATAAGGTCTGTAATGTTTCATTTAACCTTATCTTTTCATCCAAAAGAAGAATACCAAAAAATAATTCATTCACACGACTGCGTATGGCATACATCTCCACATCTGCCTGAGCTACCTGCACTTCAGCATCAGAAGCCGCCAAATCCCGACGCGCCTTGATATGGCCACCATCCCAAATCACCTGATTCAGATCCAAAGCTATCTGATACTGGTCTTTAGCCATTCCTTTGTAATTAGGACTACTCTCTGACAACAGATGGCTAAGAACATCAGGCAGATCGGTAACTTCGGACTGATAGGATACTTGTCCACCCAAAGAAAGTTGCGGCCAATAACCACGTTGAATATTTTTTATGGTGTACTCTGTCGTCTGTCTAACAAGATCGTATTTTTGCAAAAGAGGATAATTGTCGCTGGCCATCTGCTGACATTCATCCAATGTAAGCTGCGCATCAGCCGAAACAGACAACAACATCACGGCTACCCCCAAAATTGCCCTGAAATTTCTCATCTATGTTCCTCCTGTATTTTTTATTATACCATATATCATTGTAACACATCTGGTTACAATATCAAAGATAAAAAAGAAACAAAATGCAGTCAATGTTAGAATATTGCAAATATTGAGCAAATTCGACTTTTTTTAAAGCATAAAAATGTTCGGAACATGATTTACATGTGAAATTATTGACTAATTTTAGACCATAAAAAATAACTGAACTATGTTTGGAGAAAATACAGGCCTGATACTTTGCACGAACGGAACACGTGAAGTCTTGATCAACGGAGAATTATTCCATATTGAAAAAGACATACTGTGTATTTCCTCCCCCATCATCGTAATTTATGAGCTGTCACGCAGCAAGGACTATACGGAATCAGCCATTCTGGATAATGCAGAAGTTTTCTATCAAATCATAAAAAACATGTTTGACATCATTGTCAATTTCAGGTTATACAATACGCCATGCATGAAATTAGATGAAGAATATATTGACATTTTTCTTAAAAGAAAAAATCTGATTGAGACTAAAAAAGAATACCTGAAAAAAGTTTCAAATGCAGACGAACAAATTATACTGAAACAAATCATTCATCTGAACGAGCAAGCTACCATGCTGGAATTTTTTCATCTGTTTTATAACCAAAAAACACTATCTCCCATATCTGTAGGGAAAAACAAAGCCATTGCTTTCAAGTTTATCTATTCCCTAAATCTGAATTATAAGACCCAAAGAAATGTAGGGTTTTATGCCAATGAAGTCAAGCTATCCTTAAGCCATTTTACCAGAATCATCAAAAATGAAACAAACAAAACGCCATCGGAGTGGATTGCTGACATCACTGTGATAAATGCCAAACTACTACTGAAGAAATCAGGAATGAATATCAAAGAAATTGCTGCTGAACTTCATTTTCCAGAACAATTCACTTTCAGGAAATTCTTTAAATCGCATGTTGGCCTTTCACCTAAAGAATATAGGCTACAGCATAAAGAAAACCAATAAAAGGAAATCTCCTAAACTATAACTTATATCAAACAAGAATAGCTCACAACTGCATCACATGCCAATATTAAAGAGCAGGAAACAGTTCCAATACTGTAACCCGGTGACACGAGTGGTATCAAATTCAATGACTTAAACATATCATATAGCGTCACATTGCTGTTTTTACACTAAATTTTACTATCTTTATCCACACTTTTCAAGCAAAAGAAATCCATAAAATGAAAAACGCAGTAAAATATATTCTCGCCCTGACCCTTTCCCTATTCTGCTCTCTTTCTGCCCGGACACAGAATTTCAGTCTACTTACATTACCAACCCAACAGCAATTACCCACAGCTACCATACATTGTCTTATTCAGGACTCCGAAGGCTATATGTGGTATGGTACGGAGAGAGGTGGACTTTATCGTGACAACGGTTATCAGATAGACGTTTTCCGACCTTCGGATATAGGCTGTAACGCCAAAGCTAACCACATACTCTGTATCACTGAGATGCGAAACGGCCAAATTCTGGCAGGAACACCAGAAGGACTTTTTCTCATCAACAAACAAAATTATACTATCACACAAACTACAATCGACAGTATCAGAATAGAAGCTCTGTTTACGGATTCCAAGGGAACGACATGGATAGGAACAGACCGAAGTATCATTAAACTAGGAACAGATCTTAGTATCATACGCACCTTTCCATCTGTATACAAAGGGGAAATACGCAGTGTCACTCGATTCTTCGAAGATCATGGGGGAAGGCTTTTCGCTCTTCAATGGCAAGGCGGAATACTGATAAAAGACAAAAATACGGAAAATTTTCTTCCCATGGAATGGAACCGTCTTTCATGGCCTACACAAATGGTAGAAGATGAAGAAAACCAATGTTACTGGCTGGCGACATGGGGCGATGGTATCATCAAAATGCATCTTAAAGAAAAGAAATGCCAGACTGAGGTTCAGGAGGCTACACAAAACTCTTACGGACGCCAACGCGGCTTTGACCTTATTCGTGACAAACATCAGGGATTGCTTTGGATGTCCACACCGGATGATCTGTATGCCTATTCCATTGCAGACGGCCGTCTTAAGCGGTTTGACACGGACAAATTCCTGCCGAAAGGGAAGAAAATCATCGATCAGATGCTGGAAGACCGTGACGGCTGCATCTATGTTGCAGGATATACGCCACACACTTTTATTATTTGTCCTGTGAAAGAACGTATTACGAGACTCGACATTCCTGCCATGACAGCCCTCACCGGTTACCCACTTCTGGCAGACCGTAGCATTATTGACAATGACTTCATCTGGATATGGCAAGGAAGAATGGGACTTTCTCTTTTTCATACCAAAGACCAGAGCCTGAAATTTACTGATTGGAAAACAGATCGTTGCATTCAAAAAAACAGTTCAGAAGGGAAAGGGCTGTGGGGATCACACGGACAGACTCTCTATCGGATACAACAGAACCAAGGAACGATTGAGCACCATACACTGACGAATGTTCCAAACGGACAGTCTATCCGTCATATTGTTGATGATAATCAGGGACACCTTTATATAGCAACCCAGACTTACCTATACCGCTACACCATAGCAGGAGGACAAATGAAACAAATTGCCACGTTGCCAAGTCATCCCATCGACATGACTGTCACCACCAACGGTAATCTTTATCTGATTTTCGAGGAAAAAGGTCTCCGGATCATTACAAAGCAAGGTGACATACTCCAGCCCCAACAACCTGAAGAGCATTTTACCGCACTGGCAGCCAGTCCGGACGGCACCGTATGGCTGACTGCGCTCAATGGAAACGTATATCATTATTTCCCATCAGACCGGCAAATGAAACGCGTTGATTTTCTTCACAACAGAAATGAAGCGCCTCTCCGTGATATCACCGTAGACGGAATGGGCCATGTTTGGACGGTCAGTGACCAGAAAATTGTAGAATGTAATCCAAACACCATGGCATTTCGAATTATTTCAGCTGCAGATCCGCAAATCAAAGTAGATTATTTCTATGGCATTGAAAATACAGATGCTTCACACCTTTGTATTAACGGAGCCGGTGCAATCTGTCTGATAGAATCATCCGCTGCATTGAATCAGGCCGGCACTCTTGTACAACCAATGGTTTCTGCCTGCCTGATCGATGGTTGTAAACAGATTATAGGACGACAGACAAAGGAAATCAAGCTTAATCCAGACCACACCACACTGAACCTGTATCTGACTACGCTTAACCATACAGCTACGGACAAAATTGTTTTTGCCTATAAACTCAAAGGTCTCCACACAGACTGGATATATGGCGATGTGGGACAAAACACACTCTACTTCAATCACCTTCCTAAAGGTCATTACCAATTGGAAGTCATGGCTACTGACCGGAACGGATGTTGGGGAGAACCTGCCACCATCCTGACTATTATCAGTCTGCCACACTGGTACGAAACGTGGTGGGCACGGCTGTTGTATGCCGCAATTATCATACTGACTATTGGAGGAATATGGCGAATGGAACAACGTATCAGCCTACTCCATCGTCTGATCCAAAGACGACGTCACGTAAAACTGGATGAAATTGAACTGAAAAGAGAAGATATCTCTTCTGATCACTGGAACGATGAGTTTATAAGGAAAGCTATTGCCAAAGTGGAAGAAAACTTGAGTCGGACTGACTATAATGTAGAAACCCTGAGTACAGACATGTGCATGAGCCGCAGTACATTCTACCGTAGATTACAAGAACTGACCGGGCAAAGCCCGACCGATTTTATACGTGACATCAGACTTAAGAAAGCAGCAACTCTGCTTCGTCAGGATAGCCATGCAACCATTTCGGATATTGCCAGAAAAGTAGGATTCTCCTCTCCAAAATATTTTTCAAAATGTTTCAGGGAAAAATTCGGAGTATTACCTAAGGATTTCAACCAGGAGCCTAACGAAAAAGCAAAGACATAAAGGTATACATTTGTTTCAAATCAGGTATACAAATGTTTCAAACCAACTGACACACCATAGTTTACGCGTTTCGTAACAGGGATATTTCTGATGAGAAAGGTTTCTATACTATCTTCGTTGAAGAAACGAAAAATTGGAAAACCACTAATAAATATTCCGCTTATGAAACGATTATTCACGTTACTTGCAACCGGCATGATGCTATATGCCGAAGGCCATGCCCAAGTATGGCCTAAACCGGAACTGGAGGCATCAGAATTTGTAACCGGACAGGAATGCTACCTGTTCAATGTAGAAGCCAACAGATTTTATACAGAAGGAAATGCCTGGGGAACACAAGGCAGTATAGGAAACACCGGTCTGAAATGTCGGTTCGAAAACTACGCCGGCAGTGATGGCACTGATGGTCAAATTGTCAGCATGACCAATTATTCCATAGTTAAACAACAATGGATGACTCCATATATCACCACTAACGGTGCCCTATACGTAGACGGAATTTCACAGGAAGACCATTACTGGCAGATTGTTCCGTCGGGTGACAAAACATTCAAACTGAAAGTATCCGCACCTAATCCCATATATAATCAGGATAATTATCCTGATGCCATGCTGGGACTTGACCTGTTTGAAGACAGTACACGTACTGTATTGGCTTCCATCCTGATGGAAGCAGAAGAGCCGGGCGAACACATCTATCTCACAGAATGGTGTATAGCAACGCCGGCAGCCTATGAACAATACCAACAGGATGTAGAAACCTACAATACAGCCCAGGCACTGAAAGACTTACTGACCGAAGCATCACAAAAAGGCAAGGATGTAACTGAAGAACAGACTGTATACAATAATACTGAAAGCACGTTAGACGAACTTAATGCAGCCATAAGCAGTGTGACATACAAACTGCTGGAAGACTATATAGGTGATGCCAGCGTAGACAATCCGATCGATGTTACGAATTTGTTTATCACCAATCCAGGATACGACAACAACAATAATGACGGCTGGAGCGGATCTATCCCGGGTACCAACGTTTCGGAAAATGTACAGAATGCTGAATTTTTCAATACTAACTTTGATTACTATCAGGACCTGAAAAACCTGCCGGAAGGATATTATAAACTGAATGTTCAAGGCTTTTACCGTGCCGGACTACCGGAAGAAGCCATCACACACAAACAGGAAAACGAAGACAACTACATGTATGCTGAATTGTATGCTACTACTGGCGGAAATACAGCTACCCAAAAACTGCAAAGTATCTTTAACGAAGCTACAGACAAGCCACTCGGTACCAGTGGTGAAATTCTGACCGGAAGCTATTATATTCCCAACGGTATGGCAGCAGCAGGTACTTATTTCTCGGCTGGAAGATACAAAGAAAACAGCATTATCCTGCATATCACCAATGGCAAACTACGCATAGGAATAAGAAAAAACATCACGCTCAGACGAGACTGGGTGATATTCGATAACTGGTCACTGACTTATTATGGTACAGAAAATCCTAATCATCAACTATAATATATTAAAAATATAAAATATGAAAAAGATTCAGAATCATATACTTGCTCTCACTCTGGCTTGCATCCCAGCCGTTTCTGGAGCTCAACAATGGAGAACGGAAAAACTCAACCGTAATGTCGTAGCTATTCCTCAAAATACATCAGGCACCAACTATCTGATAAGTTGGAGAATGCTGGATACTGATAATGATTATACTACTTTTGATGTCATGAAAGACGGCGAGATAATCAGATCTGACATCAACAGTTCAACCAACTATCTTGATACAAAAGGAAGTTCTTCAAGCAGCTATCGCATCATTACCAAACAACATGGTGAACCCATAGATACAACCGAGGCAATCACTCCATGGAAGGACGTATTCATGCAGGTACATCTTGACCGACCAGCAGACGGTACCTTTCATGATGTCAGTTATTATTATTCACCGAACGATTGTTCCGTAGCCGATGTTGATGCAGACGGAGAATATGAAATTGTAGTCAAATGGAATCCCAGTGCAGAAGCCGACAATTCACAGGGCGGATTCACCGGACCTACTATCTTCGACTGCTATAAAATGGACGGAACCAAACTTTGGCGTATTGACATGGGACATAATATCCGTTCGGGCGCCCATTACGTCCCATTCTTGTTCTATGACTTTGATGGCGACGGCAAAGCCGAGTTTATTGTAAAGACTGCCCCTGGTACTATTGACGGTACCGGACGCTACGTAAGCGAAGCTGCTACAGATGAAAAAATCCGGCAAACGGATAATACTAAGGAACACCTCAATGCAGGCGGTCAGGTTATGACAGGCCCGGAATTTCTGACTGTATTCGACGGAATGACAGGACAAGCCATACATACCGTTTACTATAACCCGAACAGAGGTTGCTTTGTCGGTGGAGCGCCGGAATCAAGAACGGACATCTGGGGCGATGATTACGGTAACCGTTCAGAACGTTATCTGGCTACGGTAGCCTATTTGGATGGGCCGCAAGGTAAGGCCAGTGCCGTAATGTGCCGCGGTTATTACACAAGAGCTTACCTCTGGGCAGTGGATTTTGATGGTAAAACCCTCAGCACAAGATGGCGTCATGCCAGCCTTTCGAAAAAGACAGTCATGACCACCGGATCTGACCAGACTAAAGAAATCCGGGAACATGACCAAGCTACTTATCCTGAAGCCGAAATTTTCACCGCTTACGGACAAGGCAACCACAATCTGACTGTCGGTGACGTAGACCAGGACGGATATGATGAAATCATCTATGGTTCCGCCGCCATTGATCATGACGGTTCGTTACTTTGGACGACAGGACTCTGTCACGGTGATGCAATCCACATGGGCGACTTGATGCCAGACAGACCCGGACTGGAAGTGTTCCAGATTCATGAAGATCCACCCTACGGCATGCATATTTGTGATGCAGCTACAGGTAAATTACTGATACACAAAAAAGGTGGCGGAGATACAGCGCGAGGCATGGTAGCCGACGTTATGGACAAGCGAGGGGCTGAATTCTGGTATTTCGGTGATGCCAATATGTATAATACTGATGGTTCTATTGTCGGCGGTGCTATGTCTACTATCTTCCGTATATATTGGGATGGTGATGTATATGAAGAATTGTTGGCAGATATTTCACGCCACAACCAACCTTATCTCGAGAAGTACGGTGTGGGGCGACTCCTCATAGGCAACAAGCAGGTTTATGAACACGGATATAACGTAACCTGCAACGGAACCAAAGGTACACCTTGCCTCACAGCAGACCTGTTTGGCGACTGGCGTGAAGAAATGATATTCTACAACAATGAAGACAAACAAACCTTGAATATATTTTCTACCTCTACGCTTACTGCAGCAAGAGTACCATGCCTGATGTATGACCATACTTACCGAATGGCCATAACTTGGCAAAATGCCGGATATAACCAACCGCCACACTTGGGTTATTATTTGCCAGATGCCACACAAGCCCGATTCACCTGGCTAGATGACACACGGAAAGACCAGGAAATCAATTTGGGAGATAGTATCCAACCTCTAACCATGCATTATGTCAACTGTACAAGTGCAGCAGTCAGAAAAGTAATCCGGCCAAACGGCAGCAGTTATTCTTACCTGCCGCGACAGTTCTCTTTTGAGAGAAACGCTAAACTCTGTCAGATGACATTGTCAGGAACACCGACCGAAGCCGGTACATGGCAGTTTATCATAGAGTCGTCCAACAGTTCAAACGGTATAGCCACCTGTGACACCATACGGGTAAAAGTCACTGATCCTACCGGAATAAACGAAATCCCCTATGACGAAACCAATATAAACCGCCAAGAAACCATTTATGACCTGCAAGGAAGAAAAGTCAATGATATTACGAGAAAAGGTATTTACATCATAGGAAAAAAGAAAATAATTATCAAATAAATCCACACACGTAAAATGAATAAATTCTTGTGTATACTGGGACTGGCCTGCTCTTTGGAAGCGGTCTCCCAGACTTTCAACCACTACATAACCACTGAAAAAACAAGCTGGCAGAAAAGCACTCAAAAACTTGAAAAAAAAGCTTCCGCCACACCGTTGATAACTGTCAGTGCAACAGAAAAAGGACATGAGTTTCGGGCTTGGGGAACCTGTTTCAACGAACTGAATTATGATGCCTTACTCCTGCTCAAGCCAGAAGAAAGAGAAAAAATCATGCACGATGTCTTTTCACCGGACGGTGACCTTAAATTTACCCGCGGGCGACTGACCATGAATGCTAATGACTATAGCCGTTCATGGTATCAGTGCGATTCTGTAGCCGGTGATTTCCAATTACGATATTTCAACATAGAACGTGACAAGCAGGTTACAATACCTTTGGTGCGTATGGCTCAGAAGTACCGGCCGGATATTACTTTCTGGATGTCTCCGTGGAGTCCTCCTTCATGGATGAAGATTAATCAGGACTATCCGGTGATGCCAAGCCCGTCCAACAGTGCAGACATTCGTCAGGAATATCTTTTGTTTGGCACCATCGGAGATTTGGATCCGACGGAGGTTGAAATGGCCGGTACACGTGAGGGAAAATTCCCAAAGCGTCTTGCATCTCAGGACTACATGATTCAGGATCCAAGATATCTGCAAGCTTATGCCAATATGTTTTCACGTTTTATTAACCTGTACAAAGAGCAGGGTATTCCTATTGACATGGTAATGTATCAGAACGAGGCATACAGCTATACCGCATACCCCGGTTGTGCATGGACTGCTGATGGAACAATCCTTTTCAACCGTGATTATCTGGTGCCGACTATAAAGAAAAACAATCCTGATGTAGATGTATATATAGGTACATTCAATACCAACAGAAGGGATTATGTAGAAAAGATTGTGGGTGCTCTTGCAAAGTCCGATGACGGTACTGAACTTGTAAAGGGAGTCGGTTTGCAATGGGAAGGACGTGAGAATCTTGACTACTTGCGTGAAAAATATCCGGATCTACATTTGATAAGTACGGAGAGCGAGTGTGGCAAAGGTCGTTTTGACTGGCGTTCGGGAGAACATACATTCTATTTGCTTCATGAATATATCGGTCGTGGTTGTAATGAATATTTTATATGGAATTTCATATTGCCGGACCGTGGAAGAAGTTCATGGGGATGGAATCAGAACTCCTTGATACACGTTGACTCAAAAAGCAGGACTTTCCGTTATACTGCTGAATACTATGCAGTAAAGCATTTCTCACATTTTGTAGAACCTGGAAGTACTATAGTAGGATTTTATCCTTGGAACAAAGAGAATGCCATGCAAGCAATTGCATTCCGTAACCCAGATGGGAAGTATATTGTAATAGCAGGAAACACTTCGGATAAGGAACAGGCCCTTACCTTTAAACTGGGTTCAAAATATCTGAATGTATCATTGCCTTCACATTCATTTAATAGTTTCGTAGAAAAATAAAGAAGTAAAGAAGTATGAATAAGATAAAATATGTAGTCTTTATGTTTATCCTGTTGGTTCACAGTAGTTTAGCCACATGTTTTGGTCGCAGAAACAAACTCCCGAAAGAAAAGCATATGTCTGCTTATCTCATGGTTTATCATAAAGACGCTGATCATGGTTTGCATATGGCAATAAGCAGAGACGGGAATACTTTTACGGCACTGAACAATGACAAACCAATATTTTCGGGAGATACCATTGCCATGCAGCATGGTATTCGTGACCCTCATATATACCGTGGTCCCGATGGGGCTTTCTATCTGTCAATGACTGACCTTCACGTATTCGGCAAGCGTGACGGATTCCGTCAGACAGAGTGGGAACGTGACGGACGGACATTCGGCTGGGGGAACAACCGTGGTATAGTCTTGATGAAAAGTCATGATTTGATTAATTGGACACGAGCAAATATAGACTTTACGGCCATGGACAGTTCTCTGTCTGATATAGGTTGTGCATGGGCTCCTGAAACTGTTTATGATGAAGAATCAAAGAAACTGATGATACATTTCACCATGCGTCATAAAGCAGGTATTAATTCATTATATTACGTTTATGTGAATGATGACTATAATCGCGTGGAGACTTTGCCTCAACTGTTGTTGCAGGCCCCGGAAGAGTCATACAATATTATAGACGGTGATATAGTGAAATACAAAGGCAAATATCATCTGTTCTATGTGTCACATGAAAAGGGAGCAGGAATATGTCATACTTCAAGCGATAATATAACAGGGCCTTATACTCCTGTCCCACAATATATCACACATCAGCGTTTGAGTCACGAAGCACCAAGTGTATGGAAGATTATAGGCCAGAACAAATGGAGGCTTATGTATGATATATATGGTGCTCGTCCTCATACATTCGGCTTTGAGGAGACCGATGACTTTACTTCTTTCACTCCTGTGGGACGTTTCAATGATGCAACAATGACAATGACAAATTGTGTGTCACCAAAGCACGGTGCGGTTGTGCATATTACGGAAGAGGAAGCAAGAAGGCTGGAGAAGAAATGGAACAACCAATAAACCCAAATACAAATGAAAAATCTTTTTACAACAGTTATTTTATTAGAAATGCTGTTACCCTCTGTCTGTGCAAAGACAGATAAGGATAAATTTTCTGGCTATCTATTTACATACTTTGAAGGTAGCGGTGAGAGAGGTACGCAAGAGCAACTGCGATTTGCCATTAGTGAGGATGCAAAAAACTGGTATGCGTTGAATGGTAACCGTCCGGTTATAGCAAGTGATTCCATAAGCGAAAGTGGAGGAATACGTGACCCTCATATACTTCGTGGAGAAAATGGCCGTTTCTATATTGTAGCTACAGACATGAATGTTGCCAAATACGGTTGGAACGAAAATCCCGGTATCGTTCTTATGAGTTCTGACGATCTTGTCAACTGGAAGCATTCAAAAATCAATCTTTCAAAACAGTATGCCGAAAATTTCAGTGATGCATATTGGGTTTGGGCACCACAGACAATATATGACAAGAAGGCAAAAAAATATATGATATACTTTACGTTGCAGCGAACAGGAGACGGACGTAAGAGCCTTATTACATATTATGCCTATGCCAACAAGGATTTTACTGATTTCGAGAGTGAACCTAAGATTCTTTTCAATGCCAAATACGGAAGCATAGACAATGACATCATAGAACATAATGGAAAGTATCATCTCTTTTATAAGGGAAATACCAAGAATGAAAACGGTAAGGAAATAAAGAACGGAATCCAGCAGGCTGTTTCAAAGTCTTTGCACGGCAAATGGAAAGAGGACTTCAAATACCTTAATGCATATGCAGATACACGTACCGGTGTGGAAGGAAGTGGTGTGTTCAAATTGAATGACAGTGATGAATATGTGCTTATGTATGACCTTTACAGCAGCGGAAGATATGAATACCAGACATCAAAGGATTTGTTTAACTTTACAAAAGAGCCTCAGTCTTTCCGTAAGGATTTCTTCCCTAGACACGGCACTGTATGTTCTCTTACTGACGACGAGATGGAGCGCCTGCAGCAAAAGTGGGGATATGTCCTGACTCATAAATTCGAAAGCAACGGCAATCCTATAATACGCCATAAGCATACTGCAGATCCTGCTGTCGTTGTAAAGGGTGATACCTTGTGGCTGTTTGCTGGTCATGACATGGAAGGCAACCAAAGAGGTTATGTAATGCGTGACTGGCTTCTGTATTCTACCACCGATATGAAGCACTGGACAGAACATCCTTCTCCGTTGCATATTGACGAATTCAAATGGGCTGAAAGCAAACAGGCATATGCCGGACATGTCGTGGAAAGAAACGGAAAATATTACTGGTATGTCAGCACCAACTGGTGTGGAATCGGAGTAGCCGTGGCTGACCGCATCACAGGACCCTACAAGGACGCACTAGGCAAACCTCTGCTCACCAACAAGGATTGCTTCGCATCCACACACAGCTGGGCCTGCATCGATCCGGCCATATTCATTGACGATGACGGACAAGCTTATATTTTCTGGGGCAACGGACAGTGTTACTATGCCAAACTCAAAGACAACATGACGGAAATTGACGGAGAGGTGCATCATATCGAAATCGATGCCGCACATCCCTTCACCGAAGCACCGTGGGTACACAAATACAATGGCAAGTATTACCTCACCTATGCTTCGGAATGGCCCGAAAAAATAGCCTACGCCATGGCTGACCAGATAGGAGGACCTTACAAACCTGTCGGTATCATCAGTGAAATAGCAGGTAACTCGAACACCACACACCCGGCCATCGTCAAATTCAAGGGACAGTGGATCTTCTTCTCACACAACGGCGGACTGCCTGACGGAACCAGCTACAGCAGATCTGTCATCGCAGAACCCATGTACTACAATGCAGACGGAACCATACGCAATATTCCACCTACTGCTGAAGGAGTAAAAGAAATCAAGTAAATACACTATAATTTTAAAAGCCTCTGACACACAAAACAAAATTGTGCTACAGAGGCTTCACCTAAATCAGTTAAATGAAAACAATTGACTGATCATTCTTTTACCTTAAACTCCTTTATTTATTCAATGGACATTCACCTTGGTGGCATGGCATCGGACACTCTCCATGAGCCGGATGACCTTTTCTGCCACGCGGACCCACAGCTTTTTTACCTGCATGCTGACCGGCAACAGGACCATTCTGATACAACATCCGTACCTGACGCATGGTAAGGATCTTCTTGAATTTATCGTAATATTTCTTCTGAATATCCAGATTCTTTTGCTGACGTTCGAACCTGTCCTGCATCATTTTATCCATCTCCTCATCTGTCAGCTGAGCTTTATTCTGACGAAATTCCTTCGTTCCACGATTCTCTTTCAACGCCTCAAGATATTCCTGATACAATGGCATAAACTTGGCCATTGCGGCATCATCCAACATTAGCTGAGCAGCCTTTCGTTTGGCAATCTGTTCCGGATTCCATTCTTTACTTACTCCCTGCCCTGGAGTCTGTGCATAAATACCACTACCGATAAACAACGCGAATACAGCTGTTAAAAAATACTTTTTCATCATTTTCTGTTTTTGATTCAATGGTTATTATTTAAAAATATTATCACTCTCTTTCTGTATCTGTTTATTTGACATGACAGACCTGAAATAGGTTTATTCACAAAACATTTTTTAACTCACGCTTAGAAACATTCCCAATATTTATCGAAGTGGAAAAGATTGATTTTATACTAATTATAATTTATTATAAAATAAGGCAAAAAAAGCGATTTTATTTTTTTAATATTTGCCTATAGGACGGATTTTCATTATATTTGCAATTGAACATTCCTAGTCTTATCATGCGAAACTTTATCATTCCAATTGCTATATCCTTATGCTTCATTGTATCCCTTCCTACCGAAGCACGTAGAAAAAATAATAAACGGGAAAACTCACAATATATGCTGGCTCTTATGGAGCCTGATCAAATGGCAACTCCCAGCCATTCACACAAACTTGTTGACCCTATAACAGAAGCAAGCAGACACCGCATCACTAACGACAAACAATTCGGTATAGACGTATCAAGATATCAGGGTAAAATAGACTGGCAAGCTGTCAGACAGGATAAAAATGCCAGCTATGTATATGTCAAAGCAACAGAAGGTGCTTCATTGGTAGATAAGACATTCCGTTATAATCTGACTGAGGCCCGCAAAGCCGGTCTGAAAGTAGGATGTTACCACTTTTTCAGTCCAACTGTAGCGCCAGAAGTGCAATTCAAGAATTTTTCAAGTGTAGTTGATCTGAAAGAACACGATCTTATCCCCATTATTGATGTTGAAACACGTGGTAAAGGCAGTCTGGAGAAATTCTGCAAACGGCTGACTACCTTCCTCAATATGGTAGAAGAACATTATGGTGTTGAACCTATCATTTATACTTCCAGTAATTTCTATAATAAATATCTCGCTGGCAAATATACCAAATACAAATATATGATCGCCAGATATAAAGACGAAGTTCCGGAATTGACAGATGATATCAAATTCGTCATGTGGCAATTTACAGCCAACGGACGTATCAATGGCATAAACGGTCCAGTTGACAGAAGTCGGTTTATGGATGAATACCACATGGGAGACATCTTATTGAAAAAATGAAAATATCTTCATACTTCCCCCAAATGCCCCTACAATCTTGGAAAGGAACAGTCAAATACCTTTAATGAAAGAAATACAAATCAATCCACAAGCAATTACGAATATATAAAGAAAAACAGCAGGACAATCTGCTGTTTTTCTTTATATATTCTCAAAAACGAACCGTCACCAACACTGCTTCTCAAAAACAGAAGAAACTACCAAAATCAATGTGGCGTACGACCATAGAAATAGTACCACCAATAGGTTGTCCCAAACATCGTACGACAATAGTTGGAACGTTCAATTTCTATCTTATGTTGAGATTCCAAGTTCTGAAAATCACCAAAGTTTTCCTCAATAACAGAATCATGGAACACAACTGACGGATTGATATGCATACGACCGTATAAAACAAGAGCCTCTTTATAATATCTGGGAAGATTTTCATCAATCTGATAATAAACCGGCAAGATTTTCACAAATGAATCCAAATCGCCATCCAGCAAATAAGCACATAAAAGATAATCCTTTACTACAGAAGTGGCACATGGACGTACAGACAATAAACGGAAAAAATCTTTTGCATACTTTATAGACTTCCCCGGACGGGCACCAAGATGAACATAAAGACTGTCAGTCCACTTCTGGGTATAAATAGTATCCCCCGATTCAGGCAACAATCCTTCACTGCCTTGCAGTTGGGGATATTCAAACAAGCGTTCACCTAAAACTCCTTCCCTACTTAAAGCATAGGCTCGTATGGCTGACAGATTTCTGTCAGTCTGCAAGCTGGACTTTCCCACTTCCAAAGCCTCCTTAAAACGTCCGTCTACAACAAGTTGTTCTGCACGAAGACGATAATGGTAAACATCTGACGTATAACCAAGACTGGCAGTCATCAGAAACAATAAAAATAAAAGCAGGAAATTGGGCCATAAATAAGAGCAAATACCTTTTTTATCTACCTTACTGAAATCAGGATAATGGAGTATCACCCACAATAAACTGAAATACAATACACAATACAGTATCAATGCCCACCATGACAGATCGCACTGAACCCCTCCTTCACCATCAGGCACCAAACTGGTCAATACACCCAAAAGCAATGATGGAAAAAAATAATATAACGCTGTAAAACGTAACGGTAACTTAAGCAACTTCTTGAGACCAGTTGGCAACAAGAGCAGCAGAACAGTGATGATGACCGTCCCCCATCCGGCATTATAAGTCGTAAAACCATCCGACAACAGATGCTGTGCTGCAGCCAACAATCCTGACTGCATGACATACAAATACAATACAGTAAATATTGTGAAAAGAAAACCGCATGCTATTGAAATGAGGCGTGCGGTTCTCTTATAATAAATAGTATTATGCATTCTTTCTTATTACTGAAACTTTCCCTATTTTTCGGTCTTCGGTTCTTCCTTCACTTTTTTAAGCACCAAAGCTGAACGGGCCGGTAAATAAAGCTTAAGCCAACCTTTTCCATCGCGTTCAAGCAAAGGATCATAATTAGTGAAATGTCTTATGCTGTCATCATTCAGACCATGACCGCCATATTGCGTGGCATCTGTATTAAGAATGACATCGTAAGCTCCTTGAGGTACCATAAATCCGTAATCCGTAAACGAACGATTATAGCTGAAATTAAACACAAATACCATATCGTTACGGCTATAAGCCAGAACCTGGTCGCCATCGTTATGCCAAACTTCTACTACAGGTGTTTTCTGTATATTCTTCTCACTCTTGATCACACCCAACATATCACGGTCAAAATCACCAAGATAATGGAAACACAATTCCTTATTGTCAACAAGGCTCCACTGACGACGAGCATATTTGTAACTCCATCCATTACCTTCACGTGGGAAGTCAATCCATTCGGGATGTCCGAATTCATTTCCCATAAAATTAAGATAACCTCCATTAATGGTTGAAGCAGTCAGCAATCTGATCATTTTATGCAAGGCTATACCACGTTCTACGGCATAGTTCTCATCACCTTTCTTGAAATGCCAATACATATCGGCATCTATCAGACGGAATATAATGGTCTTGTCACCAACCAAGGCCTGGTCATGACTTTCACAATAAGAGATTGTCTTCTCATCTGCACGACGGTTTGTCACTTCCCAGAACATGCTGCTTGGCTTCCAATCCTCATCCTTCTTCTCTTTAATAGTCTTGATCCAATAATCGGGTATATTCATAGCCATACGGTAATCAAAACCGTAACCACCACTTTCGAACGGAGCTGCCAAACCTGGCATACCTGAAACTTCTTCTGCTATGGTAATAGCCTTAGGATTAACCTCATGTATCAAGCTATTTGCCAACGTCAGATAACAGATGGCATTGTCATCCTGATGTCCATTGAAGTAATCACCATAATTACAGAAGGCTTCTCCCAATCCGTGACTGTAATAAAGCATGGAAGTCACACCATCAAAACGGAATCCGTCAAAATGATATTCATCCAACCAGAATTTACAGTTTGAAAGCAAGAAATGCAACACTTCATTCTTGCCATAATCAAAACAAAGGCTATCCCAAGCCGGGTGTTCACGGCGACCGCCTTGATTGAAATACTGACAGGGATCACCCGCAAAATTACCCAATCCCTCTATCTCATTTTTCACAGCATGTGAGTGTACGATATCCATAATCACGGCTACGCCCTGACGATGAGCCTCATCAATAAGTTGCTTCAGTTCCTCCGGCGTACCAAAACGGCTAGATGCTGCAAAAAAGCTGGACACATGATAACCGAAACTTCCATAATAGGGATGTTCCTGAATGGCCATGATCTGAATACAATTATAACCATCAGCAACCACACGCGGAAGGACATTCTCACGGAATTCATTATAAGTTCCGACTTTCTCGGCATCCTGCGACATACCGATATGGCATTCGTAAATCAATAATGGAGAAGTATTGGGACGGAACGTCTTTTTCTTCCATACATAAGGTTTCTCCGGATTCCATACCTGCGCACTGAAAATCTTAGTCTCATCATCCTGTACTACACGACGACACCATGCAGGTATACGTTCACCGCATCCTCCTTCCCAATAGACTTTCAATTTATAAAGATCACCGTGTTTAAGAGCATTTTCTTTAAGCTTTATTTCCCAGTTACCGGAATTCTTCAAACGTTTCAGTCTGTACTGAGGCTTTTCCTGCCACTTGTTGAAGTCACCGACCAGATAAATCTCCGTCGCATTAGGAGCCCATTCTCTGAAAACCCATCCGGTACTTGTTTTATGCAATCCGAAATATAAATAACCAGTAGCAAAATCCGACAAACTTGTTTTTCCTCCCTGAGTCAGCTCTGCTATTTTGTCCACAGCATGCTGATGCCTGCCGGCTATAGCCGGTTCATAGTCTTTCAACCAGGGATCATTCTTGATGATCTTTAAAGTTTTGGATTCTGTCTTATTGATTTTTTTTGCCATAAGTTTATAGATTTTAGATTCAAAGTTTTTTCATATTAGTTACAGGAAGTTTGATCACCATCTTTTTCAATCCGGTTGATGTAACTCCGGGAGCATGTGCGTCTTGAGGAAAGAATAAAGCAAACATACCTTTTCTTATCGTTACAAAGCCATCAGCACTTTCCGTATAGAATGTGATATCCTTATCTTCATCATAAGGAGCTTGACCGAGTACGGCAACAGGAGCATACCCTATTTTTTCATCTCCGGTCAAAGGGATCTGAATATCTATCATCTTACGGTGCGATTCCAAACGGGCTTCCGATTCATTTTTGGACGTAATGGTCTGCACATTGAGCGACACGTCGGTTCCATCCAAAAACATCTTACCGTCTGGTAAGTTTTCCAAATCAACATTATCTGAGGACAAGAACTTCCATACAGCTTCCATATCAGAATGCAAAACCAGATAATCTTTAAGATGTGCCAAACTATCAACAATCATAGTGAGGATGTTTTTATAAATTAAACTTTTACAAAGATATTGAAATCTTTGAATATAACACTATAATTTAATCAGATTTTTCTCTGACTGTAAAAGGGTGACCAACTGGTCATGAATCTTACCGTTTGAAGCCAGCACTTCACGGGCATCCAAACAATCGGGAGATCCGCTGAAATCAGTCAGTTTTCCACCGGCCTGTTTCAATATCAGTGAACCGGCTGCAATATCCCATGGCCCTAAAAGGCCCTCTATGCGGGCTTCAAATCTACCGGCTGCAATGTAACAAAGTTCACATGCTGCAGCGCCTATAATACGTAAGCCCCCGACTGATCCATAAAGCGTACCGATCACTTTTGTAATAAAAGAGCCGAAAGCATCTGCACGATAAGGTAGACCCAACTCGATGAAAGACTGATCCATGCTGGATTGTGGACTCACGTGTATTTCTTTTCCATTAAGAAAAGCCTTGCTACCCTTATACGCCCAGAAAAGTTCATCACGCACGCATTCATAGACAACTCCGATAAGAATTTCCTTATGATCCCGTAAAGCTATACTGACACAGTATGGTGCATTATCGTGAATAAAATTCGTGGTACCATCAAGCGGATCTACAACCCAGCAATAAGGTTGACCGTCATAATCTCTTCCAGCCTCTTCCGTAATAAAACCGGCCTCCGGACATAACTGTCTGAGTCTTTCAACGATTCTGCGTTCTGAAGTCTTGTCTACATAGGAAACATAGTCATGACTTCCCTTTTGTTCAATCTTGTCAGCCGAAAAAGCCTCTCTCTCTGCTCTAATATAAGCGCCGGCTTCCAAAGCCAGTTTCTTGACTTCTTCTGTCAGTTTGTCCAGTTCCATAAGTTTTTATTCTTTATTTTCTATTACACCATGATTATATGTACCTTTTTGGGTTATATGTCCGTTCTTATCCTTGAGGACAAATTCGCCATGACGTTCATTATTTTCAAAATAGCCTTCAAACCGAACACCTTCCTTGTCTTCCATAATGCCAAAACCATTTTTTTCACCATTTCTGAAAGTACCTTTAAACTTGGTGCCGTCAATCATTCGCAAAATTCCTTCTCCGTTCATCTGGCCATTTTTCCACTGTCCTTCATAGACATCACCATTACTCCAGACATACGTGCCATATCCATCGCGTTTATTGGACTTCCAATTGCCGGTATATGAAGCCCCATTGTTCCACGTAAACTTTCCCTGTCCGTTCTGTTCTCCATTTTTGAAGTGACCTACATATTTATTTCCGTTGGCAAAAGTAAAAACGCCCTCACCTGTACGTTCACCCTGTACATAATCCCCCTCGTAAACATCACCGTTGTGAAACTTATAAATACCTTTACCGTGCTGAATATCGTCTACCCATTCTCCAGTATACTGGTCACCATCTGCATAATAGAAAGTTCCCTTTCCATTCCTCTGGTTCCCTTCCCACATACCTTCATAAACCGATCCGTCATGCCAGTCAAATATACCCTTTCCGCTTTTCTGATCATCTTTCCACTGTCCTTTATAATAAGCACCATTAGCATAAAAATATTCACCATATCCATCACGCTTATCTTCGTGCCAATTTCCCTTATAGACATCACCGTTATAAAAATACATGGTACCTTCACCTTGTTGATAATCCCTGAACCACAGTCCGTCATATTTATTATTATTCATAAAATAATAAATACCATGTCCGTGTTGCTGATCCTGAAACCATTCGCCTTCATACTTCTCACCATCCAGGAAAGTGTACACGCCATACCCTTGACGCTTACCCTTAACATATTCGCCCTCATAAACATCACCGTTCTCAAAAACGGTCTTTCCCCTACCATACGGTTTACCTTTGAAGAGTTCACCTTGGTATTCGCCGCCATCCTTAAATTTATAATGACCTATTTTGATTTCCTGCGACATCATCTGCAAGGAAATGGTTATCAACAAAGCAATAAGACTAATAGATTTATTTTTCAGCATTTCTATCTATTTGTAATTAATCTACTTAGAATTTAAATTGTTCAAAAAAGCTTCTGCACGAGCCAGGTCTTCCGGTGTATCAATACCTATTGTTTCAATTTGACTGATTCCAACCTTTATGGTATACCCGTTCTGAAGCCAACGCAATTGTTCCAATGACTCAGCGATTTCAAGATCACTCTGAGGCAATGAAGTAATCTCCTTCAGGACTTCAGTTTTATAGGCATATAAACCTATATGTTTATAATACGTATGCCCGGCCAACCATTCCTCTTTATCCTTATTACGTTGATATGGAATAATAGATCTGCTGAAATACAAGGCCTGCATCTGGTTATTGACCACAACTTTCGGAGAATTGACGTTTTCAAGTGCAGACCATCCGTCTTCTGGTGTAAACGGTTTAACCAGAGTCGCAATTTCTGTTTGCGGATCATCAAAACAAGCCTTGACGGTTTCCAACTGTGAAGCTTGAATAAAAGGTTCATCTCCCTGAACGTTGATTATCACATCATAAGTTTCCTTCAAATGTGTATAAGCCTCATAACATCTGTCAGTACCGCTTTTATGATGTACGCTAGTCATTACAGCCTTACCGCCAAAATTTTCTACCGTCTGAAATATCCGCTCGTCATCTGTGGCAACTACGGCCTCATCCAATACATTGGCAACTTGCTCATAAACTCTCTGAATAACCGGTTTTCCACCTAATATAGCCAATGGTTTGGCCGGAAAACGTGTTGATGCATATCGCGCCGGAATGATTCCTACAAATTTCATTTCTAATATTTAATGATTACACCATACAAAAATACAAAAAAGATTTTGTTGACGACCATAAAAAGATTTATTTTGTAATCAAAAAACATGGAAAACATTTGTTTTGTCGCATTAGGCAGCAACCGGAAGACACTTCAATACCTGATTGAAGCTCAAAGGTTACTCATAGAAAAATTCCCGGATATCCGTTTCAGCAAGATACTGAAAACTCAGCCTATTGATTTCTGCTCACCAAACTGCTTTTACAATCAAACAGCCATATTCCATACAGATCAGAAAGAAGAATCTGTCACCTGTATACTTAAAGACATTGAAAAGCAAATGGGACGCAAGCCCGAAGACAAGAGTCTGGGCATCGTCATTATCGATCTGGACTTACTTGTATTCAATCACATCATCAAGAAGCCTGACGACCTGAACAGATTCTATATACAAGAAGGAATAAAAGAGCTTTACCCCACACTTCTCAGGTAAGGATAAAGCTCTTTTTGCTTATTCTTTATCAATCAGTTAACGTCCGTCTTAATTAAAGATCTCGTCTATGCCGCTGACTTCTTCTTCAGCAGAAGTTTCATCATAAGAAATTGTTTCACAAGGATCAAAATCTGCCGGCAGCTCAAATTTCTCTGATTCGGAATATCCCAAACGGGCATCTTTGAATACAGACTGGAAGAAATAGGCACTGATCGGCAAAGCTGCAGACGCACCTTGTCCATACGTCATGCTATTGAAATGAATATCGCGGTCTTCTCCACCGACCCAGCAGCCTGTAACCAAAGATGGAGTGAAAGCCATAAACCATCCGTCTGAATTTCGGTTAGTAGTACCTGTTTTACCACCCATATCGGCATTGACATTATAACGGAAACGCATTCTGCTACCCGTACCTCCATTCATCACACCCTGAAGCATGATTATCATCTTATATGCACTCTCTTCACTGATAACCTCATTCATTTTGGGTTGGAATTCCGCCACGACATTACCTTCATTATCTTCAATCCGAGTCACTAGTAATGGAGCGGTTCGGATACCGTTATTGGCAAATACGGTATAAGCACTGACCATTTCGGAAACAGAAATCTCACAAGGACCCAAGCACAAAGACATTGACGGATGAATATCACGGTTTAATACCCCAAACTCATGAATCAGTCGAACGAGGGCCGCCGGACTGAGACGGCTCATCAGATAAGCAGAAATCCAGTTATTGGATTGTGCCAATCCCCATTTAAGTGTAACCATCTCACCGTAGCGGGAGCGACTGCCGTTACGTGGCGTCCATGGTTTCCCTGCCACAATGTAAGTCTGCTGCACATTAGGAGCCAGATCACAAGGCGACATCCCGTTTTCCATGGCCAAGGTATAAAGGAACGGTTTGATTGTTGACCCCACCTGCCGACGTCCGACTCCGGCCATGTCATATTGGAAATAGCGGTAATCAGGTCCACCAACATAAGCCTTCACAAAACCTGTCTTGGCCTCCATACACATAAATCCGGCACGCAGGAAACCCTTGTAATATCTTATTGAATCCATTGGTGACATGATAGTATCCACCTCGCCATGATAAGAAAAGACTGTCATCTCACACGGTGTTGAAAATGCTTTTTTGATTTCACTTTCCGTTGCTCCGTATTTCTTCATCATAATATAGCGCTCACTCTGGCGCATGGACCGTTCCATAATTTCATTGACTTCTTTCTGAGTCAACTGATTTGAAAACGGTCTTGTCGGCTGATTACGCTTTTCCTTATCGAAAATAGGCTGAAGATATCCAGCCACATGTTTCAACACCGCGTCTTCTGCATATTTTTGCATACGCGAATCTATCGTGGTATAGATTTTGAGTCCGTCTGTATATAGATTATAAGGTGTACCATCCTTCTTTTTATTCTTGTTACACCATCCATAAAGCGGATCCGTTTCCCATGCCAGGGAATCTTCATAAAACTTCTGTCCCTGCCATGAAGCATAATTGGAACGGTTCGGTTTTTTAGCCATCAGCATAGTACGCAAACGCTCTCTGAAATACGTAGCAATGCCCTCCTTATGGTCCACCCTGTGGAAACGCAATTTCAATGGTTCATCTTTATATGTTCTGGCTTCCGCTTCAGTCAGGTAACCGGCTTTGACCATCTGATCCAACACGACATTACGCCTGTCACGACAACGTTCGGGTTTGCGAACCGGATTAAAATAAGACGGATTTTTGCACATCCCGATCAACGTAGCCGCCTCGCACACGGACAGATTATTAGGATCCTTATTAAAATAAGTTTTTGCTGCTGTTTTTATGCCTACGGCATTATGAAGAAAATCAAAATAGTTCAGATACATAGTGATGATTTCCTCCTTTGTATAATATCGTTCCAGTCTGACAGCAATAACCCATTCTATCGGTTTCTGCAATGCACGTTCCATTGTGCTTTGTGCCACGTCAGAATAAAGTTGTTTGGCCAACTGCTGTGTAATAGTACTTCCACCTCCTGCATTTTCCTGTCCCATTATCACCCGTTTGACAATAGCACGTGCCAATGCACGGTAGTCGATACCTGAATGCTCATAGAAACGAACATCTTCAGTAGCCACAAGCGCCTTGACCAACCATGGCGAAAGATTTTCATAGTCCACAAAAATGCGGTTAGCCCTACTGTACGACCAGGTACCCAAAAGTTTGCCGTCAGAAGAGAGGGCCTGTGAAGCATATTTATTGACAGGATTTTCCAATTGTTGCAGATTGGGCATATAACCGATCCATCCTTTCCATATTGCATAAAAAGCTCCGGCTATCCCACTCAAAGAAAGAAACAAAATTACCCACAGCGTGATAATAAATTTTTTTCTCATACTATTACTTTATCCAGTTATTTATATTTTTGTCATTACGCCAATAGGTTGCAAATTTACAAATAAAGTTTTTAAAAGCCGATGTAATTACAAAAAAGTTTCTAAATAAGCAATCGGCATAATCTGAATTACGTTTTTTTTATTACCTTTGAAGCATATTTAGTTCTATCTATTTGAAAAATCATGTTCAAAATGGAAAACAGGAGTTTGGTGACCATAGCCGAGCATTCTAAAGAGAAAATCATGTATCTCATCAGAATGGCTCAGGAGTTTGAGAAACATACCAACCGTAAAATTCTGGATGGTAAAGTAATTGCAACCTTATTTTTCGAGCCTTCAACCAGAACAAGACTCAGTTTTGAAACAGCAGCCAACCGGCTGGGAGCACGTGTCATCGGTTTTACCGATCCCAAAGTGACAAGTTCCACCAAGGGCGAAACTCTTAAAGACACAATCATGATGGTCAGCAACTATGCTGATCTGATTGTCATGCGCCACTATCTTGAAGGTGCGGCACGCTATGCATCAGAAGTTTCTCCTGTGCCCATTATCAACGCCGGCGACGGAGCCAACCAGCATCCTTCACAGACCATGCTGGATATTTATTCTATCTATAAGACACAAGGTACTTTGGACAACTTGCAGATATATATGGTTGGCGACTTGAAATACGGACGTACGGTTCATTCTCTTCTTATGGCTATGCGGCATTTCAATCCGACATTCCATTTTATTGCCCCAGAAGAATTGAAGATGCCAAACGTATACAAAGAATACTGTATACAACATCATATTAAATTTGTAGAACACACAGATTTCACCGCCGAAACCATAGCAGATGCGGACATTCTTTATATGACACGCGTACAAAAAGAACGTTTCACTGACTTGATGGAATATGAAAAAGTGAAGGATCTTTATCTGCTTAAACTCGACATGCTTAAAAAAGCCAAGGACAATATGCGGATTCTACATCCATTGCCCCGCGTCAATGAAATAGAATACAGTATTGATGACGATCCACACGCCTATTATTTTGAGCAGGCTCATAACGGTTTGTTTGCTCGTCAGGCGCTGATTTGTGATGCTTTAGGCATTACGCTTGACGATGTCATCAACGACAAAACCATTATCGAATAAGTTTTCGCGTTAATTTACATAAGATCATGAAAAGACAAGAACTTTTAGTTGCCGCTCTCGAAAGTGGTACTGTTATCGATCATATTCCTTCAAGCAAACTGTTTGAAGTCATCAATCTGCTTCACCTTGAAAAGATGAAGACCTCCATCACAGTGGGCTATAATCTGAAAAGTAAAAAGATGGGGCACAAGAGTATTATCAAGATTGCCGGTAAATTCTTTTCAGACGAAGAACTTAACCAACTGGCTGTAGTCAGTCCGAACGTAACACTCAGTATTATCAGAGATTACGAGGTAGTAGAAAAGAAAGAAGTGAAATTACCGTCAGAACTGAAGGGAATCGTCAAATGCGCCAACCCCAAATGTATCACCAACAACGAACCGATGAAGACTCTCTTCCATGCCGTTGATATGGAAAAAGGTGTCCTGAGATGCCATTATTGCAATAAAGAGGTCAATCTCGATAATGTTAAACTCATTTAATTAAGTTTATCACGATGAAACAGGACTGGAAGCCAGGTACCATGATCTATCCTCTGCCGGCTTTGCTCGTCAGCTGCGGAAGTTCACCTGAAGACTACAATCTGATTACTGTGGCTTGGGCTGGAACACTGTGTACCAACCCGCCCATGTGCTATATTTCTGTACGTCCGGAACGACATTCATACGAACTTATCAAGAAAAATATGGAGTTTGTCATCAATCTGACTACGGAAGATCTGGCTTTTGCCACTGACTGGTGCGGAGTACGCTCCGGACGGGATTACCGCAAATTTGAGGAAATGAACCTGACTCCAGGCAAAGCCCGTATGGTAGCAGCCCCGATCGTTGAAGAATCACCACTGAATATCGAGTGCAAGGTTAAGGAGATCATATCTTTAGGATCACACGATATGTTTATAGCCGATGTCGTCAATGTCAAGGCTGATGAACGCTACCTGGATCCGGAAACCGGAAAATGGGAACTGGACGCCAGCAATCCTTTGGTTTATCTGCATGGCTCCTACTATAGTCTGGGACAGAAAATCGGCAAATTCGGCTGGAGTGTAGAAAAGAAAAAGAAATAAAACTCACCAATACATTAATAGAATGAAAACAGACAACACCCTGTTCGATCTTATCGAGAAAGAACATCAGCGCCAGCTCAAAGGCATCGAGCTGATTGCATCAGAGAATTTCGTCAGCGATGAAGTCATGAAAGCCATGGGTTCATGGTTGACCAACAAGTACGCTGAAGGTTATCCGGGTAAGCGTTATTACGGCGGTTGCCAGGTGGTAGATGAAGTGGAAAGCCTTGCCATCGAAAGAGTATGTAAACTCTTCGGTGCGGAATACGCCAACGTACAGCCTCATTCAGGCGCACAGGCCAATGCTGCAGTTTTCCTGGCTTGTCTGAAAGCCGGCGATACTTTCATGGGCTTAAATCTTGATCACGGCGGCCATCTGTCACATGGTTCTCCAGTGAACACATCCGGTATCCTTTATCACGCTATCGGTTACAACCTCAACAAGGAAACCGGACGTGTGGATTATGATGAAATGGAGAAACTGGCTTTGGAACACAAGCCCAAGATGATTATCGGTGGCGGCTCAGCCTATAGCCGCGAATGGGACTATGCCCGTATGCGCGAAATTGCAGACAAAGTGGGTGCCATCTTTATGGTTGACATGGCTCATCCTGCCGGACTGATCGCAGCCGGATTACTTGAGAATCCGGTTAAATATGCCCACATCGTTACTTCTACCACTCACAAGACGTTGAGAGGTCCGCGTGGCGGTATCATCCTGATGGGTAAGGACTTTGACAATCCATGGGGACTGACTACCCCGAAAGGCGAAATCAAGAAGATGAGCCAGCTGCTCAACAGTGCCGTATTCCCGGGTATACAGGGCGGACCGCTTGAGCATGTTATTGCAGCCAAGGCAGTAGCTTTCAACGAAGCACTTCAGCCTGAATTCAAAGAATGGGCAAAACAAGTTCAGAAGAACGCCAAGGTTCTGGCAGACGAACTGATGAAACGCGGTTTCCATATTGTCAGCGGCGGAACAGACAATCACTCCATGCTGGTTGATTTACGCAGCAAATATCCGGATCTTACTGGTAAGGTGGCTGAGAAAGCACTTGTTGCAGCTGATATCACCGTCAACAAGAACATGGTGCCATTCGATTCACGCAGTGCATTCCAGACTTCAGGTATCCGTCTTGGTACACCTGCTATTACTACACGCGGTGCAAAAGAAGATCTCATGATCGTCATTGCTGAATTAATAGAAAAGGTTCTGAATGCGCCAGAAGACGAAAATGTTATTTCTGCCGTACGTAAGCAGGTTAATGAAATCATGGCCGGTTATCCCTTGTTTGCATATTAATCCAATATAGGAAACAGAATTATATGCTATATTATTATTAAAAAACGTGCCGGAGTTTCTTCCGGCACGTTTTTTAATAATACATGAAATGCATTTGTCTTATCTAGCATCACCACATATTTTGGATGAAACTAATTTAATCCTATTTTAACTCCAATGCAATAATACTCATGGCCGGCATTTTGACTGTCAGCTTACCCTTGGAAATCTTGAAGTCCTTAAAATCTACAGGTTTCACTGTTTCCGGTTTTTCAAATGAATTAAGAGCATCTACTGAAGCTGCCGTAAGTATCTGTCCACTCACTGTCTTTTGCTTTAAACCGCCAAGATCTATCGTGACATTCTCTTTGTCCTTCAAATCCACATTGGCAAGAGAAATATGAACAACTCCCTGAGCATTGACAGACGCTGTAGCACTTACCAAGGGCATCCTACGCGTTTTACCTTCCTTACCCATTTCCGCTCTGACAGACATGGAGTCACACTTCAGTTCCATCGGAATAAATGTGGCATCCTGATGAACATTATACATCTTGAAAACATGATAAGAAGGCGTCAGTACCATACGGTCTCCCTTTGTCAATATCATACTCTGCAGCACATTAGCAATCTGGGCAATATTGGTCATCTTGATACGTTCCGTATACTTATGGAAAACGTTCAGCGACAAAGCTGCCACAAATGCGTCACGCATTGTATTCTGCTGATAAAGATGTCCGCTAATGGTTCCTGGTTCCTCATCCCACCAGGTTCCCCACTCGTCTACCATCAGTCCCACACGTTTACGTGGGTCATATTGATCCATAATTTTGATATGGGCTTTCAGACAATTCTCTATATCAAGACATTTACCCAATGTCCAATAATAATCTGCCTCTGTAAAATCTGTTGCCGAGCCCTTACTTCCGCTCCATCCGGACACTGTATAATAATGTAATGACAAACCATCCATCAGTCCTCCCGCTTGCTTCATCAGCGTTTCGGTCCAATGCAAATCATATTCACCTGATCCGCTGGCTATCTTAAATAGTCTATTACCATTATAACTGCGACAATAAGTCTGATAACGACGGTAGAGATCAGCATAGTATTCCGGACGCATATTGCCGCCACATCCCCAGCTCTCGTTACCTACACCTATATATTTTACCTTCCAGGGTTTCTGTCTGCCATTGGCTTTACGGAGTTTGGCCATCGGACCGTCTTCTGCCGTCATATACTCTACCCACTGAGCAGTCTCCTGCACGGTTCCGCTACCCACATTCATAGAAACATAGGGCTCACAATCCAACAATTCACAAAGATTAAGGAATTCATGTGTACCGAAACTGTTATCCTCAACTGTACCTCCCCAGTTATTATTGACCATTCTCGGGCGGTTTTCCTTCGGACCTATTCCATCCATCCAATGGTATTCATCGGCAAAACAGCCTCCCGGCCAACGCAAAACCGGTACTTTCAGATCCTTCAACGCCTGAAGTACGTCGTTACGGTAACCATCCGTATTAGGAATGTCTGAATTTTCACCCACCCAAAGGCCACCATAAATACATGTACCAAGATGCTCGGCAAATTGCCCGTAAATTTCTTTGGGGATCTGCACTTTAGCCTGTTCCGGGAATAAAGTAACCTGCGCTTCTTTCTGCGCAAACAGAGGCATTGCTCCAATCAGCAAAGCCATTCCAAACAAAGGTTTGATTTTCATAGTCTGAACTCTTATTATTTGTTTACAATTCGCAAACATACATAAAAAAAGTGTAATGACCACATTTTTGCCTTTTTTTTACCTGAAACAGCTAATTTCTTTTTCTTTCAATATCTCCAAACAAATCAAAACACACTTCGTATATTTCAATCGACATTATTATCCTATATACCCTTATTACCGTTTTTTCAAGGCTATTCCGGATAAAATATGTAACTTTGCAAAGTTTAATTTAAGCATCAAATATTATCATGACAACAATGTTACCCAAAAGGAAACGGGCACTTATAGCAGTAACCCTTCTCCTCCTTATCCTGCTGATTCTGGTATACCGATGGTTCCTTGGTGCAGCATTCAATCTTGACCACACGGCCTATATCTACATTGACAACGATGATACGAAAGATTCCGTTTATGTCAAGATAAGCCAGACAGCCAATCCCAAAAGCATGATAGGATATACCATTCTATCTACCATTTCACCTAACCATATTAAAAGCGGAAGATATGCGGCTACGACTGATGAAAATATGATCAGTTTCTACCGCAAGCTGAGAAGCGGAAGGCAGACTCCGGTCAGTCTGGTCATTCCCAGCGTACGGACAATGGATCGATTGGCAGCCGCTCTCGACAAAAAACTGATGTTGGACTCAGCAACCGTTGCGCGTGCTTTCACCGACTCTGTATTCTGCAGCAAGTATGGATATGACACCGCAACACTGGCATGTCTGTTCATTCCCAATACATACGAAATATACTGGAACACAAGCCTGGAAGATTTCATGCAACGAATGATCAAAGAAAACCAGAATTTCTGGTCGGACGAACGTCTGAACAAAGCACACGAAACCGGTCTGTCCTGCAACGAAATCATTACGCTCGCTTCCATAATTGACGAAGAAACCGCCAACAACGCCGAAAAACCGATGGTAGCCGGCATGTATCTTAATCGTCTTAAACAAGGTATGCCTCTACAGGCCGATCCTACGATTAAATTTGCACTCAAGGATTTCAGCCTCAGACGTATTTATCACAATCACCTCAACATAAACAGTCCTTACAACACTTACCGTAACATCGGTTTACCTCCGGGCCCTATCCGTATTGCCAGCATAGCCGGTATTGACGCCGTCCTTAACCACGTCAAACACGACTATCTCTATATGTGCGCCAAAGAAGATTTTTCAGGTACACATAATTTTGCACGTACTTATGACGAACATTTACGCAATGCCGCACGCTATTCTGAAGCACTCAATAAAAGAGGAATCAAATAGTAAAATACATGTGGACAAAAACAATTCAAGGCCGGGCAATCACTGTCCAGCCTTGAATACATTCTAACTTAACTAATATATGAAAAAACCTGTTTTTTACCTTAACAACCTACCTTTTATATATTGAAATGATTAGCGACTACTGTATATATATATCGAAATGATTAGCTACACAATCTGATTACGCGTTTACGTATACTCATTTTTGACCGTTTGATATTGTATTCGACGCTGCGGTCAGTAATATGATATTTCTTTGCTATCTCCCTGTATGTACATCCCTCCTCATGAAAATCATAAAAAATAGCCTTTCTGGATGCCGGAAAACGTTTTATCGTTTCACCGATAATCTGGAACAGTTCTTTATGACACATCTCTGTCAACTGGTCATCAGTGATACTGTCAAGAGAAAGTGCGACTGTTGACAGTACACGTTCTGCACGCAACCGTCTGCGCAACACATCCCAAGCCTGATTACGAAGCATCGTATAAAAGTATGAACTGATACTATATTGAATATTCTGCTCATCTCCCATTTCTATCAAACGAAGAAAAACATCACTGACAATATCCTCGCATTCCTCCACATCCAATTGCGTAATAGAACGAACGAAGAATACAGCCTTGTTATAGTGCTTCTCATACAATGTTGCGTAATCTAATTCATTTTTCATGATATTCTAAGGTTATTTCGTTTCTCGATGCAAAAGTAATTTCCGTTCTTTTAAATGGCACGACAGAATGTTGCGGATGTATGTACGAGATGATGCTATACTAGCAAATACAACATTTTATACATACATCTGCAACATTCCGTACATATAAAACCCTCATTTTTTACCCCGACTTGCATATAAAAAACATTTTTAACACTTATCTTTGTATATCAAAAAACAATCAATGCCATGAAACGCTTTCTGATTTATCTGCTTTCAGGACTGCTCTGTCAGGTTTCTTTCTGCAACGGACAACAACATCTGTTCAGACTTCTCAATACCCAAAACGGACTATATAACAATCAGGTCCGCTTCATTCAACAACTCACAGACGGACGTATACTTTCCTATACGGAAGGTATGTTTAATCTATACAACGGATTTTATTTCGAACAGTTATCCTGTGACCTTACCCACACTATTCCACTCGGCATGCACAACCAATGTACGGCTTATGACGGGGGAAACGGTCTTTTATGGGCAAAAGACTTTTTCAGACTTTACCTGTTCGATACCCGTACATACAGATTCTGCACGGACATCAAGGAAAGGTTTAAGAACGCACAGATAAAGGAACCGTTCAGGGACTTTATTCTGGATGATGACAAAAACGCATGGATCATCACTGAATCCGATCATCTTTACCGATATGACTGGAAAAATAAAGCCAAACCCATATACCAACTTTCACCTGAAGAGAAAACAGAAGGTATCAAAATCCAGGAAGTCATACAAGGCGGTCCTTTTCACCTGATCTTCATGAACAACGGCCGCATATATTGTTGGGAAGAAAAAACTGCACGGATCATTTCTATCGACGACACCCATAATGATGACGTCCCATCGGACTATTTCCGCGTAAAAGGACTCCGTCAAGATACCCAACACCTTCTTTTGGCTTTCGGAAATCAGACCGGCATACTATACCAATATAATATTTATACGAGAGAATGGAAAAAAATCCTGGAATGCCAATATATCAATGATATTCAGAAAGACCGGAAAGGACAGATCTGGCTGGGCGGAAAAAGCGAACTTTTCTGTCTTTCTCCCGATTTGAAAATACGTCTTCAGCTTGACCATTTCCAATTGCTCCATAACAGCACAGTCAGCGATGACATCATGTCCATTCTTATTGACAGCAACCAACAATTATGGCTTGGCATGGGAGCCAGCGGCATTTTGCAAGCCATATCCTCGGAAAATTATCTCCAGAACTATTCTAATCTGGCGTCATCCCATGCAGCCAGCAATCTGATCCGTTCACTGCAACCTTACAACAAAAACGAACTTTTGGCAGGTACTATGGGCGGTTTATTCCTTTTCAATACTTCCGACAAGACCTATCGCGTCTTCCGGAATGAATTGTCAAATACCTACTGCACCGACATCAAACGCGACAACAAAGGGCGTTACTGGATCAGCAGTCGACGTGGCCTTCTCTGTTTGGATGGTAAAGCAGTCACCATCTACAACAGGCAGCGTCTCAAACAGATGACATCTGAGATTGTCCGTTTCAGTCTCCCACTAGCAGACGGCCGTATATTATTGTGTAACGGTCTGAAAGATATCATTCTCTTCAACCCCGAAACAGAACACTGTATCCGTCCTGATCTTCACTCACCTGAATTCGAACGATGTCGTGCACTCAGCTTCGCCATCGAAATCACACCCGGACAAATCATCCTGGGAAGCCAAAGCGGTATATTCAGTTTCCACACAGACCGTAATAAACTAACTGACCTTGATTGGGTCAAGCCTTGGGAAAAATTCAGCAATAAATATAATTGTGCCTATATCAAGGACAACCGTCTATGGATAGGTACACAAAACGGCCTGCTTTACCATAACTGTATTACAAAACAAACTGTCAGACTTAGTACTGAAGACGGTCTTCCCAACAACTGTATACAAGGGATCATCAGTACGCCAGAAAATGACTACTGGATTTCCACCTCCAACGGTATAAGCAAGCTAAGGCCACAGAATGACAGTAATTTCGTAGTAGTGCGTCTAGGCAAAGCCGATGGTGCACCGTCATGCGAAATGATGGAACAGTCCATAGCCATCATGCCTGACAAGCATGTCTATGTAGGAAGTGTCAATGGCATTACAGATATTTCTCCAGAAACAACAACCTATCCCGACAAAACACTCAAACCTTATCTGGTAGGACTGCGTATCATGAATCATGAGATCAATAACGAAGGTATTTTCCAAGACCGCCAGATTCTGCCGGAAGGTATGACTCATACCAATAAAATCATACTCAAATACAACGAAAACTTCATTGATTTCAGATTCTCTGCTCTCAACTATGAGATGCCACAACGTACCTATTACCGTTATCGGCTGGACGGTGTAGACAAGACATGGAATTATAGTATCTCAGCCACAGGATTGTGTACGGCTTCATATACCTCGCTCTCTCCGGGAACTTACCATCTGCAAGTCCAAGCCTCCTTGGGGCCTGAAAAATGGGGGGAAACCAACGAATGGGTTCTGGAAATCAAACCACCTTTTTGGAAAACATGGTGGGCATATACCCTATATACCATTCTGTCCATCGCACTGGCTGCTTTCATCATCGAACTATACATCGCAGATAAACGGTCAAGAATGATTGCTGAACAGGAAACCCTGAAACGACAAAGGGAACAACAGCTTGATGAACTCAAATTCAGATTTTTCACCAATATCAGTCATGAATTCCGTACCCCACTTGCACTGATCATCACACCTTTGGAGCTTTTGATCAAACGGACTACAAACGAAAGCATCAAAAACGAATTGGAAAAGATCCTGCACAGTGCCAAGGATCTGCTCAGCCTGGTCAACCAGCTGCTCGACTTCCGACGACTGGAACAGAAAGGCGAACAACTGAAACCGGCTGCCGTATCAATCAAGTCCTTCATCGAGAGCAACGTATCACGATTCAACGAACTGACCAAAGAGAAACACATTAACCTGGTGTGTGAATGCCAGTTTACAGACGAAGACATTTTTTATCTTGATTCCGAAAAAATCACCCGTGTAATCAACAACCTGCTCTCCAATGCCATCAAATTCACTTCTGAAGGAGGACTGATAAGCATACAGGCAGGATGGACCGGTATCAGCCAGACCCATCCGGAACCGGATGGTATCAGTATATCAGTCAGTGATACAGGTATCGGCATACATAAGAAAGATCTCAATAACATATTTGAAAGGTTCTACCAAAGCGACAATCAAAATGACGGCGAACATCTCAACACCGGCAGCGGTATAGGCCTGCATTTGAGTAAAGGTTACGTGGAACTTCATCATGGTACCATTAAAGCAGAAAGCGAAGAGGGCAAGGGAAGCCGATTCACAATATGGCTGCCTTTATCCGAACATGCCGTACAGGAAAAAAGCACTGTCACACAACAACAAACCACAGGTACACTTCCAAATGACAGCCAATCCACTTCATCCGAAGTACAGAACAGCAGTCCAACAGAAGAAGCCAATACCATCCTCATCGTTGAAGATAATGAGTCATTCCGCCATTTCATGCGTGAACTATTACATAACGACTATAATATCCTTCTTGCCTCTGACGGACAGGAAGGACTCGAAATGGCACAACACTACAATCCTGATCTCATTATCAGTGATGTCATGATGCCCCGCATGGACGGCTATGCCCTTTGCCGTGCAATTAAATCAGACGCCCAATGCAGCCATATTCCTTTCGTTCTGCTGACCGCCAAGAATTCCTCTGAGAGCCGGAGCGGTGCCTATGATGCCGGAGCAGATTCCTTCATTGCCAAACCGTTCGACATCGATGTGCTGACAAGCAGAATACATCAGTTGCTTGAACAAAAACTCAAACGTCAGGAGAGCTTCATCCATGAAGTAAAAATTGATCCTAAAGAAATTACTATTTCAGATATTGATGAAGAGTTTATCAAGAAGGCTGTTGACTGTGTGGAAAAAAATATCGAAAACCCCGATTACAGTGTAGAATCCCTTAGCACAGACATTGGTGTTGACCGTTCTCATCTTTACCGTAAAATGCAGGCTATCGTCGGACTCAAACCATCTGAATTTATCAGAAATATCAGACTGAAACGGGCTGCCTACCTCCTTGAAAACAGCAAATATCCTGTCCAACAGATTTCTTTGATGGTGGGATTCAACACACCCCGCTATTTTTCTCTTTATTTCAAGGAAACGTACGGTATGACACCTTCCCAATACCTACAACAGAAACGGGCTCAAAATAACCGTCATTCTGAAGCATAAACCGTACCCTGACACGAAAAAACGAAGAAAAATGCGTTGAAAGCCATTTTGGGGTCCCAGGACTTACCCCAAAGGTGAACAAATGTACTTGATATCCACTTCTTCACCACGGGGTATAACATACTGGAAAGCAAAACATTATATGTGAATCGCACCCCTTCACTTCTTTCATTGCCCTCTTCACCCTCTACAATGCCGATACAGCCACTATCGGGGTCTGTTCCGACTCAAAAAAGCATACAGGGATGAGGGGCGCAAATACAGCGCAAAGCCTTCAGGAAGGGTATCAGATATGCAAAACTATCGATTGATGAAGGAGCATAATTTTGTAAACATATCAAAATTTCGTTCCTTATATCCGGGCTTGTTTTCCAAAAAAGATGGCTTACTTTAAAAAAAGTAAGCTTTACTTTTTAAAAAGTAAGCCTTACTTTTTTTTAAATGTAATTATTTATGATATTTTTGAAAAAATATTACTTCTGAGAATTTTGAACCGTTTTTTCCAAAAATCTATTTCGTGAATAGGTAGTGAAGGAGATGTGAAGGACATGGTTCACCCTAAATCCCTCTACAGGAAAGGAATGTGAAGGGGTGAAGGAGTAAATAATCAGAATGCTATAAGAATAGAATAAAAGATAAAACAAGAATTCTATCTGAATTACTATTTATATAATATGCAAAAATAAAGTCATTCATCCTTATAACCTGACACATTCATAAAAACAACCAATATCATAATATCTGGTTAAAAGAATCACACATAAAAATAAAGAGACGCTTCACAGCGTCCCTTTATCCAATTTAACCTTAAAACAATTATGAGAAACAATATAACTTAAAAACAATGTTCACTATATAGACGAACGAAAAAGCATTTTCACGCAAAAAAAGCATTTTTTTATCCATTACCCAAAACTGGTTTTCCTTGCTGAATCCGACGCCAACGCAGCAGTGCTTCATAATAATAATAATCAGCATAAATAATTGATGCATCTATTTCACTGCCAGCCGGATGATGTCCCGTACTGTGAAGCAGGAACGAAACTCCGGCTTCACCAGTCTGGTAACCATGCCCTAAGGAATACAGCATTTTACCTGCACACTGACGATAGTAGTCTCCTTTATCCGATGAAACATAATCAGCCAGCTCCAACAAAGCTGATGCCACCACACAAGCGGCTGAAGCATCTTTAGGTGCACTCGGTGAAGGATCATCAAAATCCCATAAAGGAATCCAATCGGATGAATGTTCCGGCAATCGTTTCAGATAAATGTCAGCTACCTTCATCGCAAAATCAAGGAAACGTGGTTCACGGGTTTCACGATAAACCATCGTATAACCATAAATAGCCCAGGACTGGCCACGCGCCCACATCGACTGGTCTGAATATCCCTGATGCGTCACTCCTTTTATAAAACGGCCACTGATAGTATCATAAACTGCCACATGATAACAGGAACCGTCTTTACGGAAATGATTTTTCATGGTTGTTTCTGCATGACGGACGGCTATGTCATAAAGATCATTTCCGCCTCCATGACGCGATGCCCAAAAAAGCATTTCCAGGTTCATCATGTTGTCCATAATGGTATTATGCGGCCATCCTTGCCTGTCCACCTCACGAGGCCAACTTAAGATAGTCCCTACGACCGGATTATAAAGCCGGGCCAATTGACGTGCCGTACCGACAATTACATCACGATATGCCGCATTGGGTTCCAACCGCATGCCATTGCCATAACTGCAATAAACCAAAAAGCCCAAGTCATGATCATAAGGATCACGATCAGCCAGATAACCCAAAGAAGCTGTATAGTTCTCTGCCTGCCGCCGGATATAAGCTTCACCACTATATTCGTAATCATACCACAGGATGCCGGGCCAAAAACCGCCACACCACTCTTCAGGAGTTGAAGGACGGCAATTCCAACCGGTACGTCCTTTCTTAAAATCCTCGCTAAGAATATTACGCGGCATACGCGTATAGTCCCATCCGCCATCAGTCTTCAGTTCATCAAGAGCACGGGCTACCTGACGATGACAATAATCCAAGTCTTTTTCTATATCTGGAGTCTGCGCATTCACGGTCTGAAAACCGAGCAAGAGAGCCATGACCCATATCAATCTGTTTCTTTTCATTATATCTCTTTTTATAAAGTCGTCAATCATTTATTTAGTAATTCTGACACCATAAGCACAGAAGGTCAGATAAAAGGCACAAACCAACAGCATGCAAATACCACTCGTAATACCTGCCATATCCGTAGCAGCACCAATAAGAGGGGTCACCGCACCACCACCTGCCACCGCAGTAATCATCAGACCGGATATCAGATTAGCCTTGTCAGGCATACGCTGCACTGCCATGGAATATATAATAGGGAAAATGCAGGAACATAAGAAACCGATTGCTCCAATACAAAACAAATCGACCGTAGCATCCTCATAGAAAGCCATCACCAAAATCGCAGCTATACAAGTCAGTATATTAATACGGAAATAAACTATCTCTGTAATTTTTGTCATAAAGAAAACGCCCAGAAAAGCACCGACTGTACGACAAATAAAATAAATCTGAGGCGCGATACCAGCTTCCTGCTTACTCCAGTCAAACCGCAGAATCATCACTTTGGAGCTGATAAAATTAGTGGCTACATCAATCCCAACCACAAAAAAGATGCCCAGGAAAAGCAGAAACAGGGTCTTATCACCCAACAATCCCCACACTTTACCCCTTGTCACATCTGATCCGGAGATTTCTTCACGCGCTATAGGAGTGAAATAAAGCCATAATGCAGAAACTAAGGTAATAGCTCCCAATACGGGGAATGAAAGATACCAGTTATCTTCATTTCCTCCACCCAGCACCACCACTGCAAACTGCAGGATCAGCGGTCCACAGAAGGATGAAACAGCCTTGACAACCTGCCCAGCCGTAAGACTGCTTGTCAGCAACTTTTTGTTGGTTACCACATTACCCAACAACGGATTCAACGAAACTTGAAGAATGGCATTACCTATCCCTAATAAAGCATAACCAATCAGACAGGCCCATCCGGTCTTGAGTAACGGAATCAGCATACCGACCAAAGTTATCAACATGCTGACAAGCACCGTATTCTTACGCCCCCACTTGTTCATGCGGATACCTGCCGGTATGCTAAAAAACAAAAACCACACAAACACCATTGACGGCACAAAACCTGCCATCGTATGGCTCCAACCAAAGGCATCACGGGCATAATCTGACGAAATGCCGACAATATCACAGAAACCCATTACAAAGAAACCAAATAGTACGGGCAAAACATGAATAATAGAATTACTTTGCTTCATCTTATCTTTTTTTTGTTTATTTACCATTATTTGCTGTCACACGAAACCAGTCGACATCCAACCATCCTCTATTGACGGCAGGCTCTGTATGCGGTTCGATACAAACCATACCGACTTTGGCTCCAATCCATTTACCCTGTCGGGCCTTAAATTTCTCACCACAAGGCATGAAAGTTTTTCCATCCAGACTGTAACTGAATGTACACCATCCTTCCTTTCCAACCATAATACGCAAAAAGATATCACGACTGACAGTTGGTGAATAAATGATGGTCTGGCGCTCGGAAGGTTCCATTTCCGCCAATTTACTGATTCTTTCCTTATTACCCTGCTCAGCATCCTTGCAGATTCTCTGCCTGAGGATAAAACGATCGCCCATGCGCTGAACTGTCAATGCAGCATAGTCCCATCCCATGATAATAAGGCCGCCTTCCTGCCCATTTTCCTTACTGACCATCTTCATCCGGGAAGTGACTGTAAAGGTCTCGGCAGGAAATTTCTGCAAAAGCATGTTGGGCACCTCCCATAAATTAACAAAATCGGGAGATAACTTGTGGGAATACAGACGTGCATAACCGTATGGCGTAGTAAAACCGTACAGATCCTGATAATTGGAATGCCATTGCCACTGCAATCCCCATTCCGTTGTATTGAACTCATCACTTTCCAACGGATTGACAATCGCTGACTGTGGTACAGTCGGCTTACGGTAAGTCAATACGGGATTTCCGCAACCATCTGCATCGGCATCATCACCGATCACTGGCCAACCGTCTTTCCAGTTCATCGGTTCAAGCCAGACCACACGTCCATAACAACCCTTATCCTGGAAATGCAGGAACCAGTCTTCACCGGCAGAAGTATGTACCCAGCCTCCCTGATGCGGGCCATTGACTTTTGTTTGTCCCTGATCCATCACCCGTTTAGCCTCATACGGGCCAAAAACGGAACGGCTCCTGGCAGCCATCTGCCAACCGGATACTACACCTCCTGCTGGAAAAAGAAGATAATAATAACCGTTGTGCTTATAGAATTTAGGTCCTTCAGCGGTATGGTTGACATCGTCATTACCGTCGTAAACAATCCGTGCATCACCAATAACTTCGGTTCCTTCCGCATTCATCTCAGCTACACAAATCACCGAATTGATCTGTGCCCGACTTCCGGCCCAGGCAAAAGCAAGATAACATTTTCCGTCATCATCCCATAAAGGACAGGGGTCTATTATACCTTTAGCTTTCTTGACCAACACTGGTTCAGACCAGGTTCCACGGGGATCACGCGCCTTGACCATATAGACACCATAATCAGGATCCCCCCAATAAATGAAATATTCTCCCTGATGATAACGGATACTTGGAGCCCACACACCTTTACCATGACGGGCTTCATTGTAATATGCCTCAGGCACATTCCGCTTCAATGCATAATTCACAATTTCCCAATTGACCAGATCCTTGGAATGAAGAATAGGCAATCCTGGCGCACAGTTAAAGCTGGAAGCCGTCAGATAAAAATCGTCTCCTACCACACAAACATCCGGATCTGAATAATCGGCATGAATAACCGGATTACGATAAGTTCCATCTCCCCGATCTGGAGTCCATACGGAAGAGACGTAGCCTGCAGACTGAGCCGACACCGACTGAATTCCACCACATATCACACTGCAAAAGGTAATATAAAGGCATCTTCTTAATAAAAACTTCGTCATAATTACAATATCAGAATTAATCATTATATATTATATACGAACGAAAATCCATTTTCACGCAAAAAAAATGAAAAAAAAATGCCTCACAGGATAATTTTTCCTGTAAGGCATTCATTTTCAATAACTTTCTAATTGATATTTTTTTCTATATTTCTACCAGACTAAATGAATAAGCGGGCAATTCATATTCAAATTCCTGTGAGATGGTCATGTCCTTCACTTGCGGACGAGCCTGAGTATCGTCATACGCTCCAGTCAAAAGATGCAACCGCACGGTTCTTTCTGCCTGTGACTTGAAGAGATCTTCAAAACCTTCCATTTTCAATTTCCCTTTGACCGGATGATTAAGCAGGTTAACCATCTTGATATAAATCTTTCCGGTTTTGGTATCACGTACGGTACTTACAGCCAAACGTTCACGTACTCCCTTACGTCCTTCATTGACCGTAAGATCGCTTGCAATATATTCATCCCCACTATAGTTACCACACAATTTCTGCACATAGTATCCTACCGTTGGCTTTACCTCCGTATTATTAAAATAGATCATGTCCGGACTCCATTGGGTATGTCCTTCCTTGGCTACGAGAGGAGCATAAGAACTCATGGCTACAATATCACCGTTACGCTCCATGCCACAAATATGCAACGCTTCGCAAAGAGCCGTCTCTATATCATTGGGACGACCTGGAGCATGAGCTGCATATTCACCCAAATAGACTTTTGAGCCCTGACGGTCATAATTGTCATAATAATCCTGATGATAGATAAACCATCCGGGAGACTGATAATAATGCTCATCAATCATATCAATCCTATGATCCTTGGCCAACCGCCATCCTGCTTCATAATCACTCCCTTCGCACCACGGCCCTGAAGTTCCACAGACTGTTATCTCTGGATATTTCTCCTTCACTGCCTTGATAATCATCAGATAGCGTTCCGCAAACGTATTGGAGATAAGATCCTCGTTACCAATACCGATATATTTCAGGTTGAACGGTTCCGGATGGCCTTGCTCCGCACGTTTCTTTCCCCATTCGGTCGTTTTGGCATCACCGTTAGCCCATTCTATCAGGTCGAGCACATCCTGAATATAGTCCGGCATCTCACTCATAGGGATACCGCCCTGCTGTCCAGCCCCACAATCACTTGAATTCTGACAACTTACACCAGCAGCCAATACCGGAAGTGGCTCGCAACCGATATCTTCACAGAACTGAAAATATTCATAATATCCCAACCCTTTGGTCTGATGATATCCCCACAGGTTACGCTGTGGTTTTCTGCTTTCAAGAGGACCGATTGTCTCCTTCCAATTATAAATATTATGCAAACCATCACCGTGTGCCACACACCCTCCGGGAAAACGCATGAACTTAGGCTTGAGATCGGCCAAAGTCTGAGCCAGATCAGCCCTCAGTCCGTTCTTTCTACCCTTGAAGGTTTTTTGCGGGAAAAGTGAAATCATATCCAATCCGATACGAGCCTCTGAAGTCGGTTCGATGCGGATAGATGCCTTATCTGCATCTTTTGTAGCTTTGAGGACAGCTGTCAGCTTCTTCCAGTCTTTTTTGGGAGAACTTACTGTTGCTGAAGCTATCGTTTCGCCATTCTCTACAAGCGAGATTCTGATTTTACCGGACTTGCCATCCAGCAATCTGGCAAACATACTGAAATCATATTTGTCTCCTTTACGCAAGACAATACCGTCAAAGCCACTGTTCACCAATGCCACACTGCCCGGATTGCTGACATTGACCGCAGCATAATGGGCATTGTTTTCATGAATGGGATCAGTTGTCTCTACGGTCCAGTCGCCGCCGGTACCTTCCAAAGTCCAGGCATACCGGGCTGTCCATGCCTTATTACCTCCCTTTACATCTGCCTGAGAATATTCAAAATCACGGTTTTGTACCAATTCCGCATACAATCCGCCATCAGCAGCATAATTGATATCCTCAAAGAAGATACCTATTAGTTTGTCACTGATCTTTTTAGTATCTTCTGCATTGATTACAATATTAGCTTCCAACGGTTTCAATCCACGGAAACGGACCTCATTGTCACGCGCCAGCTCGCCATTAAGCGCTGCCCAGTATGCAGCTGATTCCGTAGCCTGAATCATACGCTGCACATCTGTATATGCCACTTTGAAAATCTGGCCAGACAATTTTCTGCCATTCACCTCTGCTTCCATCTTGTTATTCAGATAAGCCGATGAATTCACCTTCTGCGGCCGACTGAAATGATAGAAATCTTTGGATGTCGTCAGATAGACATCACCCTCTTTGGTTTTGAAAAAGACCTGATAAAGCCCACTCACCTTATCATATTTCAACTGCGGAGCCAGACAGCTGCTTACTCCTTCCATGTAAGGATAATCCTGAGGTTGCCATTTTACCAGATCCTTGCTTTCTGCCACAGCGAACTGATTAGCCCGGTCATTGACTTGAAAAACACAACGCCAACTTCCATCAGGCATTCTCAACAAATCAGGAGCAAACATTCTTTTTTCTGCCCCCCAGGTTCCATAATCGCTCTTCACAAACGCATAACCGGAACCGATCGATTTCCAACTGTCCTTGTGTGCACTCCAGGCAAAATTCAACCCATTACGGGCATCCGCATTATACGAAAACAAATAAACAGAATCTGGCACTGCCGGCATAGCAGATGCCATAAACGGCACTCCCAATCCACTCATCATGGCCAAGAGATACCTTGACTTCTTTTTCAAATTCATAATTCAGGGTTAATGATTAATAACAGATTAGTTTTTATTATTATTATTATTTCTTGTTGGATAATTGTCTGATCCGGATATCCGTTACCACATTTTTACTGGTCAAAGACAAGACAGCATTTCTTTCTTCATCAGCAACGTTATGGTCAAGTGTATATATCAGTTTATATGTTCCGGCCTTACCTGCCATGGCGGTATTCTCGTTAAACTTCACCCATGACGGAGTCTCTCCCTTGAAAGCCAAAGTCCATGCGCCATATACGGTAAACATGATACTGTCTTTCTGCTGATAGGCTGAATCGGTCAGAAGGAACTCATAATTCTGACGTGAAGGATGCTTCACATTAAGATAATGAACCTGTTTATAATAAGAAAGCAGAGTTTTGCCGTCAGCATTGAATCCTACCGTTGTCATACGTGCCGTGTCCGTAGTGTTCACCTCAAAATGCAAGGGAACTTTATTGATCATATAATACCCGTCCGGCACAACACCGTACATGGAATCAGGATTGGCCGATACCCAGTCTGCCCCCAGACTTAAAGTCCAGTCAAATGTTGTGGCAAACTTGATACTGTCTTCTGTCTGATCTGCATATAACAACTTACCGCTATAACTGGGGTAAAGAATCTGGGCAAACTCATAAGAGTTGCCTTTCTTTTCACAGGCTGAGAACAGCAAAGCTGCTGCCGCAACCGAAAGCAATGCTATCTTTTTCATTTTTCTATTCCTTGTTCTAACAAGTGACAAAGATAATCAAATAATAGAATAATTCAATAAATATCATTATCTTTGCTTTATGAAGAATACTTTTTATAACGATATTTATGAGATTCTTCTTGGGAAAGGTCTGGAAGGCTTGCCGGTAGGAATTATTGCGCGGCAAGTCTACAACAGGCATACCGGTCTTTTTTCGAAAGACTTAAGCTATGAAAAAGTGTATCAGACTGTCCGCTTTTTCCTTTGGTCTCAGGCTGTCAGGCCAGGATCCACATTTACGTTTGGCCACCAACGGGGATGGTATTGCCTAAACCCTAATGCTTCACAACAGATGAATCTGCTGTTTGACGAACAGGAATTCCCCGAAACTACCGAGCCGTCAGAAAAAAAGACCGACCCGTATGAAAACCATCCTACGTTATTCTAAACGTATAAAAGAATAGAACAAGATTTTAAGAATGGCAGTTCCTTAAAAACTGTTTGGCAGGAAAAACCTTGCCGGTTTTCCTGCCAATAGCAAAATCCTCTGTTTCATCATAATTTTCGCGGCTTTGCCGAAGCCACCACTTTTCGCTTATGCCCGTTTATCTTAATCCGACATTCTTGAGAGGATGTATAATACCATTCCCCGTTCATTTTCTTTAAAGAGATATCAGCCGGTTCAGCTGAAGTTATCCTGATATTGCCATAATCAAATCTGGTGGCATGGGACAATAACAACTGACACACTTCATCTTGAATCATGCTGACACATCCGAAATGAGCCTGCAATTTCATATCACCATAAAACAGGTCGTCAAGAGGCTCTGATGCCGAGAACAGATAATCCATTCTACCTGATTTCAGTTCTACTTTGATACCTACCGTACCGGAATCTTTTCTTTCTGATGGTGAAAAATAGGATACCGACACGACATCACCTGAATCGTCGGAAGTGGAAGGTTCAAAAACAGACACAAACGGACGGGTCCAAGCCTCGCCGCTCTGACGTGCAACAAAAGTCAGTGTGGGAGTCCCTTTAATGGTATATGGCATCGTACGGTCACGGCTCAATCCCTCCGTCTCCGGACTTAACGCCTTGAATATTTTGCGTCCCTGCATTCCCTGCTGCCACATCGTCATGTGAATATCCGCTCCTCCCTGTTCGGGATGTATGACAAACTCTGCCTTGATATCACGGTCTGTTTCGACTACTTCCTGATTATAAATATAAGAATAGGCATAAAGATGAGCACCGGCAAAACTCAACTCCTCAGAATTCTGAAAATCAAGAGGAGTTCCGTCCGCTTCAGTCACTTTCATTTCCTGACCCAGATTGTGATAAAAATAGTCATGCATCCTGTCGCCGCCCAATTTCTTCCGACTACGGAAAATATCAATATAATAGCCCTTACCGTCTTGTGTATCTATGATACCCAATAAACGGGTTTGATCGGAACGCGTCTCCGGTTCTCTGAAATAAGTTTCAGTATAACAAACGCCTCTGAAATAATCATCTGAAAGCAGATTTCGTTCTTCTGCCAAAGATGGCAAGGGATAACTGTACATGAGCGTTACCGGATGATTGCTCTTCATCACAGGATAACTGGATATACCATCCACACAAACAGTATTATGACTCGGGAACTGACTGTAATATTCCATATAATCAAGTCCTGAATACAAAGTCTGTCCTATTCCTGCATCAGGTGCCAGGGTCACACCCTTTCCGTAAAACTCTACAGAAAGACCATTGGCATGCTGATGATTTCCTTCACTTCCGTTCAAAGAATACATCAGACTGCGATCTGCATCCATACCATTACGTTGCGTTACCCAACTTACATTGGGCGCATAGAACGTAGGACTGACATACTGCTCTATATTTCCGGCAGCAATGGTTGTATCTATCATCAGATTTTCTTCCGGATACAGATTCCACAAACTGCCTCCCACTGAAGGAGTACCGGAATTGGCATCCGATCCGGGTTCAAAACAACGCAAAAGAGCCGTAAATTTCTCTTCCTGATCCCGTTTGCCATAACGACGGGCATTTTTAATCAGACTGTAAAAATAGCTGGTTCGCAAAGGTCCCGGGTGGGTATCACCAAATCCCACGATCTTCCGGTTTGGGAAACAGTACTGGGGAGTAGCATAAACAGCTTTTTCCACCACCGGCATCTCTTCTATCAGATCACGACCATAGTATTTGTCAAACAGCAAAGCAAAATCAGCATAATCATTTACCACATTGCAACTGTACCCCGGACATTCCCCCCATATTCCTGTCTGTGTATCGAAACCATAAGCCGCCAATGTTTTCAAGCTCCACTGCCGTAACGTACTGTCATTCACCACCACGTCAATGTAATGCTGCCGTCCTTTTCCGTCCGGATAGGCACTGTCATCTTCCAGAACCAAAGCTATATCAAAAATAAAACGGGCCTGTATGATGTTCCAGTTGTTATGTGGAACGCCATGATCTGCTATGACGTCAGCCATTTTCTTCAAAGCTGCAGAATAAACAGGCATTTTCTCCTGATAGTGTTCCGCCATATAATCATACAGAAAATCATAACACACGGTAAGCGGGCTGACTATGGCTTCATGAATAACTTCAAACGAAGTCATCCCTACCAAAGTCTGCTGATGACCGTGGTTGAGATCATAGGGAACATCCCGGTAATAAATACCTGAAAGATAAGTATCGAGTACTTTAGAAGCCGAAACGGCATACTTCTCCTCTCCTGTCAGCCACCACAGATAAGCTGCATCCCTGGCTTTATTCATAATGTCGACATTTCCGCTTTCTATCTGTGTACCGACCTTGCTGGGATGTACCCACTCCAATGGTTGCCCCGGGAGTGACTTGTTATGCATGAGAACTCCTTTTGTTTCATCTGCATAAGGCAAACGCCGGTCAATGGAAGGACGTGCATAACTGGTGGCATGCGAACGAGCACCACTGAACATTACGGTTGGAAAAGGAGCTTTCTCTCCTCCACTATGACTGAAGAACTCCCCCTTAATAAAGATTTTCTTAGCGCAGGTATTCCAATTCATATACAAACGCGAACTGAGAAAATCCGCAGCTTCATCCACATAAGGATCTACACTGTTCTTCAGATTGTCCAATACCTGCTTTGCCCATGGCTGTTGAGCAATTTGCTGCAATGTTTCTTTTTTACGTTCCGGTACCGTCACAATTCTGGGATGCGCACTGAAACGGACATCCGACTGAGAGAATGCAGGATAAACAGCATTCACCAAATAAAGAACTGCCACTAACGAAAACCATTTCATTTTTCTCATAACTTATACCTATTTTTTGTTGTTTACATATAAGTAGACGAATGAAACAGCATTTTCACGCATCAATACCACTCAATATTTGAACTATAACTGCTCTGCTTCTTCCAACGAAGCACATCTGCCAGTTCTGAGGCATTGGCCTGGAACGTGAAATTATAAGATGTATATGGACTAAGCACTACGCTCGCTGACATTGAAAAACAATGCAAATCGCGTGATATTGAAGCGGTTGTCATTGACAACCGATGGTAATTGAAATCATAACCAGAAGAATAGCTCAGATTCCATCCATCTGAAATCCTAATATTACCAGAGAAGTTGAGCGTATGAGTCAGTTTGTATGGATAACGCATACGTTTTACCTTGATCTGAGCACTCGTATTTTCAGCCATTGTCACACCATACGACACAGTAAATGACCAAGGTAACTTGAACTTCAGATAACCGTCTTCATCCACTTCCGCATCCTGACCTGACGGTTCACCTGCTGGCTGCTGACTCTTTTTCAAATCTGGATCGACATTCGTATCGCCTACCTCATTGGCCGTATTGTCTGACGCATCATCTGTATCGCCTGAACCCTGCTTATCCTCGCTCTTTCCCCAACCGAACAATTTCTTGAAAGTCTCATTACTAAAAGTATAGGAAAGGTTCTGGGACATACCTTGGAAACGGCCAAAACGGCCGTAAGACCATTCGGTTCTGTCACCAACATAAACCTTACCATTCTCGTCAAACTGGTAAGCATAAGTAGCAAAGACAGCATTCATACTGAAAGTATAATTCCAAGGAGTTTTGATTCGGACTCTCATGCTCAAATCACTCCAGGGTTTACTCTCAGCCGCCATATTGTAACTCAAACTGGCACCAAGTTCATCAATAAGACTGATCTTTTTTAATGAATCATTGTCTGTGCGAATCTTCATTTCTATGTTGTTGGCAATATCCATAGAAATACTTCCAGTCTTACCCTGTCCCGGAACTCCATACAAGCTACCACTATAAGGTGAATAATTCACAGTCGAAACATTGCCTTCTGCATCCGTTTTTACATAAGAAGTATAGTAACCAAAACGTTGGGCTCCAAAATCCGGTGCATAATTAAAGCTTACCGTAGGAGTAAAGACGTGACGGATAGTCTGAATTTTCTTGCCAAACAGAGGAGTATAAAAACCATAAAGTTTGGTAGTTGCTGATACGCTCATGTCATAATTATACACATTCTGGAATCCCCACACCGTATCATTGACTTCCTTCTGCTTCTCCTGATCCCAATGTTTCATGACCTTGTGCGTATACATTCGGTCTGTAAAATTGAACTGAGGAGAAATATTGATATAATTAAAAAGATTGAAAGTTGCACTGATAGGAATACTGTGACGCATACCATTTCTCCAGTCTTTGATCAGATTGGATTTAAGCAACTGGTCTTCCTTGGTATTGATACTGTTGCTGATACTTCCGGTATAGCTCAATGCAATTTTTTCATACCATCGCTCTTCTCCGGCCATTTTTTTCCGTTTGAAGGGATAAAAACGTGCCAAAGAAATATCCAAACTGGGCAATGTCATAGAAAGAGAGGAATCACGCATATTCTGTGACAGATTGAATGATCCCGACAAAGTCAACCCGATATCTGAAAAGGTTTTCTGATAACTGACACTTGACGTACGTGTACTTTGAGTATAATTCTCCGGATTGTACATACTCGTCAAGTTATTACGTTCGTAATTGGAGGTTGCAAAGTTGACACTGGCTGAGAAGCTCTGGGTCGGATTAGCCTTGGCATCCTGACGATGAGTCCATTGCACCTTAAAACTGGTAGATTTGGCATAATCCGGCATGTTTTTCTCGCCTTCCACGGTATTCTGGTAACTTAAAAAGAAATTACCGGAAAAACGATAACGTTTATTATAATTGGACTGAGCACTCAATCCCCATGATCCTTTGGTATAGATTTCACCGATCAGTTTCAGGTCTATCATATCATTAATGGCAAAATAATATCCACCATCACGAAGATAAAAACCACGAACACTCTCATCACCAAACGTCGGCATTATAAAACCTGATGAATATTTCTTGCTGAAGGGGAAGAAACCGTATGGAATGGCTAAAGGCAATGGCACATCCTCGACAACCAGATAAGCCGGACCGAATACCACATCCTTTCCCGGACGGACCTTGGCACGGGTCAACGCCAGATAGAAATGAGGATGACGCGCATTACAAGTAGTATACTTGCCATGTCGTACATACATGACTCCCTCACCGTCACGCTTCGATTCCTGACTGATCATAAAACCATTTCCCTGTGGGGTATAGACATTATCAATAAATGCCTTGCGGGTCTTAAAATTATAACTGATCTTTTCAGGTTCATACTCATCACTGCCCTGCTTGAATACAGGCTGACCTTTCATTTGACCGGTCGAATCCATACGCCCTACAGCATGCACAATACTGCTGTCCATATTCATGGTAATCAGATCAGCTGTCAATTCCAGATTCTGATAATTGACTTTACTCTCGCCATAAAGATTGGCATTACCCATTCCGGCTTCAAACGTTACAGAGTCTTTAGCTGTATATTCAACAGGCTGATCAAGGGCTGACTTGCTTTTCACTGAATCCGCAGCTACAGAATCCGTAGCCAAACTGTCGACTACCAACACACCAGCCTTGATACTGTCGGCTATAACAGCCGTTGTATCTGCCGTAAACTGATCAATTGTGTCACGCCCGTTGACGGAAGCCTTTTTGTTCTTCTCGTCTACCTGTTTTTCAATTGTATCCTGAACTGTCGATGATGAATCACGCCACATTGAAGATACACGATGTACCCTGCTCATTTCGCCCTGTGCCAACATGCAAAACGAACAGACCACAAATAGAAATATAGCAATTTTTGTTTTCAAGAGACTTCTTACTTTTTCTGAATCACCCTAAATAGCTGCAAAAATACATAAAATCTGCTTACAAGCCATTTTTTTATTTAAAAATCTCCATCCAATGACGAAAACGAGACGCACCCTCCTCACCATATTTGCTGACACTTTTCAATGCCTTTTCCAGAGTTTTTACTCGGTCCAAATGAGATTTGGAATAAAACTTATCAGCGTAACAGATGAGCTGTTCCTCCAACGTTTCAGGCAAATAGTCCTGCACAGGGACCGGAACATTCTGATTAATAATATCCTGAGCTGAAAGTCCTGCTCCCGTATGCCTTTCACATACCCTGGCATGCCGATACAACCCTTCACTACGCAACATCTCTGCACCTAGATAACCGTGACAAATATAAGGATGAGAACCGAAACAATGTATACCCGGCGCATCAGTATGGATAATACCGATATCATGCAACAATGCTGCCTCCTCAAGGAAAGCCAGGTCCAAATGCAATTCAGGATGCCTTCCGGCAATTTCCAGACAACGGTCGGCTACATCACGACTATGTACACACAAGATATGTTTCAAAGGCGGATTATCCGCATAATATTTGTCAATTAAGGCTGTAATATCCATCAGTTTCTATTCAAATTCCATACAAAAATACGACAAAAAACTTATTTTCCACACAACGAGCCTGTTTTTAACGGTTGTATATAGAATACGAACGTCCGTCCGCTTCTCGTACCAGATAGATTCCTTGAGGAAGACTACCCATGAAAGCCTTACATTCTTTTCTGGTTACCTGCCCCACTCTGATACCTTGGAGAGAATAGACTGTCAGCTTGTCCGAAACAGTTTCTGCACTTTCAATAACAGCAGACGTACCAGGCGTCCTGAAAGTATAAGAATAGACAATATCCCACGGACACCTCACATGTAAGGTATAGGATCTATCCGGAACCAATCCGGCAAAACTGACCGTATCCCTTAATACGGTCTGAGGGGACAGATTAAGAACTTGCCAATGTCTGTAATCCAAATCATTGCCTTCTTCGAAAAGACAATAGGTCAGCAAGTCACCGGCCCATCCGGACTGCGACTGATTCTCTACCGGCATTTCCAATGTCACCTGCTGCGGCGTCAAGTCAAGTATCTTTGCCGGACCATAAACAAGTTTCTGACGTTCTGTGGACAACACATGGATGATCTCTCGATACAACACGTCATTCATACCGGATGTCATACCCAAAAGATAATCACCCGCTGCACTAAACAAAGCCCGCACCCGCACAGTCCTGCTTTTCCCTGGATAAAGAGTTACAGCCGTAATACCAACTGTTTTTATTTTCTCCCAATCTATGGTATCACAAGGCATGCATGTAAAAAGAGCCATAGTATAGGTTATGGTATCTTCCGAATGATTGGTTAATGTCACATCATAGGGTACATATCCGTTGGTATCCGGTTGGCGTAAACTGACCACATCATCCACTGTCACTTCATGACTCTGGTAATCCAGTGTATCGCCTGGCCATACCTCTTGCTCGGAAGGATGAAAGGCCAATGCTGCCTGATTACAGAAAAGACCTTCCTCACGACCTAACTCAGTCACCTCATTAGGCCGTTCGTAGGCGTTGAGCACATCTATATCGAAATAGCCATCATAATTCCCGCCTTCTCCCCAACGTACATGATAGCGTCCTTCAGAATCCATACCATCAATGACGAAAGCATGCCCGGTCATGGCAAAGTTAAATCCACTATATACTAATGGTATACCACGACGAAGTTCGTCATACAACATCGCTCTCCAGCTGTCCGGTGAATAGCGGGCACGATCATAAAAATGGGTATAACGGTAACCAAATACACGTTGCAGGGGTTCAACCAGATAATATATCTGGCTTCCGGATGCACTCGGTCCATAATTCATCCTACAGGCCATTCCCGTATACAAAGACAATTCCTGTATAGCCCGGGCTTCATCATCCGTATAAGTTCCACTATAAGAATCAAGGATATCATCCCAATGCAAAGGTGCACCTGGCAGAACCGTATCTATTCTATAATGTTCGGTTTCCCAGCCATGGAGAGTATCCAGCAAAGCCTCAGGATAACGGTAATAACGAAGAACCTCCGTAGTAGCCGTAGCTACACATCCAACCAGGCACCGTTCTTCACTTAAAGTCCCGTCATCGAAACGGTAATACGGACACATGCCGTTATATGGTGCTCCTTGTGCCCATCGCGACGAAAGAAGAGGCTCTACAGGTTCACAGACAACTGTCCGCTTTTTAACGGCCTCATGTACAGCCTCACTTCCCATCCAGCTTCGTAGCAAATCAGGCATTTTGACGCCCGCTATGGCAGTAGTTTCGCTATATCCCAACACAGAAGGATATTCGCTGGTTCCGCCAACCCATATAAAACCAGAGTCATGAACTGGAGTAAAAAGATAACTCCCGTTGAACTGCTTGTACAAAATGAGTTCATCTGACGTTCTGATCCGACTTTTCAAGCGTTGCTGCCAGAATGCTTCAGCTGCCTGCTTTGCCTTGTGTTTTTCCAGATGCTGTCCCATAACCGGCACGGACGTCAGTCCCCAAAACAATGTCCATGACACAAATAACCAAAAAGAGTGTCTGACAGTCTCGAAAACTCTTATTTTTCCGGCCATGACGAATCCAGCAACTTAAAGACAATACGGAACTGTCCGTCCCGATAACTTGTACTGTTTATCTTAAACTGCCCCAGCTGTGCCGTATGAGCCACATGCACCCCAATGCACGCACAAACGTCATAATCTCCGATATGTACCAACCGCAACGTATCACTGGCATCTTCCGGTAGTTTATCGAGAGGAACCCCGGCCGGTACTTCCAGACGGTTTACATACTCAAAAGTAACCGGCAAATCCTGACGGATCACCTCATTAACCCGACGTTCAACCTCTTCAATCTGTTCGGAGGTCAAAGGAGCATCCAGTTCGTAATTGATCTTACTTTTCTTTCGCTCTATATGAGCATTTCGCGAACGTTCACAACCATATAATTTTACCATAGTCCCGTTGAGGATATGCTCACACGTATGCATGGGTGCTATTGACAAGTCCTGAAATTTAGGAATAGTATTTTCTTCCATCCGGCAGTTATTTTTATCCATTTGTTCTTGTAATGTATCAACTCAAAAAAGTCTGATATTCATTTCTTTAACAAAATTCCAGTAATCAAAAAAAATCATTTGATACCTCTGGCTTTATAGATTTTCTCTTTGGCATTATTGATACGCTGGAACTTTTCCTCTGCCGCCTTACGCACATCCTCGCCTAATGTAGCCACACGGTCAGGATGATGCTTCAAAGCCAACTTGCGATAAGCAGCACGCACCTCATCATTAGTGGCATCAGGAGATATTTCAAGCACTTTATAAGCCTCCTCCAGAGTGTCACCACGCAAGTTAAGCATGGAATCGATTTCCTTGGCAGACAATCCCATGCAAGCAGCCACTTCTCTCAGAGCCTCAATTTCAGCAGAACATACGTTGCCGTCACTCTGAGCTATCTTAACGAGAAAGCTCAAAAGCTGAAGCCGCTCCTCATAAGTCAGATTACTGTTTATCTGGGTACAACATTCACGTATCGTACGTCTGAAAGCCGAAGGATCAGATGCTTCCATCCGTTTACGCTGTTCAAAAAGATTCAAGAGTATCTGTTCACCTTCAGACACCGCAGCCTCACCAAAGTTCACCCTCAGGAACTGACGTACGAATTCCATCTCACTGTGCATGATCTTTCCGTCTGCACGGATAATATACGAAGCCAATACCAGTAGTGAAAACAAAAAGCTGTTACGCCGTCCTTCATAAATTTCTTCTTCCGAAAAGCTTCGGTTTTCTTCGGGTGATTCTTCATAACGTTTTTGTTCATCCGAAGCTCTGTCAAAAAGCGAACCAATGGCATATCCGGCCAAGGCCCCCAATGGTCCTGAGGCCATGAAACCAATGACACTGCCGATCCATTTACCGTATTTCATAAATTCTGATTTATATTGACTTATAAATAATGACTGCAAAGATAAATGATTCCGGATGGAATATGACAATTAACATCAAAGAATAAGAAAATTTAAGGGATCATTTTCCACCGGTCGCTTTCCTTAATGATCCCATAAAGTTCCAAAAGAAACTACAAACACTTCTATATTTTGAAGTCAAAATCCGGAATCACTTAAATTCATATCATGAAAAGACGGTGAAAGAGTCTCTTTTTTCCTCACCGTCCTTAATCTCGGTTTATTCACGACTTGTAATGACAAGTCCAAATTTTCCACAGATAAAAAACCCCATGTACGAGAGCAAACGCAAATGAAATGCCCAACAATACTTTACTTTCTCCCCATCCTACAGTCTGCTGGTGCCACAATCCGGTCAACGCACTCAATACAGCCAGTGCCAAGCCCAAAATATACAACGCCATGACACCTTTACGTTGTGTACTTCCTGCTTCCAGATGACTATGTTTCAATCCGTAAAGCGTATACACATCAATACCCAACAACATCCAGAGCACCAAACGGATCCACGTATCAGCAGGAAGGAAACACATCATGGTTACGCACGTCAATATACCCAGAATAGGCACATAAGGTACAAATGGAGTTTTGAATGACCGTGGTGCATCCGGCATGGTTTTTCTTACGACCAATATCGCAGCACAAACCAACGTAAAGGCCAGCAACGTACCGATACTGGTCATTTCTCCCGCCACACGGGCTGGCACGAAAGCAGCCATTACGGCCACCAACACCATAAAAAGCAGATTACTGTGTGCCGGAGTCCGATAACGCGGATGGATCTTTGAAAAGAACGGAGGCAACAATCCATCCTTACTCATACTCAAGAACACGCGACTCTGCCCTAAAAGCGTGACCATGATTACCGAACAATAGCCCAACAGAATAGCCAGAATAATAGCCTTGTTCATCCAAGGATAAGCCGTATGCCAGAGGCCGTCAGTTCCAACATATCCCATGCGCTCTATTGCGACCGCTACCGGCGCAATACCTTGCTGGCCTTCAAATTCAGTATAATGAGCCACACCTGTCATCACATGAGCAAAAACCACATACAGTACCGTACAGATCAGTAATGACATCAAAATACCAATCGGCATATTACGCCGCGGATTTTTTGTCTCCTGAGCAGCCGTACTGACCGCATCAAACCCAAGAAAGGCGAAAAAAACAATGGCTGCTCCACGAAGAATACCAGATAATCCGAATTCTCCCAACGTCCCTGTATTTTCAGGAATATAAGGTATATAGTTTTCCGTACGGATAAATTGCCATCCGAGAACAATAAACAACAGAATCACAGCAACTTTCAAAAATACGATTATGCCATTCAGAACAGCACTTTCTTCCGTTCCACGAATAAGGAAAAGGCTGATGATCACGACAATTACTGCAGCCGGAATATTCACCAAACCACCATCCCACGGACAGGCCGTAAAGAGTTGCGGCAATTCAATCCCTATACTTTCAAGGAATACCACCAGATATCTGCTCCAACTGATACTGACCGTCGTAGCAGCCACAGTGTACTCCAGAACCAAATCCCAGCCGATTATCCAGGCAATCAATTCTCCCATTGTGGCATACGAATAGGTGTAGGCACTTCCGGAAATAGGTATCATAGAAGCAAATTCAGCATAGCACAATCCTGCAAAACAACATCCTAATGCTGCTACTACAAAGGATAATGTAATGGCCGGTCCTGTATATTCTGCCGCCACTGTTCCGGTGATGGAAAAAAGACCAGCACCGACAATGACACCTACCCCAAGAGCAATCAACCCCCATGGCCCCAGCACTCGTTTCAAGGCTTTCTCACCATCTTGCCGGGCCTCCTCTTCCAGTTGATTCAAACTTTTCTTTACCAATAATCCCATAGTTTCATCTTTTTACATTTTCCGGATCAATTTCATAAAAGCCGGATAGGAAGCTTCAAGCGGACCCAGTTCATAAGGATTCAGCCTTAACGAAAAAGTTCCTTTTATCTCTTCCAAATCAAAATAGGCCTTCAGAAAACTCACCATATTGAAGGCGAAAGGCCCATCCGTCTTCAGCAGGTATCTGGCACTTCTTACAATCAGTTCCCTGTCGTGTTCCAGTTCTCTCAATGTCAGAAACATCACGTAATAAACCGGCAAAGTTGCCGTCCGCAGCAGATAATCCAAGCGTTCACGAGGTGACATGATATCGAATCTCTGAAACAAAAAGAAGATATCCTCCGGACTGTCCAAAAGGCCAAGCAATCCTGTCACCAACTTACGGATGTCCGTTTCAGCCTGCTTGGTCATCAAACGATTGGAAAGGACTATAAATCCGGTATGGTGGAGTGAAAACGTACCCTTTTTAATTCTTTCCGGTATGGCTTTAAGAACAGTACCCAAAAACGCCCGGGTATTATATTCAAGCAGATGATAAAATACAGACCAGAACGCATCTTCCTCAACTTCGGGCAGACAAACCGTTCCGATAATCTGCCCTGCAATCCGAAAGTCTTTATGCGACAAACGGCTCAAATATGCCGTCATTCCGTTCCAGTCGGCTGACGAGAAGAAACTCTCCAGCCGCTGTCTGATTACCGGTGCATAAGGTATATGATCATTCTGCATGAGCTTGCTTTGATATAAAATTCAATACTAAACTTAAGCGCGAACCGCTACAGTTTGCCTCTTTCTTCCAGATAGGAATCCTTGAAACCAAGGAAATAAAGAACACCATCCAGACCTATCGTATTGATTGCCTGTTGTGCATTAGCTACCACACGCGGTTTGGCATGGAAAGCGATACCCAGTCCGGCTTCAGAAAGCATGGGCAAGTCATTCGCACCGTCCCCTACTGCAATGGTCTGTGCTATGTCGACCCGCTCTACCTGAGCTATCAGCTTCAGGAGTTCAGCCTTACGCCGTCCGTCCACAATCTCACCTACATAACGTCCGGTCAATTTACCATCTACAATTTCCAACTCATTGGCATATACATAATCTATACCATACTTGTTTTTCAGATAATTGCCAAAATAAGTAAAACCACCCGACAGAATAGCAATTTTATAACCATACTGCTTGAGTACATACATCAACCGATCTACTCCTTCCGTAATAGGGAGATTTTCTGCTATTTCCTTCATCACCGACTCATCCAGTCCCTTCAGAAGAGCCACTCTTTCCGTAAAACTTTCCTTAAAGTCGATCTCACCTCGCATGGCCCGCTCCGTAATAGCCTTGACTTTATCACCTACGCCAGCCCGGACAGCCAATTCGTCAATCACTTCCGTTTCGATCAATGTAGAGTCCATATCAAAACAGATCAGTCTGCGCATACGACGATACATATTGTCGAGTTGGAATGAAAAATCCATTGACAGCTCACTCGAAAGTTTCAACAATTTACCCTGCATTTCTTCTCTGTCACGCGGTGTTCCACGAACAGAGAACTCAATACAGGCGCGGATATTTTCCTTATGTTCATCCAAAGGTATACGCCCTGTCAAACGACGGATAGCGTCTATGTTAAGCCCTTGTTCTGCCAAAACGGACGTAACAGCCTGTATTTGTCTTGCTGACAACTTCCGACCCAGAAGAGTCAGAATATAACGGTTCTTTCCCTGCATGCTGACCCAATTATTATATTCATCCGTAGAAACGGGATAAAACCGGATATTCACACCGAGATCACTGGCCTTAAACAAAAGATTTTTCATGATATGTCCGGAATTAGACTCCGCCGAACGAAACAGAATTCCCAACGTCAAGGTATTATGAATATCAGCCTGACCAATATCCAGGATTGTGACATCATATTGCGCCAACACTTCCATTATGGAAGAAGTCAGTCCCGGGCGGTCCTCGCCTGTAATACGAACAAGAATTATTTCAGAATTTAATTTTTCCATTTTCTGCAATCAATACGTTTTATCTGATCTTCAGTTATAATATCTCATCTTTACTTTTTCTGACCTATCCAAGTTGCTTTTTTCCATATATACTCCAACGGACCATGAGCATGAGATTTCATCCACCAGTAACAAAAAGCCCATTGCAGCACAAACAACAAGGCTCCGACAATCACACTGGCCGTAATTCCCAAATTGTCATGCAGCCCGAAACCCCAGTTATAAAAAAGCATTGAACCGATGATACTTTGCGTAATATAATTGGTCAGACTCATCCTGCCGTAAGGAGCAATTGTCATCAAACGTTTCCGCCATCCGAACCTGTAAAAAGCGAAAAGCACACCTGACACAAGCATCAACATAAATGCGAACTTATAAAGTGAGGTGATAATCAGCAACAACGGAGTCAGTACAGACTTGTTGGCAATAAAATCAGGCAACATATTACCAAGACCGTACAACGGGAAAAAGACAACTATCGCCCTTACAAACACAGAAGTCCATACTGACAAATGGGTTTCCTCAAACCATCCGCGCCGACCAACGTAAAACCCTAGCAGGAACAAAGCCATTGTCTGAAATACTCTTCCGTTATCCCAGGCCCAGGCCAGACTCGCCAATTGTCCTTCCCACAAATTCACACGCAATGTTTCCATAAAGGTACCATGACTCTGTGCTTCAAAAGTAGCCGCCCAAAAACTTCCGGTCGGTATCACAGGTGTTACAAATGCCGGATCTGCAAGAGCCCGCAACAGATAATATAACGGAACCGGCTGTATAAGGAGTATGGCTGCCAGCCAAAGCAAGGTTTTATCCTTCAGGCGACATGTCAAGGGCAAGATAAATCCGGCCAGTGAATAAAGCACCAACACTTCCGCAGTAAAAAACATGGCATTCAGATTTCCTATCAGAAAAAGCAACACCAATCTCCAACAGAACCTCAATCTGAAATCATTTCCACGCAAACGCTGGTTTCGATCCTGTATATAAAAACTAAAGCCGAAAAGCAAGGCAAATACAGCATAAGCCTTTCCTCCCAAAAGGAAAAACAGCCCGTCCCAAATGGCTTTGTCCGTAAAATTCAGCCACGGACTCTGACCGGACATATCAGGAAAAGAATAAAAATTAAAATGTTCAATGGAATGCAGGAGAATAATCCCCATGACAGCCAATCCGCGCAGCACATCTGCGACCTCAATTCTGCCTTTGGCATTAACAGCGTGTTGTACCATGTCTGTAGAAAAGGTATTTAGTATATCTTTAATAAAATCAGGGTAAAGTTAACAGAAAAAAATCATTTTGCCAAGAATTTTAATATATTCCACGGGAAAGAAAAGATGAAGAATCTGAAAAAACATATAATGTCCAAAAACATATAAACAAGAGAAAGTCCGAAATGGCAGAAATCATTAACAGACTCTATGGCCTACATTGTTTTTCTACCATGAATACAAGTTTCAATATTTCATTTTTATTCGTAACTTTGCGTATCAAGAATGACAAGACAATGACAAACACAAGCCTCAGCTATCTGCATACACTGCCTTTCAACCCTCAGTCAGACAGTTTGCCTGCACTTTTCACTTATCCGTTTCATTACGAACCGCATCCGTTATGTCAACGGGCTGCTGATTTGGTCTGTAAAGAAATTCAAAACCATCCGGAATGGAAAGAGGAACTAGAGAAAGGTAAGATGTTCGGTGTACTTGTCGTAGAAACGCCACAGAATGAAATTGGCTTTTTTGCTGCCTACTCAGGAATTCTGCTTGGACGTAACGACTGGTCCTACTTTGTCCCGCCTGTTTATGATCTGCTCAATCCCGACGGATTCTTTAAAAAAGGAGAAGAACAGATTTCAGCACTGAACCGTCAGATCGAAGAGTTGACAAACAACAGTGCTTATCAAACCGACATCGCCAATCTGCAACAAGCTGAGAGGAATGCAACTGTTACACTTGATGAGGCCAAAACAGCCTTACAGCAAGCAAAGGCCATACGTGACCAAAAACGCCAACAGGCATTGTCTGAAGAAGAAAAGGCCGTTCTTATCAAAGAAAGCCAGTATCAGAAAGCCGAATTCAAACGACTGGAAAAATACTGGAAGAATCATCTTGAAGAATGTCGGCAGAAAATACAGTCAACCCGACAGAAAATCGATAAGCTGAAACTTGAACGCAAACAACGCTCTGCCCAATTACAGGAACAACTGTTTGCACAGTTTATATTTTTGAACGCCGAGGGGCAGGAAAAAGACCTATGTCGTATATTTCGGGAATATGGCCGGACTACGCCCCCGTCAGGCAGTGGTGAATGTGCAGCCCCCAAACTTCTTCAACAAGCTTATCTTACTGGCTGTCAACCCTTGGCAATGGCGGAATTCTGGTGGGGGAACTCCCCTAAGGATGTCATCCGCCGTCACGGCTGTTATTATCCGTCGTGCAGGAGCAAATGTGAGCCTATTTTATGGCACATGCTTCAAGGACTTCATGTAGAACCTGATCCGTTAACTTCCGGTACGCCCCGACACACCGTTGAAATAATTTTCGAAGATCAATGGCTCATCGCCGTCAACAAACCGGCCGGTATGCTCTCTGTACCCGGAAAATCGGATTTGCCTTCCGTATGGCAATGGGCACACGAACATTATCCTGATGCCCAAGGTCCTCTTATCGTTCATCGTCTGGATATGGCGACTTCCGGTCTGTTACTTTTGGCCAAGGATAAGGATACTCATCAGAAGCTACAAGAACTGTTCGAAAAACGGATGATCAAAAAACGCTATATTGCTTTGCTTGAAAACGAAATCCGACCTGACAAAGGATTTATCCGACTCCCTATTTGTCCTAATCCGGATGAAAGACCGTTGCAGATGGTCAGTTCCGTTTATGGCAAGCCGGCCGTAACCCGCTATGAAGTACTTGCCAGAGAAAACGGACACACCAGAGTGGCATTCTACCCCGAAACCGGAAGAACGCATCAATTACGCGTACATGCGGCCCATCCGGACGGCCTTGATTCCCCTATCATAGGCGACAGTCTTTACGGCACCAAGGCAGACCGCCTCTATCTGCATGCAGAAAGTCTGACCTTCCGACATCCTTACACGGGCGAACAGTTGCATTTTCACGCATCTGTACCTTTTTAAAACACCAAGAAGATCATTGTCCTAAACAAACCCTGATCTTCTTTGGGTGTATCCTGTTATTTATTCAATCCGGATGCGTTCCAGATCATCCGGTACATAAACGGCTCCTCCAAACGATTGGGCAGCCTCTGCTTTATAAACCGCTTTTCGACGATCCAATGTCTTGTCTTCCGTATGATAAAGTACCAGGTTTTTCACCCGCAACTGAGCAGCCAACCGTCCGGCATCAGCGGCCGTACTGTGGTGTTTCTCATAAGGTTGGAATTTCTCCCGATCGGCATACAGACAAAAAGCTTCACAAAGCAACCAGTCAGCCCCCTCTACCTGTTCCTTATTCCGGTCATTGAACGGTTCGTCACCCAAACAGGCCAATACCGTATTCCCCGGCAAAACAGCCCTGAATCCAAACTGCTTTTCTTTGGTAGATCCGATATCAAAACACTGAAAAGCCATGCCTGATGCGGTGAACGTATCTCCATCCTTCACTTCCTTCAGAAAAATCCGTTCACCAAACAGACGGGTCAATTTGGATGGTAACATCAAGCGGCAACATGTTTCCAATACCTGAATACACTTGTCGTGCGTGTAGATTTCAAATTGTCCGTCATAGGCTCCCTTCAACATTTTCTGGGCTATCATCCTCACCACCCAAATGGCTCCCAGGATATGGTCTGTATGTGCATGGGTAATATACATCGAGTGAATACTGTCCAAGCGTATACCGGCCAATTCCATCTGACGAAGTATGCCATTACCTCCACCTGCATCAACCAAGAATCCGGATTGACCTTCCTGCAGAACAAAACAAGTGTTATAACACTTCGTAACTGTCGCATTACCTGTTCCAAGCATGATTAGTTCCATAAACAATCTTTTTAAATGTAAAAACGACACAAAATTACCAATAAAAAGCGACATGAGGAAATTACAGCTGTTTCATCATCTTTTCCAGAGCATCTAAATTCCTCATTATATTATTATTAATTAGCCGCCATAAATATTACTTCAGGCGTTTTCTACACTTCTTTCCATAAGCATTTTACTGAATTAACATACATTAACCAAAAACAAAGCCGTACTATTCCCTTTTCCGGATTTAAAGGGTAAATCAAAAACAACAAAAAGATGAAATTACACGCTTTTATATACGGATTAATAACTTGCAGTATATGTACAATGACTTCGTTCATGACATCTTGTGCAGACCACGATGAATACGAAGTCTGGGTTTCAGAACCAGGTCCCGATGCTATCGTGACAGTCAAAAGCACAGAAGATCGCATCTGTTATTTTCAGCTTAACGACAGCGTAACACTCCATCCGGTAAACCTCTCGTCTTCACCCTATGGCGAAAAAGAAGTACGCGCCCTGTTATGTTACCGTAACTCCGGCCGGGCAGCCCAGGACTTATCACAATCGATATATGTCAATTGGATTGACAGCATCCTGACCAAGCAAATGGCTCCCGATCTGGCTTCAGCCAATGACTCTGTCTATGGTACGGATCCGGTTGAGGTCATTGACGACTGGCTCACCGTAGCAGAAGACGGCTACCTGACCATTCATTTCAAGACTTACTGGGGAAACACAGGCAAGGCACATTGGGTGAACCTTCTGCCAGTCAAACGTGAAGGAAACATATATGAAGTAGAATTCCGTCATCATGCCAATGGCGACAATGACCTCAACGTTAACGATGCCCTGGTAGCTTTCAAGCTCGACAGTCTGTCGGATTTCGACAGTGACAAAATCCAGGTCAAGCTGAAATGGCGTTCATTCAGAGGCGAAAAGACAATGACTCTGCACTGCAATGCTCCAAAGGATACAGCCAGTTACTATGTTAACACCAAATACTTAATTCCACTAATATAGAATAAGACGATTCCTATCTATCATTCACACGGTCGTGTTCGGATATTAAGCAGTCCGCAACACCAAAACATCTCCTCTTTTCACTAGTCGGATAGGAATCGTCTGTAATAATGTCTCACTCAATTTCTGTCGCCCCCTTCACCTAAGGCCTGCAAAAAGACCTTCCCGGTGAAGGGGTTCTTTTTTAACGATCAGGATTCAGCTTCTGTAATTGCAGCGGTGTCAACCTGACCTGAGGATGGAAAGCGGTACTGGACATATAATCCATAAGACTATACAATAACTGCCGGGCTTCTTTTCTGTTTTCCATATCTTGCCAGAAATCAATACCACTCACCAATAAACTTCCATTCCCTACCTTCACTTCAAAAACCAACGCCAAAGGCCGGTTAGTAAACCAATCATCAATCACCCTTATTATAGGGGTAACATCAACTGAGAATTCAGACAGATCCACTACATTGGAATGACTCATGGCATCCCACCACTGATAGTCACTATAATATGAGGTAGGAAAATGGTTAAAGGCCGGATGCTTCGGATCACACAGGATTCCCAATGTATGAGGAGCTTGTCCCAATGTCCATGCCGTATTCCTGAAAATACTGGAAAAACCGACCTGAATACTTCCTCCCATCTTCGGAGACAATGTTCCTTTTCTTAAAGACAACAGGACCTTACCACCTTGATCCAGTTTCCGAATTGCATTTTCATCCAACCGATCAGTCAATAATATGTCTTTTCCTACAGATTCATGAGAAACATCGGCAGGATAACACCACACATGCCAACTGTTGACAAACCTTCCGACCCTTACCTCCAATGTCATCTGTGTTGCCTCTCTGATCTTATCCAACTTCGTTCTGATCTGCCCTAATTGAAATCCGTTACCGATGGTAATTTCATCATGGTGAAGCTCACCGGAAGCCACAATCCGGCCTTCAGAGGTTTTCAATTCCCAACTGGTTTTATTCTCACGAAGCACAGAGGGGCCGAAATGAGCCACCTCCACATCGGCCACCAATTCTTCATTATTGGTATATATCAACCGCGGCAAACGCGCCAATGGCACCGTGGTATTACAGAAACGACGAAATTCATCGGGAGAAACATATCCCTTCTGTTCCCAAAAAAACATCCAACACCCCGACCAATGCCGTACCTTGTCCTGGAAAATCACTCAATCCCAAAAGCTGGAATCCACCAAAATCCTTCGTCCTCAAGGCTGCCTCAATATCAGCCTTATAACACAAAGCCTGCAATTTTCCTGAAGCCATCAAAAAACTGTCTGCAAGATGTCCCATTCCATTTTTTTCCAGCGTTTCACGAAAAATCTCAAAATTTTTCGGTTTCATCACCCCGTCATACTTTTTCATTTCTCTGAAATTGGGATAGGCACACCACTGACCGATCTCATGACTGATCATGGGTTGACTGAAACGGCCCGTATATCCGCTCCAATCATAATCGGTACGCGGCGGTTGAGCATTAATTATACTGTTCACACCTTGCCCCCATGCCTGAATACGCGGAGCTGCATCATTCAAAAAATCGCTCTCCGGCAAATTGGGCCATCCAGCACTGGAACAATATAACCTCCGATCATCCGTTTCTTTCCATCCTGACACAAAATCAGAAAGATAGCGGTGACTTTTCGCTCCTCCGGGTTCGTTGCCATACATCATCATGCAAAAAGAAGGATGATTACCGAATTCAGTTACAATACGCTTACTTTCTTCATGTATAAAACGATCTACAGGTAATCCGTCACCAAGTGTCACCGACTGATTTGCCCATGACGAGCATTCTATTTCCAGATACAATCCCATTTCATCAGCCACATCAAAAGCTGCTTCCGGAGGACACCAGGAATGAAAACGTACATGATTCAAGCCATGCGCCTTACAAGCGCTGAACACTTTTTTCCACGACTCCCGATCCGTAGGAGGATAACCGGTCAGAGGATAAGCAGCACAGTCCAGTGTCCCTCTCAGAAAAACCCTTCTGCCATTAATGGTAAGTTTACCATCCGTTACACGGAAATCCCTGAATCCGAACTTTTCCGTCCATATATGCCTGCTTTTATCCTCATTATCCTTAATCATCATCTCCAGTTTATAAAGATTTGGATTGAATTCATCCCATTTTTTCATCCTGCCCGTCATCCTCAACGTCATTTCCAATTCATTCATACCCGGTTTAAGACGTACGCTCTTCTCCATACGATCTTTTCCCACCTTCATGGAAATGACAGCTTCAGAATTCTTATCTTTTCTGTTCATCACAACAGTTTTTACTGTAACCGAATGATTGTCGGCATCAGGATATATGTCTGCACGCGAGATATTCAGACGCGGTTTCATGCGTAGACTGATTTCACCGATGATACCATTCCAGTTACCTTGAGTATGATCGGAAATACTATGTGAGTTTTCTCCCGGATCTATATCTTTCACGGTATTGTCCACCTGCAATAACAAGGTATGCTTTCCTGGTGACAAAATTCCAGTCAAATCATAACGGTGAGGTGCACCAAGTGCATTCCTCATCCCAATCTCACGACCGTCTACCCACAATCTGGTCTCCCAGTGGCAACGCTCCAGAAAAAGCTGTATGTCCTTCCCATCCCACGAATCGGGCAATATGACCTCTTTTTCATACCAGGCTACTCCTTTATAATATTTGACAGGCTGCAACCAGAATGGTACTTTCACATGACCGTCCACACGATACCTGGCATAATGTTCACTTTTAAAAAATGAAGAATCCACGATTCCACCCGTCCAAGGTGTAGAGACGGATATATCATCCCCCAATCCATTGGAAGCCATAGAACCGGGCAAAACGATAGTCTGATCCCATTTTGTACCGTCTGTAGAAAACCGCCAGTTACCGGACAACTTCATACTGTCCTGTGATGATGTACAAGCAGACAACAGTACAGGCAAGGACAAAAACAATACTTTACTTTTCATTAATATTAGATTTTAATATTGGCAATATGATTAAGTTGCCGCAAAATTAATATGAGACATCAGACAACTCAATGGAAGATCTTATAATATAAATGTATTATTTTTTGTTTTTCTGATCTGCCATTCTGATGGACTCCCCGACACAACGTTATAGGATCAGACCCATCAAGTCAAGACTCACGCTACATATAAAAAAACGCCCCGAAAGATTTATCACAAACTTTTCGGGACTCTCACTAATCATTAATAATTTACTAACTTAATTCACTAATTTAGATCATTAACCAATATAACCTCACGGCTATTATGCTGCAAAGATAATCAAAAAAAAATTATGGCAAAATAACGAGCCCATATAATTAACAATTTATCTTAATTATTTTGATAAAAAATCATCTTAAAACAATTATTTTATATACAACGCTTTATTTTACATATACTTTTTGATTATTAATCACATAAACACCTTTCTCCAAAGATTCTGTCGCCTTACGCATTTCCACTCCCCTTCTTAATAATAATCCGGATAAAGTATATACATCTACCAATCTGTTATCATCAGCCTGAACACAGTCTATTGCAGTAATCTGGGATGGTAGCCTCAATATATTCGCTTGATCACCAGCAGAACCATTCACGTTAACATAGGCACTGTAAGCGGATATGACAGTTTCAGTTTCGGGACGACAGAACACAACACCATATTCATCTGAAACAGACTGCACATAATCGTTTATACCATCAGTTTCTGTCTGCTTCAACACTCCGGACAACATTCCTTTACTGTATTCTGTCCGGCTTGCCACGCCCCATCCTTCAAAATGATACAGGCCTGTTTCTGCCACCACCAGATAAGGTGTACACGCATTTATACGTTCTGCCTTATCCAGCATCAGAAAACCTTCCTGATCTATTCCCACACAGTCATACACTTCAAGGTTTTCAGGACAAGTTGCAGAGAAAGGCAATATCAGTGTACCAATACCGGCCTCACCTATTTCCAGATCCACTTTTGCTTTCAAAGCCTGCGGAAGCAGCCAATCGACACAAACATCCTTGTTTTCCATATCAGCCATCAGCAGTGCTTGATTTTTTCCTATTCCCAGAAAATACCCGGTATGAACACTCTGCATACGATAAACACCATCCGTACCTGTAGCCTCAACAACCAACAGTAAAGCTTCAGACTGTTCTGCCGTCAGAGATACAAGACCATCGGCTCCCTCACACAAATAATTCAAACCACCGTCATCATCTGTCATAACCGCCATATAACGGTTTCCTTCTTCCATCTTAACTAACTCAAGGTTCTGTGACATATCCGGATCAGGACCTTGCATGAATTGAAGACGATCTGTATTCTTGTCTACTCTGGTCAGAGTGCAGTCAGTATATGCTTCATGACTTGCGACCAGACAAAATCTTTCGCCTTCAGCCGGTCGGTTTAATTCAGCCTGTTCAAATTCCTGTATTGCTTCTTCCAGATTCATGAGACTGCGTTTTACTTCATTCAAAGTAGACTTCTTTCCCATAACGCGCTCCGCCATAGCAATCCTGTCAGTCAGATTCTCGGCCAAATCCAAAGGACGCTGCAAAGACTCCACACCGACATTGGCTTTTATGTCAATCATACCAGCCTTTTCCATTGTATCAGACAGTTTCTGCTTCATTATATCCAAATCTTCTTCCGATGACAACACCCCTATCTTTTCCAGCCTGAAATCATCTGAACTGGCCCACTGCAGATTAACTGCATTAGCATAAAATCCGATCTTGACTGCACCCGCATCAACAGGCACGGTAACACTGTCTACCACCGTCCATCCCCAACCATTACCTAACTCATTACCGGTACTTCCTACCTTATGCCCATCCGTGCGATATTGGCGGGCTCCTACGCTCATATAAATAAAATGCTCTGCAATATACTCCGAAGCCCGCGTAGCTGCCGTAAGCCTATATATTCCCTTAGGCAATTCCACACTCTGATAAGCCACCAACAAGGCATTCCACTTATCCAGATAAAGGCTGTCCGGTGCACCATCATATTCATAGCCGAAAGCGATACTGCCGTTAATCCAACCATCTGCTGATAGAACCTGAGGATTATTCATCAGAAAAGTAACATCCATGGTTTTCCCTTTTTGAGGACTGGCCCAATAAACGTATTCACGACTCACTGCATTCAAATGATCTGATGATACCCCGATACTTTTCACTGTCATTACGGTATCCAATAAAGCAGCATGCTCCTTTATTGTCTTTTCGTAAAGACTAGCCAACGTATCATTGGTACATTCTGAATTTTCCAACACATTCTGATGAAGAACCAGATTTCCCTTGGCAGTCTCCCATACCGGTCCTATTTCCGACAGAACATTGCAGGCGTAACTCAGTTCATTGATAACCTTAACTAATTTTTCTTCGTTATTCTCTACATCGGCAGTTGCTTCGATGGCTTTTTGAGCCAGCATATTCAGCGGAGCATTCAACTTATTCTGATATGACATCAGTTGCTTTCTCTTCTCCTCCATTACATTCCGGTAAATATCCTGAAGTTTCTGTGAAGGGCAATCGATCCGGAAGTGATCCACTTTATATTGTCCATTGCCTGTTTCCAAACCAATAGTCAACGGACCATCTCCAGAACGAACCTGAAATTTGACTGTCAGAGTCACCCACTGACCGGCCTGTCCGGTTTCCTGCGAAATCAACTTACCATTCTTTCCATTGACAAAGATAAGGGATTCTCCTGTAGTGACAGTCCATACATCTGCCTTAAGAATATATTCGCCTTCTGCCAGTTGCGGAATCTCCTGACAGATTCCCGACATCATGGCACCGTTATTCTTGATTTCAAGACATTTACTTCCTTCCGCAGGCTCATTCTCACTTAAAACGAACTCCATTTTTTCAGCATCATCCGCAGAATCCCATCCTTGAGGAAGGATTCCGGAAGGTTCTCCGGATATCTCTCCGGTTTCAAAACCCGCATTGACAATTCCGGCATTTGTCAGAACTGTTCTGACGAGTGCCGCCATCATGGTAGCACCTTTTTCATTAGGGTGAATGCTGTCACCCTGCATCAGATAAGGTTTGTCCTCAAAAGCCGAGTGAAAATCAATGACCGGCAAATTATTTGCTTCTGCCACTACGCCAATAATAGGTATGATCTCACCGGTTATCACTGCATCAGATATACCAAACGGATTCTGGAACGCCTTAGCCGGATACCCCAAATATATTACAGGATGTGAAGGTAACGCCGACAGTTCATCAATCATATCCTGCATATCCTTCTGGAATTCCTTTTTATAGATCCAGTTATAGCCTTTTGAATCATTCGTTCCCAGTTTGAGTATAACTACATCTGGACAAAATTGTTTGCAGTCAGCGTAAGCCTGTTCGTTCCAATAGGGATAATCTCCTTTACGGAGCATCGTCCGCCCACTGATTCCAAAATTACGTACATCATACCCCTCTCCCAACATCTGTCTCAACTGGGCAGGATAACTGTCTTTTGCCTTATCCGCAATCCCCATTCCTTCCGTAATACTATTGCCAATACAGGCAATCCGTAAAGACTGTCCGGCGATATATCCACCCCAGACAGTCATACACAAAATTAAAGCTACAAGTCTTAATAACCTGGTTCTCATAAGATCTGAATTTAATTGATTAACAAAACATCGCAAAAATAACAGATCCCGGAACCATGGAAAATGGAATATTCTCTTAAAGCATGTAATATTTTATGCTTCCCATCAAATGGGATCATGCAATTGGTTATTTATCAATATCGCCCGGTACAATGTCTGATATCGGCATTTCTTCGTCTTCACGGTCTGCACGCTTGACCAGACAGGTATTGGTCACCATTTTAAGCAGCGCTTCATTCGATTCGCTTGCTTTCCATTCCTGTCTGAATCGAAGGATAGCGCTCACCACGACCATAGTAGTGATGATAATGATGGCAGTCCAGTCCTGCTCGCCCTGAGCAGCCATCATGACATCAATAACAAACGATAACTATGACCAGAGCCGTCAGCACTCCAATAAACGGATTGATAAAAGCTTTGATGAACATGGAAAACGGATTCTTCCTTTTTTCGTGCTGAACCTCATTTTTTCCATACTGCCTCTGACGGTCTTCCACCTCTTCAGCCATCAACCCCTCGGGAGTAGTCTGAAAATAACTGAACACAGAAGTCAGAGGCTGACGTGCTGCCATAAACACCCTCTCAGTGTTAAAGGCTAAATTCGGGTTTCTTCTTTTCATTCTGATGATGCATTTGCTTAATGATTGCGACTATGTTAATTATCACAGCGCAAAATTAGAGCAGACACACGGGAACCACCGTTAGAAAACCATTAGAACGGAATTAGAAAACCATTAGAATTTTGCCCCGACCAAAGTCAGAGAGGCTTACAGATGCGGCAGGCGTACCACAAATGTAGTACCCTGACCGCGGTGGGAATGGACCTCAATACTTCCATTGTGCAGACGTATGATCTTGTCTGCCAATGTCATTCCGATGCCATTACCTTTAAACCGGTCACTGTCTTCACCACGATAAAACAGGGTAAAGATATGCTGTTTGTCCTTGTCGCTCAAACCGATTCCCGTATCCGACATACTGATAACCACGTTCTTGTCCCAATACGAAATATGAACTATTGACGTGTGGTTATCAGAATATTTGCAGTTGTTGTCTATCAGGTTGGTGAAAGCGATGTTGAGCAGATAAAGATTTCCGGACACACTGACAAAACGGTCATCATCCGTTTCTTCCTGATCGAAAACCATATCGACATGATAGTCGGCATGTGCCCTCAGAATATACTCACGTACGTCAAGCAACAGCTCGTCCAGACGTATGTCCTGCATCCTGATCTGTTCACGCTGATAGTCTGCACGGGCCAGATTCAACAGCCCCTCTGTCAGACGTGTCATGTTGTGTGCATCCTGAAGAGCATTCTGCAGGGCTGCACGGTACTGTTCTGCCGTACGGTCTTTCTGTAAGGCCAGGTCCAATTCTGCAGTCAGTGAAGCCAGAGGAGTTTTCATTTCATGTGAAACATTACTGACAAAATTTTTCTGAGCCTTAAAAGACTGCTCCAGACGCTCCAGCAACGAATTGAATACCATGCTCAACTCTCCCAATTCGTCCTTATCATTCTTCACCGGCAACCGGTGATCCAGTTTCGATTCGGTTATCTTTTCCGCTTCCTCCGCAATGGCCTTCACGGGACGCAATGCCGCCCCGGCCAATATATATCCGGTCACATAAAGTAAAGATAACCCTATCACAAACAGGATGACCAGCGTCTTGAGCAGTTCGTGCATGTTCTGATGGCCATATCCATCGTAAGCGGCTGCCGTCACGATATAATCCTTACCGTCATAAGTATAGATCAGGCCTACACCCTGATACTCGCCAATATCAAATTCGATTTCCTTTTCCGACAGGATACGGGTTATCATATCCGCATTCTCCTTGATAATATCATTATCAATGGCATCATGATAGAGCATCCGGAAATCAGAAGTATACACCGCCACTTCCACCTCATCAATAAATTTCCGGTTATTGAGATAAATGGACTGCATGGTCGCCGCATCCACCTGATTCTGCAGGAACAGATGGGCTTTGGTGACAGCTTCACCCTTGAGGTCATGATAAAAAGTCCGGCTGCGGCTATGGCTGCTGACCACATATATAAGCACCATGCAAAGAAGGAATACAGCCGCTGTCGCAACCGTGGTTTTCAGTGTGAGGGAAGTTCTGATTTTCATGGATTCTCTGTTAATATGAAGCCTATTCCAGGTTTGGTATGTATCAGTTTGACAGGAAATGCCTTGTCTATCTTCTTGCGAAGATAATTGATATACACATCAATAAAATTGGTTCCCGTATCAAAATGCGTATTCCAGACCTTTTCGGCAATATCAATACGCGAAATGACCTTCTCGGCATTTTCCACCATGAACACCAACAGATTATATTCCTTTGGCGAGAGTCTGACCGGTATCCCAGAACGCGTCACATTACGCTTCTCCAGATCGATCACCAGATCGGCGTAATTCAAAACGGCAGGCACCTCATCCACCTCCTGTCTGCGTTTCATCAGCACTCTGACACGTGCACAAAGTTCACGGAAGTCAAATGGCTTTACCATATAATCATCCGCCCCGGCATCAAACCCGTCCAGTTTATCGTCGGTAGATCCCAATGCCGTCAGCATCAGAACAGGCACATTGGCGTTAATGCGTCTGATCTCCTTACATACCGCGAAACCATCCATCTTAGGCAGCACGATATCCGATATGACCAATTGAACCACATTAGAGCGGAACAGGCGTAACCCCATCTCCCCGTCATAGGCAACCAATGTCATATATCCTGCTTCCTCAAGTCCCGCCTTCAGAAGGTCGGCCACCCTTTTCTCATCCTCGATAATCAATATTGTGTTCATCGTTTTTATACCATTGCCGTTTCAAGGCCACAGGCTTCACGCCTGTCACCAGTTCTTTTTACCCTGATTCTGATTTGTCTGAAAACAGTCTGGGATAATCTGACATACGTACAAAATCCGTCAGTTTCAGCTGTTTGTCAGCATACAAAGGTATAACAATATCATCGAATGAACAACTCGCAGGTTTATAAAATCACAACCCCGGTGTTTTTCATGTCCAATGGCATACACCGGTTGAAGGCTTGCGGTTACGTACCGGCATTCATCATACCCTCCTCCATCAACCATATTGTTTGCCTTTCGTTCTGCCTGGCCCTACCCTTATGTATCCCTGATTACACGCGAGACAGTCATTAACGGAAAAAGGCCATATTAAGTCTGCGATTGGAAAACTGTGATCATAAAAAACTTCGCAAAAATTTCTTAATTAACATAAAATCATTATCTTTGTAAAAAACATACAACAAGGAATCATGAGTGATCCCCTAAGTATCATGTCAGAACCTATTGTTCGGCCAACAGCAGACTGTCCTAAAGGGATAACCTTGCTTTACGAATGATTGTCAGGTAATAAACCTTATTATAATACAGTGTCATATAAAAACATCTAATATAAATAGACTTTGGACTGACTGGCACGAGTAACGTCAATGACCTCTCGCACCATCATGACAAAGAGTGAGAACAAGAAGCATAACCAGAGAAAGCCTCTTCGCACTTTCCGGCTACTTTTGACGAAACCGAGCCATAGCCGATGAGAGAAACAGCTTTCTGTAATGGCAAACGAATGGCAGAAGTTGACCACATCAAAACAGGACGAGGATGCCAGAAAGAGAGGAACCATACATTTGTTGACCTGATTCACCGAAAAACGAAACATTACAAAATCATGATGAGCAGGTTTAATTATATGAGAATTAATATTGGATTATTTGAGCTGTATACGGTGATAACGGCAGTTACAGTTCTTAAAGAAAAGCAGCGGCATGCCGCTGACCTGCATAACAGAAGTAACTCAAGACGCAAGTTAAAAGCGAATAATAACTTATACACCGATTAGTTTTTATGAAGAAAGCACTGATCCTGTTAACCTTGGCATTTTTTATTTCGTGCAAGGAAGAGCATAAGAATTATTCTTATGACAATCATATCGTACAGATTGACAGCATTGTTTCTGCCAACCGAAATACAGATGCCCTAAAAGACCTATTATCCGTCTACGAGGCCGATAATGATGATGTGGGGAAAATGGTAACCATGAGAGAACTCGGCAAGGTATATCGCGAGTCCTCTGATTTCAAGACAGCCCTGGAATATCACGAAAAAGCATTGTCTTTGGCAAAAGAACTGAAAGACACCGCCAACATTATCTACATATTGAATCAGCTTGGAACAGACTTCAGGCGTCTTGGTGTTTTGAATGAAGCGGCAGTCAGACATTATGAGGCACTCTCCTACTGTGGAAAATTCAGTGACCAGTCTTCTGAAAGGGCTCAAAAAAACAGAGTCATATCACTCAACGGGATTGGCAACATCCAGCTGACGCTTCAAAACAACGAGGCAGCAGAAAAAGTGTTCAAAGAAGCGCTTGCCGGAGAAAAAAGACTTGGAAGCCATCTTGGCCAAGCCATCAACTACGCTAATATTGGCTATGTAAAAGAAGCCAATGGAGACAAGGATTCGGCATGGATTTATTACGGTTATTCCATGGAACAGAACCGGCTTGCCAATTCAAAGCTTGGTATCTCACTGTGTTATAACCATTTCGGACGATTATCGGAACAGGACGGCAATTGGAGCAAAGCATTGGAATCATACAAAAACGCCTATGATCTGATGTCGGGCGACAAGGACAGATGGCACTGGCTGGAGTCCTGCTTTTCCATAGCAAGGGTATATCTTGCCCTTGGACAGAACGGGAACGCCATCAACTATATCAACGAAGGACTGGAAACGGCAAAAAAAATAAACTCATGGGAGCACCTTGCCGAAGCATACCGCCTGAAGGCTGAATATGAAGAAAAGAGCGGCCATTACAAGGCATCGCTCGAAAACTATAGAAAATATCTGGCCTTTACAGACAGTGTAAACAACGAAAAAAACATCAATCACCTGAACAATCTGCGAGTGAGTTATATAACGGAAAAAGGGAATAAGGAAAAGGAAGTCGTCAGTCAGGCATACGTCAGCGAGCAGCAGAAAAAGGAAATGATACTCTATTTTCTTATCATTGTCATCGTTTTTTCCTCTGCAGCAATTTTTTCTCTCGTTTATGCTTTAAGGATCAAGGCCAAGGCACAACATATCATCAAAAAAAACAGTCTTGCCCGACAGGAATTCTTCACCAATGTGACTCACGAATTCCGCACACCGCTCACCGTTATCCTGGGTTGTGCGGAGGAACTGAGAGCTGCACAGGAAAACAGCGGAAAATCAGTAACGGAGATAGATGCCATTTCAAGACAGGGACAAAGACTTCTGATTTTGGTAAACCAGCTTCTGGATATCGCCAAAGTGCGTTCGGCCATTGGAGAAGCAGACTGGAAAACCGGAAACATGACGGCTTTCATCCAGATGGTGGTTGAGCAGATCCGCCCTCAAGCCATAAAGAACCTCGTAGAACTCCAGTACAAATCCGAAGAAAAAGAGGTCAATATGGAATTCGTACCGGATTTTATGTACAAAATCATGATGAACATTCTATTCAATGCTCTGAAATTCACACCTAAAGGAGGGCGGATTATGGTCAGGAGCACGATGGTGAAACAAAATATCCGGATACAGGTTGAGGATACCGGTTGCGGTATAAAACCAAAGGATCTGCCTCGTGTTTTCGAACCTTTCTTTCAGGCAGACAAGTGTTCCGAAGGAGGCACAGGCATCGGTCTGGCCCTGACCAAACAGATGGCCGAAGCCATGGGGGGCAGTATCGAAGTTTCCAGCAGGCCGGGAGAAGGTGCCTCGTTCGTCGTGTCTATTCCGATAAGGCAAGGAACGAACCCGCTAGAAAAATGGATACCAGACTCTGGAATAAAGGAAACTGTTTACGAGACACCGGACCGGACTGACAACCGGGATACAACCGACAAAGACGATGTCATTTCAAAAGACTCAGAGATCGCCCTTGTCGTAGAAGACAATGAAGACATAGCCCGCTATATCGGAAATATCATCAAGGACAACTTTTCTGTCATTTATGCCCACAACGGCAAAGAGGGACTCATCAAGGCTGAGGAATATGTTCCTGATGTCATTATAACCGATATCATGATGCCTGAATACGACGGTCTGGAGATGACACGGGATATCCGTAATTCCGAGTTACTCAACCATATACCGGTCATTATTGTCACGGCAAAAAGCGATGATACCCACAAATTGCAAGGGTTTGAATATGGTGCTGATGCCTATCTGATAAAACCGTTCAGTCAGGATGAACTGAAACTACGGATCCGCAAACTGATCTGCTATCGCAATATGCTCAGAGAAAAATACAGCCGGATTCTGGTCGAGAGCAAGGAAATTTCAAAAGATCCCGATACGCCGGAACCTGAAAAGAAATTCCTCGTGAAGCTCAACAATTTCATATTCTCCAAAATCTCCCTCTCCAACCTGAACTCTGAAATGCTTGCAGACAACATGTGCCTGAGCAAATCCCAACTCAACAGGAAAGTCAAGTCCATAACCGGCATGAGCACCTCAACCTATATCAACCAGTCAAGACTGGCTCATGCCCAAGTACTTCTGCAGGATCCAGAAAAGTCCATCGGTGATATTGTCCTGATGTGCGGTTTCGAGTCCGCAAGCTATTTCACCAAACTGTTCAAGGAAAAATTCGGTATGACGCCATCACAATACCGGAAGGAAAAATCCTGATTTCCGAATTGAGGGGAATTGTAATTTTCGAAACAGGTCAAAAGTCTGAACGATAGTCTTTTGACCTGTTTTTTGCGCTGTATGTTTTAATTGTTCTTCCAAAAAATGCTCCGTGATTATCAAGTACGGACCTCATTATGCGCTGTCTGTGTTAACGTGATTGCCTGTATCCCTTTAATTTTGTACGTATTATCATTGAAACTGTTGGCCGGAATGAAGGTCATCAGTATAAGAGGAAAAAAACCGTTAACCATAATATTAATTAAAAATGACAGGAATGATGATTGAAGAACTATTGAAAGAAATCCGTCGGGTAAGCGAGGCTCTCCTTACAGACGGAATGCTCCAGAACGAGCGCGGTAACAAAGCTGCGGGCTGTCGTGCCCGCAAGGCATCTTTGGAATTGGAACGGCTGACAAAGGCCTTCCGCAAGGCAAGCCTCGAAGCTGATAAAGAGAAAAAGCAGTAAATCAAGAATTAACTCAAAATGACAAGAAAGATAAAACCTTGTTTATTCAAAAATGCAATACTGCAGGTTACAGCTGTTTTTGCTGTCTGCTGCCACCTTATGGGTTTCCTGGAAATCAGACAAGCCGGAAATTGACACTGTGAATGACAACGGCAAGGTAACAGGCAACCGGACGTTTTCCAAATGCAACAAACAGAATGTCTGATTTCAAGCTTGGAAATTTATAATTCCAAAAACAGGTCAAAATGTTGAATAATAGCATTTTGACCTGTTTCTTTGCGCCGTATATTATAAAAAATCATGGGAAGAATGCTTCATGATTTACATTTTCACCTCTACTATGCGCCGTATGTTCTAACAGACTAATCCGCAATTCGTTTACTTTACGTTTGAGAAAAAACGATAATACTAACATTTAAAATGTAATATTATGAAAAGAGGATTATTTACTATTATCATTGCCCTGTTGGCAGTAACAGGCGCATGGGCGAAGGAAACCACTCATACTGTGGATAACCTAATATACAAGGTTGTCCAACCGGCAACCGGTGATATGTATGCCATTTTATCGGGTTACGAAAATTCTCCTGAAGGTATATTGGATATTCCGGGCTTAATCAGGGTAAAGGTAACCACAGAAAATATTACAGTTCCTGTAACAATGATTGATGAGCAGGCTTTCATTGATCGTGAAAAGATAACCCAGGTAAACATCCCGTCCACTATAGAAAGTATCGGAAACCTGGCATTCAATGGTTGTATCAGTCTGACAAGTTTCAATGTAAACAGCAAAAATGCAAATTTCTGCTCCGAAAACGGTATCCTGTTCAACAAAGCCAAAACCACATTGTTACAATATCCTTCGGCCAAGGCGGATACCGATTATTCTATCCCCGACGGTGTGACGAAAATTGAAGATTGGGCTTTTTACGACTGTAACAAACTGACTGTTATGACAATTCCGAGCAGTGTTGCAACTATCGGGGAATATGCTTTAAATTTCTGCACGGGCCTCACTGAATTATTCGTGCATGCAAAAACTCCGCCAACCGTCGGGACAAATGCTTTTATTAATGTCAACCTTGCTATTCCTGTATATGTACCCGCCGCATCGCTTGACGCCTACAAGGCAGCCAACATATGGCAAGAATTCACTAAATTGCAGGCTTTGGTAACGGAATTTACTGTGGATAACCTGAAATACAAGGTTACCGACTATATAGCTGATGAAGTTGAACTGACAGGTTATGCAACAAAGCCGACAGGCAAACTGGATATTCCTGCAAGTGTAACTTATGGCAGCAAGACATATAGTGTGACAAGTATCGTAGAGCAGGCATTCGACGGATGCTCCGCAATTACCGAAGTGACTATCCCTGCCAGCGTAACCAGTGTTGGTTCGGATGTGTTCAATGGGTGTTCTTCACTTACGCAAGCAACCATAGGTGACGGGTTGACGGAAATCAGTACATCCATGTTTACCAACTGTTCAGCGCTTGAGAAATTGGTCATAGGTAAAGGGGTAACAAAAATTGAAAGTTTTGCTTTTGCAAACTGTTCAAATCTCAAGGAAATTACGGTTTTAGCTTCCAATCCACCTTCAGTGGCATCAGATAGATCTTTCGAAAACGTCAGCCGCGACATACCTGTATATGTTCCGTTGGAAGCTCTGTCAGCCTACAAGGCAGCCAGTGTATGGAAAGGATTCACCAATCTGCAGCCAATATCAACGGAATTTACTGTGGACAAACTGAAATACAATGTGACTGACTTGGTTGCCAACACGGTAGAAATCACCTCTGGGTATGGCGATGGCGCGTTGAACATCCCTGCCACCGTAACCTATGCAGGCACTGAATACAAGGTGACAAGTATTGGAGTGGAGGCGTTCTATGATTGCAGTTTCACATCGGTGACCATACCTGACGGCGTTACAATCATCAAATACGGTGCGTTCCAGAACTGTACAGACCTCACTGAAGTGACCTTTGGCAACAGCATTACAACCATTGAATATTCAGCCTTCTATTACTGCCTGTCGCTAAAGCAAGTAACTATCCCCAAAAGCGTGACAAACATCGGAGTGAATGTATTCTTCTATTGCACAGCTCTGACGCACATCAACGTAGATGCTGCCAACCCAGCTTACAGCTCTGAAAACGGTGTGCTGTTCAATAAAGACAAAACCACGCTGCTGCGTTATCCTGCCGCCAAGCCGGGAACCACCTATACAGTTCCCAAAAGTGTAACTTGCATCGGAGAAAGCGCTTTTGGTCAATGCACCACACTCAAGGAACTGACCCTGTCAGAAAATGTATCAAAAATTGAGTCTTATGCGTTCGAAGATTTCGCTGCCATTACAAAAATGACCGTACTTGCCACTGTTCCACCTACGGCAGAAACAAGCGCATTTAAATACTTTAATCTCGACACACCGGTATACGTGCCTGCTTCATCACTGGATGCCTACAAGGCAGCCAACGTATGGAAAGAATTCACCAATCTGCAGGCTATCTCAGGTACAGCCATCGACACACCTTCAATGCCCGAGAGCATCAGCATACAGGGCGGCATGCTGCACAACCCGAACGGACTGACCGTAAGCATATACGACCTGACAGGACGACTGGTCTACAGCGGCAACGCAACAACTGTTGAACTGCCTGCCGGAATATATGTAGTACGCTGCAACGGTGCAAGCCGCAAGGTCATGTTTTGATATATAGTAAAAAAATAGTACCGATGTCCCGTAACCCTTATTCTTTGCTCAGAACGTTCTTACCTACAGTTACGGGACATCTTTATCAAACAGAAAAAACAGCTTGATTGTTTGTTCGAAGACAGCAAACCGTCATTCCGAAAGTTCACCATATAAAACCAAGGCAGTGGATAAAAATTAAACGATCCCATGTATTTAGAATCTCAAAACAACCAAAAATAACCAGAAATATTCAAGCGTAAGTCTTTATCTATCAGAATATTCTAAAAATTAACACTTTTCGGCTGCTTTTTGATGCTTCCCAAATTTCCACATATTTTTGAGACGTATTTCTGACGTGGAGAATTTGCGGAGCTTGTTTTTTGCCACATCGTGCGGACAGTTGACAAGGGTTTACAACCGTTTACGATGAGCGACAACAACCGCCCTGATATGCAGCAATAGTAACATTGTGCAGAAAGGCGACAACGGTTGACCTCCGTTTACATCCGTTCACCATTTCAGAGATATACGATTGAAGGAATGAACCAGTAAACGATAAAAGCAGCATGAAAACAACCAGAAAATGCAATTTTTGCAGCAAGTCATTTGTAACCCGGAGCGGGGTACAGAAATATTGCAGCGAGGCTTGTCAGGCGGAAGCCAAACGAGCTAGAACGGAACAGAAGAACAACCTCTTCAAAGCTGTCCGCCCCTTGATGGAGATACAGCATCAGGAGTATCTCACCTTTTCCAAAGCAGCAGTACTCATGGGCTGTTCCCGACAGTACATCTATAAACTCGTAGCCCTCGGCAAACTGAAAGCCTCACGTATCAGCAACCGCATGGCGTTTATCCGCAAGACAGACATCGAGCGGATGCTGGAGGGCAATCCCTACCACCGTGTCCTGCCCGGCAGTACTTCCACTCCGAGAAAGTCCGCTTCATCTTCCCCGCTTGCCAAAAAAGAAAAAAGGGAAAAGGAAACCTATGAAGTGCTGGACTTCTATTCTGGCGAGGAGGTGATGTCGCTCTTCAAGGTCAGGCAGTCGTGGCTCTATACCACAGCCAAGCGCAACCGCATTCCCATCTGCCGCATCGCAGGGAAAAACTATTACAGCAAGAAACACGTTGACGAGTTCTTCGGTATGGCTATAGATACAAGCAATATCACCGATTGGCTCCTGATTGAAGAAGCGGAAGAACTGTTCGGCATGAAACCCTCCGCACTCCGGGCATACGCCTACCGCCACAAGATACCGACCAAAAGAGAATACGGGCGCACCTATTACTCCAAATCCCATCTGGACGAACTCCGCAGGACAGACCTCGTGAACGATGAACGCTACTACACCGTGGAGCAAGTCCGGCAGATTTACGGGCTTTCCTCCGCCAACATCAGCCATATCGTCAAGGTGAAGCACATCGAAAAGATAAAAGTAGGCGTGAAAAACCTGCTTTTACGCTCCGATGTGGAGCGTGTCATGGCTGAAAGGGAGAAACAACCGTGAGCAACCGACATTGCCGGAAAATTATTTCAAAATGATTGTCGTGGAGGTATTCACGGTTGTTTCACGTTGTTCCTTTGCCACCGTAAACACGGGAACACCCCCGAAAATGTACAACTTAAAACATCATCAATATGAGCAAATGCAAGACAGTTACCTTGCGCAAGCGCAAGATTAAGAACGGAACACAGTATTCGCTGTGTCTGGACTATTATCCCGGCTACCGTGACAACACCACCATGAAGGTGATTACACGTGAAGCTCTTGGGATTTACATCTTCGCCAAACCTGCCAACCAGCAGGAGCGTGATTTCAACGCACGCATGATGAAAAAAGCGGAGATACTGCGTAATAGGCGTTATGAAGCCATCTTCAACGAGAACAACGGCTTCTTTGACAAAGCCAAGATGAAAGGCGATTTCCTCGCCTACTTCAAGGGGTTGGCAGACAGGAAGAATATCAAGTGGCAGCACGTCTATAAACATTTCGAGCGGTTCGTGAACGGCAAATGCACCTTTGAGGAGGTGGACGTGGATTTGTGCCGCAAGTTCATGGAATATCTGCTTAACGCCCCACAATCCATACACACCAGCCAAAAGCTGCATATCAATTCTGCGGCGGGCTACTGGTCGGCTTTCCGTGCGGTACTTCACACCGCCTACCGGGACAGGAAGATAAAGGAGAACCCAAACGGATTCTTAGACCGCATCGAGTGCATTCCCACCATGAGGGAACATCTGAGCCAAGAGGAACTGATACGGCTTGCCGAAACGCCTTGTGAGGAAGAGGTATTGAAAAGGGCGTTCCTTTTCGGTTGTCTGACCGGACTAAGAAAGAGCGACATCAGGCAGCTCACTTGGCAGCAGATACAGCCGTACACCAACGGCAAGATGTTCGTGACCACCCGTATGCAGAAGACCAAACAGATTGTACACAACCCCATCAGCGATGAAGCCTACGGACTGCTTGGGGAACGGCACGAGGGACTTATCTTTGACGGTTTCAAGGACAAGATGCTGCAAGGACCACTCAAACGCTGGCTCTTGGCGGCAGGCATAACCAAGAAGATAACCTTTCACTGCACCCGGCATTCATTCGGAAGCCTGCACGTGGAAATGGGTACGGACATGGCTGTCATCCAAGCCTATCTGGGACACAAGAACATTACCACCACGCAGATTTATTCCAAGATGGCGGCACAGCAGATGTGCGAGGTCGTGGACAAGATAACCCTGAAACGCAAGGAAGCGTAAGGCGGTTCAAAATCCATGATATTCAGAGGGAGCGGTTATTGTTTGGAGCTTTAACCGTTCCTTTTATTTTGGTTGGTACTTAAAGTATGATAATTGAGTATGATTCCGGACATTTGGTGAAAAACATTGAAAAAGAAACCACTGACAAAGGATAATGAGTAATAATTGAAAGAAGACTATTAAATTTGCGAAAACAGTAACAAGTAACAACCGAATAAGACAAAGAATATGGAACCGTCCGTAAAAGACAAACATATCATTTTAGGATTTGTCGGCTTTGCCATCCTCCTAATATCTTCCATAGCGACACTGATTGTCGCTGAGAAATTCAACCAAGACACCTTTGTAAGGCTGATAGTCTTTGTGTGCAGCAACCTGTTGGGGTGGCTGCTCTACTTCTCCTTCCAGACAGTCATTTTCGATACATACGAAATCTACAGAATCAAGTTCGGCAGGAAAAAGACACCTGCCGAAATCACAGAAATTCAGGAAGACCAGTCCCAAGATGCACACAAGCCTGTAATATCGGCATCAATGCCAACAGGTGGAGAAGCGACCCCGGATATAAAACCGACAGAGATTGCCATATCCCCGGAGCTTCACGAGAAGAACCGTGCCGATTACGAGGACAGGGAGCAGCGGGAAAATGAGGAGCGCATCGCTATGGTCATGGAATACATCCATTTCATCATGCCCCGTATTGCTGACAAGGAGACCGTGAACCACATCTGTGCCGAGGTCAACAACTGGATGCGGCTCCACAGTTACAAGCCCAAGCCGATAAAAGGGCGGCTGACCAAAGATATTTCAAACATTCCGCTCCGCCATTTCGTGTGGAATATCTCCGAGCGTTTCATGTACAAGAAATACTACACGGGGGATAACCGTGCCCGCTTCATCAGCACCCTTTTCCCACGGGAGTTTGCCGATACGGACATAGCTACCATCAAGAACTTCAAGGTAGAGCCGTTAAAGACACTGATTCCCATTGACGAGCCTGAAAACGGCAGACTGGATTTCCATTATCCTGCGGATTATGTGCAGGAGAAGCGGATTTAAGCCTGTTTTAGAGTAATCACGATAATAACGACAAACAGCCAAAACTCATAATCCTCTGTTATACAATAATTCCCGAATAACTTTACCCGTCATTTGCGGTTGGGCATCGTTATTCGGGAATTATTTTGCAATGACCTTTCGTGGAGATATTCACGGCTGTATCATTCCAGTCCTTTGCGCCAAGCCTTACAAAAGAGGCGAGTACGCAAATGGAAAAAACTGTGATTACATTCAACGACCTCCCGGAGATTGTGGCTCAGCTTCGGGACGAGGTGATGAGCCTTAGAAGCCTGCTTACTGAGCAGCGCAGTGTGAACAACGCAAGGGCGGTGGACACCCATGTCCCCATGTCAGTGGAAGAGGCGGCGGAATATCTGGGCATTCCCAAAGGCACGCTCTACATGAAGCTGTCGGAGGGAAGCATTCCCGCCACCAAGCCCGGCAAACGATATTGCCTTTACAGGGACGAACTGGACAAATGGCTGGAATCCTCCCGGAAGAATCCCGTACCCCTGTCCGATGAGGAACTGAGCGAATCCTTATATTCTTCCCACCGCCGCAAGCCCGCTCCGCGTAATTGGTAAACGTCATGGAAGAGGACAAGAATTATATCAGTCTGATACATGGCGACCTGACGAGGGCGACCCAAGTACAGCACGGGATGCCGGACAGCATCGGCGTGATGAGTATCAAGACCGCCAACCGGACGATACTCGAAGCATCGCTGCTGCCCACGCCCCGTGCGCTCTGGGACAGTTTCTGGTATGAGGGGGAACTGTCCTGCCTCTTTGCGGATTCCAATGTGGGCAAGTCCATCCTTGCCGTGCAGATAGCCGACCGTATCGCCCGGACTGACGATGTGCTGTATCTGGACTTTGAACTCTCCGAAAAACAGTTCCAGCTACGCTATACCAGCGAGCATGGAACGCCATACATCTTTCCTGAAAGGCTGTACCGGGTATCGCTTGACTGCAATTCGTTGCTGGAAGCCGATTTCGAGGAAGCCATCATGGGAGGCATAGAACAGATGGCTCTGCAAACCGGGTGCAAAATCTTCATCGTTGACAATCTTACCTACCTGTGCTGCGCCATGGAGAAAGGCGATGCGGCAGGACGGCTGATGATACAGCTCAACAACCTCAAAAAGAGATACGGATTGTCCGTCCTTGTTCTGGCACATACACCCAAACGCTCTTTGGACTGTCCCATCACTTCCAACGACCTTGCCGGAAGCAAACGGCTCTACAATTTCTTTGACAGCGTGTTCGCCATCGGGAAGAGTGCGCAGGACGGAGGGCTTCGCTATGTGAAGCAGCTCAAAGTCCGGTACGGGACATTCTCCCACGATGCGGACAATGTAATCATCTACGAGATTGAGAAGGTGGACGCTTTCCTGCAATTCGTGTTCAGGGGTTATTCAACGGAAAAGGAACACCTGAAGAAACTGGGTGACAACGAATCCAGCCAGAGGGATTGCCAAATCCTGCAATTGTCCCAGTCCGGCAAGTCCGTCAGGGGGATAGCCTCACAGGTGAACTGCGGCAAGTCCACCGTCAGCCGGATAATCCAGCGCAGCAAGGAGGACAGGAATGCAGCCGTCCCAAGTGTCCCGCTGTCCCAACAGACAGGAAGTGGGACAATGGGACAGGTGGGACAGCATGGGACAAGCGGGACAGTAAGAGAAACAAAGCAGGCAGAGTTGTTTACAGGATATGGGAAAGAGGAGAATAAGGCATGAAAAAGCAGTCTGCACATAGCTGTATAAAGGATAACCGCTTCATTTACGGTACAAGGGATGATACAGGCAGAAGCCTGATGTCCCAAGGTGTCCCGGGGTGTCCCACTGTCCCAAGTCTTATAGGGACGGGACAATGGGACAGCGGGACAACAATCGAAAAACTCAAAAACAAAGACAAGCCATGAGCAACTATTCGTTACAGAAATATAAAGGAACGGCAACACGGCATACTTGCCCGAATTGCGGGGACAAGCGTTCTTTCACATGTTATGTGGATGAAAGCGGTATGCTCCTGCATCCGTCTGTCGGCAGGTGCAATCATGAGAGCAGTTGCGGGTATCATTATACTCCCAAGGAGTATTTCCACGACCACCCCGAATGCCATACCGACAAGGGGTTCTCTTTTGACAGGCAAAGGTCAGAACGGAAGCCCGGACAGACATCACCAAAAGCAAGCATAGGCTACATACCGCCAAAGTATGTGGAGAGGTCGCAAAGCGTGCACAGCAACTTCTTCCGCTTCATTTCCTCGCTCCTTGATTCCTATTACGGCAGCAAGGCAAAGGAAGTGTTGAAGCGGTTGCTGGAAGAGTACCGTCTTGGAGCAACCCGTGACGGGGCTGTCATCTTCTGGCAGATAGACCGCACAAACAGGGTACGCACGGGCAAGGTGATGCAGTACAATCCAGAGGACGGACACCGTATCAAGGGAGGAGAGGTGTCGGCAGTGGACTGGATACACAGCATACTGAAAAGGCAACGGGTACTGCCGGAGGATTGGCAACTTTCCCAATGCCTGTTCGGGGAACACCTGCTGAATGTCTATCCCGACAAGGTAGCGGTCTTGGTGGAATCCGAAAAGAGTGCCGTTATCGGCTCTGCCCTCTTTCCCGGTTATGTATGGCTGGCGACAGGCGGCAAAAGCCAGTTGAGAGAGGAAAAGCTCCGTGTGCTGAGCGGACGAACCGTGCTTCTCTTTCCCGATGCGGACGGATATTCGGAGTGGAAACAGCATGCCAGGGACATGACCTATTGCAAGGTTGTCGTGTCTGACATCATAGAGAAGAACGCCACACCGGAACAGAAGGCAGCCCATATCGACATAGCCGACTGGATTGTCTTCCAGATACGAGAAAGTAAAATAATGTGTACAGCCAATCATCTTGTAGAGGCGGAAAAAGTCCTCCGGCGGATGATAGAGAAGAACCCCGTCCTGCAAAAGCTGATAGATGATTTCGACCTTGTACTGGTCAGTACATCCCCAATCGGCAGTGGCGATGAAAACCCTCCTTAATGGAGGAGAGCGGAAGCCGTAGGCTGTAGCGGACAGACAAGGGCTTGCCCTTGATATAGCCCACTATAACTACACGCTCCGCTTTCGTAGTTGTGGGCTCTCCCGAGGGGCTGGGCGTTGCCCCGTCCCACTCAGGGCGTTTCACCCCTGAGAACCCCGAGCAAAGAGTGACCCTCTCTTTGCAATCTCCCTTATGGGCACAGCCTCTAAGAACCCCATAGCGGTTATGAGCGAACAGCGGCAAACAACTTTAGTTAATAACCAAATCAACATAAAAATGGCAACAAAATCAAGCATACATATCAAGCCCTGCAGAGTCACATCAAGTGGGGCTCATAACCGGAGAACTGCCGAATATATGCGCAATATCGGCAAGTCTCAAATCTACATCGTACCCGAATTGACTGCCGGTAACGAGCAGTGGATAAACCCGGGCTTCGGCAATCCCGACCTGCAGGCGCACTATGACTACATCAAGCGGATGGTCAAGGAAAAGACAGGACGTGCGATGCAGGAGAAGGAACGTGAACGAAAAGGCAAGAACGGGAAAATCACCAAGGTGGCTGGATGCTCGCCAATCCGTGAGGGCGTGTTGCTCATCAGACCGGACACGACACTGGCAGATGTGTGCAAGTTTGGCGAGGAGTGCCAGAGACGCTGGGGCATCACTCCTCTCCAGATCTTCCTGCACAAGGACGAGGGACACTGGCTGAACGGTCAGCCGGAAGCGGAAGACAGGGAGAGTTTCAAAGTCGGCGAAAGATGGTTCAAGCCGAATTACCATGCCCATATCGTTTTTGACTGGATGAACCATGACACAGGCAAGAGCTGCAAGCTCAATGACAAGGATATGACAGAAATGCAGAATCTGGCATCCGACATACTCCTGATGGAGCGTGGGCAGTCAAAGGCTGTTACAGGCAAGGAACATCAGGAACGTAACGACTTTATCATTGGGAAGCAGAAGGAGGAAATGAAGCGGCTTGATGCCACGAG
>URDY01000005.1 GCA_900546665.1 uncultured Paraprevotella sp. | reverse complement strand
GAAAGCACGACAAGATTAACGATAATGGACAAATAAGGAAGCCGCCCATCATAACAGGACGGTTCATGCAAATATGCATCCATATCAAAATCAGAGCAGCGGAAACCGATATACTTTTTTCTTTCATCAGAATTCAAGTCCTCAAAATAACCACTTTCCCACAAAAAATCGGGAATATCCATGTCCAATACAATGTTACGCACGACACGGTATTTTTGTTGGATGGCTACAATATTTTCAGTCACACGGAAAATTTCTTGTCGCAAATAATCCTTTAGCTGGGCTTGCGTCAAATATTCACGTTTTAAAAATAGTGCATCTACTTTAGTTTTATAGTCATGAGCTATACAACTATCTAATATCTTCTGTATTTCTCTGAAATTGGTTTCTATATGATTTTCCATAATCGTGTGCCTTTAAACGTTCTTACTACAAATATAAGGTAAGAATCTCACTTTTCCCGAAAACATCGGCAATAATAAGGAAGAAAAGATAGGATAAGCGTTAAGAAATTATAAAGATATGGGGAAGAAAACTATTAAAGTACACCTTTTCTTTGTATTCGTCATTCAGTACACATTTAGTACGCCCTATAAAAGCAGAAAACCCTGATAATCAGGTGATTATCAGGGTTTATTCGTACCCAGTCCCGGAATGAAACCTTAACAAAAATCTTCACTTCTTCAAATACTGTTGTATGTTCTTTATTATCAATTTGTTATAGGTGAAGGATTATCCTTCATCAAGTAGACAATGATTTATTTGTTAATAATTCTTAATTTGTAAGTAAATATAACAAAAATATCCGTTTTTTCGTTCCGGTACTTTTTAGAAAAGATGGCTTACTTTCAAAAAAGTAAGGTTTACTTTTTAAAAAGTAAGCTTTACTTTTTTGAAGATCTCCTATCTTTTTTTTCTGATTATGATTAGCTTCAGATTGCAGATATGTGTTGTGAAGGACAGAGTGAAGGAGTGGTGAAGGGGTGAAGTACGCCAAACCCGCATAAATAAAGGGAGGTGAAGAGGTGAAGGACTTTTGATAATGCAACAGGGGAGGGGATAAATAGAAGAAAACAAGGGAGCGTCGGTTGGTCATATAATTGCGGGTGAAGCCAGAGTTCTGTCATATTTCATTCAGATTGTTTGTGAAACAGTTATTCTTTGGTATAAATTAAAAAAAGGAAAGCTCATTGTTGAAGCTGGAATGTAAACTTGGTATGTGGAGAATGGATAAGTGACTTTTTCATCTGTTTTATTTGCATAAGATTACTGATTTATTGTATTTTTGTGTTCAAATAACATTTTATAATTATGAAGAAGCAAACGTTTTTTTGGATTCTTTTCTTTTTGGCAAGTCTGAAGCTTTCGGCGCAGATTGCGCCTAAAAGAGAATTCCGTGGAGCATGGATTCAATGTGTTAATTATCAGTTCATGGGAATGGGAACCCGTGAGATGCAGTCTACTTTGACTTATCAGCTTGATGAGTTGCAAAAATGTGGCATCAATGTGATTCTTTTTCAGGTCCGTCCGGAGTTTGATGCTTTGTATGCCAGCAGTTTCGAGCCATGGAGCCGTTATCTTACAGGGCAACAGGGAAAAGCGCCGTCTCCTTATTGGGATCCTCTGCAATGGATGATTGAACAATGCCATGCCAGAGGAATGGAATTGCATGCCTGGATTAACCCTTATCGTGCAAAGACCAAGGGAACGAAAGAACTGGCTACTACGCATCCTTATTTGAAGCATCCCGACCGTTATTTCCAGTATGACGGCCAGTTGATCATGGATCCAGGAATTCCGGAAAACAAAGATTATATTTGTCTGGTTGTGACAGATATCGTTTCACGCTATGATGTGGACGGTATTCACATTGATGATTATTTTTATCCTTATCCGGTTGCAGGTCAGAGAATACCTGATGACCAGACTTATGCCCGTTACGGAAACGGAATGGATAAGGCAGACTGGAGACGTGAAAATGTGAACAGTTTCATCAAGCAGATGCATGAGTGCATCCATTCAATCAAACCGTGGGTTAAATTCGGTGTGTCTCCTTTTGGTATTTATCGTAATTTAAAGAGTGACCCGGTGAGAGGAAGCAATACCTCCGGATTGCAGAATTATGATGATTTGTATGCGGATGTTCTGAAATGGGTGGATGAAGGTTGGATAGATTACAATATACCTCAGGTTTACTGGGAGATCGGAAACAGAGCAGCTGATTACAGTACATTGTTGAGATGGTGGAGTGAATTTGCGTCCAATCGTCCTTTGATAATCGGTCAGGATGTGGACCGTACGGTTGCCAAGCCAGATCCTGTCAATCCCGCGCAACATCAGATGATGCGGAAAATGACCTTGCAACGGTCATTGCCTCATGTAGACGGTAGCTGTCAGTGGTATGCCAAGGCTGTTGTGGACAATAAAGGTAATTATGGCTCTATGCTTCGTTACCAGTATCACCGTTATCCGGCATTGCAGCCTGAAATGCCGTGGATAGACCACAAGCGCCCCAAGAAGGTTCGTAAACTGACAACGGTATGGACAGAGGACGGATATATGCTGTTTTGGCGTGAGCCTCGTGGCAAAGACGAGATGAACAAGGCACGTCAGTACGTGATTTATCGTTTTGCAGAACACGAGAAAGTGAATTTGGATTATGCCGAAAATATTGTAGCCATAACCAACAACACTTTCTATAAGTTGCCTTATGAAAACGGACAAGTCAAATATACTTATGTGGTTACAGCTCTTGACCGTTTGCAAAATGAATCCAAGGCACGAAAGGAAAAAGTAAAACTTTAGCGGATATTTTTTCAGATAGTATAATCATTTGCATACCGCCATCCGGATCTTCAGGAAATGGATGGCGGTATGTTTATGAGTCGGCTGAAGCTTTAATCATCCGTCAGATATTCCTGTCTGAACATGTCCATGAAGAGCATGAACAGTGAAACCAGAAGCGGTCCGAATATAAGCCCCATGAATCCGAATATAGGCAGTCCGGCGATGACGCCGAAAATGGTAATAAGCGGATGAGTGTTTGCCATTTTCTTTTGTAGGATAAAACGGATGAAGTTATCACATTGTGATACTATAATGGAACCGTAAGCCAGTAAGCCGATGCATGTAAACCATTGGCTGGTCAATGCGGCATATATGGAAAGCGGAAGCCAGATCAGGGCCGTTCCTATAAAGGGAATGATGGAAGCTAGACCTGTTAGAATAGCGTAAAATCCAGGATCCGACACACCAAATATGAGATAGCCGATAAAGGCAATGATTCCTTGTATGCAAGCCAGCAGGGGGATTCCTATGGCGTTGGAACGCACCATCTGCCGGATCTTGTCTATGACGTCCTTTTTGTTCTGATCTTTAAACGGGAGGAAATTTTTTATCCATTTTTCCATTTCTTCGTCAGAGGACAACATGAAAAACAGAAGAAATACAGCCGTAAACAGGTTGACTGCCGCATCACTGACTCCTTGAATCAGTGATTGGCCTACAGAAGAGGCTTTAGAGAAAAACAGGGAAATCCTATTTTCAGAAAGCAGGTCGAATCCTGTCTTATCTTTTATCCAAGCTGTACCTTGCTCTATTCCTGTGATTAATGCATGAGGATGTAAATTGGATGACAGAAGTTTGTCTATTAAAGCCCAAATGGTTAGCGAGAGAGGCAGTAATATCAACAATGATACCCCAATAGTGACGAGCCAAACGGCTGTTTTCTGTCCGGTATGTTTAGCCAGTTTTCGCATCGGATTTCGGAGCAGGATATAAAGTGTGACCGCACCGAGAATGCCGTTGAGAAATGGAAGAGCCTGTTTTCCGAGTATATATCCTGTTATCAATAAAATGGCAATCAGTGAAAGGCGCCAGTATTGTTCTTTTTTGTTCATCTGTTATATGTTTAGTAGTTCACGCATTTTGCGGCATCCTATATGGTAGATTTTTTTTGCACTGCCAAGATCAAACGTATTGAATTCATCTACATCATCCATTTCCAGCAGAATGTCGCAGAGCTGGCGTTCGTTGGCTGTGTTGGCATTAAAGATATATTGAAAAGATTTGGCGGCGACATAAAGAATATTGTCTTTTCCGTCATCGGTAAGGTAAGGATTGACGTTGATGCCGATGATTGTGTCACAGAGTGGTCTGATGGGGCTTACGGGAAGGTTCATGAACAGTCCGCCGTCTACATATCGCGTTCCATTGATCTTAATGGGAGGAAAAATAACCGGAATGGTGCATGAAGCCAATATGCGTGGCACCAGTTCTCCTTCGGTGAATACCTCATATTCTCCCGTATCAAAATTGGATGCAATGATATGAAGGGGTATTTCCAGATCTTCTATACGTTTGACTGGCAGATGTTTTTCCAGAAAATCCCGGAATCCGTCGTATTTCAGGAAACTCTTTCCTGAAAATGTGATTTCCAGAAAATCATGCAGATGATGCTCTACGAACAGGCGCATGGTGCGTTCTGGAGAAATTCCGGCTGCATAAAAGGCACCGGCTACAGATCCCGCACTGGTTCCGGCAATGATGTTGGGGCGAATGCCTTTTTCTTCCAGTGCTTTTAAGGCACCGATATGGGCAAATCCTTTTGTTCCGCCTCCGCTTAAAGCTATACCTATGTGGTAGGGGTGTGCGTCTTGGGGTTTTAATTTCATATAGGCTATTTCTCCTTAGTCTCTGATTTTGGTACAAAGGAATAAAATAGTTTTGAAAAACCCTTGTTTTTTTCTTAAAATATGAAATTTATTTATAACAGGCTGTCGGTTTTAATGTTTGGAAAATAAGGTTATGCAAAGAGAACAGATGACCAGTCCTATGCCGGTGAAGACAACCCCGTTCCAATTCATCAGATGCCAGCTGCTGCCGGCAAGGAACGTGCCTATTGAGCCACCTATGAAATAAGTAGTCATGAAAATGGTATTGGCTCTGTTGGCTGCTTGTGGAGCAAGTGAGAGGGCGCAGGTCTGATTGCTGATCTGTATGCATTGCATACCGATGTCGATAATGATGATTCCGATGATGAAACCGATATAATAATCCTGAAGAACCAGCATAATGATCCAGGCCAGAATCATAAGGGCATCGCCAATATAATTCAAGTTACGTACACCGCATTTCCTTACGTAGCTGCCCACAAACGAAGCCGTAAGTGCACCGGCTATTCCGCACAGTCCGAGAAGGCCGATGATATTATTGCCGGCATAGAAAGGCGCCCCGCTCAATTTGAAGGCCAGGCATGCCCATAGCGTCAGAAAACTTCCGAAACAAAGAGCAGCGCGTATGGATACGATACGGATTGCCGGCAGGCTGGCAAACAATTTGAGTAGTGAGGACATTAAGCCTTTATAGGTTCCCTTGAAATTGCTGGGCATTTCAGGGAGTGTCTTTCTTACAATAAACAGGCAGCAAATCATGAGGGCGGATGCGATATAGTACATGGTTCGCCATCCCCAATATTCACCTACAATTCCACTGATAACCCGTGAACCGAGTATACCTGTCAGCAGACCGCTTACCAGAATACCGACGTTACGCGCCTTATGGTCAGGATGTGAGAACTGTGAGGCTATAGGAATGAATATTTGCGGCATAACCGAGCAAATACCGGTGATTACGGAAGCGGCAAGGACATAATGGATGTCAGGCGATATGGCTATTGCGCACATGGAAAATGCCAGTAACAGAAAATTAACAGTAATGATAGTGCGACGTTCATAAAGGTCTCCCAAAGGGATGATGAACAGAAGCCCCATGGCATATCCCAACTGGGTTGTCATGGGAATAAGGTTGGCTGTAAATTCCGAAACGGCAAGATCTTTGCTGATTTGGTTCAGCAACGGTTGGTTGTAATACAGGTTAGCTACGGAAAGTGCTGCAATGACAGACAGGGTCCACAACAGGCTTGCCGGGATGCCCTGGTTTTCTTTAAGAGAATAATTCATGGTACAAAGGTAGGCAATTTTTGCGAGATAGGGAATAGTCTTTACCCAGTCAGACTTTAAACCTTCCTTGATTTAAAGCTAAATTCCGTTTATAATCTCTCTGACAGAGTTATAAACGGAATTCTGTATATGGAAAATTTGAATGTTTTTATTATCGTAATGAATGGGACTTCCTGTTGGTTTTCTTTTTCCACCATAAGTAATATCCGCTCAATGGAAGGGAGAAACCGATTAAGGCCGCCAAAACGTATAATATCTTTGACCATATTCCTCCCCAGGTTCCAACGTGAAGTGAGTAGAACCATCCTTTGAGAGATTCCGAAAACGGTACATCATCAGCGTATATGATCTGTTCGATATGCCCGTTTTGGGGGTTGAATATAGCTTTGTCTGTTTTGGGGCGGAGAGAATCTTTTTGGGGGGTAATCTGAACCTCACTGGTAGTCAGGGTTATCTTCTTGAATGACGGATAAACTTTGTCCAGATCAGTTAAGACTGTATTCCACAAACTGTAATCAAAGATATGCTCCGATGGCTTTTGGGCTTTTTTATTTTTGTCTTTTGAAGATGCTTTTTTCTGTGCGGGAATACTTGTGGCCTGAGTTGCTGATGTCGTATGTTCAAACAGGCCGTAAGCCGCGTTCCTATACCATTTGAAGGACCATGTCAGTCCGGTCAGTGCCATAATAAGCAAAAACAAGCCGCTGTAAAAGCCCAGAACCACATGGCAGTCGTACCACAAACGACGCCAGCCTTTATTTGTTTTAATGGTTAATCGCGTCCTGATATTTTTCATTTGTCTGGGAATCCAGATAAAAAATCCGCTAATCAGAATAACCGCAGTGATAAGGGTTGTCGTTCCGACAATGAATTTACCGACAGACATCTCGCCTCTTATGGCCGGCGGATTGAGCAGATAACGATGCAAGTGTCTTACTTTGGCAAAAAAGACCGGTCGCTCAGCTGTACCTTTTATTTCTCCGGTATATGGATCGACGACCAGTACTTTCCGGGGATTATCGCTGAGGGTTATGGCACAAGCTTCATTGCCCCCTTTCGTATAAGAAAGGGTCGCAACAGAAGCCTGAGGCAGATACTTTTGGTTTATTCTGGCTGCCAGTTCTGATGGTGACAGCATTGGGACATTCTTGGGAGGAGTGATTTTGAACAGGTCACGTTGCATATAGTTCGTGATATCCTTTTCAAATACAAGAATGGCACCGGTCAGACAGATCAAGCTGATTATAATGCCAAACGGGATAGACAGCCATAGGTGTATTTTAGAAAAAAACTTTCTCATTTTTTAATGTATTACTGTCATGTCTTCTGCAAAATTACACAATTTCATTTAGAACATCCATGATGAAATAGGAATAAATGCAGTAAAACCGCAAGTCTTCTACTGTTGAAAATACCTGTTTTTATTTTGCTGTAAGTTTTCCCACCGCAGCTACATTGTCGTTGGTAACGATGACCAGGCCTTTGGTTGCTGTTGCTGTTTGAGGATCTATTTTATACAAAGCTGGAGAGTTTCCGTCTGTTGTGGTTACGGGAATATAGGCTACACCGTTTACACTGTAAGGGATACCGAATGAGGCAATATTTTCTTTATCCGGCAATCCTTGCGTGACGGGAGTAAGGCGTCCTTCTTCACCTTTGAATATAGCCAGTTCGGCTACGGCTGCATTCTTGCTGGCGATAACTCCGTCGCTATACATCTGAAGCAAGAAATAGTCGGCCGTGATATGCCAGCAACGGAACATCGGATGACCGGTTCCCTGAGCTTCGAGGTTGTAGTAATAGTCCGGATCAAATTGAGTTTCACCGGCTTTGATACGTACAACACCGGAAGGAAGTTGGCCTGTTACTTTTTTCAGGTCGGATGACGAAGTGGCTGTTCTGCCGAATCCGGGAGAGAATACATACAGGTCGCCATTATCTGCACACCAGATCGTTTGATAATATTGTGAACGGTTACGTCCGCAGGCATAACCTATTTTGTCTGTTTCAGCAATGACCGGTGTATCGTTGAAGCTGTCGCCATTATAAATGGCAATGAAGGCCTTGTCCGGATATTGTGTTGATGGGATCTGTCCGGCTGTGTATGAACCGGATCCGCTTCCGCCGTCACTTTTGGCTATAAGATCCTGATCTGTCACTTTTTCCGGGTAAGTATTGACTCCGTAATGGCTCATACCCATGGGGATAATAGAAGTGTAAAGCTTGCCGTTGGCTTCTACGAAACCGGCAAAGCTGACCGTTTCGCCATTACCAAGGAAATTTTCCGCGATACGGTTTCCGGTGGTTGTTGAACCGGTATTGGCATTGAGATAATTGAATTGCAGGTATTTGGCATAATTACCTTCTGAATCTTTTTCTTGTGAGCCATTATTGGTGGAGGCTGTAATGACGTTATTGCCCCATACACCGTAGGTGGTGACACGGTTGAAGGTATACGAACGTGCTTCCTTTACTTTTCCGGTATTGCCGTCTAGCTGGTAGGAGGCACCTGTTCCTGCAGCACCGTCGTTATATTGCAGGCTGAAAAGATAGTCTTCTCCATAGAAAACCCAGTATGCTCCTCCGTCTGTTTCCGTTCCGTTATTAGTGATCGACACACTGCCTTCGTTCAGTGATTCTGTTGTGACCAGATAGGTGGCGTCACCTGCTGTTGCGGCAATGACATATTTGCTGGTTCCTCCGGTATTGGTTGTAGGAGTGTTTGTTTCATCCTCGCTGCATGAGGTCAATACATGTGTGCTGAAAATGGCAGCAGCCAATGCACAGGTAAAAAGTCTTTTCTTCATTTTTATTATTTTAGAGTTTAACTTCCGAAACAGATTCTGATTTTTCCATAAAACGCCCTTCCTGCTTTTTGCAGACTGAAATTGTCATAAAGTTTTTCGTCTGTCAGATTCCGGCATTCCAATGAGAAATTATAGCGGCCTTTTTGTATGCTGTAGTTTAATGTGATGTTATGTGAGAATTGGGTCGGAACACGCATTTTGGTTTCCGGGTCTCCGAATTCTTCCCAGTATAGCGGGAATTCGTGCTGATAGTAACTGTCATAGGTGAAAGACAATACATTGTCTTTTCCGAACAGACCGTACCAGTTGAATGTGGCATCCATGTTGGCGTAACGGTATGGCTGGTTGGGGATGCGTTGTTTGTAGGTAAGGGCTGACTGTTGCGTTCCGGCTGCGATTGTCTTTTCATTGTCGCGTGCATCCATACTGTTGAAAGTGCCTCCGATGCTTAACCAGCGTGAATAATGGTATCTTACGGATATGTTGTATCCTTTTGTCAGTACTTTGCCATGATTCTCGTAGATTCCGAAATTCAGGTTGCCGACCTTGTCGAGTCCCCGGCGGATATAGTCTTTCGTATTGCGGTAGATGAGGCTTCCGTCCAGATGGATGCCATGCTTTCCGAATGTCGGGTCGTAGCTTAAATTGAAATTGAAGTTATCGCTTTTTTCCGGTCTGAGATCAGCTTTCCCTGCCTCCATGTCCTCGTCACCAAAAAGCTCGTCCGTAGTAGGCAGACGATAGGCTTTCTCATAGGAAAGCTTTGCCTGTAAATTTTTCAATATGAAATAGGTTCCGGCAGTACCATATCCTAATGCACTGGTGTGCCTGTTCATTTTAATGTAATTGCCTATGCCGTCATCACTTTGAGATACAGGCCCTTCGTTATACTGAAGATAGTATTTTCCGAAGGCTGTCACATTCCATTTTTCAGATGGCATGAAACGGTATCCCAGACCTGTGACGTTTTTCCGGCTTCGTTTGGGTATACTGAAATCCGAAAGGCGTGAACTTCCGCTCACGTACGAGCGTGTGGTTCTGTTGAATGTGCTCAATACATGATTGAGAGAGAAGAGATGGGCGTTTCCAATGCGGTAGCTGGCCGTGAAAGTTCCGTTCCAGTTCCTGTTCTTGGATTCGTTATTTTGGTTGGATTGTTCTCCAGGTGTTCCTGTATATTTCTTGTCTCCAAGCCAATTATATTTGTAGGATGCAGTATCTATATTGTGTGTGATGTTGTGGTTGTAGTTAATGCTTGCAGTGACGTCAAGTCCTTCTGTCAGGAAATGGCGTTTGCGGTATTCTAATGAGGGAACGAAAGAGTATCCTTTGCGATGTTTCTCACCGAATACGATTTCCTGTCTGACTCCGTTTTGTATTTCTTTATAAAAATGCGTATAGGTTAATCCCAGTGTCAGCTTGTCTGTCCATTTTTTATTGGCTATGCCGATTTTTCCGGTTAAAGCCTCATTATGGAATTGGTCATTGAAACGCTTGACGTGGTAGATCTTGCTTTTATCTGTATTTTCGGTAATACCGTCATCGCTAAATTCAGTGATATAATTATCTATGGCATAACTGTTGTCTGAAAAGTTCTGGAATGCTGTTATTTCATATAATAATCCGTTGTCTAAAGTCTGTCCGAAGTTGACAGATGACTTGTGGGTGTTGAATGAACCGTAAGAGTAAGAAGCATCGGCAAACCATCCGGGTTTTCTTTGTGGAGTGACAATGTTGATTACTCCACCTAATGCGTCTGTACCGAATCCGACCGGCACCACACCACGATAGACTTCAATACGTTCAGCAAAGTTGACCGGCAGATTATTCAGGTTGAGCGCAGTTCCCGCACCTTCCTGTGGTATACCGTCAATGAATATCTTGACGTGTTTACCGCTGAAACCGTCAAGTGAAAGTTGCATGTCAGATCCCATTCCACCGGATTCGCGTAGTTTGACTCCAGGCGCGGCAGTAAGGACCTCTGCCAGATTCTTGTTCAGTCCGGCCATTGATTTAAGGTCTATGGCCGTGGCATTGAATGCAGAACGGTTAATTCGTTGGGCATGTGATGCTTCAACCTGAATTTCATCAAGTTGGATGTCTTGTGGTGTCATTGTTACATTAAGTTTCAGGCGTTCACCTGCTTTGACATGGACGGTATGCTCTGTTGTGGTATATCCCATTGCACTGAATATGAGTGTGTGTGTGCCGGCTTTGGTTTTCAAATGATAGAAACCTTGCTTGTCGGGACGCACTCCGATACCGGTTCCTTTTATCTGTATGGTGGCAAAATCCATGATTTCCTGGTCGGATGAAATGATTTTCCCGGAAATAAGGGATTGTGCTGAATGGGGCTTTGTCGTGTTTGATTGTTCTTCTGACGTGTTCAGGCTGGGGCCTGATTCTCGGTGACCTTGTCCTGTCGCAGTACCTGTCACTAAAATGAAAGCCAATGTGAGGCTTAACAGTCTGATTGTCATTTCCTGTAGTTTGTTGTTTAAAGAATAAGTTTTACGGGTGCAAAGGTAGAGGGATGTTATATTATTTACAATAGCATAGATTTGGTAATTTTGACGATGGAAAATACCTGTTTTTAGGTGTTGACTGATATTGGTTTACCGATATGAATGTTTGTTTTTTTTTATTGCAAATTAGGTATTGTTGTTATAGGCAATAAAAACGCATGGTTTCGGCTCAGCCGGTGTACAATTTTGATTTTGGGAATCAAAACCTTACAGAGGATATCCTGAATGAAAAAGATCGTAAACAGCTTTTTCGGAAAACCATAGCCTTTGAGGGCGTAATTTTTTTGAAGAATGTAGCAATGTACAAGAATTTTTTGTTTTTTGCTACGGATGAGGATGTCCAATGTGTGATGGATACTAATACTTTGAATGTATTCGTGTTCAACCGCATGGAAATGCCTTATGCTGTCTTGTTGAGTAAACCTGTGACGGTTTGTCCGGATGGTATGTTCTTGACCTCTGTTACAGCGGCCAATATGGAAAGTTTGCTTTCTATGCCTGAAAACTATTTGGAGAAATATCCGTTTTTCCGGACGTTAAGAGATGTCCCTCGTTTGGATCCGGAGGATTATTGGATTGTGATTGGAAAGATAAAATAACAGTTTGTTTGTTGACAGACCTCAGAACAGAAGGTCGTCTCAAAATAAATAATGAGACAGATTTATTTATAATCTATAAGTTACAATATAAAAACTCCTGCTTTTGTCCTATAATTGAAATAAATAAAGGCTAAAGCAGGAGATTTTTTTTTATTTCTAAGTTTCAATCTATAAGAATTTTATTGCAAGTGGTGTGAGAATCGGAAAACCAATACTGGAAGAAAAAACAGTATTTTTGTACGGTGGCGTGAGAGGAAAAGCGAATACGAAAAGAGGTGAACACTTCCGATTTGTGTTCACCTCCTATTCGATTAGAAGAATACATTTGATTCAGTATCCCAAGAGTTATGCTCAGTTTTTGAATGTCAGACTTTCACCTGTAGAATCAACCGTGATCGGTTTGGTCCGGTCGATATCTTGTGACAGCATGGTCTTAGACAAATCATTGAGCAAATAACGCTGTATAGCCCGTTTTACAGGACGTGCTCCAAATTCCGGATCGAATCCGGCGTTGGCCAGGAAGTCGACTGCTGCTTCCGTAAGCTGCAATTTCACTCCATTGTTTTCCAACATCTTTGTGATGCCGTTGATTTGCAACTTCACAACCTGACGGATTTGATCGTGAGTCAGCGGCAGGAACATGATCGTTTCATCTATTCGGTTCAGGAATTCAGGCCGGATAGTCTTTTTCAGCATGTTCATCACTTCATTCTTAGTTTCATCAATGAGGGCTTCACGTGCTGAAGGACTACTGTTCGCATTCAGTTTCTCGAATTGAGACTGTATGTAGCTGCTGCCCAAGTTGCTGGTCATGATGATAATGGTGTTTTTGAAGTTGACCACACGTCCCTTATTGTCGGTCAGACGGCCATCGTCAAGCACTTGAAGCAAGATGTTGAATACATCCGGATGTGCTTTTTCGATTTCATCGAAGAGCACGACGGAATAAGGTTTGCGTCGTACGGCTTCGGTAAGTTGTCCGCCTTCATCATAGCCAACGTATCCCGGAGGTGCTCCGATAAGCCGGCTCACACTGAACTTTTCCTGATATTCAGACATGTCGATACGTGTCATCAGCGTTTCGTCATCAAAGAGGTATTCTGCAAGTGCTTTGGCCAATTCAGTTTTACCGACACCGGTCGTACCGAGGAAGATGAATGAACCGATAGGCCGTTTGGGGTCCTGCAATCCGGCACGACTCCGGCGTACCGCATCACTGACTGCCTGGATGGCTTCATCCTGTCCGATAACCCGCTTGTGAAGTTCTTCTTCCAGATGGAGCAGTTTTTCCCGTTCGCTTTGAAGCATCTTGCTTACAGGTATGCCTGTCCAACGGCTTACAACGTCTGCAATATCTTCAGCTGTGACTTCTTCCTTGATCATGGCTTCGCCACCTTGGGTCTGTTTCAGCTGTTCCTGTATGCGACTGATTTCATCTTCAAGAGATTTCAGCTTGCCATAGCGGATTTCGGCAACCTTACCATAGTCACCTTCCCGTTCGGCGCGTTCAGCTTCAAATTTCAGCTGTTCCATCTGCTGCTTGTTTTGTTGGATCTTGTTGACCAAACCACGTTCAGCCTCCCATTTGGCTTTATAGTTGCTTTCCTGTTCTTTCAGTTCGGCTATTTCCTTGTTCAGCTGTTCCAATTTGGGCTGGTCGTTTTCGCGCTTGATGGCTTCACGTTCTATTTCAAGCTGTTTGAGCCTTCTTTCAATCTCATCGAGTTCTTCTGGGACGGAATCACGCTCCATACGCAGTTTGGCTGCAGCTTCATCCATCAGGTCAATGGCTTTGTCCGGAAGGAAACGGTCTGTGATATATCTGTTGGACAGTTCCACGGCAGCGATGATGGCATCATCCTGAATACGTACCTTGTGATGGTTTTCATAACGTTCTTTCAGACCACGCAGGATTGAGATGCTGCTCAATGTATCCGGTTCGTTGACCATGACGGTCTGGAATCTTCTTTCGAGTGCTTTATCCTTTTCGAAATATTTCTGGTATTCGTCAAGGGTTGTTGCACCGATGCTTCTCAATTCTCCTCTAGCCAAAGCCGGTTTAAGGATATTGGCGGCATCCATGGCACCTTCGCCTTTTCCTGCACCTACCAAGGTATGGATTTCATCTATGAACAGGATGATTTCTCCTTCGCTTTTGGTGACTTCATTGATGACAGATTTCAGACGTTCCTCGAATTCACCTTTATACTTGGCACCGGCAATCAGTGCACCCATATCCAGTGAATAGAGTTGTTTGTTTTTAAGATTCTCAGGTACGTCACCGCGCAGGATACGGTGTGCCAGTCCTTCTACGATGGCTGTTTTACCGGTACCCGGTTCACCGATCAGGATCGGGTTGTTCTTGGTACGTCGGCTCAAGATTTGAAGTACACGACGGATTTCTTCGTCACGTCCGATAACAGGATCCAGACGTCCGCTTCGAGCTTCTTCAATCAGGTTTTTGGCATATTTGCTTAATGCCTGATAGGTGTCCTCGCTGGAAGCAGAAGTAACCTTTTGTCCTTTACGCAGTTCCTGAATGGCGGCAGCCAGTTCTTTTTCCGTCATGCCGGCGTCTTTCAGTATTTTGCTTACATTGCTTTTTACGGTCAGAAGAGCCTGTAACATAGGTTCCAGTGAAACGAATTCATCGTTTCCTTTGGCAGCAATATCCTGTGCCTTGGTTAAAACCTCGTTTGTTTCGCGGCTCAGGTAAGGTTCACCTCCCTGTACGCGGGGGCGAGATGCAATCTGGCTTTCCAATACCTGCTCAACCATGTGCTGGTTGATACCTAATTTCTGGAATAGAAAGTTGGTCACATTTTCACCCACTTTCAGGATCCCTGCCAGTAAGTGTTCAGGTTCGATGGCTTGCTGTCCGCGAGATTGAACCAGTTTCACCGCTTCCTGAATGGCCTCTTGGGCCTTGATTGTAAATTTGTCAAAATTCATGGCATTTCTCCTTTCTTTATTATCATATTGTTTTTATTCTTGTGATAGTGTCAACTAAGCGCTGACATTAAATTAGCATCAAACTGTTTGCCAACAGAAAAGAGTGCGACAAAATGTCTGCATATCTGAAATTTTGACATGCGTAAAGCATTGCCATCGTCTTTATGGCAGTCGATTTAAAGTAGAAGCAGGCTTCCAGCCATAATTGCCATGCCAGCAATTACTCCACTGATACCCCAGTGGTGATGGCCGAAGCGTTCTGTGCTTGGAAGAAGTTCATCAAATGAAATATAGACCATAATGCCTGATACGCCTGCTAACAGTAGGGCATTGATTGATGGCGTCCAAAAAGGAAGCAGGAACAGAAAGCCGACCAAGGCGCCTATCGGTTCTGCCATGCCGGAAAGAAACGAATACCAGAAGGCTTTTTTCTTGCTTTGTGTGGAATGATAAATTGGAGCCGACACGGCAACACCTTCAGGAATATTGTGAATGGCAATGGCAAAGACAATAGGAATTGCTATTTCAATATCAGACAAGGCTGATGTAAAAGTGGCCAGACCTTCAGGGAAATTATGTATGCCTATGGCTAATGCCATCATGATTCCTGTGCGTTTCAAGCGTGAAGGTGCTGGTTGATCAGATTCTGAATGGAGTTCGTGAGGGTTTTCGTCTTCGGGTACGAGTCGGTCAATGATCGCAATCAAGGCGATTCCAGAAAAGAAAGCCAATAACATATAGAATGAGGCCATGCGTTCGGGATAAAGCTGGCCAAGTAAGGAAACCGATTCGGGCATCAGCTCCATAAAGGATACATAAATCATGACTCCAGCGGAAAGTCCGAGTGAAGCAGAAAGGAAACGGGTGTCAGTACGTGTGGCAAAAAAAGCGATGAGGCTGCCTATACCTGTAGAAAGACCGGCAATCATGGTTAGTCCGAAAGCCAGGATAATGTCGTGGTAGTTCATAATTTAATCATGTTTAAGATAAAAATACTAATGAATAAAAATTTTATAGTTAAGTGATATTTGGAAAAAGTATAGATTTGTATATTGGCAAAAATAGGATAATCAGATTTAAAATCCAAATGGATTGATAGAAATACCGGATATTAGTTATTGGGAGGATTGGATATGGGGCTTGTTTCTGAATTGTGATATGTTGTTTCTCTTGACAGTCTGTGTATTGATCCTAATTTTTAAGTTTTTTATAAGTGCTTGATCAATAGATTCTTAATTGATATTGATCCTTCGTTTTTAATTCGGATGTTTTTTTATGGATCTATTCATAATGAATAAAATACCCCGATGATATTAAAAGCTATGGAGAGTAAATAAAAAATGATAAAAAAATAATCTTTATTTATAGTGAGGTATTCAGAAAAATATTGTATCTTTCCCATATTCATAAATAAGTGAATTAACAATTAGATTAAAATAAGAAGAAAATGAATATCAGACATTTATTAGGATGTGTGGCATTGGGACTGATTTTAAACAATCATTCTTCAGAGGCTTGCACAGGTATTACTTTGAAAGTAGAAGATGGCAGTTCAGTTCTGGCTCGTACGATCGAATGGGGTGGAAGCGACTTGAATAGCCGTTATGTGATTGTTCCAAGGGGATACTCACAGAGTTCCTATATCCCCGGAGGTGAGAAACAAGGTATGGTGTTTACTGCAAAATATGGTTTTGTTGGTTTATCAGTGGAGCAAGAAGAATTTGTGGCTGAAGGCATAAATGAGGAAGGACTTTCCGCTGGATTGTTCTATTTTCCCGGATATGGCAAATATGAAAGTTTTCAGCCGGAAAATCGGGAAAATTCCATTGCGGACTTACAACTGGTTTCTTGGATTTTAGGACAATGTAAGTCTATAGAAGAAGTGAAGGAGGCTGTCAAAACCGTGCATGTCATTGCAATTGATCCTCGTGCTTCAACTGTACATTGGCGTTTTGCAGATTTGTCCGGGCGTCAAATAGTTATGGAGATAGTGAACGAAAAGGTTCATTTTTATGAGAATAAATTAGGAGTATTGACTAATTCTCCGGGTTTTGAATGGCAGATGACCAATCTGAATAATTATGTGAACCTTTATCCTGGAACGGCACCTGTTCAAAATATGGGAGATATACAGTTGAGTTCTTTTGGAGCAGGAAGCGGCTTTCTGGGAATACCCGGTGATGTCACTCCGCCTTCACGTTTTGTGAGAGCTGCCTTTTATCAAATGACAGCCCCAGTCAAGTCGACGGCTGACCAAACTGTCAGGCAATGTTTCCAGATATTGAATAACTTCGATATTCCAGTAGGAATCGAATTTGCAGAAGGTAAAATACCGGCGGATATTCCTAGTGCAACTCAATGGACTTCTGTTTCTGATATAAAGAACAGGTGTATTTATTATCGTACAATGTATAATAGTACAATACGTTGCATTGATTTGCGTAAAATTCGATTTGATAAGGTCAAGTATCGTTCAGAACTGCTGGATATGAATAAACTCCAACCAATAGAAGTCATTAAAGTAAAATAAGTGGCAATGAGTGTAATTTGGACCAGATACTTTTATCCTCTGTTTTTCTCTTTTTAACATTATGAGTAATATCTATATAAAATATTAAATGTATCTTTACTCTATATATTGGAATCGAATTTAAATGAATAAATAAGGATTTTGTTATTTCGAGCGAGAAATAATATTAAATGGAAACAAGAGTGAGCTTCTAGAATATTAACCTATTAAAATTTCAAAATTATGAAAAGATCATTATTCTCATTATTGATGGTCGCATTGGGTTTGGTAAGCGTAAACGCCCAAACGACTGACACTGAGACTAGAACGAATAAATTCTGTCAGAACTGGTCTATCGGTTTAAATGTAGGAGGAACAACTCCTTTGAAACATTCAGCCTTTTTTAGTAACATGCGTCCTACAATCGGATTGAACCTTAACAAACAATTCTCACCGATTTATGGATTGACACTTGAAAGTATGTACGGTGTAAATACAACTGGTGCACCGCAAACATTTGATGCTTTTGATTTGATGCTTTTGCACAGAGTCAATTTGAATAACCTTTTTGTACCTTATAAAGGTAAACCAAGTCTTTTTGAAGTAGAGGCTGTTGCTGGTTTTGGTTGGATTAAGATCTTTGATTATTATCCTACTAAAGATGGTTTCGCTAATGCAAACCATGTTGGTTCTAAAGCAGGTTTGAATTTTAATTTCAATTTGGGAGAATCCAAGGCATGGACTTTGGCTTTGAAACCAGCTATTGTATGGGATATGACTATTCCTGGCCAGGCTCATCAGAACTTTGATGCAAATCAGGCTGTGTGGGAAATTTCTGCTGGTGTAGTATATCATTTCAAGAATAAGAATGGTAAGCATTATTATTCTGATGATTGCACGAATGCAGATGCTGTTAAGGCTCTTAATGGCATGATCAGCAATCTCGAGAAGGATGTTGAGGCTAAGGATCGTGCATTGTCTAATGCTCAAGATAGAATAAATAAATTGCAGCGTGATTTGCAGGATTGCCGCAACAGCAAGCGTGAAACAGTTACTAAGGCTGAAAAGCAAGATTATGTAGTTACATTCCGTCAGGGAATGAGCAACATTGAATCAACTCAGATGCCTTATGTAGATCAGTTGGCTACTTACCTGAAGCAGAATGGAGATGCCAAGGTTGTTATTAACGGTTATGCGTCACCTGAAGGTAAGAAGTCTTATAATGAAAAGTTGGCACAAAAGCGTGCAGATAAGATAAAGGATATTTTAGTAAAGAAATATAATATTTCTGCAAGCCGTATTGAAGCTAAGGGAATGGGTGTAGGTTCAATCTACAATGATCCTAGCTGGAATCGTGTAAGCATCTGTGTGATTAAATAACCTTTCATTAATTAGCTTTACGCATAGTTTAACATATTGTATCTCACTCTTTGATAGAATATCCCGGAAGACCTCCGGGATATTTTTTATATGCATAGGGCTATATAATATAAAAATGCAGTAGTATATTATTATATATTTGAAATACTGCTCCTGATTGTTGTCTATGCTTTTTCCATCGCTTTCTGAGTTCCTTTTTCTGTGGTGTGAATAAGAAACATCAGTGCGTCCATAACAGATGTGATCCTTTCTTTATCAAATGATATGTGTTTATATCCTTATTTGGCGCATGTTGGCTTGATTAAATCTGGAACGTAATACCACCTGTAGGCAAGGTAAATCTTCTGTTTGTCATTTAGCTGTATGGGGTTACATTTCCTATGGTATGGACTATATTATTTGAATTAATTGAGTTTGTATCGTGGGGCTAACTGAGAAGTTTCTTCAATGATATCTAGTTTGATTTGTACCGTAGGAAATGATTTGCTGAAAGTTCTCTTTTTGAATACATTCTTGTTTTTTATGTATAGAACATAATTACACTGATGCAAATAGAAACCAATAAATCGTCAACATGAATCATAGTAGGAAAACTTATAATCCGGGTTGCTGTAATGTATTGATAAATAGCAGTAAGATTACGTTTCAAAAGACTGGAATAAAAAAACGAGGCCATCTCAAAATCAATTGTGAGATGGCCTCGTAGTTGGATTCTTATTATTGTTAGAAGAATAAGTATCTATTGTCTTTTACATTTGCTTTTTCATACAATTCGTTAACAAAACGGCTTGCAGAACGCATGTTCAGATTGTTCTGTTGAGCTTTCTCTGCTTTTTCATCAAATTTTTCAGCTGTTTTCTTCTTGTTAAGAACTGTAAATGCATATACTCCACCGTTACCTTTTATTGGGCAGACGAATTGATTCTGTGAAGCCTTGGCTGTTGCACCGCTCAATGCAGCTTCGCTGTAACCTATTTTAGAGATAAAGGTAGGTGCATTGAAAGTAATGTGTTTGATTGTATCGCTTACAGCTCCATTTACTTTCATTACATCAGCGATGCTTTTTGCATTAGCAATTTTTTCTGTCAACATGCTGGCTTTTTTGTCCTTCATGACTTCTTGTGTCAGTAAGTCCTTGACGTCTTCCATACTACGGTATCCGGCTTTATGAACAGCAGTTAAGATAACTACCATCAAATGGTCATTGTCGCCGCATTCGTACATGGATGACACCTCGTCTTTTTCAGTATCTTCATTGAAGATCCATCTCATGGCGTCACGCGTATTCTTTACTCCTCCAACATAATGTTCATTGTTGAAAAGATCTTCGCGTGTTTGAAGATTATAACCATTTTTTAGAGCATTGGCTTCAATATCTTTCAAAGTCTGATTAGATGCGATGAAATGACTGAAATCGTTGTATGCTTTAGTATATGTATCTTTACTGAATTCTACAGGACGTTTGATGATTGCAATATCATATTTGTCAATCATGGCCCGACGGTTGGTTACCTGGGCTATAACTGTTCCCTGGCCGAGATCTATCTTTTCTATTGCATTGACAGGCATTGATGTGACTGTCTTAATGAAATTGAGGTTTGCAGGATCCATAGTAGCTCCTTCATATTGACGTGATGTCAACCATATTTTTTCTCCAGTCTGGCCATATTTCTTTGCAATAGTGTCAAAAGGTGCTCCCTGATTTAATGCAGTCATGATACTGTCTGCAGTCTTCTTGATGACATCTGCGTTGGCGCCAGCTACTTGTATCTGACGGATTTCGATAGAATCTGGTGCAGAAACCTTAGCAATCAGTTTGATGGCATTCATGGTATTGTCGCCAGCATTATAATAAGGTGCTTTGCTTTGGCCTACAGACATTGAATCGATTTGTGATGCAATATCGTATGGTAATGCGTTTTTACTTACAGGAAGAGGGAAGTAGTTGATCGTAGAACCACTTTCACGCACTGTTTTTGCATAATCATTGCTTGCATTGAGTTTTGCAAAGGCTTCGTTCATTTCCTTATTCAGTAGGTCCTTGTCAGCCTTGCTTGCTTCAACCTTGACATCAATAAACTTGATATCACGACTTTCTGCCACTTGTTTGAAACGTTCTTTCATTTCTTCATATTTGGCTTTCAAGTCAGATTCTTCTACCTTTATCTCATTGTCATTTATGCTTGAGTAGGGTAGTGCTGCCAATAGGACCTCGCTTTCATTGTTGCGTCCATTAAATGCAGCCTGGGCAGATATTTTATTAGAGATAAGAGATTTGGCTAATAAAATCTGATATTTCTGGTTTAATGCTTCTTCTCTCAATGATTTTTCTACAAAGGTCCAGAATTTATAAAGCTTTGTATAATACTCAATGTATTCAGCAGGCATTTGGGCAGACTGACTCTTCATGCTTTCATAATCCGTAAGGAATTTTTTCAGTACATTTACGTCAAAACGGCCTGTTTTTTCATTACGGAATGGAGTCTGCATGAGAATCGGGTTTGTACCTGTAGCTATGATTGACTGAAGTTCAGCATCTGTGACAGTTAAACCCAATCTTTCAGCTTCATGCTCAATGAGTTGATTGTTAACATAAGTATTCCATACCTGGTCGCGGAGTTGGGTTAGTTGCTGGTCGTCCAAAGAGCTCATACCACTTGAAAATTTAACCACATCTGCGTATTCATCAACCAGATTCTGAAATTCCTGTACAGAGAGATGCTTGTCATAGATTTCACCTACACGTTGTTTACTCTCATTGGTCGCAGTCTGGATTGAACGCATGGCTTCTTCTGCAATAAATGCAAAAAGAGCCAATCCGATCACAATGACCAGTAATGGACCTTTACTTCTAATTTTTTGTAATGTTGCCATTGGTTTAGATTATTATTATTTTTTTGAATTTCTTGTGTTTTTAGGGCACGAAGATACAAAAATCCTTGCAATTTATAGCATTTGAATCCTTAAATTTTAGTTATTCAATGATTTTCAGCCTTACAAGTTCTATTTTTGTAGCAGTGTTTTTTATTATTTTAAATTCGTATTTATCAAATTTTATGATTTCATTTAATTTTGGAAAACTCTGATATTTATGTAAAATGAATCCACTGACAGTAACGTATTCATCTGATTCTGGCAGATTTAAATTCAAGAGTTCGTTTACTTTCTCAATTTCCAAGCGTCCGGAAATCACGTATTCATGGTCTCCTATTTGTTTGGCGGTATATGTGGTGGTGTCATGTTCATCTTCGATGTCGCCAAATATTTCTTCTACAAGGTCTTCGAGTGTTACTAATCCAGAAGTTCCACCAAATTCATCTACTACGACAGCCAATGATTTTTTTTGTTGCATGAATCTTTTCATGAGCTTTTGTGCTTGCATGGTTTCCGGAACTACAGGTACTTCCTTGATACGGCTGGTCCAGTCTGTCGGGTTGTGAAACATTTCTGAAGAATGTATGAATCCAACTATATGGTCGATATCTCCTTTGTATACGATAATTTTTGAATTACCACTTTCAATAAAGTGGTTTTTAAGGCTTTCTATAGAATCTTTTATGTCTATCGCTTCAATTTCAGTACGTGGAATCATGCATTCTCGTACTTTTGTATTAGAAAAATAAAGCGCATTCTGGAATATTTTAACTTCATCCGTAATGCTGTCTTCATTTTTGGTCGAATCTATACTTGATTGGATGAAATTATCCAAATCAATTTTTGTAAATGCGTTTTCTGTCGCTTTCTTGTTGACTTTCAAGCCCATTATAAACAGTATGATTCTTGAAAGAGCACTCGTGAATCTGGCAATGGGGTACAAGATAACGTAGCATGCAAACGTTGGAAGTGCGAACGTACGCAGCATTTGATTGGGGTTTATCTTGAAAAGAGTTTTGGGCAAGAATTCGCCTGTTACCAACACGATTAATGTAGACAGGATAGTTTGTGAGAAAACCTTAATACCTTCGTTTGTAATAAAATCAGGCGAACTGAAAATGGTTTGGTTGATAACATCAGCCATGAGTATACCATAAATAACCAGTGCGATATTATTACCGACAAGGAGTGCAGAGATAAAATCATTGGGATGAGAGTAGAATATGGACAAGATCTTAGAAGTCATGTTCATATTATTTCTATCTAATTCTACTTGTAGCTTGTTAGATGAAACAAATGCGATCTCCATTCCGGAGAAAAAGGCAGAAAATAATAAAATTATGATAATTTCTAATATCGTCAGTCCCATGTTGACTTAGTGCATTTTTGTTGGTGCAGAACGTTGTATACTTGTACTGTCTTGTGGCAGTTCTGATGAACTGTCACCTCCAAATGGCATTTCTGCATTGGAATTTTGTATGTGATAACGGGTCATTTGTTCGTTTGAGCGGAAATTATATCCCTGTAGCAGCTTTTCCGGAGTTCGTATTGTCATAAATAGATTGGAATACATTTCATGACGATCCATATCCCAAAACAATTCCTCACTGCTAAATTCCGTACCTTCCATATTTCTGATAAATACGCGTCCTCTCAATTCCCAAAGATTTTGATTGTAGCAATATGCAGTATCACATTGTACAAACCAGTCAATGTGGAATGTGGAATCGAATTTTTCCAAAAACAATCCTTTTACGAAGGTCCATTTAGGTGGATTGGTCGAATTGTATATATTCCATTCTTCTGCTACAATTTTATATCTGATTACTCCTGAATCAGAGATAAGTGTGGACACTCCCCACGACTGCATGAAAGGAAATGAATCATTCTCACTCACAGCAGGTGCATTGGGCTTGTTGTCTGTTGTGCATGCCCATATTATGCCCATACAGGCTGCAATTAAGCATCCTGTGAATGATCTTGTTATACGAGTGAGAAGATTCGTATTTGGCTGATTGGAGTTATCGTGTTTGCTTATTGTATTTTCCACTTCATGAACCATTTCTCGTTAAAGGTTATTCCAATATTGAGTCGAAGATAATTTTCTGTTATCAAAGAAGGTGAGTCTGCTGACACGTTAAGCCATTGGAATGAAACATTAATGTATGAGCGGCTGCTGATCTTGTTACTCAAGGGTAATCCCACACCGGCTGTAACGCCAATTTCCCGAGGTCCGTTAACCCCGTTTATCTTATAGTATGGTGTAGCATAAGATGCACCAAACCGATAGTAGATCCTTTTGATGTATTTTCTGCTAATCGGGTCTGGCTGGTATTCGCCACCAAGAACGAAACGTGTCCGATCCTTGTAATTGGCACTGCTGCTGACAAATTCGTCGTTAATGATCTGTGGCATACGGCAACTTCCCCATTTTTGATAACTTACATCCGCACCAATAGTTAACTTGTTGTTGTGCTGCCAGGAAAGGCCGGCGCCTATGGTGTGTGGATAATCAAATGCATCTTTAATTGTAACGTTGGTTGAATCACCATCTGTCACATAACTTGAATATCTGGCCGGATTCTTGATGGTATGTCCGAGACTATAGGTTACACCTAGGGTCAAGTCGTTATTCTTGTTAATAGAAATGGGATATTGTGCGCCAAAATCGATTTTATAAGTAGAAAAGTTAGCTTCAACATTACGGTTAAGTCCTTTAGATGAAGTACTTTCAGTTCCATTCTCATAAAATGTCTGTTTGATATTTTGGCTGTATTCTCCCCATAGGAATCCTGCATTTGCACCGATGGACAATTGGGCAAACGGCCTCCAACCTAATCCAATATAAGTTTCGTGTATACCTCCGTCTCCGGTGTATGTATTGGTATAAGTGATAGTATTTCCGTTGTTGAAATGCTCTCCTAAATATTTTGATTCAGAGAAATTATAGCCAATGGTGGAATAAGGAACGAATCCAAAAGAAATGCCTAATCCTGGCGCTAGTCTGAAAGCTGCGTTCACATAATTCAATGTGGTGTTATGGGCATTTATGCTTTGGTTGCCATTTTTGAAATTGGCATTTTGAAAAGTCATACCGACATCAAACAGAAATGTGAGAGAGTCTATTGCAGAGTAGGATGCCGGATTTTGCATATTGATGAACTTATTATTTCGTATTCCGATGCCTAAGCCACTCATTGCCTTGTTAAATCCTTGAGCGTGGTCATTAAGGTTGCCGAGTCCGAATCTGGAGTAAGGCGAGTTAGAACCATTCGTTTGGGCTGTAGCTGGAAGGGTTGCCATGCAGAAAGCTGCAGCCATGAAAAGGATGTTTTTATTTTTAATCATTTTGTATGCTGGATATGCTGTTTTATTTAGTGCACTATATTTTCAATTTGCAAAGATTATATTTTTTATTTGCGTTTCAAAATTTAATTTGCACTGTTCCGTTAAAAAAATAAAATATACGTATTTAATAACAGGGTTTATTTAACTACACAGAGTTTGGTATCCCGATGGGATAGGGCTTATTAACAATTAAAGGTGATCAGGTCGTTTTGAAAAAGTAGTTGTCCGATTTTATATTTAATCGTTCCTTTGTACAGGAAAGAGAAAGCGATGTGGAACTTGATAGAAATTATTCTGTGAAAAACGACGGAAATATAAATGTGTTTTTAATACGGAAAATGGTGGGATCAGAAAAGGTTTTTGATTTAATACTTTACTTTTAACTGAATTTATGTACCTTTGTACATGAATATTGTTTTTTTAAAATGAGTAAGATAAAATATTTTTTCCTTTTGATTGTGATGCATGTTGTTTTTGTTTCGTCAATATATGCACAGCGAGACTCAATGGAAATAAGTCTGTTGACTTGTACGCCAGGAAAAGCTGTGTATGAATTGTATGGGCATACGGCAATACGATGTCGCTTTTTAAATTCAGGAGGAGAAGACTGGGTATTTAATTATGGCGTTTTTGATTTCTCGGAGCCGCATTTCATAAGCCGTTTCGTTAAAGGAGAATGTATTTATAGGATAGGAGCATTACCTTTTAATATTTTTCTTAAAGAATATGAGCAAAGAGGGTCTGCAGTATATCAACAAGTTCTGAATCTGACAAATGAAGAAAAAATGAAACTGTGGGAGATACTGATAACCAATATGCAGCCTGAAAACCAAAAGTATCTTTATAACTTTTTTTATGATAATTGTACGACAAGAGCTAGAGACAGAATAGAAGATGCAATTGATGGAAAGGTCATATACCCCAAGGCTGATACATTACGTACATTCAGGACGATAGTGCATCAGTATACTCATGAATATCCGTGGGCTGAATTGGGAAATGATCTGTGTTTGGGGGCAGATGCCGACAAAACGATTTCTGAACGTAATGAAATGTTTGCACCATTATATATGAAGATGTATGCCGACAAAGCGGTTATTCAGGGAAAAGACGGTGCGGTAAGACCTTTGGTCAAGTCAACCAGTGAAGTGGTGACTGGAAAAGAACAGCCGATTGAAGATGAATTTCCCATTACGCCTACTCAGATGGCTTGGGGCATGGTATGCATGATTGTCATATTGATTGTAATAGAGCAATTGGCAGGGAAAATGTTTTGGGGCATCGATTTGTTGATGATGTCTTTGACTGGTCTCATAGGTGTTGTCGTAACTTTTTTATTCTTCTTTTCCATTCATCCGACAGTGGATTCAAATTGGCAAATATTAGTGTTTAATCCATTGCCTTTATTGGTTATGCCTTGGGTCGTTTATTGCACGATAAAAAAGCGAAAAACATATTTTCATTTTCTGAATGCAATCTGTTTAACATTATTTATAATATTTTCAGTCTTTATACCCCAAGATTTTACGCCGGTCGTTGTACCTTTGGCATTGTGTTTGTTATTACATTCATGTAGTTATTTGTTGACTTATCGTAAAGGATCTCTTAAAAGACATGCATAATAATAAGAAAAATTGTCGATTCCTGACACCATTGATTTTGGCGTTGGTTTGTGTTAATATGGAGGCACAGACTTCATATCCTGTACCCCGCCTTATAGTCAATGTGATGATAGATCAATTCCGTTCTGATTATATGGAAGCTTTTTCTTCCTTATATGGTGAGGATGGATTTAATCGTCTGTTGCGTGAAGGACGGACATATATGAATGCAGAATATCCGTTTCATGATGTGGACAGGGCTTCGGCTGTCGCTTGTGTTGTTACCGGTACGACACCATACGACAATGGAATAGTAGGGGAGAAATGGTTAGACCGTAAATCTCTTCGTCCGGTTTATTGTGTAGATGATTCAAAATATAATGGATGGCAGACATCTGAAGCTTATTCGCCTGCCAAATTGAATGTATCTACAGTTACCGATGAGCTTAAAATGGCAACAGACGGACGAGCTATAGTTTATGCTATAGCACCATATGCCGATGCGGCTATTTTATCAGCCGGTCATGCGGCTAATGGGGCTTTCTGGTTAAATGATTCGACAGGAAGATGGTGTGGAACTTCGTATTATGGAAAATATCCGGATTGGGCTTTACGATATGAATATATATTACCGTTGGCTGAACGTTTGTCGGATATGGTCTGGAAACCCGTTAGTTCTATCGTAGGTAATTTTAATTATTTTATATCCACAAACGATCGCAAAACATTTAAGCATCGATTTGAAGGTGACCGTAAAATGGTGGAATTCAAATCAAGTGCTTTTGTGAATGCGGAAGTGAATAATTTCACGAAGCATTGTTTGGAAAATACTGAAATAGGTCAGGATGAGGTTACTGATTTCTTATCACTGACTTATTATGCAGGCAACTTTGACCATAAACCGGTGTCAGAATGTCCGATAGAACTGCAGGATACTTATGTCCGTCTTGACCAACAGATAGCAGAATTAATAAAGGAGCTGGAAAAAACAGTCGGGCGGGGAAATTTCCTTTTGGTCTTGACGTCAACGGGTTATATGGATGACGAATTTACGGATTTGGCCAGATACAGAATTCCGACGGGTACATTCAGTATTAACAAGGCATCTGCTCTGTTAAATATGTATCTTATGGCGGTGTATGGCCAAGGTAAGTATGTAGAAGCGGAATTTGGAACGCAGCTTTTTCTTAATCAGAAACTTATTGAGGAAAAGCAGTTGAATATGGCTGATGTCCTAACCCGATCATCGGCATTTTTGACGCAGATGGCTGGTGTAAAGGATGTGTATACATCTCAGCGTTTGGCTTTAGGGGCTTCAACCGATGAAATTGGAAGGAGACGTAACAGTTATAATGTGAATAGATCTGGAGATATTTTTATTGAAGTATCACCAGGTTGGAAATATATTAATGAGGAGACACATGAACAGGATTTTATCCAGCTTTCTTATGTCAGTTTCCCGTTGTTTTTCTTTGGTAGTAATGTGCGTCCTGAAACGGTTAAAGTACCGGTCTCAGTAGATTGTATAGCGCCAACTTTGGCGGCATTCATGCGTATAAGGGCACCGAATGCTTGTTCGATTGCGCCTTTGAGTGCAATTCGTTAAAATGAGGGCATCTAGTATGCCGTTTCTTATAAACAATTTAATTACAGATAATAAACAAAATTAAAATATGGACATTAATAAATTTTTAAGCAAGCTATTCGGTAACAAGTCAACTAGAGATATGAAGCTTATTCAGCCTTTGGTTGAGAATATCAAGAAAGCCTATCCGGAAATTCAGTCACTTAGTCATGATGCCCTTCGTGCGAAAACACAGGAAATTAAAAAATATGTACAGGGCTCTGCAGATGATTTGAAGCAGAAAATAGCGGAAATAAAGGCTAAGGTTGAAGAAACTCCTTTAGAAGATAGGGCTGGTCTGTTTGCTCAGATTGATAAACTGGAAAAACAGGTTTTAGACCGTTATGAAGTCGCTCTTAATGAAGTTATGCCGGTGGCTTTTTCAATTGTCAAGTCTACGGCAGAACGTTTCGCAAAGAATGAAACGATTGTAGTTGAGGCTACGGATTTTGATAGAGAATTGGCTGCAAAGTATGATTTTGTAGAGATTTCCGGAGACAAGGCAATTTATCATAACCATTGGGTTGCAGGTGGTAATGATACTGTTTGGAATATGGTGCATTATGATGTTCAGCTATTTGGAGGTGTAGTTCTTCATCAAGGAAAAATAGCTGAAATGGCAACCGGTGAAGGTAAAACTCTGGTAGCCACATTGCCGGTATTCTTGAATGCTCTTACAGGTAATGGTGTTCATGTCGTTACCGTAAATGATTATTTGGCAAAGCGTGACTCTGAATGGATGGGGCCGCTTTATATGTTCCATGGTTTGAGTGTAGATTGCATAGATAAGCACCAGCCAAACTCTTCTGCACGTCGTAAAGCCTATATGGCAGATATTACCTTTGGTACTAATAACGAGTTTGGTTTTGACTATCTTCGTGACAATATGGCAACCAATCCTAAAGATTTGGTACAGAGAGCTCATAATTATGCCATCGTCGATGAGGTCGATTCTGTGTTGATTGATGATGCCCGTACGCCGTTGATTATTTCTGGCCCCGTGCCGAAGGGTGATGATCAGCTGTTTGAGCAGTATCAGCCGTTAGTGGAACAGTTGGTCGGAGTACAGCGTCAATTGGCCACTCAGTATCTGGCGGAAGCCAAGCAATTGATTTCTTCAGGTGACAAGGAAAAAGTAGAAAAAGGATTTTTACAGTTGTTCAGAAGCCATAAAGCTCTTCCAAAGAACAAACCGTTGATTAAATATCTGTCGGAGCAAGGTATTAAATCCGGTATGTTGCAGACAGAAGAGATTTACATGGAGAATAATAACAAACGAATGCCAGAGGCTGTTGAACCTCTTTATTTCGTTGTAGATGAGAAGCTGAATAGTGTAGATCTGACTGATAAGGGAAATGAATGGTTGGCTAAGAAAACTTCTGATCCTGATCTGTTCGTTTTGCCTGATATTACAGCTGCTATGTCGGCGTTGGAAGCAGATACTACACTGACAGATGAAGAGCGCGTGATGAAGAAAGATCAGCTTTTCTCTGATTATGCCGTGAAAAGTGAACGTGTGCATACCATACAGCAGCTTCTTAAGGCTTATACGATGTTTAACAAAGATGATGAATATGTCATTATAGATGGTGAGGTGAAGATCGTTGACGAGCAGACCGGACGTATTATGGATGGTCGCCGTTGGAGTGACGGACTTCATCAGGCTGTAGAGGCAAAGGAACATGTAAAGATACAGGCAGCCACACAGACGTTTGCAACTATTACCTTGCAGAATTATTTCCGTATGTATCACAAATTGTCTGGTATGACGGGTACGGCTGTTACGGAAGCAGGTGAGTTCTGGGATATTTATAAATTGGATGTTGTGGAGATCCCCACAAACCGTCCGATTGCCAGAATAGACATGAACGACCGTATATATAAGACTCAGCGTGAAAAATATAAGGCCGTAATTGAGGAAGTGGAGAAGATGGTTAAAGCCGGACGACCGGTGTTGGTTGGTACTACTTCTGTTGAAATATCTGAAATGCTGAGTAAGATGTTGCAGATGCGTAAGATACCACATAATGTGTTGAATGCCAAATTACATCAACAAGAAGCTGATATTGTAGCCAAGGCTGGTCAAAGCAGTACTGTGACAATCGCAACTAATATGGCCGGTCGTGGTACGGATATTAAATTGAGTGATGAAGTTAAGGCTGCAGGTGGTTTGGCTATTATCGGTACTGAGCGTCATGAGAGCCGTCGTGTTGACCGTCAGTTGAGAGGACGTGCAGGCCGTCAGGGAGATCCGGGATCGTCCGTATTCTTTGTCTCATTGGAAGACAAGTTGATGCGTTTGTTTGCAAGCGAACGTATTGCTAAAGTTATGGATAAGTTGGGTTTTGAAGACGGTGATATGATTGAGCATAAGATGATCAGTAATTCTATCGAACGTGCTCAGCGAAAAGTGGAGGAAAATCACTTTGGCGTACGTAAACGTTTGTTGGAATATGATGATGTGATGAACAAGCAGCGTACCGTTATATACGAAAAACGTCGTCACGCCTTGATGGGAGAACGTATTGGCATGGATATTGCCAATATGATTTGGGATCGTTGTGTGAATATCATAGAGAACAATGATTACCAGGGATGTAAGGAAGGCTTTATAGAGATTATGGCAATGGAAGTTCCTTTTACAGAGGAGGAATTCAATACAATGAAACGAGATGATCTCTGCGAAAAGGCATTCCAGGCAACGATGGCTAGATTTAAGCAGAAGACAGATCTCTTGGCAAGCGTGGCTCAACCGGTTATCAAGCAAGTATACGAGAATCAAGGCGCAATGTACGAAAACATCATGGTGCCTATTACAGATGGTCGTAGGATTTATCAAATCGCAAGCCCGTTGAAAGAAGCTTATGAAACAGAATCACATTCGATTGTGAAAGCTTTTGAGAAAGCTATTATGTTGCATACAATAGATGAAGCGTGGAAAGAAAATCTTCGTGAACTTGATGAATTGAAACATTCAGTACAAAATGCAAGTTACGAACAGAAGGATCCGCTTTTGATCTTTAAACTTGAAAGCGTGAAGCTGTTTGATAATATGGTTAATAAAATAAATAATCAGACTGTCAGCGTTTTGATGCGTGGTCAGATTCCGGTTCAGGAACCTTCACAAGTACAACAGGCAGAGGCTCCTACAAAAAGAGTTGCTGAGCAGGAGCATTACGTAGAGTCAAGAGAAGATTTGACTGATCCGGCCCAGCAGGCTGCAGCACAACATGATACGCGTGAAGCTGTTAAGCAGCAACCTGTAGTGGCTGAAAAATTACCTGGACGAAACGATCTTTGTCCTTGTGGTAGTGGAAAAAAATTCAAGAATTGCCACGGAAAGGGATTATAACCTATATGAGATAAGTAATTGATTGTATAATTTTAAGTACGATAATTGAAATATATTATCGTACTTATTTAATTTTTTGAAGTCATGAAAATGCAGATGAATGGATCAATAAGTAATTCGGTTTCAGAGAGTGCAAGAGAGTATGTTCGTCATATTTTTAAGGATTGTCCGGTTATTTTGTTCATACTTTTTTTTATGACTTCTTGCGCAGCTCCTGTTGCTGTTTATGTAGATGTATTGGAACCTTCACTCAAGAGTAGGAAATTTCCTGCTGACAGTTTGCTGGTTGTAAACAATCTGCAGAGATGGAAGCCATTTGAGGTTGATGATACTTTATATATCCCTGTACAGACAGATACTTTATTCAAGCAGATAACTCAGAAATTGGTAGATAACGATTGTTCCAAATATTTGGTAAGAATTGATTCTGGTTTGGTCGAGTCGGATTCATGTTTTATAAAGAGTTTGCCTGATAGTTTGTTGGAGGCTTCTTCGGTAGATTATAATATAAGGACTATACTTTCAATCGATAATGCTTATGCCAAAGTACCCCTTGTGACTATTTCTGATGATTGTTGGGCTGATGGATATATTTGCTTGACGTATAATAGGATCGGTATCCGGCCAACTCAGGAAAAATCAACGATTGTGGGTCGGTTATATTATAAGGGTAATAAGATAAAAGAAGAAGAACTTCAGGCAGATCTTGTGCGACGTCTTTCAGATGATATCGTCCGTGAGTTAATGCCATTTTGGCAAACGGTAGGTAGAACAATTTATACGTCTTTGGCCAGTGATTTGAGGTATGGTTATTTGGCTTATATCAGTGGAAATAGGGAACAAGCCGAGCAGTTATGGAAGCAGGCTGCCGAAGAAAGTACGTTTAGAAAATTAAGAGTTGCAGCATATGTTAATTTGGCTTTTTTAAAAGAATCAGAGGATTCCTTTACGGAGTCTTTGGTATATCTTGATTGTGCTGAACGAGAGATGAATGGTAAAGATTATGCTTCAATGAAACAATTGATTGATAAATATCGTAAAATTTTGAAGCATCGTATTGAAATGTCCCAATATCTGAAGTAGTCAAAATCAGGATTAATGTGCAATTTTTTGTTCTTCTAAAGCATATTCTTAATTATTTTTTGTATTTTTGATATTAAATAAATAGAATACTGATTTATGAAAGCTACACCACAGACGATTCAGCAGATAGAACGGGCGTTAAAAAAAATTATATCCAAGTATCCACCAACGAGAGAAGAAGCAGTTTTGACAGATATTCATTTGCAGGCTAAGCAGGATTCAGGAGAGTTGTTGGCTTTTAACGATGACGATGTTGAGCTGACAAGGTGCGTGGTAGAGCAATGGATAGATAACAATGATGAAGATTTTTATGAAGAAATAATTCCAATACTTCGACTCTGTATTCAGAATATGAAGAATGAGTTGGAGAAGCTACCTATACTCAAACCTTATTCTTTTGTCTTGATAGATGAAGATAAAGAGACAATCAGTGATTTGTATTTGGTAGATGATGATACTTTGATATTCGATGATGAATTATTGAAAGGCTTGGATGAGGAATTGGATGAATTCCTAAAGAAATTGTTGTCTGAGTAAATATATACAAATTAGATTTTATGAGAATAATGAAGTCACATTATGTGCATTTGATGGCATTGTGTATTGTGACTGTATGGGGAATTACCTTTGTTTCTACCAAGGTACTGATCAATGCTGGTTTACGTCCTAGTGATATTTTCTTTCTTCGTTTTCTTTTAGCTTATATCTGTATTTGTCCTTTTTCGCTTAGACTAAAATTATGGTCGGATAGTGTAAAAGATGAGATGTTACTTCTATTAGCTGGTATTTGTGGAGGTTCGCTTTATTTTTTAACAGAAAATATAGCATTAACTTATTCTTATTGCTCAAATGTTTCGCTTCTTGTATGCAGTACGCCAATGCTGACCACTTTACTTTTGGGGTTGTGTTATAAGGAAGAAAGAATAAACAGGAAGCAGATGTTGTTTTCACTTATTGCCTTGGCAGGAATGAGTCTGGTGGTTTTGAATGGTCATTTCTTCCTAAAATTATCACCACTAGGTGATATGTTGGCATTGGTTGCAGCAGTTACCTGGGCTTTATATTCATTGTTGGTGCGGATTCTGAATCACAAATATTCTATGCTTTTTATTACACGTAAAGTGTTTTTTTACGGTGTGCTGACTATATTGCCTTGTTTTATTATTTGGCCTCTGCAGACAGATGTTTCGTTGTATTTCCAACCTGTTGTAATATTTAATATATTGTTTTTAGGTATTGTAGCATCGTTTCTTTGTTATTGGGGGTGGAATATCGTGATGAAATCTTTAGGGGTCGTACGCGCTACCAACTATATTTATTTAAATCCTGTGGTGACATTGATAGCTTCATATCTTTGCTTAAGCGAAAGGGTGACAATATTAGCATTAGTAGGTGCTGCGATGATATTGTGTGGTATTTATTTTGTTGAATATTTCAGAAAATAAGAGGTAGAGACATGTACTTGTAAAGACATGGACAAAATAAATGAAAGTACAGAAATATAACTTCTGTACACCTATTGGTGCTCTATGAACAAGTTATCTCAGATTATAAGATTCTTTCGAAATAAAACAGTAACTCATATGAGGTTGGATGCTTTTGAAAAACAGAGAGAAGAATGAAGTATTAGAGGGGTATAAGTTATGGAAAATAAAACGGGAGGTAAAAACACTGTTTATCTCCCGTTTTATATGAATATGATTTAATTAATTCTACTTAGCGTAGCTAACAGCTCTTGTTTCGCGTATTACAGTAATTTTGACTTGTCCGGGATATGTCATCTCATCTTGAATCTTTTTGGCAATTTCAGTGCTAAGGCTTTCTGTTTGCTTATCATTGATCTTGTCTGCTCCCACTATGACTCTTAATTCTCTACCGGCCTGGATCGCATAGGTTTTGGTTACTCCAGGATAGCTCATAGCTATATTTTCAAGGTCGTTGAGACGCTTGATGTAGGCTTCAACTATTTCTCGTCTGGCACCTGGACGGGCTCCACTGATGGCATCACATACTTGTACGATAGGAGCCAATAATGTCATCATTTCCATTTCGTCATGGTGAGCTCCAATAGCGTTGCATATTTCAGGCTTTTCTTTATATTTCTCAGCTAACTTGGCACCATAAATAGCATGTGGTAATTCCGGCTCCTCATCAGGCACTTTACCTATATCGTGCAAAAGTCCGGCGCGTTTGGCTTTTTTGGGATTCAAACCTAATTCAGAAGCCATAACTGCACACAAGTTCGCTGTTTCGCGGGCGTGCTGGAGCAGGTTTTGACCATAGCTGCTACGATATTTCATTTTGCCCACGATACGTATCAATTCAGGATGCAAACCATGAATACCCAAGTCGATGGCGGTTCGTTTTCCTGTTTCAATAATTTCTTCTTCTACTTGTTTGGTTACTTTTGCAACAACTTCTTCTATACGCGCAGGATGAATACGTCCGTCTGTTACCAATTGATGTAGGGCCAGTCGGCAGATTTCTCGACGAACCGGGTCAAATGCAGAGATAACGATAGCTTCAGGAGTATCATCTACCACAATTTCAACACCAGTAGCAGCCTCCAATGCTCTGATATTTCTTCCTTCTCTACCAATGATTCTTCCTTTGACTTCATCATTGTCAATATGGAAAATAGTAACGCTGTTTTCGATAGCTGTTTCTGTGGCTACACGTTGAATACTTTGAATGACTATTCGCTTGGCTTCTTTGTTTGCAGTCATTTTAGCGTCATCCATGATCTCATTAATATAGCTGGCCGCATTGGTCTTTGCTTCATCTTTAAGAGATTCAATAAGGCGCTCTCTGGCTTCATCTGCACTCAGACCGCTGATAGTTTCAAGTTTAATGCGCTCCTGGTTTTCCATTTCCTTGAGTTCTTCCTCACGTTTATCCAAGCCTTGCTGGATATTGTCCAACCGTTTGCGTTCATTGTCAATCTCATTGCGTTTGCGGTTCAGGTCATCCTGTCTTTGGTTGAGACTGATTTCTCTTTGTTTCAATCGGTTTTCATGCTGTTGGATTTGCTGATTGCGTTGCTGAACCTCTTTTTCAAGTTCGGATTTCTTATTGAGGAATTTTTCCTTAACTTCAAGAAGTTTTTTCTGTTTGATCACTTCAGATTCTTTTTGTGCCTCTTCCAGAACCTGTTTCATTTTGGCAGTCAGTACATAGCGGAATAAGGCATAACCTATGGCGCATCCTACAAGTAAGCCAGCCAGGGCAGATATGGTTTCTAACATAACAAATAATTTTTTAATATAAATATAAAAAATCACGCACAACTCTTCATTTGCTTTTAGTCGCATTGGAGAGACTGTGCGTGTGTAAGTTTTATTGTTTTACTAATATTTTATTCCTTTGGGGACTGCAAGGCATCATTGATGCCATTAAGCATTCTCTGCATGCTTTCTACGAAGGGAGTCGTGTCGTTTCGTTCTTCTTCTCTTTTCAGGGCTACGGCAATATCTAAAATCGCCATGTAGAGATAGGTGATATTCTCTTGCCCAGGATATCGTGTGGCATATTGCCCTAACCGTTCATTGATGAGTTTTTCTGCATCACGATAAATCAGTTCTTCGCTTCTTTTAATTGTTATCGGCGGTAGGATCTGATTTCCCAGTCGTAATCTTATAGTAAAGTATTCGCTGACTTCGTTCATGGGATTAAACATTTAGAAGGGCGATACATTTGTTTACTTCACGCACTAACTTAGATAATCTTGATTTCGCGTTTTTCATATCTGTGTCGCTAATTTCAATCATCTTCGCTATTTTGAGACTTTCGTATGCTGCTTTCAGCTCTTCCTGTTCGACTCGTAGTTCAGTTAATTCAGCTTCAGTTTTTTGTAGTTGTTCTGCAAGCATGGCATTTTTTGATTCCAAGTCTTTGAAATCCAGAATAAGTTGTGTTATCCTGACTTCAAGAATTCGCATTAGTTTTTCTTCCTCAGCAGTCATATGTGCCTTCTCGTTACAAATTTATAAAAATTTGTTTAATATCCAAAATGTTTTATCCTTTTTTGTCGTCCAAATCTTTAGGCTTTGGCTCTTTTTTGGCCAGCATAATGATGTGGTAGACGTATTCTGTCATCCAGTTTTCTGAATATCCAAGATGGTGTTGGTATTTTCTGATACCTACACATGTGCGGCGTACGCCTTCGTCTTTCCAATCATTTTTAGTCATAATGTCATGAATGGTTTTGGCTGTCATGCCACGTAATGCCTTATGAAACATAGCTGGCATACGGAACTTCCATTGCATAAGGTTTCCCATGAGCATCATCAAATCCTGGCTGAATCCCTGGAACATGATAAGGTAGGTTCTGATATCATTGACATTCTTGCATGAACGTTTGATACTGTTGTCGATTTCCTTAAAGAAATCTTCGCTAATGCCATATACGTCAATAAGCATGTTTTTGCAGCGCTTCTTCTCTCCAATACCCAGTTTGTTGTTAACAGTTGCGACGTGCAGAGATTGTTTGAAGATACGTAAATCAGGAAGTGCAGATAAATTACTTATGCCAAGCTGTACTGCCATGACCGCTTGATAATATACGCGTATAAGTGTCATGAAGTCTTCCATTCCACCTACCTTAGTACTGTTTTCTTCTTTGGATTTTCCAAATATTTTTGATAAGATTCCCATTTCTTATGATTGATATTAAAATAAAGATTGGTACAAAGTTAAGAAAAAAATCTTGTTTTGTACCAATCAATAAATGCTTTTCTGTCTGATGAATTCAGATTATTCTTCGCTTTGAGTCTCCTCACTCAGTTTCATTAAATATTGCCCGTATTGATTCTTGATCATAGGCTGGGCTATTTCGCGAAGCTTTTCTTTGCTGATCCAGCCTCTGTTGTAAGCAATGGCTTCCAAGCATGCTATTTTCAGGCCTTGTCGTTTTTCTATGACTTCAATGAAGGTGCTGGCCTCGCTCAGACTGTCATGTGTGCCGGTATCTAACCACGCAAAACCTCGTCCCAACGTTTTGACCTTAAGGGCTTGTTGTTCTAGAAAAACTTGGTTGACAGTTGTTATTTCCAGTTCTCCTCTGGCTGATGGTTTGATATTACCTGCTACTTCTACGACTTTGTTGGGGTAAAAATACAGTCCTACTACAGCGTAATTGCTTTTCGGAAGTTTTGGCTTTTCTTCAATACTGAGGCAGTTGCCGTTTTTGTCGAATTCAGCTACACCATATCGTTCCGGGTCGTTGACCCAATACCCGAAGACTGTGGCCTTGTTGTCTTCTTCGGCGTTTTTCACTGCTTCTTCAAGCATGGCGGTAAAACCTGCTCCATGGAATATGTTATCACCAAGAACAAGACAAACACTGTCGTTACCGATAAATTCTTTTCCAATAATGAATGCTTGTGCAAGCCCGTCAGGTGAAGGTTGTTCTGCATAAGTAAAACTTACTCCAAAGTCGCTACCATCTCCCAGTAATCTTTTGAATCCAGGTAGATCATGAGGAGTACTGATAATGAGTATTTCCCTTATTCCTGAAAGCATCAGTACGGAAATCGGGTAATAAATCATTGGTTTATCGAAAATAGGAAGCAATTGTTTGCTTACTCCTTTTGTGATAGGGTATAAACGAGTGCCGGATCCGCCGGCTAAGACTATTCCTTTCATAAGCTGATAATTATAAGTTTCTTATTAATAAGCGTTTTTTTCGTTATGTTTGATCATGTTGTAGAAAGTCTTCCACATGATTTTCAGATCAAGGAAGAATGTCCAGTTTTCTACATACCAGATATCCGCTTTGACACGGTTTTCCATTTGGTCTAAAGTCTTGGTTTCACCTCTGAATCCTTGGACCTGTGCCCAGCCCGTGATTCCTGGTTTGACCCAATGTCTAACCATATAGCGGTTGATTAGTTGGGAATATTCCTGTGTGTGGAGAAGCATGTGAGGGCGTGGACCAACCATACTCATTGAACCACAGAATACGTTGATAAATTGTGGTAATTCGTCAATGTTGGTGCGACGCATAATATCTCCAAATTTGAATTTGCGTGGATCATGTTCTGTGGCCTGAACTCTGTCTGCATCTTTGTTTACATGCATGGAGCGAAACTTAAGGCAAAAAAATTCTTTGCCATCAAGTCCGTTCCTTTTTTGTTTAAAAAATACCGGCCCGGGACTCTGATGCTTGATAATAAGTGCAACGACAACATAAATCCAAGGAAATACTGTAAGTAGAAACAGTCCTGATATTAACATATCAAAAGAGCGTTTCAATAAGCGATTGAACGGATCTTGTAATGGTTCTTTATGCGCACTAAGTAGAGTAGTGTTGCCTATTTTTGATAAAGTCATATTTTTTTTCAAAAATTCCATAAATACAGGAAGTGCATAGAAGCGGATGAGATGATTCTCACAATATCTGTAGATTTCTCGTGTTTCTGCAATGTAATCAGAGTCCGGTACAAGATATAAATCTGTGATTTCAGGATGATCCTTTAAATAATTGACAACTTTGGTTCGATGCCCCAGATTGTCAATTTGCATGCTTTCAGGTATAGGCTTTCTCGTAAAAATACCTTTTATTTTGTATCCTAAAGATTTGTCTTTAAGTGTCTCATAAATATCTGCCAAGCTGGTTGGATGTCCTACAAAAACGACATTTCTTTGTCCTTGTCCTGAGAAAAAATGTTGTCTGAGGAGGTAGTGTAATACTATACGTTCACAGGTGAGCAGGATGAAAAAAATGAAGTATCCTAAAAGTAGAATTAATCCAGATCCTTCCGGAAAATCCAATATTCCATTTAGTGCGAATAAAAGAATGACCTGGATTGTACACATAAAGAGTACTCTGGATAGTATATTGTCTTTATGTATGAATCTTTTTATAAATAACGGTGGAGCTATGATGAAGGCTGGAAAGACAGTAAGTGCTGTTAAAACAATAAAAACTCTTTGGGTGGAATTTAATGAAAACAAGGCGTCACTACCCTTAATAAAACCTAATGCAAGCCAAAAACTGAATACAGATACAGCCATATCATTTAAAATAAGAATGGTTTTAATCAATTGGGATTCTTCAATGTTTTTTATTTTCATTGTTTTAGTAGTTTATTCAGTGTGAATGAAATATTTCGGGGCAAATATATTAAAATAAATATCAAAATACAATTCACTTTTAATTTTTTTTAAATTTTGAAACCCAAAAATCAAAAATAGGCTTTTTTCTTGGCCTGAATTTGGCAATTCTTATACAATTGGTTATTTTTGTCATTTATAATATTGGTTTTAAAGAGCATGGAACAAGATTTTGAAAAGAATTATCAAGACTCTTCTTTGAAGGACGATTTATTTGGATTTACGTGGCAGGATTTGATAACAGTACTAAAATTGTATTGGCGATGGTTTGTTCTTTCCATTGTATTATGTCTATTATTGGCTTTTGTATATATTAAAAAGACTCCTCCGGTATATTCAACTTTTACTAAAGTCCTAATAAAAGATGTTGATCAAAATGCAAGAAGAATGTATGGTTCGGCATTGACGGATTTTAGTCAACTCGGTTTGATGAATAACACCAATGGCTTTGACAATGAAATGGAAATAATTGCAAGTAAGACATTGGCATTAAGATCAGTAACCAATTTGAAATTATATATACGCTATTTTTCAGAAGGTGTTTTTCGTGATCATGAAATATATGGTGGGTCACCTGTTCTTGCAGATATGTCAAAGGAGTTTTTAGATACATTGGCCTCTCCTGTCGTATTGAAAATAATACCAATTGAAACTGGATATAGTATTAAAGGTACAGCTTTAGATGAAGAATTTGAGACGGAAGTCAAAACGTTGCCGGCTAAAATCCAGACACCTTCCGGATGGGTGGAATTGAGACCGAATCCGGAAAATCCTTTGTTGACTGTGCCTGTTGATGTTCATATTTATAATCCTGAAAGGATTGCCAGCGCAATGTTGGCTCAAACAACTTTTGAACCAACAAGTAAATTGACTACGATTGTACGCATTACGGTGCTGGATTCTCAGTATAAACGTGCTCAAGATTATTTAAATGAGTTGATCAAGGTCTATAATGATGATGCAAATGAAAGTAAAAATGAAGTGGCTTTGAAAACCGATTCTTTTATTAATGAAAGGATTCTGATGGTTTCAAATGAATTGGGTATGTCGGATTCACGTTTGGAGGGTTTTAAGAAAAGCAATAAACTGATGGATCTGACTTCGGATGCAGATGCGGCTTATAAAGGCTTGGAAAGTTATCAGAAACAGCAGGTTGAATTGCAGACTCAGTTGATGTTGATCAAGTCGTTGATGGATTATATGCAGGATCCACGAAATGCCATGCAGGTGGTTCCTGCTAATATGGGATTGTCTGATGTCGGATTAAATGAAAGTATAGCTCGTTATAATGAATATGTGGTTAACAGAGCAAGAATGTTAAAATCGGCATCTGAAAATTCTCCAGCAGTAACGACTGTTACTAACGCTATTGAAGCCATGCGTCCGGGAATACAGCATTCTTTGCAAAGTATTTATGAAAATCTTCGCACAAGAAAAATGCAAGTAGATGAACAATATCAGCATTTTATGAGTCGTTTGTCTGCAGCGCCGACCCAGGAAAAAAATTATAGTCAGATTGAACGTCAGCGTGAGATACAGGCAGCTCTTTTTCAGATACTTCTTCAGAAACGGGAAGAAAATTCCATTTCCTTGGCGTCAACAGCTGCTAAAGCGCAGGTTGTTGATAAACCTGAAACGTTAAATAATCCGGTTTCACCAAAAAACAAAATTGTATTGTTGATTGCATTGGTGCTGGGTGGAGCTGTTCCATTAGGAATCTTTTATGTAAAGAAGTTGTTGAGATATCGAATAGAGGGGCGTGAGGATGTGGAAAAATTGACCCGTATTCCTGTCTTGGCTGATATTTTTATGAGTGATGACCCGACTTCTGAAAATAATGGAATCGTCATTAATGAAAATGCAAACGGTATGATGGAGGAAACTTTCCGTAGTCTTCGTACTAATTTAGGCTTTGTAATTAATAAAAACGAACAAGTCGTAATAAGCACATCGATGATTCCTGGAGAAGGTAAAACATTCGTTTCAACGAATTTGGCAATGAGTCTGGCGCTTATGGGACGTAAGGTTTTGGTTGTCGGATTGGACATAAGAAAGCCTCGTTTGGCAAAATTATTTAAACTTCGTACGAATGGCAGAGGCTTGACGACGTTTCTGGCTAGTGATGATACGTCTGATGAGAATTTGCATAATCAAATTTTTAATTCGCGTATTCATGCCAATTTGGATGTCCTTCCAGCGGGGCTGATTCCTCCAAATCCTAACGAACTTTTGTCGTCAGACCGTTTGGATTATGTATTCTCACGATTAAGAGAATGGTATGATATGATTGTGATAGATACTCCGCCATTAGGGTTGGTGAGCGATACATTGCTTTTGGCACGTTTGGCAGACGTAACTCTTGTTGTTTGTAGGTGTGATTATTCACTCAAACGTAATTTTGAGCTGATTAATAAACTTTATGATGAAAAGAAATTGCCAAAGATGAATATGGTCTTGAATGGTGTGGATCTTAAACGTCGTAAATACCAATTGTATTATGGTTATGGCCAGAAAGGTCGAGGCGGACGATATGGATTTTATGGAACTTATGGTGATTATAATTCTGTTAGTCGTGATGAAAGTCTGATTGAAGATTCTGCCAAATAATAATAAAAAAGGTGATGGTTAAAATTAAAACCACCACCTTTTTCTTTTAGGCTTTACTGGAGCAGATTCTTCATGATATATTTCAGAAAGAATATCTTCGTATGTCTTTTTTTCATGGATAATTCTGTATATAGTTCCCCAATCAGGCAATCCTCCGATATTCCTGTCATCTATAAACAGATCTGCTTTAAGCTTTCTGCTATAGTGCTTGTTATGCTCTTTTTCTTCTTCAGGATAATCCTTGTTGATTGCGTAAAATTCAATACCTCTTTGTCTGCACCATTCTACGGCTTCATCTAATAACTTGCCTTCTCGTACAGTCCACAGGATAAGTTTGTGTTTCTCTTCAATCAATTTTTTTAATGTCGTTACTGCAAATGGAATTTCTTTTCCAATTTCAGGATAGCGGTGTTCCACTATGGTTCCATCAAAATCTATGGCTATAGTCATCTCGGTAGTATTTATTTGTAAATATGAGGAGCAAAGGTAATAAAAAAAGAGAAAGAAATAAAGGCTATTTTGAAGAATTAATGGAGTGGAAGGTATTAAAAATGATGTAATCAGGATGTATATGATTCTATTTTTTTAGTATATATATGTTGAAATTAATAGTCGTTCTTATATTGAATGCCATTCATTTCAGACATGGGAAGCTTATAAATGATTTAATGTTAAAAAACGTATTTAATCGTATACTTTCTGAGAAATAAATTTTTCTATTCCGAAAATTAATGTAAATTTGCCACGTTAAGTAATCACTATGAACTAACCACATTATATTATAATTTAAAAAAGATTCTAACTTACTTAAATTCTGTAGAAATGAGAAACAGTTTACTAGCAGCAATGGCGCTTTGTGGCGCTACGATGTCTACAATGCCTCTTTGGGCAGCGACAGAATGGGAAGATCCTACATTACCAACAGTTGCAATTGATTTAGAAAGTGAGGGCATTTATTATGTCTATCATCCGGCTACCAAGTTGTTTATGGCTAACGGTAACGCCCAGAACAATTGGGGTACTGAAGTCGTGCTGAGCGATAAAGGACAGCGTGTTCGTGTAAGAACAGCTACAGACAATCGTGAAGCCGGTACTGTAACAGGTTGGACATTGGAAATGTTGGATGCTACGGCTAATAATGGTGGAAAGCCCAAGTATCTTTGGACTAACAGTACAATACTTTGCGTGGACTATAACCTTCAGGATGAGGGAAGCTATGTGTGGAAGATAACCAAAAATGCAGATTCAGACACATACCGTATCCGCATACCGGAAGAAGATCCCCGTTATGGTGAGAGCGCTCAGGATGGAATCTACAAGGACTGCTACATGGGATGGGACGGCCAGATTAATGAGGATGGTACAATGGTTAACCATACTGTATGGCCTTTGGCTAACAAGGAAACAGCTGGCTATGAAAAAGCAGAATTTGACTGGGCTTTTGTTAAAGAGGACGATTACAAAGCTTATGAGGCCAAATTTGAGTTGAAAACTGCATTGGAATATGCTGTTGCCAAAGGTTATCAGGATTATACTGAATATGAGGAAATTTACAATGGTAATGGTACAGCTGAAGAAATCAAGGCTGCTGCTGAAGCTTTGACAAAAGAAGTGGATGATTTCTTGATCGGTAATGCGTCTGAAGATAATCCTATGGATTTGACCAACCGTATCAGTTCACCGTCATTTGATAATGGTACTACAGGATGGACTACCCAACGTGATTCACAGAGCGGACAGGATAATTTCGGAATGCAGTCTGCGGAGAAACCGACTACAGATGGTAAAGCAACCTTTGCAAACTTCTTTGAAAGATGGGTGGCACAGCCTCCACAGTCAAACTGGTCAATTCTTCAGGAAGTGAAAGATCTGCCTCAGGGTAAGTATAAATTGTCTGCTTATGTCCTGACTAACAATGATGCTCCAGAAGGTGCTTATTTGGTGGCAGATGGTGGAGCCGGTGAAGAGCGTCAGGCTATTGATCAGCCCGGAAATGTTAATGGTACGCCTACGGCAGCTCCTTATGAAGTGGAATTTACAGTAATAAATAATTCTGCTACAATAGGTTTGCGTGTGATTGGTGCAAATTTCCAGTGGCTGGGTGTTGATAACTTCAAGTTGACATATTATGGCAAGAGCGATAGCTTTGCTAAGGACGGTTTGCAGGCTACGATAAACGAAGCCGAGGCTTACTTGGCTGAAATTGCAGATGCAAAGTGTAGTGCAGCAGGAAAAGAAAAATTTGAAGCTGATTTGAAGTTGGCACAGGATGGTCTTGCCAATGATGAATTAAGTGACGACAGCCTGGTTAGCTTGCGCTTGATCCTGATCCATCGTATGGATACAATGAAGAATGACGTGCAGGCTTATAGTGAGTTGATGCCGATCATTGATGACAAATTGGCTACATTGATCGACAATTATGAACCGTATGCTGAATTGTCAGACAATCCGGAAGCATTCGTGAATATTTATGATTGTACGGATGCTTTGGAAGATTCATATAACAATGGCACATTTGATCCTCTTTATATCGATAGCGTAGCTACCAAGATAGATGAAGCCTTCCGTAAGGATATCTTTGAAATGGTGAACAATGGCTTGACCGGAGATCTTTATGGATTGTTGCAGTCACCTAATTTTGATAATAACAGTAGCACGGGATGGAATGGCGGTCCTGGAATTGAGGCAGGTGTTGCTGAGAAATATTTTGGAAATGCAGGTGCACAGTCTTTTGATGTATATCAGGAAATAGAAAATATTCCTAACGGTGTTTATACAATTTCAATGCAAGGTTTCTCTCGTCCGGGAAATAATGACGAGTTGCAAGCTGGTTGGGGTGACGGCGTGACAAACACTGTATATGCACAGTTGTATGGTAATGACAATGCGGTTGCTTTGCAACACTTGTATAATGGTGGCCGTACAGAACCGTATGCAACTAAAGATGACGGAAGTACGGATGACAGACAGGTTACAGTAGATGGTGAAACCAAATATGTTGTTAATAACCGTACCAATGCGGCCATAGCTTTTGAGGCAGGAGAATACAAGAATGAAGTACGTTGTGTTGTATTTGATGGTAAGCTCCGTTTTGGTGTGAAGATGAATGCAGAAGCCGGTTTGGCAGGAAGCTGGAATACTTTTGATAATTTCCGTGTCAACTATGTTGGTGAAGCAACAGCAGCTGATTATGTAGCTTCAGTACAGCTTCTTTATAATGAGGCAAATGTGTTGTATTCAGCAATCACCAGTTACGAAAAGACTGCAACTGCCGATGTGGTTGCTCAGTTGGGTGAATTGTTGACCAAAGCCAGTGCATTTATTTCATCTCCTACCACAACTGAGGAAGCAGAGACGATTATTGCTGATATGAAAGAAGCCATTGAATATGCCAATACTTCAGTTGAACGTACTGCCGAGTTGAATACTTTGGTTGACGATATGTATAATAACCGTTGCCCGAATTATGAGCAGACACCAGGATTCGAAGGTATTGATTTTTCACCGGTTTACGATCTTTGCGATGAAATCAGTGCGCTTCTGCCGACGAATGAAATAGAATCTGTAGAAAAGGTAGATGAATATACAGTTCAGTTGAATTCACTTTTGACCAAGGCCGTACAGGATGTGGCAGGTGTTGGAGCTACTAAGGATGATCCGAAGGATTTGACTTCATTGATTATTAATCCGGGATTCTCTTTGACTGATACAGAAAGCGGTCTGACAACTGATACTGGTGAAGGATGGACAACAAACCGTGACGGTGGCGATATGAACTTCAGAATTTCAGCTGGTGAGTTCTATAACAACAAGAGCTTTGATATCCATCAGACATTGTATGGCTTGGCTCCTGGTTTCTATCGTTTGTCATGTAATGCATTCTATCGTGATGGTGGATATGAAATAGCAGCAGGTAAGCACCGTCGTGGAGTGGAGGATCTGAATGCCATGTTGTATGCTGGTCCGGAAGATGCATGGACGTATACACCGATCATGTCAATCATTGAAGACGGACAGTCAGAACCTACAGCATCTCAGAATGTGAATGTGGCCGACTCTTTGACTACAGAAGATAATCCGATCGAAGCATGGTACATTCCTAATGCAATGGAAGATGCAGGTCCTGCTTTCAGTAATAACTTGTATTACAACGAACTTAATTTCGAAGTAAAAGAAGGTCAGGTTATCAATATAGGTATCCGTAAGGAACAGCAGACAGAAGCCAATGACTGGACTATCTTTGATACCTTCCAGTTGTTCTACTATGGTAATGGCGAGGAGAACCGTCCGGATGGTGTACAGGATATTGAGGAAGGTGTTGCAAGAGTTGTACGTAGCACTTACTATACAATTGATGGTGCACAGATTGCTAAGCCGACTCAGCGTGGTCTCTATATCCGCAAGGATGAGCTCTCTGACGGTACAGTGAAGACTGGTAAGATCCTTGTAAAGTAATGGACTGATTTGATTTATCCTTAAAGGATATGATGATAAAAGTGTGCTATTAAACAATAGCACACTTTTTTATATATATGTCTAAATATATAAGTTAAGAGTAATGCAAAGGGAATAGGACAGGAGAGTGAGGCTTGTTTCGGCTGTTAGAGGGAATAATGAAGTGCTTTACTGTCAAAGAGGTTGGTCTTCTCTGATCTGTTATGAATGGCTGTTAAATGAAGAAAGATGTATATTATTCAGTTTTCGGCCTGATGAAATTAAGATTTATAGATACAGATTTACGGTTACAACAGGAAAATGAAAGGCTTTTAGTGATAAAAGTTCTTTTTGTAAAAAAGCAGAAGACTGGTTGATGTTCTGTTTGGGAAAATATCTGTGTGATGCATATTTTATTAAGATTATGCATCACACAGAAAATATAGAAAAACAGTTTTTTATCTGTTTTTGTACATGCTTTCGTAATAGTTCTGGTAATCTCCACTGGTGACATTGTCCATCCATTCCTGATTTTCGAGATACCATTTGACTGTTTCTTCAATGCCTTCTTCAAATTGCAGGCTAGGTTCCCAGTCTAACTCGTTTTTGAGTTTGGTGGAGTCAATCGCATATCGGAGGTCATGGCCTTGCCTGTCTGTGACATAAGTAATAAGGTTGAGTGAAGTACCTTCCGGATTACCCAACAGTTTGTCTACAGTCTTGATGACGACTTTGATGATATCAATGTTTTTCCATTCGTTGAATCCACCGATATTGTATGTTTCGGCTATTTTTCCCTTGTGGAAAATTAGATCAATAGCGCGTGCATGATCTACGACATAAAGCCAGTCACGTACATTTTCTCCTTTTCCATAAACCGGTAGAGGTTTGTGATGACGGATATTATTGATAAAGAGAGGTATTAGTTTTTCAGGAAACTGATAAGGACCATAGTTGTTCGAACAGTTGGTTACGATGGTAGGCATGCCATAGGTATCGTGATAAGCGCGGACGAAATGGTCCGAACTGGCTTTACTGGCACTATAGGGGCTATGTGGATTATATTTGGTTGTTTCCTTGAAGAACGTATCACCGTAAACTTCATGTGCGGATATTTCAGATGGTAATCCTTCCGGATGGGTGAGTTCGAGTGCACCGTAAACTTCATCTGTTGAAATATGATAAAAGAGCTTGTCTGTATATTGTTCCGGCAGGCTTTCCCAGTAGAGCTTGGCAGCTTGCAAAAGCGTGAGGGTACCCATTACATTGGTGCGTGCGAATGTAAACGGATCTTTGATACTTCTGTCAACATGGCTTTCAGCAGCCAGATGGATGACACCGTCAACGTGAAATTCAGCCATGAGTTGCTGTATCTTTTCAAAATCGCAGATATCCGCTTTAACAAAAGTGTAATTGGGTCGGTCTTCGATATCCTTCAGATTGGCCAAATTACCGGCATAAGTCAGCTTATCCAGATTGATGATATGGTAATCAGGGTATTTGTTGACAAATAGTCTGACTACGTGGCTGCCGATAAATCCGGCACCTCCAGTAATGATAATGTTTCGTTTGAATGTTTTCATAAGCATTTAGTAAAGTGGATCTTGAAAGTGGAAAGGTGATTCTATTTCTTTAAGTCTGCTATGATGACTGTCCTTGTCTGACAAAATGATCTGTTGGGAAGGGATTTTCCAGTCTATGGCCAAATCCGGATCGTTCCAGGCTATGGCTCCTTCGCTTTGGGGAGCATAAAAGTTATCACATTTATATTGGAAAATGACCTCATCCGTCAGAACACTGAATCCGTGGGCAAAACCACGTGGAATGAAAAATTGGCGATGATTGTCTTCCGTAAGTTCTACAGCTACATGCTGGCCAAAAGTGGGAGAGCCTATACGGATATCAACGGCTACATCCAATACAGCTCCTCGTATTACACGTACAAGTTTACTTTGGGCAAAAGGAGGTTTTTGAAAATGTAATCCTCTTAATACGCCGTAGCTGCTTTTACTTTCGTTGTCTTGTACAAAATGGATTTCTCTAACCTTTTCATTAAATTCACGTTGGGAGAAAGATTCGAAAAAATAGCCTCGCTCGTCTTTGAACAACCGTGGTTCAATAATAACGACTCCCTCGATGGCAGTTTTAATTATTTCCATAATGGTTTGGGCTTTAATTTTACACAAAGATACTTTTTTTTATGAAACAGACACTATAATAATATAAAAAACAGTATATTTGCGTCGGATAAAACAAAAATAAGTGTCAATATTATGGATTGTGAGTGCTATGTTCTGTTAGGATGGCTTGTTTTTGATGCTTTGGTTTTTATTTGGGCCTGGATGGATGATTTGTATTATTCGAAAGACCTGAAAAGTAAGTTTTCAAAAATAAAAAAGAGCCTGACAGAGGAGTAAAATGAAAGAAGAATAGTCTTCTGATTATGTGGAAGAACAATGCCAATGTGATATATGATCATTGGCTTGTTTTTTTATATATAGTGGATAAAAGGAATAAAATGTAAAAAAACAGGAAGAAAATCTAAAGACTTCCTTCCTTGTTTGAGAGATGTATGAAAATATGAGGCTTATTGGTTGCCCCACAAGCCTTCGCTTGTCATTTGTACACGCTTCAGTTCTCCGTTTCGTTTATAGTATAGGCGGTCAATACACAAAGAGCGTCTGTAGCTGGATCCGGCCGTATTGATGGCACCATTATGATAAATGAAATACCATTTTCCCTTAAATTCAATTATGGCGTGGTGGTTGGTATTGCTATGTCCGGCGATTTCATTCAGAATCCCTTTGTATTCCCATGGACCGTTTATGCTTTTGCTCATGGCGTATGCCGTTTTTTCGGGAAAACCTACTGAAAAGGACAGATAATACCATTTTTTGTGCTTATGGATCCATGGCGCTTCGGTATAAAAGTCTTTGCCCTCTGCCGGTAAGGAAGGCTGATGTATACCCGGAATACTGATAGGCATGATCTCACTGGCCAGTTCCGTCATATTATCCTTTAGTTTGGCATAATAAAGTTGGGTATTTCCCCAAAAGATATAGGCCTGTCCGTCATCGTCAACCATGACAGAGGGATCAATGTCCTCCCAACCAATAGGTGTATATTTTGTAGTCATGTTATTGGTAATAAGAGCTTCCGGTTGTGGAATGAAAGGGCCCGTTGGGGAGTCGGATACGGCGACACCAATGGCTTTTCCACGTATGGTTTTGTGTTCGGCTGTAATGTACCAGTAGTATTTGTTTCCGCGTTTGACTACCTGACTGGCCCAGGCTTCTCCTCTGGCCCATGGAAAGTCTGTGGCTTTCAGACGATAACTGTGTTCTGTGAATGTTTTCATGTCAGATGTGGACAAAATACACCATTCATTCATGACATAGCGGTTTTGATTGTTGGGGCATTCGTCATGTCCGGCATAGATGTAAACCTTGTCACCGTCAACCAGAGCAGCAGGGTCTCCAAGATATTTGTAGGTTACAAAAGGATTGGCTTTGGCAACGAAAGTCGTGTCACCGGTCTGTTCAGGCTGCATGCTGAATGAAGGTAAGGCGGCTGTAACAAACAGCCATAACGCTAAAGTTTTTTTCATCATAATTTAATAATTGTGTTTTGATACTATTTATGGTTCATTTTATCTAATATACGAATGAAATCTCAAAACCCCCGAAAAATAAACATTATTTAACAATTATACATCAAGTATGATAATGTTATATTTTGATGCTAAAAGTATACAGATTGAAAGTAATATATAATTTTTTTTGTTACCTTTGCCATAACCTAATACGATGAAATATGAAAATAACGCTTTTGCAACAAGATATAAATTGGGGAAATCCTTCGCTTAATGTGAAAGAAGCGGAGCGTGTGATGAATTTATTTCCCGGGTCTGATCTTTATGTTTTGCCGGAAATGTTTTCTACGGGATTCTGTACGCAGCCTGAGGGGCTGGCTGAACCGGTTGACAGTCCTACTTTGGCTTGGATGAAGGAGTATGCTTCTTCACATGACTGTGCAGTAGCAGGAAGTGTGGCTGTGAATGAAGGTCAGTCATATTATAACCGCTTTTACTTTGTGAATCCCGATAAGACCTGGTCATATTACGACAAGAAACATCTTTTTACCTATGGTAAGGAGCATGAACATTTTACGGCAGGAAACAGACGGGTTGTTGTAGAGTTCAGAGGATGGCGCATTCTGTTACAGATATGTTATGATTTGCGTTTTCCTTTGTGGTCTCGTAACCGGAAAGATTATGATCTGGCTTTGTATGTGGCCAGTTGGCCGACTTCAAGAGTAGAGGCCTGGAATACGTTGCTTCATGCCAGAGCCATTGAAAATCAGTGCTATGTAGCAGGCGTAAACCGGGTGGGAACAGATCCGAATTGTGAATATAGCGGTGGAACCATATTGGTGGATCCTTATGGGCGAACGGTGAAGGAATGTCCCCGTGGGGAACAGAGTGCGGTGACTGTAGAGCTCGACAAAGCGATGCTCGAAGCTTTCAGGGAAAAATTCCCGGTTCTGGATGATGCCGATTATTTTGAAATGAAAAACAAAGAATAACAACACAATAAACAAAAGAAATGGAGAAAAAACTTTTATTGGGTGACGAGGCGATAGCTTTGGGAGCCATTCACGCCGGCATTCGCGGTGTATATGCCTATCCCGGAACGCCCAGCACAGAGATTACAGAATATATCCAACGGCATCCGTTGGCAAAAGAACGTGGCTTGCACAGTACGTGGTGTACGAACGAAAAAACAGCCGTAGAAGCCGCTTTGGGCGCTTCGTATGCCGGTGCACGGGCAATTGCCTGCATGAAGCATGTAGGTCTGAATGTGGCTGCAGATGCATTTGTTAATTCTGCCATTACAGGAGTGAATGGCGGTTTGATCGTCGTAGTGGCGGATGATCCTTCGATGCATTCTTCACAGAATGAGCAGGATTCCCGTTTTTACGGCAAATTCTCATTGATGCCGGTATTGGAACCTTCAACCCAGCAGGAAGCTTATGATATGATGGCTTATGGTTTTGAATTGTCAGAGCGTGAGAAAATGCCCGTACTGATGCGTATTACCATGCGTATGGCTCATTCCCGTGCTGCAGTTGAAGTCAGTGAAGAGGCTGCTCCGGTACAGGCATTGCCTTATGCCAAGGATCCTTCAAGTTGGGTTCTGTTGCCGGCCAATTCCAGAAGACGTTATGCCGCTCTGATTGACAAACAGCCTGAGCTGGAACGATTGGCAGCCCATGCACCATATACCAGATACAGTCAGGCACGACAGTCTGGCGAAAAACCATTGGGTGTGCTGGCATGCGGTATAGGATATAATTATGTAATGGAAGTAAAGGATGCGGCTGAAAATTTGAATATTCTGAAGATTACCCAGTATCCCTTGCCAGAGGATCTGGTACGTCGTTTGGCTGCAGAGAGCCGTGAAATACTGGTAGTCGAAGACGGGCAGCCTTTTGTGGAAGAACAGGTAAAAGCAGTTCTGTCGGCCGATTATCCCGTAACTGGACGTTTGACAGGCCGTTTGCCACGTACTGGCGAGTTGACGCCAGACTGTGTAGCCTCTGCTTTGGGTTGTGCGCCTGAAAGATATTTTGACGCTCCTAAGAATGTGGTCGGGCGTCCGCCAGCCTTATGTCAGGGATGTGGTCATCGTGATGTCTATACAGCTCTTAATGAGGTAGTGAAAGATTATCCTGATGCCCGTGTTTTCGCGGATATAGGTTGTTATACCCTTGGTGCTCTGCCTCCTTTCCGGGCGATAGATACCTGTCTGGATATGGGTGCTTCCATCACCATGGCAAAGGGAGCTGCAGATGCAGGACTCTTTCCGGCTATTGCAGTCATAGGAGATTCTACTTTTACCCATTCGGGTATGACTGGTTTGCTGGATGCCGTCAATGACAAGGCGCAGATTACGGTTATTATTTCCGATAATCTGACAACAGCAATGACTGGTGGTCAGGATTCAGCCGGAACAAACAAATTTGAAGCTATTTGTTTGGGACTGGGCGTAGAGCCGGAACATGTGAGGGTGGTTGTTCCTTTGCCAAAGAACATGGAAGAGATTACCCGTATCATGAAAGAAGAAATAGAATATAAAGGGGTTTCGGTCATCATTCCTCGCAGGGAATGTATTCAGACATTGAACCGTAAATTGAAACAAAAAAAAGCAGAACAGAAAGCATGAAACAAGATATTATCCTTTCCGGTGTGGGAGGGCAGGGAATCCTCTCCATCGCTACAATTATTGGAGAAGCTGCCACGCGTTCAGGATTAACCCTTAAACAGGCGGAAGTACACGGCATGAGCCAGCGTGGCGGAGATGTGCAGTCTAATTTGCGCTTGTCGGATGAGGCTATTTCGTCCGATCTCATAGCGATGGGTACGGCTGATATGATATTGTCGTTGGAACCGATGGAAGCCTTGCGTTATTTGCCTTATTTAGGTAAGGACGGGTGGATTATCACTTCATCGGCTCCGTTCAAGAACATACCCAATTATCCGGAAGATGAAGCCTTGATGAATGAACTCAGGTCTTTACCTCATGTGGTAATGGTTGATGTGGAACGTTTGGCCAAGGAACACCAGATGCCCAAATGTGCCAATGTGATTCTTTTGGGAGCAGCCTCACGTTTTTTGGGTATTCTTACTGTAGAACAGTTGCGCGACAGTATTGCCCGGGTTTTTGCTTCAAAAGGTGAAGCCGTGGTGGAAATGAACAAACGGGCTTTTGACATAGGTCATGCCGAAGCTGAAATTTAAAACGGGCATTCTATGGCACAGGTATTTAGTAAAGAACTGGTAGAATCAGTGGTCAAGGAACTGCATGTGGCCGATCTGGCCAATGCCACAATTGGTGATGTCCTGCTGGTCGCTTCCAAATTGGAAGAACTGACCGGTATTCCTTTTATTCGTATGGATCAGGGGTCTCCCGGACTGCCGGCCAATAAGATCGGCATAGAGGCCGAAAAGGCTGCACTCGACCGTGGCGTGGGCTCTCAGTATCCGGCCGCGGCAGGAGTTCCGGAACTGAAATATGAGGCTTCCCGTTTTGTCAAGGCTTTTATTGATATTGATATTTCTCCCCGGGCATGTATACCTACTACCGGTTCTGTCGCTGCTTCGTTTGGTTCGTTTGTGGCATGTACCCAATGTCAGCCAGGAAAAGACAAGGTGCTGTTCATTGATCCGGGATTTCCCATCCAGAAATCCCAGTTGCGTATTATCGGTGCCCGGTGGGAACAGTTTGACATCTATCATTTCCGCGGGGAAGCCCTGCGTGCCAAACTGGAGTCTTATCTGAACAAGGGGGATATTGCTGCCATCGTTTATTCCAATCCGAACAATCCGGCATGGATTTGTCTGGAGGATAGCGAACTGGCCATAATCGGAGAATTGGCTACACGCTATGATGTCATCGTACTTGAAGATATGGCCTATTTCTGCATGGACTTCAGAAGAGATCTGGGAAAACCTTTCCAGCCACCTTATCCGCCTACAGTGGCCAAGTATACGGATAATTATATCCTTATGCTGTCTTCATCCAAGATATTCAGTTATGCCGGTCAGCGTATGGCTGTGGCTTGTGTATCGGATAAGCTGTTTGACAGACAATTCCCTGCACTTGCTGAACGGTATTGTGATGCGGGAGTATTCGGACAGACCTTTATAGCTTCTATCCTTTATATGATTACTTCCGGCTGTACAGCTTCTACCCAGTATGCTTATGCGGAAATGATGAAAGCTTCAACAGAAGGATTGCTGGATTTTTCTGCAGACATGAAAGAATATGCCCGTCGCGCGGAGAAAATGAAGAAGATCTTTACGGATAACGGATTCCATATCGTATATGATTATGATGTGACCCAGTCTGTCGGTGACGGTTTCTTCTTTACGATTGGCTATGGGAATATGAATAGTGGAGAATTGCTGAGAGAATTGCTGTATTATGGCGTCAGCAGTATTTCCTTGGGTACGACGGGAAGTGAACAGAATGGTATCAGAGCCTGTACCTCAAGAATGCGGGATGAACTTTATCCGGTGATGGAAGAACGCATGAAAGCCTTTCATGCAGATCATCCTTTGGTGTAGTATTGTATTGGAACAAGAAAAATTAAAAATTGATTTATAAAAAAGAAAATGATCTGGAATAAAAATAAAGAATGCATGAGCCGCGACGAGCTTCGTGAGCTTCAGGGTAAGCGGTTGCACAAACTGGTGGATCTGGTTTATCACAATACGCCGTTCTACCGTCAGAAAATGCAGGAACTGGATTTGTTGCCTGATGACATACAGACCATAGACGACATCGTCAAGTTGCCTTTTACGACCAAGCAGGATTTACGCGACAACTACCCGTTGGGCTTTATGGCGGCTCCCATGTCGGAAGTCGTACGTGTGCACGCGTCATCAGGAACGACCGGTAATCCTACAATCGTGGGATATACCCGTCGTGATCTGGAAATTTGGAAAGAAGTGATAGCCAGAAGCTTGACGGCTTATGGCGTGACTCGCGGTGATATTGTGTCAGTCGGTTATGGTTATGGCTTGTTTACCGGAGGTTTGGGAGCTCATTACGGAGTGGAGCACCTGGGAGCAACCGTGATACCGACTTCTACCGGTAATACGGAAAAGCATATTCGTCTGCTGCGTGATTTACAGGTGACGGGTATTGCCTGCACGCCTTCATACGCGCTTTATCTGGCTGAGGCTTTGCATAAGCAGGGATTGACGAAAGATGATCTGCATTTGCGTGTGGGAGCCTTCGGTGCAGAGCCTTGGACCGAAAGCATGCGTCGCGAAATAGAGGAAAATCTGGGTATTCAGGCTTACAATATTTATGGTCTTAGTGAGATCATGGGACCGGGTGTGGCTTACGAATGCGAATGTAAGAACGGCTCTCATATTGCAGAAGACCATTTCTACCCCGAGATAATCAATCCTGAAACAGGAGAAGTCTTGCCGTTGGGTCAGGAAGGTGAGCTCGTGTTTACGACATTGACCAAGACCGGTATGCCGTTATTACGTTACCGTACCAAGGATTTGACGGCTTTGATGCCGGGTACATGCGAATGCGGACGTACCAGCGTGAGATTTACCCGGATTTTGGGACGTAGTGATGACATGTTGATTATCCGTGGTATCAATGTCTTCCCGTCACAGGTGGAAAGTGTTATTCTGGAAATGCCGGAATTCGCTCCTCAATATATGCTGATTGTGGATCGTAAGAATAATCTGGATACATTGGAAGTTCAGGTTGAGTTGCGTCCGGACTGTCTGTCTGACGAACTGGGACAAATGATCGGATTACGTAATCGCTTGGCCAACAGATTGAAGAGCGTACTTTCTATTTCCGCTGATGTCAAACTTATGGAACCGAACAGTATTCCCAGAAGTGAAGGTAAGAGCAAGCGTGTGGTCGATAAACGAGTATTGGCTTAAACTAAAAAACTTAATCTTATGACAATCAAACAAATATCTGTTTTCTTGGAAAACAAGAGTGGAAGAATCAATGTGGTGACCAAAGCCTTGGGTGATCATGGTATCAACATGCATGCTTTCAGTATGACTGAAACGACTGATTTCGGTATACTTCGCCTTATCGTCTCCGATGTGGACAAGGCGGTAGAAGTGTTGCGTAAAGAGAATTTTGCAGTGGTCATAACTGATGTGGTTTGTATCAGTTGTCCCAACGTAGCCGGTGCATTGTCTAAGATACTTGAACATCTGACGGCACATGGCGTTTTCATAGAGTATATGTATGCATTTGCACAAGGGGATACGGCAAAGATCGTGATCAGACCGAGTGAACTTCAGGCCTGTCTTGATTTGCTGGAGACTGATGAATGCAATATACTTGGCAGTAAACAATTATAAGGATAAAGTTGTTTGAACCGAAAATATCCAAGGGGGACCCGGCAGTCTGAAAAAGATCCGGGTTCCCCTTTAATCGTGCAGGTTAATTGAACAGTTCGAAGGTGATCTTGAAACCAAGTCCTATGTTCTTCAATTGTTCCAGAGAGAGAAATACCCCGGCGTCGAATACAAATGTGCCGATGCCATATCCCAATTCAAAATAAGGTCCCAGATGATCCATGGTCAGCATGTTGACATAGATCCTTTCGTTTTGGATATGGCTGGTATATTTCATTAAATGTCTCATTAAGAGGAATGGGGCTTCAAAGGCAATATGGCCTCTGATGTAATAAGGTGACACGTTATACCATTCTCCGTCGAGTGCCTGGAATACGCCGCCGATTTCATCGCTCCAACCGTTAGGGAGGTTGCTTTTTCTGAAGTTGACGAAATCCACAAAATAGGTTTCTTCCATATTGGTGAAGAATCCCATGCCGAACCGGTAGTAAAGATTGGACAGCAGACCGGTTTTGATGTGATGTTGCATGTCGAATTCAATTCGTTCATACACACCCGTGCAATGAAAGATGTTTCCTAACCCTCTTTCGTAATCCAGAATGAATGTAGGCAGTTTGGAACTCAGATTGATTTTTTGTCTTCCGTTCATGTAATAATACTGACCGGGAGTCCATTCCAGTTTGATACGCGGGGCAAATGTATTGTATTGTGGACGTATGCTCGATTTTAGTCCTTCTGACAAATCATTGGGGAGATTAAGATTATAAAAAGGAATGTCGGGCTTTTCTATCGGCGTTCTTCTGTGAAATATGACGCCGGTATGCAGAGTCAGTCCGTTGATGATTTCAAAATGGTTGCTGATCTCTATATTGAAGTCCGTGAATAGTTCCAGATTGAGCTTCTTGACATCCAGAATACTGTCAGTAGGTAATTTTTTCAATTCATCCAGGATCCTGCTGCTGCCGATTCGGTTGCCGTTTCCCATGTTGAAATGAAGACTTCCCCGGTGTTCAGGCCAATATACGTATTCAGAACCTATGTTCCAGTAAAATTCCCTGTTCGTAAAATTATAGCCAATTCGCGCTCCGGCATAGATGGAACGTTCCTGTTTCAGCATGGTGTTGAATTTGATGTCCTGTCGGTAAGAGATGCCGTTGCTTTTGCTGTAGCTGATCAGGAACGGATTGATGAAAGGCGAACTGCGTAATGAAATATTATCGGAAAGATACCATTTGTTGGAATCAAAGAAGAAATCACTGACTGAATTCCATAATTGTTTGTTCGAGAAAAGATTGGGCGGGTTTTCCGTCTGCGCCTGTATGGTGTCCTGTGAGCGGTGCGCTTTCCTGTAGATAAGGCGTTCTGCAGAGGTAAGCGGGGTAGGACGTAGTGAATCAAACATTTGGAATCCTTTGAGATAAGCCTGTTTGTCACATTGTAGGGAAAATGAGGCCGTAAGATTGTAGTTCCTGTCCCGTGTTTCGGTGACTGTGTCGTTTTTGGTCTTGATATCATGGTATGTCAGATAAGCCTCGTAAAAACCGTCCACGACGTTGAAGGCAAATCCGAACGTAGCGTCCATGTCATATTTTACAGCCAGATATTCATCCTTTTCTCCTATTTCTCCCATGGTGATGTCACTGTGGAATGTGAGAAACTCAGATTTGCCTTTGAAAGTGATCCGTCTGACGCTCCATACCCCTTCGGTAATGATCATATTACCTTCAATAAGCTGAAAACTCTTGTTTCTGGGTGTGAAATGGATATGATATTCTATTCTTTGCCGGCTGTCACACGATACGGAGTCTATTCGGTAAACATAATACCTGTTGCTGTTCGGAGCCAAGGGAGACAGAAGTTTCTCTCCCAATAGATAGGGGGAATAGACATTCAGGTTGAAATAATCCAATGTGCCGGGAATATTTCTGGAGTCATCCAGTGTGCCGGAGAAAGCTTTTATCTTCTGGTCGTAGATGTTGGGAGCCGTAAAGTGCAAGTCGCTATAGGTTTCCATGATATAGCGGTTCTTGTCCTTTTTGCTGCGGAACAGTCCCGGTATATACCTGAATCCCCGGTTCTTTTTGATGATGTCAAGTTGTGACTTGACATATAAGTTGGCGTGGTATTCCTGGATGAAGTCGGCATATTCGGCCGCAGCCGTATGCATGCGCCTGATGATGGAGTCTGCCAGTTCTGTTTTGGCTTTGACCGTCACCGTGCACATCAGAAGAATGATATATATGAAGATTGACCTTATTGTCACTCTGTTTTTTTTGATTTTTCTGCTGTCGGACAAAGTTAACAAAAAAAATGAATATTGTGGGAATCCGTCTTTTTTTATAATTTTGCACTCACGTTTACAAAATAGAATTTATGGGAGGTTTTTTTGGCACTATTTCGACTACGGGTTGCGTAGCTGATTTATTTTATGGTACAGATTACAATTCGCATCTGGGAACACGCCGGGGTGGTTTGGCTACTTTCAGCCATGAACGCGGTTTCTTCAGGTCCATACACAATCTGGAGAATTCTTATTTTCGTACCAAGTTTGAAGGAGAGTTAGGCAAATTCCAGGGAAATTCCGGAATAGGTGTAATTAGCGATACGGATGCTCAGCCGTTGTTGATGAACTCACATTTAGGGCGTTTTGCCTTGGTGACAGTAGCCAAAATTAATAATATAGAGGCTTTGGCTGAAAAATTGCTGGCTCAGAACATGCATTTTTCAGAATTTAGTTCCGGTAAAATCAATCCTACGGAACTGGTCGCCTTGTTGATTAATCAGGGCAGTAATTTTGTAGAAGGTATTGAGAATGTATATCGTGAGATAAAGGGGTCATGCTCCATGTTGCTTCTTACTGAAGACGGAATTATCGCCGCCCGTGACAGCTGGGGACGTACTCCGATCGTGATAGGTAAGAAAGAAGGAGCCTACGCGGCAACTGGAGAATCAACGGCCTTTCCCAATTTGGGTTATGAAACCGTGTATTATCTCGGCCCCGGAGAAATAGTGCGTTTGTATGCCGATCATATGGAACAGTTGCGCAAGCCCAACAAGAATATGCAGATCTGTTCGTTCCTCTGGGTTTATTACGGTTTCCCCACTTCTTGCTATGAAGGACGTAATGTGGAGGAAGTCCGTTTTGCCAGTGGAAAGAAAATGGGTGAAACGGATGATGTTCAGGTTGACTGTGCATGTGGTATTCCGGATTCCGGCATTGGCATGGCTTTGGGATATGCCGCAGGTAAAGGGGTGCCTTATCAGAGAGCTATAGCCAAATATACGCCGACATGGCCTCGCAGCTTTATGCCCAGTAATCAGGAAATGCGTTCTTTGGTGGCCAAAATGAAGCTGATAGCCAATAAGGACGTATTAAAGGACAAGAGGGTCTTGTTCTGTGATGATTCCATCGTAAGAGGCACACAGTTGCGCGATAACACAAAGGTTCTTTTTGAAGATGGAGTTAAGGAAGTGCACATGAGAATTGCCTGTCCGCCGTTGATTTACGGATGTCCGTTTATCAACTTTACTTCATCAAAAAGTAATATGGAGTTGATCACCCGCCGGTTAATCAAGGAATTTGAAGGTGATGAAAATAAGAATCTGGACAAATATGCTACAACGGATTCACCGGAATACCAGCGTATGGTGGCTGAAATAGCCAAAAGATTGAATTTGTCATCATTGAAGTTCAATAAGCTCGAAACTTTGGTAGAATCAATCGGTTTACCCAAATGCAGAATCTGTACCCATTGTTTTGACGGCAGCAGTGCATATACCTTGAACGAAGAGAATACTCAGGAATAATACCTGCAACAGGGAATAAGTCATATAAAAATATGGTCCGGAAGTCAAATCCGGATCATATTTTTTTTAAGTTAATTCACGAAGAAACGGAAGTGAAGATCGTTTTTTAGGTGAGTTCGTGGGAGAAATAGGACAAATATGTGAAGTTTTGACTTATTTTACTATTTCAGATTCTTAAAAGTAGAGGTTTTTGATTAACTTGCAGACGTTTTAAAATATAATGAAAGAAATATTCGTATGAACAAGTTTGTCCGTTTGTTAAATAGATGGAGTGGAGTGGATGTGGAACGTTTGGAACAGCGTTTGCATGATTCCATTCAGAAAGAAAAATTGTTGAATGAAAACCTTCAGGAACTGCGGTCTGTGAATGAACAGTTGACTATGCAGTTGCAGGATGAGAAGACACGCCGCCAAACCAGTCTTCAGCAGTTGGACGAAAAAGAGAATCTCATAGAAGATTGGCAGAGCAAATATGAGGCGGAAATCCGTTCTCAGGAAACAGTCCTGGCAGAGTGTGAGGATTTGAAAAACAAGTTGGAATCTGCACAACGTAATGTGGCTCAACTGGAATCGGAGGTTACGGATCTTCAAAAGGTCCTGTCTGAAACGAGAGCCGACAGGGAAGATATAGCTGCGGAAAAAGTACAGATAGAAAAAGATCTGAATGAAAAGCTGCAGACCCTGCAACAAAAAATGGAATCCCGGATCCAACAGGCTGCACAGAATGAAAATAACATGAAGGCCGCACTGGATGAGGCACATAAAACGGCGGCGGAAAAGGAACTTCAGATAAAGGAACTCAAGGAGGAACAGGCACGTGTTCTGGCTGAAATGGATCAAAAGGAAGAACAGGCCAGAGTGCAATTGGACCATTTCCGTAAAAATGCCGAAGAAGACAGGGCGGCTCAAGATAAAAGGCTGAAGGAACTGGAAGTGGAGATAGCCGCTTTAAATCAGGAAAAGATAGAACTCCGGACTGCAGTTCAGGACACGGAAAAAAGTATGCCGGGGAAAAGGAACAGGTGATCAGGGAAAATGAACTTGCCTGTCAGAAACTGCGACTGCAACTCAATGACATACAGACTCAGCTTAATGATGCAGCACGGAACTATGAGCAGAAAATCGGTCAAATGACTGACGAGAGCGAGGCGTTGAAGAAAAGACTGGCCGATGCGGAACAGAAAACATTGCAGCTTAATGCCGAAAAACGTCAGAACGAAGATGAGAACCGTGCCCGTGTCGATACCTTGGAGAAAGCGCTCGCCCAGTTGAAGGAACAGATGGAAAGCCAGAATCGGGAAGCCGAGAAAAAAGTCGAGACCATATTGGCGGAAAAGGCTTCTTCGGAAATGGCACGTGCAGAGAAGGAGAAAAACAGTATGATGACCCTTCAGGCAGAAAAGGCTGAACTTGAAAATGAAGTGGCGCAGTGGAAAAACACCTGCGAGCAGATCAAGCAGGAATTGAACCGGAAGGATCAGGATTATCAGGGTCTGGAGGAGCGTACACGGCGCGATCTGGCGCGTGTGCAGGACAAATTGGTGGCTATGGAGCAGGAAAGCAGGATGATGGCACGGAAAAACGAATCAGCCGAGTCTGATAATGCTGCCTTGCGTGACAAACTGGTCAGTCTAGAGACGGAACGGGTGAATCTGCGTCAGGAGAACAAGGAACAGCTCCAGAAACTGCAAACTGCGGAGGAAGAGATTGCCAGACTGAATGCGCTTATCCGCGAGATGGGAGAGGGTATCAGGGAAAAGGCGCCCAAGGTTTCTCCGTCGGTGCCCGTTGAGGCCGGAGAGACGGACAAATCCTGCTGGCCGGACATATTGAAGAACTTGAGTGAGGAAGAGCGGAATAAGCCATGTCTGAGGTTGACGGTAAAACCGTATATGAGTCAGTGCCTGTTTGACACGTCTACCTTGTCTGTTGAAAACGGACGTTTGCTGGGAACAGATTATGTGCTGGGCATTTCCTATGCCGTCGGTTGTGAGGATATCGTGAAGGCGGAAGGTCTGGATTCCCCTTATTTAGAAGACAAGCAGAAGTTCAGTCCTGATAATCGTGACGATCTTGAGCGTCTGCAGGCCAAGCTGGCTGAAGCGGTGATGAATTACCGTCCGTTGAGCATTGATTATCTGGACCGCAATGGTATCGTTCGTCCGTTTAATTTGTATTGGGAATGTTTCCTGCCGTTGAATGACAGCGCTCCGGAGTTACCCAATGAAACCCTGTTTCAGTCCATGCTGAATGATGAGGTCAATCCGGAATATATCATTGCGAAATGTGCCAAGGATTTGAATCCGGAGGTCTTCGAACTGAACCGGATTCTCAGTGTGCGCCAGTTTGATAGTTTTTGCACTTCGGAAAAGGGAATCAATGCGCTGGCAGACGGACTTTATTATGCCGTCATTAACGGACAGGTGGCCTTGGCAGAACTTATTTATGGCAATTTGCCGCAGTTGTTCCGTAATGATCCCTATATTGTGAGCAACTATGCCCATTGTTGTGTACTCAAGGGCAATCTGAAGGAAGCCCTCAGTCTGTATCTCAGCATAGATCCCGACAGTAAGGTGGATGGCAACAGAACATGGAAAGAAGTCTTGGCCTCCGATTTTGAGGATCTGGTAGACAGAGGACTGGAAGTGGAGAATTTTATGAATGTCATTCGGGCACTGGTGGCCGAAGGATGGGTCTTTGAATAAAAAAGAACGGATATGGAAAAAATGATTGAACATATTGCGGAGCAGAACCGTTTTATTCTGGTTGAAGATGGTGAAACGGCTCATGTGGATTATGTCATAGAGAACGGACAGATGGATATCAGGCACACTATCGTGCCCGAAGCCATTGGCGGACGCGGGATTGCTTCACGTCTGGTAAAGGCGGCATACGATTATGCACTGGAACACGGACTGACGCCTGTGGCTACTTGCGCCTATGCGGCCGTGTGGTTGAAACGTCATCCCGAATACGGCGGCCGGATCAGTCCCGATTGTGTTGATGGGGCGTGTGCATTGTAAGAATGAAACAGATCGGAATACGGATTAAGGAAAGAACGGATTGTAGATGAATGCGTCCTATATTCTATTGACCGTCGTTATTTACTTTCTTCTGCTTTGTCTCATATCAAGGATTATGGGTGGAAAGGGAGATAACGACGCTTTTTTCCGTGGAAACAGGCGGTCGCCATGGTGGGCGGTCGCCTTTGGTATGGTTGGAGCATCTGTTTCAGGAGTTTCTTTTGTGTCAGTGCCCGGTATGATTATCACGGAAAATATGACCTATATGCAAATGTGTGTGGGATTTTTTCTGGGGTATCTGGTTGTGGCTTTTGTCCTGTTGCCGTTGTATTACAGGCTTAAACTGACTTCCATCTATACTTATCTGGACTTGCGGTTTGGCCGTATGGCTTATCGTACGGGTGCGTCATTCTTTTTGTTGTCCAAAATGTTGGGCGCTGCGGCCAGATTGTATATCGTGTGTCTCATTTTGCAGCAGTACGTGTTTGGCGGTATGGGAATTCCTTTCGTGGTTACGGCCGTGGCCACGGTTTTTCTCATCTGGCTTTATACCTTCCGCAGCGGAATCAGGTCTTTGGTCTGGACGGATGCCCTTCAGACCCTGTGTCTGATGGTCGCTTTGGTCTGGATGGTTTATGAACTGTGCCGTTTGAACGGCTTCAGTCTGAATGAAGCCTGGCATTTTGTTCAGAGCAGCCCGTACAGTCAATGGATCGAATGGAACGAATGGAGCTCGCCCCGTCATTTTGTAAAGCAGTTCCTGAGCGGAATTTTTATTGTGATAGTGATGACCGGTCTGGATCAGGATATGATGCAGAAAAACCTGACCTGTAAAAATCTCAGGGATGCACAAAAGGACATGTGTACGTATGGTTTTGTATTTATTCCCTTGAATTACCTGCTGTTGGCACTGGGCGTATTGCTGTTGACGCTGGCTTCAAAGGAAGGTATTCCGGTTCCGTCGCGGGGAGACGACCTGCTGCCGTTGTTCTGCGCAGAAGGCTATTTGGGCAAGGGGGTGCTGGTCCTGTTCACCATTGGCATTATTGCGGCCGCTTTCAGTAGTGCGGATTCCGCATTGACAGCTCTTACTACAACCTTTTGCGTGGATATATTGGATGTGGAGCGTAAGTTTGCTTCGCCGGAACGGGTCCGTAAACGGGTACATGCCTTGTTGGCCTTGTGCTTTATCGGTTTTATCCTGCTGTTCGAGAAAGTCAATAATTCCAGTGTGATCGTGGCCGTCTTTGTGATGGCATCTTATACTTACGGTCCGTTGCTGGGATTGTTCGGATTCGGTCTTTTCACTAAACGTATGCCGGATAGCCGGATGGTACCGCTTGTTTGTGTTCTTGCTCCGTTGGGTTGTTACGTCCTTGACAGCCTGTCACAGGCCTGTTGGGGCTATAAGTTCGGTTATGAATTATTGCTGTTGAATGGTTTGCTGACCTTTGGAGGTTTATGGTGCTTCTCCCGCGAAGGCAGTAAAATAAAAATGGAAGCTCCAAAATAACGTGAGGATTTTATTAAACAGTGCCTTGAAAGCCTGCAAGGCGGTAAGGACGCCCTGCTCAGTCAGGCGCTGGTGTATAAGATAGGGGGATTCCCCGATAGCAGGCGGCAAGCGGCGGCTCTTTTGACAGGGAAACGGTGTCCGCCGGACCCCAAGGGCTCAGGCTTGCCTTTTTTTGTACCATTTCCAGACGGGTTCTTCCAGAAACCTCAGTGACAGATAAGACATGATGACCGTACAGATAAGGATGAAAGTCAGGGCGACGGGCATCCCGTAATCGGTCACGCCGAAATGGATTGCAGTCTGGATAACCGGATAATGGAAGAGATACAGACCATAAGACAGGTTCTTGAATTTTCCGGCAAACCTCAGGAAAGGGGTGTGAAAGGCGATGCCGCATAGCAGGATGGCCATGCTGAAAGGTTTGAGATACAGTAGCGGATTCAGGTCATAGCGGAATATGAACAGGACAGCAGCTAACGGAAGCAGCCATTTGATATGGCGTTCTATCTGATTGAAAAACAACAATACGGCGACTCCGGCATAGAAGTAGATCAGCTGGCTGCCGACTTGTCTTTCGAGCATCAGATACAGGGAGTTGCCGCTTTCCGCATACAGATGACGGAACAAACCGCTGTACAGGTAAGAAAAAGCAAACAGGCCGGCGAGTACGGCGATCCGGTGATAACGTTTGAACAGATAATAGGTCAGCGGGATGGTCGCGTACAGCAGGATTTCAACCTTCATGGTCCATAAGGCACCATTGACAGCCTGAAAGGTCTGCCCTTCGAAAACGCCGGGTAGGGAAGGCTCGATGAAGTTCAGAAAAGAGAGATTGGCTGCAAGATAACGGTAGAACTGGGCTGACGTGAAATAGTCAAGACTGTTTTCCGATGAAATGACAGCTCCGCCGAAGGCACAAAGCAGCACAATGAAGAAATAAGGCGGGCAGATCCTCAAAATACGCTTGATGGTAAAAAGGACCGTATCGGGCCGGGCTATATAGCTGTTGTAGACGAAAAAGCCGCTGATGATGAAAAAACCGCTTACAGCCTCACCGCCGCCAATCCAAAGATTAAAGTGATCCGTTCCCGTCAGTGCATCGTAATGGGTAAGGATAACCATCAGTGCCAGATAGTAACGGATAAGGTCAAAGCTGTTGCCGTCATTGCTGAAACGGTGCTTTTCCAGAATGGGGTCTTTCGCTGTGGGAGTCATGCTTGACATAAGGTTCAGAGTTGGTTTCAAGACACAAAACTATAAAAAACTATTGGATTGGCAAACATGCCGGACCAGACGGCCGATGAGGTCTTCCGATGAGATTTTTTAGGGTGGTTGTATGTGATGGGAAGCGTCTGAAAATATCTCCTTTTCTTTTTACTGCTTACTATTTGTTATATTTTGCACTTGTTTTGTTTAAAATTGATATTGGTATTTCATTAATTTAGTCTATTTGTAAATTCTTTGATTTTTGTTTTTCAATATATCTTTAAAATATTGAAAAAGCTTTCAAAATGATTTAACTTTGCAGTGTTGAATAACAAAATGAGTTGCTAATTTAAAAATAGCTCTCAAAATGTTATAAGTCGCGCGGCCTCTTGAAGTTGAAGTTACTAACTAAAAAAATGTAGAAATATATGGAAAAAGCAGCTAAAACTATTATTCTGGGAGGTTTGTCATTCTTGCTGGCAGCTCCTTTATCAGCACAGGATAAGGCGGAAGCCGCTGTAGGTGGTGATCTGGTCAGCGGTTATATATGGCGTGGTCAGGATTTGGGCGGAGTCAGTATCCAGCCGTCAGCTTCGGTTTCATGGAAGGGGCTTTCTTTGACGGCATGGGGTTCCGTAGGTTTTGACCGTGATGATACGAAAGAACTGGACTGGACTCTGGGGTATGCCTGCAAGGGATTCAGCGTGTCGGTTACGGACTATTGGTTTGACAAGTCCACCAATTTCAAGACAGGTTTGGATCTCGGTCGGAATTATTTCCATTATGGTTCAGCGGAAACGAGCCATGTCTGGGAAGCCCAGATCGGTTATGATTTCGGATTTATGGCACTCAACTGGTATACGAATATCGGAGGAAATGACGGTCGCAAGGACAATGGGGATCGTGCCTATTCTTCTTATTTCAGCATCGCTGCTCCGTTTTCATGGGCCGGCGTGGATTGGAAGGCCGAAGTCGGTGCTACCCCGTGGGCCACATCCTTTTATAATGGAGGCGCCGGAGGATTCGAAGTCAGTAGCGTGAGTCTGAAAGCCGAGAAGTCAATACCGCTGACGGAAAAGTTCAGTTTGCCGTTATCCGTCCAGGCAGTATGTAATCCGGCTACTGAAGATTTCCATATCATATTGGGCCTGCATCTGTAGTATGAGGAAAAAATGGAGAGAAAAATAGTACGTAGAAGTTTGGCAGGTATAAGTCAGGAAAGGTAATAAGATTAAGGATAACATTTTTATATAGAACATAAAAGGGAAAAGGTTATGAAAAAGATTGAAGCGATTATCAGACGTTCAAGGTTTGAGGATGTGAAGGAAGCGCTCCTGGCAGCCGACATCGAATGGTTTTCCTATTATGATGTCCGCGGGGTAGGCAAGACGCGCGAGGGTAGAATTTACCGTGGTGTAGCTTACGACACAAGCAGTATCGAACGTATCCTGATTTCCATCGTGGTCAGGGAGAAGAATGTGGAGAAGACCGTCCAGGCTATTTGTAAGGCAGCCCATACCGGTGAGATCGGCGATGGACGCATCTTTGTCATTCCGGTGGAAGATGCGGTGCGGATACGTACGGGAGAAAGAGGTGACATTGCCTTGTATAATGCCGAACAGGAGAAATAGCAGGCCTGCAGCAGACAGACTGTGCGTCAGGTGAAACACAAATAAAATTACGAACATTTTAAAGCTTATGATTATGAAGACTAAATATATACGAAGGTGGATAGCGGCATTTCTGATGTGTTTGATGTGTTCTTTGTCGGCTTCTGCACAGACAGATGCCCCCGTATTGGATAGCGGAAATACGGCCTGGATGATCACGGCTACTATTCTCGTGCTGTTGATGAGTATACCGGGCATCGCCCTGTTCTATGGTGGTCTGGTCAGACAGAAGAACATATTGAGTGTAATCATGCAGACTCTGTTTATTGTCGCTGCGGTCAGCATTATCTGGATTGTTTTCGGTTACAGTTGGGCTTTCGATACCAGTTTTGCAGAACAGGGTCATCCGCTGGCAGCAGTGATAGGCGGATTTGACAAGGCTTTTCTTGACGGGATAGGACTCGACACCCTGACTACAGGGAACATTCCCGAGTTGACCTTTGTCATGTTCCAGTGTATGTTTGCCCTGATCACGCCGGCGCTGATTCTCGGTGCGTTTGCCGAAAGAATCAAGTTTTCGGGTTACACCGTGTTCATTCTCCTGTGGGTGGTACTGGCTTATCTGCCCATGGCCCATTGGGTATGGGGAGGCGGTTTCCTGCAGCAGATGGGAGCCATTGACTTTGCCGGAGGAACAGTCGTGCATATCAATGCCGGAATCTCAGCCCTTGTCATGGCCATTATGCTGGGCAAGCGTGAAGATTACAAGGTTGGTCACCCCATTTTGCCACATAACATCACTTTCGTGTTCCTGGGTACAAGTTTCCTTTGGTTAGGCTGGTTCGGTTTCAACGCCGGCAGCGGTCTGGCAGCAGACGGTTTGGCCGCCAATGCCTTTTTGGTGACCCATCTGGCCACTTCGGTTGCAGCCGTGACTTGGATGGCTATGGATTGGCTTTGCAACAAGAAACCGACCACGGTCGGAGCCTGTACGGGAGCAGTGGCCGGACTGGTGGCCATCACACCGGCTGCAGGTACGGTAGGTATACTGGGTGCTGTTTGCATCGGCTTCATCACACCGGTCATCTGTTTCTTTATGGTGGCAGTGGTCAAGCCCTATTTCGGATATGACGATGCCCTCGATGCTTTCGGAGTGCACGGTATGGGCGGTATAATCGGTTCTGTATTGACCGGAGTGTTTGCTACCCGTGCCATAACGGGAGAGGGCGGTGTGCAAGGTGCGCTGTATGGCGACTGGCATCAGCTCTGGGTTCAGATCGTGGCAACTGTCGTTTCCATTGTTTTCAGTGCCGTGATCACTTACATCCTTTATGTGGTGGTTGACAAGTGTGTCGGCATCCGTGTGGACAGACGGGTGGAGGAAGAAGGCCTTGATGTTTACGAGCATGGAGAATCTGCCTATAACCATTAAAACGATAATATACAGATCAAAATAATAACCATTAAACAAGAATTGTTTCATTATAAAACTAATTAAGTATGTCAACATTAAGATTCAGTGTGGTAGAAAAAGCCTTTCAGGCCAAAGCTCATGAAGTGTCGATACCGGCAGAACGTCCGAGTGAATATTTTGCCAAGTATGTGTTCAATCGTGAGAAGATGTTCAAATACTTACCTGCTAAGGTATATGAGCGTTTGGTTGACGCTATTGATAATGGAGCAGCGCTCGACAGAAGTGTGGCTGATGAAGTTGCCGCAGGAATGAAACGCTGGGCGACGGAACTGGGTGTGACCCATTACACCCACTGGTTCCAGCCCCTTACGGAAGGTACGGCCGAGAAGCATGATGCCTTTGTGGAACCGGACGGCAAGGGCGGAATGATGGAAGAGTTTTCCGGCAAGCTGCTCGTACAGCAGGAACCCGATGCGTCATCATTTCCCAATGGCGGTATCCGTAACACCTTCGAGGCCCGCGGTTACAGTGCATGGGATCCTTCATCACCTGTTTTTGTAGTAGACGACACACTTTGTATTCCTACCGTTTTCATCGCTTATACCGGTGAATCACTCGATTATAAGGCGCCGTTGCTGAAAGCGCTGAGCGCCGTCAACAAGGCCGCTGTGGATGTTTGTCATTATTTCAATCCCGATGTCAGGAAAGTGATGGCTTATCTGGGTTGGGAGCAGGAATACTTCCTCGTTGACGAAGGACTTTATGCCGCCCGTCCCGATTTGCTGCTGACCGGCCGTACCCTGATGGGACATGAAGCCTCAAAGAACCAGCAGCTCGAAGACCACTATTTCGGTGCCATCCCGACCCGTGTGGCAGCTTTTATGAAAGATCTGGAAATCAAGGCCCTTGAACTGGGTATTCCGGTTAAGACACGTCACAACGAAGTGGCGCCCAACCAGTTCGAGCTGGCTCCCGTGTTTGAGGAGTGTAACCTGGCCGTCGACCATAACATGCTCATCATGTCTTTGATGCGTAAGGTAGCCCGTTCACACGGCTTCCGTGTCCTCCTGCACGAGAAACCTTTCAAGGGAGTCAACGGTAGCGGCAAGCACAACAACTGGTCATTGGGTACGGATACCGGTATTCTGCTGATGGCGCCGGGCAAGACGGCGGAAGACAATCTCCGCTTCATTACTTTCATTGTGAATGCCCTGATGGCGGTTTACCGTCATAACGGTCTGTTGAAGGCTTCCATCATGAGCGCTACCAATGCCCATCGTCTGGGTGCCAATGAAGCACCTCCAGCCATCATCTCTTCATTCCTCGGTACACAGTTGAGCCGTGTGCTCGATCATCTGGAAGAGTCTTCCGACGAGGAACTTGTTTCGTTGGGCGGCAAGCACGGCATGAAACTGGATATCCCGCAGATTCCGGAATTGCTGATTGACAATACCGACCGTAACCGTACATCGCCGTTTGCCTTTACCGGCAACCGTTTCGAGTTCCGTGCCGTCGGTTCGGAAGCCAACTGTGCCAGTGCGATGATCGCCCTCAATACCGCCATGGCAGAACAGCTCGTCTGCTTCAAGAATGAGGTGGATGCACTTATCGCCAAAGGCGAGGAAAAGATTCCGGCATTGTTGCAGGTGATCCGTCGCTATATCAAGGAGAGCAAGCCTATCCGTTTTGACGGCAATGGCTATAGCGACGAATGGAAGGAAGAGGCTGCCCGTCGCGGTCTGGACTGTGAGACCAGCTGTCCGCTCATCTTCGACAGTTATCTCCGTCCTGAGAATGTGGCCATGTTCGAGTCAACCGGTGTGATGACCAAGAAGGAACTTGAAGCCCGTAATGAAGTCAAATGGGAGACCTATACCAAGAAAATCCAGATCGAGGCCCGCGTGCTGGGCGATCTGGTGATGAACCACATCGTACCTGTAGCGACGGAATACCAGAGCAAACTGATTGATAATGTCTACAAGATGAAGACACTCTTCAGCGAAGAAGAGGCAGCCAAGCTTTCGGCTGAAAACATGGCTATTATCAGACAGATTGCAGAGCGTACGGCCTACATCAAGGAACATGTCGACACCATGGTTGAGGCCCGTAAGAAAGCCAACAGAATCATGTCCGAACGCGAAAAGGCGATAGCCTATCACGACACGGTGGCTCCGATGCTTGAGCAGATCCGTTACCATATCGACAAGCTTGAACTGATCGTGGATGACCGTATGTGGACATTGCCAAAATACCGTGAACTCTTGTTTGTAAGATAAATGGTTTTAAGTAAGATAAAGAGCTTCCTCTTTCTGCCACACAGGTTGGCAGACAGGAATCCTGTTTATTGGTTGTTTTGATTGATGCCGGATGGCCGTGAGGTCATCCGGTTTTTTTGATGGCTGTCAGGGAGGCTACCTGATGTCCGTATCCATCCCACACGGTGCCTGCGGATCGGCTGGACCGGTATCTTCCCGGTAAGGTCGGGCATCCCGTGATGACACGGTTGTGGCTGGTGCCTGTTCCCGTCCGGTCGTTGCCGGCAGATCCGGTACCGGAGAAGTCATTCCGTTTTCACTGTGATCGGCTGCAGGCTTTTCATTGTCGGTAAGAACCGTTTTTTCCATGCAGTCCGTTTTTCCGGTAACGGCGTTTGCTGCAGTTTCAGTTTGGGAAGCCGTTCCTTTTTCGGTTTCCGCTTTTCTATTGTTGATCCAACGGGTCAGAACCCGTCTGATGGCCTGTTTCCGTATTTCCGTTTTTTCTGTTGTTCCCATCTTTCCCTTCCTTTTTACTACAAAGATACGGTCCGGCTGAAGTCCGGCTGTCACTAATGGTCACTTTGCGGCTCTTTTGGTCATTCATGGTCTTTTATGGTTGCATTAAACCGGTTTGGTCCCATGAAAATCCCTGAGGGCGGTTTTTTCAGAGCCGGAAATCAGCGGGAAATCGGGTGTCGCGGTCAGCTTCAAGACCGGCAGTAACCACCAATAAGAAAGCGAAAACCTGAAAAACCTCTTCACCTCTTCATTTGTGTTTTTATCTCGTTGATATACATAATGTTACAGATGAATGTTTACCCTTCATCAGCCGGCATGCCGGATTCATTACCGAAAACCTGAATGTCTGCTGAAAATACCGGATTGTCCGGATCATCTTCGGCATCTTTTCGAAAAAGTAAGGTTTACTTTCAAAAAAGTAAGGTTTACTTTTTAAAAAGTAAGCTTTACTTTTTTTAGAATGTCAGGATTTCTGAAAAACGGTGATTTTTCCGTCTGCAACGTACTGACCGCTTCTGAAGGCCGATGAAGGAGCAGGTGAAGGAGTCGTGAACCACCGGATGGCAGGTGAAGGGTGATCCTTCACCCTGAAAGCCGCATGAATACAGGGAAGTGAAGGGGTGAAGGGGTTTTGGAGCAACTGGTATTGAAGGGAGAGAATCAGGTTTTGTTCTTTCCAATCCTGATCGGCAAAATAATTTTGGTGTGGTTTGTGACCTCATTCAGAGATATGCCGGGAATCTGTTTGTCATTATGGGAGCACAATGTAACTGACAATGCCGATATGATGATTATTTTCAGACTATTATGGTTAACTTCTGTTTCACTCTTTTCTTTAAAAGAATTGAATGAAAATCCATACTATAAGTGTTGTGGTGCTTGTTTCTTGTTATTCGTAAGACAAAAACCTTGTTTTGTTTTATAATTATTTCTTTTATAGTGTGTTATATTGTATTTTATAATTCAAGTGTAAAAATTACGTCTGAATTTATTTGAGCCATGTAGAATAAAATTAACAACAAAAATTTTTTTTATTCGTTTTATTATATTTACATTTGCAAAGAAAACATCATCCTTTTGTTAAGGATAAGATGGGATAAGAAGGCTATATTAATATTTCTACGGATAAAGTGTTGTTGAATGATACTTCTCTTTTTAAGAGACGTAGGGTTAGGTAGGATATTTTTTACTTCTTGGAAATGAGTGGTTTATTGGATTTTTTAATGTAAAATTGCTGTCATACAGCAGTCTTTACTTGTAATCAACATAGTTAGAAGAGAATCGATGTCACTGTATAGTTCAGATACTCTTTCTAATGCCGTGGAGGGCGACTCTAATAGCGGATCAAATCAGATTGAGCCGGAAAAAGGAGTTTGGCCTGATGGTGAGAAAGAGTTATCATGGTGTTATTGTTTTGTTTTTTATTCTCAGATTGGATTCATCGAGAAAAAGATTAGCGAAAGATTCAGAACTTACATTCATAAAAATATAACTTACAAACGTAAAAAACACGGTGTTAAGCAGAAAGAACGTCCTACCATTCCTGGCCTGATATTTATTCAGGGTATCCCTTCCAGGATTGAAGCCTATCTTAAGGACAATATCCCCGGTGTTTATTTGTCAAAGGACTGTGTCACCCATAAGGCGGCCGTGATCCCCCATCGTAAGATGCAGATGTTTATGCGCATATCCGAAATAGATCCGGACCGTATCCGTTTTATGCCCCATTCTTTCGATTATTATTCTTCCGGTCATGTTCTGGTAAAGGTGACTTCCGGTGTTTTGGCCGGGATGGAAGGCTATCAGGTGCGTATTTCCCGTAACAAATGTTTTATTACCACGTTGGGAGGAGTGACTCTCGCCATAAGCGGTATTTCCAAGGAAACATTTGAGAATGTGGAAGAATACATTCAATACCGCCATCAGGCTCAGATGATCGAAAGTGAGAAGAATCATGCAGTGCCGGAATTATTGGAGTTGAGCAAAGAGATCAGTTCCTGTTTTTTCGTTCCCAAGAGCCAGTTGGATCTTTTCGCGATGACCCGGTCATTGGAATTCTGGTACGGAAAAGCCAGAAATGCCTTTCTTGCAGAAGATTTCGACAGCGCGGCAGATATCTTGTTTCAGGTATTGAAAAGTACAGGTCTCAATTTCACTCAGATATATAATGATCCGTCCGTAGGCGACTTTAAGGATATTGCAGAGGCTTGCAGGGAGATCGATAAACTGCTGTGCGATATCCAGGTCAGTCCGAAGAGTTCACAGGAATTGAAGGAAAAGATTGGAGTAGAACGGCAGAATCTGAAAAGAGAATATTCGTTTTTACCGTTAAAGAAATAGCGACATGGAGGGTTCTCAAAGAGAAAATACGAAAAGGATAGCCAAGAATACTTTGATGCTGTATGTCCGTATGCTTTTTGGCATGCTGGTGTCCTTGTATACTTCCCGCGTCGTGTTGCAGGCATTGGGAGTAGAAGACTATGGTATCTATAATGTCGTTGGAGGAGTGGTGGCGATGTTTTCTATGGTATCTTCATCGCTATCTTCTTCTGTTAGCCGTTTTCTCACATTCGAGTTGGGATGTGGTGATATGGAAAGACTGAAGTGTGTGTTTTCCACTTCCGTAAGCATACATATTGTTCTTTCGTTTATTATTGTTGTCCTAGCAGAAACTGTGGGTGTGTGGTTCCTCAATACACAGATGACTATACCGGATAGCAGGATGGTAGCTGCAAACTGGGTGTTTCATGCTTCCATCTTTTCTTTTGTTTTTTGTCTTTTGAATGTGCCATACAATGCGTCAATAGTAGCGCATGAGCACATGAATATTTTTGCTTATATAGGAATTGGAAATATTTTGTTACGCCTTTTCATTGTGCTTTATATTGCTTATGCCCCTTGGGTTGGTGACAGGCTTATTACATACGCATTGCTTCTCGTAATTGTAAATATTTTCGTTCAGGTCTTTTATATGTTTTATTGCCGTTCTCATTTTATGGAGTGTCGCAGTAAAATACACTTTTATAAGGCTATATTTAAGGAAATGGGGACATTTGCCTTTTGGAATTTTATAGGCTGTACGGCTGGACTTTTGAAAGAGCAGGGGGTAAATATACTGCTGAATATATTCATAGGGCCTGTTGTAAATGCAGCTAGGGGAATTGCTGTTTCTGTAAATACAGCAATAACTTCTTTTTCAGGGAACTTTATGACCGCACTCAATCCACAGATTACGAAGTCATATGCAGCCGGCGATTATGACTATATGAATAGTCTTGTAGAGCGAGGTTCCCGCTTTTCTTTTTACATTATGCTTGTGTTTATTCTTCCGGTTATGCTCGAAACAGAGTTTATCTTACAAATTTGGTTGGGTAGTTATCCAGAATATACCGTAAGTTTTGTACGACTGGTTCTGATAGTCAGCATTATAGATGTTTTGTCTGGCACGTTAATCAATCTCCAATCATCTACTGGTCGTATTCGGAATTATCAGCTTGCTGTGGGGGGGATGTTGATGATGAATTTTCCTTTTTCATATCTCTGTTTGAAGTTGTCGTTTTTGCCGGTTAGTGTCTATGTTGTTGCTATTGTCGTGGCATTATTTTGTCTCATTTTGAGGCTGCTGTTTTTGCAACGTATGGTCGAAAAGTTTTCTATGATAGTTTTTCTTCAGAACGTATCTTTTAACGTCTTTAAAGTCGTGCTTTGTGCTTCCATGATACCTTTGGCTGTTTATTGGCTGATGCCTGAAGGTTGGGTCAGATTACTGGTGCTTGTTCCGTTAAGTATGGCTTGTGTGTTGTGTTCGATCCTTTGGATAGGTTGTTCAGCTTCGGAACGTTCCTTTATTTTTGGAAAATTGGCTTTGGCATGTAAGAAAATAGGTTTATGATCAAGATCACAGACAAGCATAAATGTTGCGGTTGTACGGCTTGTGTCAATGTATGTCCCAAAAACTGCATATCAATGTCAGCGGATAAGGAAGGATTCCTTTATCCGGTAGTGGATTTTGTCAAGTGTATTGATTGTGGTTTGTGTGAGCAGGTCTGTCCTGTGCTGCATCCTGTAAATAATGAGACAGAACCATTGGTATATGCAGCAATAAACAACAATGAGGCTGTACGAATGCAGAGCTCCTCAGGAGGCATATTTACTTTGATTGCTGAACATGTATTAGAGCGTGGTGGTGTCGTTTTCGGTGCTTGTTTTGATAGCGATTGGAATGTGATTCACGACTATACAGAGACTAAAGACGGACTGGTAAGGTTTCGTGGCTCAAAATATGTGCAGAGTCATGTTGGAATTTGTTTTACTCAAGTTAAGACTTTTCTTGATTCTGGTCGTGAAGTCCTGTTTTCTGGGACCCCATGTCAGGTGGCAGGGTTAAAGAACTATCTTCGTAAGCCTTATTCCAATTTGTTTACTGTTGATCTGGTTTGTCATGGCGTGCCGAGTCCTGAAGTTTGGAGAAGATATTTGCAGGAGGCTGTTTGTAGGGTATATGGAATAAAGAAAAAGAATTTAATTAATCTAGATGAATATATCTCTGATATTAGTTTTCGTGCTAAAGATAAGGGGTGGAAAAAGTACAATATAAAAATTATATTCCGTAACGGAAAGGTTGAAATGATGCCTTTTTTTGAAAATTCTTATATGAATGTTTTTTTGTCTGATTTGTCTTTGCGTCCAAGTTGTTACGCCTGTCCTACGAAACTACATCATGTGCAAAGTGATATTACGCTTGCGGATTTTTGGGGAGTAAATGAGATTAAACCAGATATTGATGATGATAAAGGATGCGGGCTCATATTGATAAATTGTGAGGAAAAACTGGATTTTCTGTATAAAATGAATTGTCAATTGTTGCAACAGCAATTGGAGCGTGTGGTTGAGTATAATCCATGTATATTGTCTACTGTAAATGAACCTGCAAATCGGGATTTCTTTTGGGCTGTTTATTATTATAAAAAAGATTTTCATACAGCTTATATGGCAACTGTCAGTAAGTCGGTTATTTTGCGTGTTATAAGAAAAATTTATAGATGTTTGTAGAAGTGTCTTGTATTAAAGTTACTACAAAATAAATTTTTGTAGTACATAAAAACTATAAGAAGCACAGAAAAGTTTTTCTCTTGTAAAAATAATTTATACTATGCAACATACTGTATTATCTGTCATTATTCCATTTTTTAATGGTGGTTCTTATTTGGATGCTTTGGTTGAGAGTATTTTTAAAAAGAATAAAGAGTTTGTTGAATTTATTGAATTCATCGTTGTAAACGATGGATCTACAGATGATTCTTGTATTGAATATCTTGAATTGTTAAAAAATAAGCATGATAATATTAAAATTTATTCTAAACCTAATGGTGGTATAGCTTCTGCACGAACGTTTGGATTACAACGTGCTACATCCGAATTTGTAACTTTTTGTGATCAAGATGATAAAGTTGTATATGGCTATAAAGAATATATAGAACTTTTACAAATATCAGGTGCAGATTTTCTAATATCAAATTATTATATAAAGTGTTGTAATAAGCAAGAAATAAATATAAGCATTAAGAAGAATGAAATTTGTGAAGGAGAGAGCTGTATTAGATTAGCGTCAAAATTACTTGGTGGTGATCTCCTTGAACCTGGGAAATTGATACAAAATGTTCCTCCTTCAGTTTGGAACTGTATATACAGAAAGTCCTTTATAGATGCTAATGATCTTAAGTTTGTCAAGATTATGAGCTATGAAGATGATTGGCATTTTATGTTGGATTCATTATGTTGTGCAAAGAAAGTACTTTTGAATAAAGGAGCATATTATGAATGGTTTATTAATGATAAAAGTGAGAGTCATACACATCATTACAGAACAAATTTTGTGACTCGAAGATTAAAATTGCTGCAGTACGTAGCTGATTTATTAGATAAAATGCCACACATTAGTCATGAACAAATATTAGAATTTGAAAATGTATTGCAAAAACGCTCTTTACTTTGGGGACATTGGAATGCTTTGTTAAAGTCTTATAGTGAATATAGTGTTGAAATAAAGAATATTAGAGCTACTTTTAGGCCAAAACTATCTTGGTGTTCATTACACGATTTAACCGAGACAGTTGCTATTCTATGTTTGTATTGTAAAATGTATAGGCTTGCCTATTTTTTTAATACTAAGGTTGTTAAAAGGTATTATCAATAGAATTGTAGATACTAAGGAGTTATTTGCTGAATATCTCTAAAATTATTGTGAGGAGATATAAAAATATTTGTATCTATTAAACATAGAGACTGTTTTAATAAAATAGAAATAATGAAAGTTTATGAGAATATTGATTATAACCTTACCTTTATATATAAATTATGGGGGAATTTTACAATGTTATGCATTGCAAACTGTTTTAAAACGAATGGGATATTGTGTAAAAGTTCTTTCTAAGCCCCAATATGGTATTTCATATTATTGGATTTATCCCTTAGCTGTATGCAAAAGATTAATTAAACGTTATATTTTTCGTAAAGATGTAGATATATTAAAAGCACCACACGAAGTAATAAGAAAGAATGCTGACAGATTTATTAAACAATACATTGATAAATATAATTGTAAGAATTGGACTGCAGAAATAACTCATAAGTTTGATGCAGTTGTTGTTGGAAGTGATCAGATTTGGAGACCTAAATATTCGCAGCCAATTGAATTTTCTTTTCTTTCTTTTTTAGGTGATTCAAAGATTAAACGAATATCTTATGCTGCTTCGTTTGGTGTAGACAGATGTGAATATACAGAAGAACAATTAAAGGTTTGTTCTTTTTTTTTAAGTAAATTTGATGCCGTTTCAGTTCGTGAAACTTCAGGGGTAGATCTTTGTTCAATTTATTTTGGAGTGGATGCTGTTCAGATGATAGATCCAACGTTGTTGCTTTCTGCAGATGATTATAGAGAGCTGATAAACAATGCTGAAACAAAGTCACCGAAAGGAAATATGCTTGTATATATTCTTGATAAAACTGAAGAAAAAATTGCCTTGGTCAATAAAATTGCTGCAGAAAAAGGGCTGAGACCGTTCTGGCTTGATAGTCCTGATGAGCAGAATGAAAAGTTACCTCTTAGAGAACGTGTGAAGATGTCTGTTGAGCAATGGCTCCGCTCATTTGATGAAGCAGAATTTGTGTTGACTGATTCTTTTCATGGCAGTGTCTTTTCTATTATATTTAAGAAACAATTTCTTGCTATAGGAAATGAGGAAAGGGGGATAAGTCGATTCTTATCTATTTTTAAACAGCTTTCCTTAGAAGAAAGACTAATTCTTTCTTCTAAGGAATATGAAGAAAATCTTACAAAGATTGATTATGACAAACTATACGACAAATTGCATTTTCTGCAAGAGCAGTCGATTTTATTTTTAAAAACAAACCTGAATGAAAAATGAAGCCTATAGTTTCTATTATTGTGCCAATTTATAACTCAGAAAAAACAATTCATAGGTGTGTTGATAGTATTCTTAATCAATCATTTGATGATTGGGAACTGTTATTGGTAGATGATGGAAGTAAAGATTCATCTGGAAAGATTTGTGATGATTATGCTGAAAATAATAAAAAAATTAGAGTTTTTCATAAAGAAAATGGTGGAGCAAGTTCTGCACGTAATTTAGGGCTTGATAATGCATGTGGTGATTGGGTGACTTTTTGTGATAGTGATGATTTTGTTTTCCCTGATTGGTTGAACAATTATATTGAGAATATATCTAATGATATTGATTTGATTTGTCAGAGTTTTGAATGTGACAAAACATTGATAGATGAATTAAAAGATACAAGGACTTTTGGAATAAATTACAGAGGTAATGTAAAAGATGGAGTATTACGGCTGAATGAGATTTATTTATTAGGATATACTTGGATTAAGTTGTTTAGACGTGATATCTTAGAAACCAATAAATTACGTTTTGATATAAGGTATAATTATTGGGAAGATCAGGAATTTTGTTTCAAATACTTTTGTTGTATAAAAAATATAGTGTGTACGGATAAAGTTGGTTATTTTTATTTTTTACCAGACTGGAAACAGAAGTATCATAATAAAAATAATATGTTTTATCTATATCAATCTTTGTACCAGAGTTTGATAAAGCTTTTTGACGGAAACATTAATGATATGGTAGTTAAGTTTTTGGATGACTATATTGCTATTGTTTTAGCTTTTTATACGGATAAGGATGTGGCAAGCATTAAATATTTGAAAAATTTTAGAGATATTGTAGGAAAGAATATAATGAAAAGTCATTTGTTCTTTTTTACAAAACTGGCGATTTATCTTGATAAGACCGCTTATTTTAGTGATATTGTCTTGAAGTTGCATACAAAACTAAAGTAACCATTCTATTTTCGTAAGCATTCTATTTTCCGCCTTGACACGCATGTTCCCTAAACCTACCTTTGCGCCGTAACCCTTAAACAACAATGATTATGGCAAAAGAAAAAGTAAACTACCAGGAGGTATATGACCTCTATCAGTTATGCAGTGAGACCAAGGATCTTCGTGAGTTCTGTGCTGATTATGGAGTAAAGCCGTTGATCATATTTTTATTAACATTGCCTATGGCCGTTATTATATTGGAAAGCTATAATTTTTTGAAAAAATGTGGCGCAAGTATCAGGAAATAATACGCTTTTGCATTGTTGGCATCTTGGCTACAGGCATTCATTATGGAATATATTTGTTGTTGAATCAGTTTATTCTGGTTTGGCTAGCCTATTCTATAGGATATGCAGTAAGTTTTGTATTCAACTTTTATTTGACCAGCATATTTACATTCAAGGAGAAAGCTACAGTCAGAAAAGGTATAGGTTTTGTTATAAGTCATCTTGTCAATTATTGCTTGCATATTCTTTTTTTGTCTCTTTTTATATGGATGGGCGTGAGAGAAAATTATGCACCGATCTTGGTATATTTGATCGTGATTCCCATAAATTTCCTTTTAGTCAGGTTCGTGTTTAAGTCTAAAAAAATATGAAAAAAATATCTGTGTTAATACCTTGTTATAATGAGGAAGCTTCTTTGCCTTTGCTCTATGCAGAGTTAGTGAAGGTTATGGATTCCTGTAAATCTTATGATTGGGAAGTCTTGTTTGTGAATGACGGTTCCCGTGACAATACATTATCTATAATAAAGGATTTACGTCAAAAAGATAGCAGACTGTCGTATGTAGATTTGTCAAGGAATTTTGGAAAGGAAAATGCTATGTTGGCTGGTTTTGACTATGTCACTGGAGACTGTATGGTTATTATGGATGCAGATTTGCAACATCCTCCTCATGTAATTCTCAAAATGGTAGAAAAATGGGAACAGGGGTATGATGATGTTTATGCGAAAAGAGTTACCCGAGGAAAAGAATCTTGGTTAAGAAAGAAAGCATCATTATTGTTTTATTCTTTATTACAAAAGACGACCAAAATAGAAATACTTCAAAATGTTGGAGATTTCAGACTGTTGGATAGATGCTGTATTGAAGCTCTCAAATCATTGAGAGAATCAGAAAGATATACTAAAGGTATGTTTTGTTGGATTGGTTTTAAGAAAACATCTGTGGATTTTGAACAAAAAGAAAGAATTGCAGGTAAGTCTTCATGGAATTTTCTTGGACTGTTTGATTTGGCAATAGAGGGGATAACTTCATTCACGACTGCGCCTCTGCGCTTGTCTTCAATTTTGGGATTTATAATAGCTGTTTTGTCCTTTATATTGATGCTTTTTCATCTTGTTAAAGCATTGATTTGGGGTGACCCAATTCAAGGATTTCCCACTTTGGTTGTAATTATACTTTTTTTAGGGGGTATACAGTTGCTGTCTATTGGAATTTTAGGGGAATATTTGGGACGTGTATTTAATGAATCTAAAAATCGTCCTGTTTATATCGTTCGTGAGCACAATGGAAAAAGATACTAATACTACTTCTGAGAGATGAAGAAAAGTGATTACGTTTTTGTCGTTTTAGTATTTATCGGTTTTTATTTATTGAACCGATTTAGTGTTTTAATAGGAGATGATTTTTGGTATTGTTTCCGCAGTGTTGATGCTGATGGCAATGGTTTATATGTTAGTAGTTTTTATGACGCTGTGAAAAGTCAGCTTCATGCCTATATGACACATAACGGTAGATTTATCGTTCATACATTGACTTCATATTTTTGTGGAGTCCTTGGAATGCAAATATTTACTATACTAAATTCCTTCATATTTTCGTTTTTATTTGTTGGTATAGTGCGATTGTCTCGACAATATATAGGCTATCAGAAATGGGATAAATATTTGATAATATTTATGTTGTTTATCCTTATGCCTTATCCTGGACAGATTTTTTGGGGGTCAATAGCTATGTCTATAAATTATTTATGGACATCTTGTGCAATTGTTTATTATATTATACTTTATGAAAATATAAAAAAGCATGAGGTGAAGTATAATGTTTTTGAAAATATTATATTATTTATTGGTGCTATATTAATTGGAAGCTTACAAGAAAGCTTTACTATTGGTCTCAGTGGGGCATTGTTTTTATATTATTGCTTTCATTTAAAAAAGTTTAGAGGCACGGTTGCTTATTTGGTAACAGGTTTTTGGATTGGTACGGCTATTGTTGTTTTGGCTCCTGGTAATTTTGTTAGGTTAGAAGAAGTGAACAATGCTTCAAATGTTTCTATGTTAATGTCTTCTTTATCTAATTTTGCAAGAATATTTGTGGATACAAAACTATTAATTATATGGTTAATATTGTATAGTGTATTATTGATTAAAGATAAATCACGTTTTTATGATTTTTATAAAGATAATTTTATTTATATCTGGAGCATTATATTAAATGCTTCTGTTGTTTTGATTTCATATTCCGGAGAACGTCAATTAACATGTATAGAACTTTTTTCTTTGATTCTTATTGTCAAACTACTGTTCTATGCTTTTGAATCAAGTTTGAGCAAAAGAGGATATATATATAGTATTTTAACATCTTTTATATGTTTGCTTGTTTACTATCCTATATATAATTATAGAAAGCAGGCTTTTAATGCATATAATGAATTGGCAAATAGTGATGTAGTCAATAGCACTATAGTCAATAGAAGTTATATTGATAATCTTAGATGTTCTAAATCAAATATGTTGTTTTCACGATATACTTATTTGATTGATTTTGAGGATTGGGTATATCGTGGATTTTCTTTATTGAAATCAGATGGCAAGGATGTAAATCATGTTACTGCTATAATACCTGATAAATTGGAAAATATAGTCGAGCAATTTAATGAAGGTAAGGATAAAAATGGCATTTATTATGATTCGGATTTAAAATACTATCTTTTCAGAAAACCTGTAAATGAATTACTGAATCGAGTTGAAATATCATCTGAACCATTGACCTTTTTGGGTAAAGTTAGGGCAATGATGTTGGGAAGAAGGAATTCATACAAGATTAATATTACAAATGAATTACGTTTTTTTGATAATAGTGATTATCGATATTACATATATTATGTAATGGACTACAAAGTATTTGATTTAATATTGGTTGATTAAAAGATTATAATTATGTCTAAAATATCAGTCATAGTTCCTGTTTACAATGTCCATGAATATTTAGAATCATGTATAAATAGTATATTGGCTCAAACATTTAGCGATATTCAAATTATCTTAGTGGATGATGGGAGTAAAGATGGTTCAGGAAAGATATGTGATGATTATAAGGAGTTAGACAAAAGAATTGTTGTGATACACAAGAAAAATGGTGGCGTAATGAGTGCACGAGCAGAAGGAGTACGTAGAGCTGATAGTGAATGGATCTGTTTTGTGGATGCAGATGATACAATAGCACCTGATGCCTTGGAATGTATGTATTCCTATATTACTGATGATGTTGATGTCGTTGTTTGTGAAAGTCAGATTGATAATTACTATTCTGCTCAACAATATGTACAATTGTTATTCAAATTTCAACAATTGGCGTTGTGGGGAAAACTATATAGGCGTTATTTATTGAATGATTACGCATTGTCTGTTCCTGCAAGATTTAAAGTTGGGGAGGATTTTATATGTCAGTTGCGTATACTTTGTGGGGTAAAAAGAAATATAAGGCTTTGTTCTGAAAAGAAATACATTTATAATACTAGTAATATAAATAGTGTTCAGCGTTCTCATAAAAAATCATATGAATATGAAATGGCACTTTTAACTGAGGTTGCAGATATAATGAAGAATATGCGGTTAGCTGATATTTCTGTGAAAGTTGCCTATTTAAAATGGAGGATAGTTTATTTAGGAGGAATGATAGGTTTACGCTATCCCGTTGATTATAAATCTATATGGGTAACACAATTAAAAAATGAATGTAAAAATTATAATCTGTCTTTTAAAGAAAGCTTAATTATAAATGCAATCGATGTTCCATTCCTTCGTATATTTTTAATTATGGAAAAAGGTCTTAAAAGAAAGGCCAGAAGCTTGATAAACATAATAAAAAAACAGTGAATTAATATTTATATATAAATTCTACTAAGCAAATTAATATAAATGCCTTTTCTAATATTGTTATGAAGGTTATTGTTAATATGGCCTGTGGTCTTGCCAACCGGATGTTTCAGTATAGTTATTATCTTTTCTTGAAACATTTGGGATACAATGTGCAGGTAGATTTCTATCATTCGGCCAAATTAGCCCATGAGAAGGTGGCTTGGAATGATATCTTTCCGGAAGCAACGATTGAGCAGGCTTCTTCTTGGGATGTATTCAAATTGGGAGGTGGCTCGGATTTCTTTTCAAAAATTCGTCGGAAATATTTACCGTGTCTTTCCGGAGTGGTCAATATGCCTACCGCGTTTGATGCGGATCTGCCTGTGGCAGGAATGAAAAGCCAATATATCATAGGTGTATTTCAGAATGCCAAGATGATGGAGGCAATAGAGAAAAATGTGAAGCGGTGTTTTACTTTCCAATCATTTACTGATGAACGCAATCAGAAACTGGAGAAAGAAATGGCAGCCTGTGAATCTGTGGCTATTCATGTTCGCAAAGGAAAGGATTACGCACAACGTGTTTGGTATCAGAATACTTGTCCTGTAGAATACTATCAAAAGGCAATTCAACTGATTTCTGAAAAGGTAAATCATCCTAAATTTTATGTCTTTACTGATAATTCAGAATGGGTGAAAGAGCATTTTAAGGACTTTGCCTATATATTGGTAGAAGGAAATCCGGTCAGTGGATGGGGCAGTCACTTTGATATGCAGTTGATGAGTGTGTGTAAACACAATATCATATCTAACAGTACCTACAGTTGGTGGAGTGCGTTTTTGAATGCACATCCAGACAAGATAGTTATTGCACCTGAAGTGTGGTTTAACCCAGACAGTTGTGCAGAATTTACCTCTGAAAGAATTTTGTGTAAGGACTGGCTGGCTGTATAAAATCAAAATAGAATGGAATATAAAGTTTCTGTAATTATACCGGTTTATAAAGTTGAAAAGTTTATGGAGCGATGTGCACGATCGCTTATGGAACAAACGTTTGCAGATGTAGAGTACATTTTTGTAGACGATGCTTCACCGGATGGCAGTATTGCCGTGCTACGCCAAGTGCTTGCTGATTACCCGGAACGTGATAGTCATGTAAGAATTCTTACTCATGTTGAGAATAAAGGATTACCGGCAGCTCGCAATACCGGTCTTGCCGTGGCTCAGGGAGAATATATCTTTCATTGCGATAGCGATGATTTCGTAGAAAAAGATCTGTTGTCTACATTATATGAGGCGGCGTGTCGTGAGGGAGCTGATATTGTTTGGAGTGATTATTATATATCTTACCCCAACAATGAACGCTACCTGAAACAGCCTTCATACGACACACCGGAGACCGCTTTGAAAGGAATGCTTCACGGACGGATGAAATATAATGTGTGGAACAAATTGGTCAAGCGTTACTTGTATACGGATCACAACATAACGTTTCCTGCTGGATATGCCATGGGGGAGGATATGACAATGATGTTTCTTTTTTCTTATGCACATAAGGTGGCGTATGTGGGGAAAGCACTTTATCATTATGTTTCCAATAATGCATCAATGACTAATGTTCCCAAGCCGGAGCATCTTGTAGAACTGAAGCATAATTCAGATCGGTTGCTTTCGTTTCTTGAAAAACGTTATAACGGTACGTGGCGTGAGGAGGGCTATTCATTTATGCTTTTGATGAAATGGCCGTTCCTGACTGGACACGACAGTAAACTCTATCCGCTTTGGAAGGAATGGTGTCCCGAAGCAAACAGTCATATATGGAAACGAAAGGATGTGGCGTGGAGAATACGTTTCATTGAATCTTGTGCTGCTCATGGTCAATTCTGGTTGGTGAAGTTACATGACTGGATTGTGTTACGTTTTCTTTATGGAATTATATATAAAAATTAATGGAATCTGTAAAACAGATTTTCATTCATAATATGTAAATAAAAGAATATGAAAATAATACTAGTGTTACTGACTCTTGTTTTCACCAGTTTTTTCTTTTTTCCTTTTTATTTTACCTTCTTGCCAACAGTCAATACCAAAATGATGATGGCTGCATTGGGACTTGTTGTTCTTTTGGTGAAATTAGCTAGAAATGGTGGTGCTAAAATAGACAGGGATATATTGTCTGTTTCTGTTTTTGCATCATTGGTTTCTTTGGCCAGTTTGCTTTCCATGGTGTTAAATGATACACGAGACGATTCCTATCTCGGATATATTGTGTCCATGTGGGTTTGGCTGGCTGCTGCCTATCTTGTAGTTAATGCAATTAAAATTACGCATGGGAAAGCAACGGTAGAAAATGTCTGTGCTTATCTCATTGCAGTAGGTGTATTGCAGTGTTTTTTGGCTATTGCCGTTGATTCTATTCCAATTGTTAAGACCTTTATTGACAGTATTCTCGATGGCGAAGGATATATGGGTAAAAACGAAAAACGCCTTTATGGTTTAGGTTGTGCTCTTGATGTCGCTGGTACGCGTTTTTCTACTTTGCTTGTTATGATAGCTTTCCTGCTGCCTAAGGCTGCTCAAAAAGAGAGAAGCAATTTATATATAGCCTTGCTTTTAGTTGCCTTCTGTGTTTTGGTTGGAATCGGCAGTGTCATTGGACGAACAACAACCGTCGGTGCCATTCTGTCATTGGTATACCTATTCTATACCTTAGGTTTTAGAAGTAATATGCCTGATGATTCACGAGATAAGTTGATCCGTTGGTTAGTAGGTGGATTTTTCGTAGGAATAGTTGTTGCTGTTGGACTATACAACTTCAGTCCGCAATGGCAAAATTATTTTCAGTTCGGCTTTGAAGGGTTTTTCAGCTTGGTTGAGAACGGAAAGTGGGAAGTTCATTCTAACAGACAGTTAGCAGCTCAGTTTATTTTACCGGATAACATGTGGGCTTGGGTTATTGGTGATGGCTATATGGCTCCAACTACTAATGATCCATATTATATTGGTCGGACGTGGTTAGGATTTTATAAAGGGACAGATGTCGGGTATTCAAGATTCTTGTTTTATTTTGGATTGACAGGTTTGATCGCATTCTTACTTTTCTTTGTAATCGTTTGTCGTGTTTGTGCTCATAGGATCAAGCCGTACAGAGATATGTTTATCATTTTTATGTTGATTAACTTTATCGTATGGCTTAAAGTTTCTACCGATATATTCCTTGTTTTTGCTCCATTCCTGTGTTTGGCTGCATCAGAGAATGAAGAAGATAAAGAATTAGCTGCATCATGAAAATCATCTACTGCACTCACTCCACCTATAACCCCGGCGGCATGGAGCGTGTGCTTCTGAATAAGGTCATGTACCTTTCAGCTTTGCCCGGATGGGATGTTTCTGTCGTGACGACCGACCAGCATCAGCGTCCGCCTTTCTATCCGTTTCCGGAGAAGGTCCGTATGACGGATCTGGGGATCAATTATTCTGAGGACAATGATAAAGGCACCTGGCGGAAAATAACGGGATATCTTCGTAAGAAGAAGGAACACAAGCGGAAACTTACCGCCTTGCTTGAAAGGGAAAAACCGGATATTGTGGTGTCACTTTATCCTTCGGAATCTTCTTTCATTCCCGAAATCAAGGATGGTAGCAAGAAGGTGCTGGAACTGCATTTCAATAAGTTCTTTCGTCTGCAATATGGTCGGAGTGGGGTGATTGGTTGGATTGACCGCTGGCGGACCCGTCAGGATGAACGGATTGTCCGTCGGTTCGACAAATTTGTGGTGCTGACCGATGAGGACAAAGGTTACTGGGGAAGTTTGCCTAATCTGGAAGTAATCCCCAATGCCGCCATGACGATGGGCGACCGGTATTCTGATGTGATGAACAAAAGGGTGATTGCCGTGGGACGTCTGGATTATCAGAAAGGATTTGACCGGCTGATCCGGGCCTGGCAGAAGGTGCAGTCTGACGGACGGTTTGCTGATTGGAAACTGGATATCTTCGGTCAGGGCGAATGGCGGGAAATGTTGCAGCAGATGATTTACAGGGCAGGTCTGGGCAATACGGTCAAGATACATCAGCCGACGAAACAGATCGGCGAGGAATATGTCCAAAGCGATATGCTGGTGATGAGTTCCCATTACGAAGGTTTTCCCATGGTGATGATTGAGGCGATGGCCTGTGGGCTGCCGGTGGTGTCGTTTGACTTTAAATGCGGGCCGAAAGATATTATCAAGCCGGATGAGAACGGACTGATCGTATCCGATGGAGATATTGACGGCTTGGCGGAGGCCATGATGACTCTGATGAGGGATGAAAAGAAAAGAAAACTGTTTTCGCAGAATGCCAGACAGGTGGTCGATACTTATTCGGAGGAAAATGTCATGGCGCGTTGGATCAGCCTTTTTACAGCTTTAACCGATAAATGAAAAAACTGTTGCAGATTAATCCTGTGATACGGGTCAATACCTCGACCGGGCGTATCATGCAGGAAATTGGAGAACTGGCCATGCAGAATGGCTGGGAATGTCATATTGCCTATAGTAAAGGGCGTGACGGTATCAGGGAATGCCGTTCGGATATTATTCCGGTTGGCAATAAATGGAGTACGGCCTGGCATGGTATCGAGACCCGTCTTTTCGACCGTCACGGCCTGGCTTCGTCACATGCCACCAGACAGTTTGTCCGGAAAATAGAGGAGATCCGTCCGGATGTGGTGCATATCCATAATATCCATGGCTATTTCCTGAATTATCAGATCCTTTTCGACTATTTGTCCAAAGCCGGCATACCGGTTGTCTGGACCGTACATGACTGTTGGCTTTATACCGGACACTGCTATTATTATTCCTTTGCGGGATGTGACCGTTGGCAGACCGGATGTCATCATTGTCCGCAGAAAAAGGAATTCCCGACCAGTCTGTTCTGTGACCGGTCAAGGCGGAATTTTGAAGACAAGAAGGCGGCCTTTACTTCCATGCCGCTGGACAGGATGACCATTGTGCCGGTGTCGGAATGGATCCGGAATGAAATGCGCCGTTCTTTTCTGAATGCTTATCCGTTCAGGGTCATTCATAACGGTATCAATACGGATATCTTCAATGTTTATGATGACCGGCAGGTGAGGAAGACTTTTGGTCTGGGGAATCGTCACATCCTGTTGGGCGTGGCCAGTATATGGAGCCGTGAGAAAGGGCTGGATGACTTCATCCGGATGGCAGGTATGCTGAATGAGGATGAAGTGGTGGTTCTGGTGGGGATTAAACCTGAAGACAGGAAACGGCTTCCGGATAATGTGGTCGGTATAGCCAGAACCGAGAATATCCGTCAGTTGGCCGAACTGTATGCAGCAGCCGATGTTTTTGTCAATCCGACCTGGCAGGACAATTATCCTACGGTCAATATGGAGGCGATAGCCTGTGGAACTCCTGTAGTAACCTATCGTACGGGAGGCAGTGTGGAAGTGATTACACCGGCTACGGGAATGATTGTGGAGCAGGGTAATCTGAATGAGCTTTTAAAATCAATAAGAGAGATAGAGAATAAGGGCAAGGCTTTTTATCAGGAGGCATGCCGGAAATATGCATTGTTAAATTTTAAAAAGGAGGACAGGTATATGGAGTATTTGAGACTGTATGAAGAACTGAGAACAAAGTAATTGAATAAAAATGGGATAAAAATGGGGGGGGGATTAAAATGAGAAACAAAAAGAAATGTATAAAAGATGTAAGTTGACAAACTGGATTTGAAGGGCATCTTTTAACATAAGTATTGATTCAATACCGTTTTTATGATAAAAGATTCAAAATTGAAAGTTTTGCAGTTAGGCAAATTTTTCCCTGTCAAGGGAGGAGTGGAAAAGGTGATGTACGACCTGATGATGGGATTGTCCGAGCGGGATGTGGATTGCGATATGCTCTGTGCGATGGAAGATGGCAATCAAGGCGAAATCGCACTCAATGCACATGCCAGGCTGATCGGATGCAAGACGCTTAAAACAGTGGCTGCGACCAAGATAGCGCCTGATATGGTGTCTGTACTCAGAAAAATTTGCGGCCGGTATGACATCATTCATGTGCATCATCCGGATCCGATGGCTTGTCTGGCATTATTCCTTTCAGGGTATAAGGGAAAGGTGGTTCTGCACTGGCACAGCGATATTCAGAAGCAGAAGATACTGTTGCATCTGTATCATCCGCTGCAGTCCTGGGTGGTTCGCAGGGCGGATGTCATTGTCGGGACAACACCGGTTTATCTGGCGGAATCGCCTTATTTGCGGAAGGTGCAGGACAAGACCGTCTTTTTGCCGATAGGTGTGGAACCGATGTGTCCGGATGCCGATGGGGTCAAAAGGATCCGTGAGAGATATCGGGGACGGAAAATCGTTTTTTCCTTAGGACGCCTGGTGGCCTATAAAGGCTACTGCTTTCTGGTGGATGCGGCCAGATATCTGGATGACAGTTATGTCGTCCTTATAGGCGGGTCCGGAGCCTTGAAGGATGAATTGCAGGCGCAGATCGAAAGGAATAAACTGCAGGATAAAGTCATGCTTTTGGGTAGGGTGAGTGATGAAGACTTGCCGTCTTATTATGGTGCTTGTGATGTCTTTTGCATGAGCAGTGTAATGAAAACGGAAGCATTTGGAATTGTACAAATTGAAGCCATGTCGTGTGGAAAACCGGTTATAGCGACCAAAATTCCTCATTCCGGAGTGTCCTGGGTGAATGCCCACGGTTGTTCGGGGCTTAATGTGACGCCGGGCAATTCTTTGGAAATGGCTGAGGCAATAAAGGCCATAGTGGAAGACAAGGAGGCTTATGATGCTTATTCACAGGGAGCTATAAAACGCTATCATGAGACTTTCACTAAGGAACACATGATAGATCAGTGTCTTAATATCTATACGAATTTATAAAAATGGAAGATTTGTCAGTTTTAAATAAGGAGATGATGGAGAGTAAGAATAATTATCAGGATGCCATGTCACCGTTCGGCCGCTTTTTGAAGCGGGGATTTGATATTGTTTGCAGTATTTTGGGGCTTATTGTGATGTCACCGGCTTTTGTGGTGGCTTATTGGGCCATCAAACGTGAAGACGGGGGACCGGTCATATTCAGCCAGGAGCGTATCGGATTTCACGGACAGCCTTTTATCCTGTATAAGTTCAGGTCGATGAAGGTGACGGCCGAGTCGGATGGCAAACCGGCACTTTACCGGAAGGGGGATCACAGGTTGACCCATATCGGGCGTTTCCTGCGGGAACATCACCTGGATGAACTGCCACAGTTGTGGAATGTGCTGAAGGGGGATATGAGTTTTGTAGGTCCCCGTCCGGAAAGAAAGTTTTTTATTGACAAGATCATGGCGGAAGATCCTCATTATGAGCTGTTGTACCAGTTGCGTCCGGGGCTGTTCTCGTATGCCACTTTGTATAATGGCTATACCGACACCATGGAAAAAATGCTGGAAAGGCTGAGGATGGACCTGGAGTATCTGTCAACGCGTTCTTTATGGATGGATTTGAAGATTATTTATTTGACAGTCAAGTCTATTCTTTGTGGTGAAAAATTTTAAAAATGTTGTTTTAGAGAATGAAGTTAAGGTCGGATTTGAGGTTACGCAAGATCGGTAGCCAGTATATGATAGTGGAGCCGGCTGGTGGAGGAAACCGGCAGGCCAAGGTTTTTGAGTTGAATGAAACGGCTGCTCTGATCTGGGAGCGTATTGGCAGCGAGGAGATTAATGCGGAAGAACTGGCTGCATATCTGAGTTCCGAGTATGAGATTGATCAGGCTGTGGCCTTGCGGGATGTGAGGCGTCAGTTGGAGGAGTGGGAAAAATTCGGTCTGACCGTATGAGTAAGTCTGCATGCCTTTCTGACCATGAACTTCGGAGTCTGTTCGTGTTGCTGCGTTCGGGATTGTGGGAAAAAGATCCGGATGATCTGTCTTTGTTTCCCCTGTCGGATGCCGGTTGGTTGAATGTTTACCGGGAGTCGGTCAGACAGACTGTGACTGGTCTGGTTTATCGGGGGGTCTGCCGCTTGCCGGACAGGTTTCTGCCTCCACGGAAGCTGTTGTTCAAATGGGTGGCCTGTGTGGATGATATCGAACGGCAGAATGCCAGGATGAATCTGGTGATCAGGGAACTGTATGATCTGTTCGCTTCCTCCGGATTAAAGGTCATACTTCAGAAAGGGCAGGGCGTGGCGATGTTTTATGACAGTCCGATATTGAGGGAGTGCGGGGATATTGATTTTTATTTTCCGGACAGGTCTGATTACGACAAGACTTTCCAAATGCTCCGGAAACATCAGGTTGCTTTGCAACGGGCTGCGGATGAGAGTTTTAATTACAGCTGGAAAGGAATCAGGGTGGAACATCATACCCGTTTGTTCGATTTGTGCCGGCCGTCATCCCGCAAGTGGTTGAAAAGAATGGAATCGGAATATGGATATGTGAAAGAAAACGGAGTGTGTGATGCTGGCGGAATCGACGTGCCGTCACCGGTTCTTAATCTGATTCTGCTTAATGCTCATATACTCAAGCATGTACTGGGACACGGTATCGGGTTGCGGCAGTTGTGTGACATGGCGAGAGCCAGTTATTCTCTGCATGACAAGGTAGACGGAAACCTGATCCGGGAGATTTACGGCAGGCTCGGTATAAGCCGATGGAGTCGTTTGCTTTATGCCTTTTTGGTGAACGATCTGGGGCTGCCGGGTGATGATTCGCCGTATGAAGTAGTTGATTATAAACGGGATACCTTGCGCCGGATTATACTCAGGGGAGGCAATTTCGGTTTGCATTCCGGAGGACGTCATGCTGATGGCCGGCAGGGAAAGTGGATCAGAAAGTATTATACCCTGGTTTCGCATCTGCGGAATGTGGGCTTTGCCATGCGCTATGCGCCGGAGGAAATGTTCTGGACAGTATGGAATTTGACAAAAGGACAGGTAGGAAGATGAGAGATTATTATTTTGAGATTGCTGATTTTATCGTCAGATTGCGGTTATCCGATGACAAGGATATGGGAAGGCTGTTACCGTCATTCCGTCCGTTTGTGTGTGACGGGACTGGGAACGGGCAGTCGGATTGCCTTCTGGAAGCGGTGGTTGATTCGCTTTCCGGTGTTCCGCCTGTGCAGAAAGACCGGTTGCTGGAAGAGGATCGGAATGACATGGGATATATCAGACTGTATCAGAGCGAAAATCAGTATCTTATTGAAATTCAGAGTGCAGACGAATTGCCTTGTCATTATATGACAGCTGACAAGCTGTTCCGTTCTGTCCGGATATATGTTGACTGGAGTGACCGGACAGTCGGTGCTGTCTTGTCCTCAATGTTGAGAATTGCCTATTCTCAGGCCATACTTCCTCACCAGGGGGTGTCTATTCATGCTTCGGCTGTCTGTTGGAATGGGCAGTCTTATCTCTTTATGGGAAAAAGCGGTACAGGAAAAAGTACCCATTCAGCCTTGTGGATCAAGTATTTTGAAGGATGCGAACTGTTGAATGACGATAATCCGGTTGTACGTATTTTAGGTGACAAGGTTATAGCCTATGGCACACCGTGGAGTGGTAAGACACCTTGTTACAGGAATCTTGGTTTCCCGGTCGGTGGAATGGTCCGTTTATATCAATCTGAAGTAAATCAGTATAAAGTTTGTCAGAATATTGATGCTTTTGTGACGCTTCTTCCGGGGTGTTCCGTAATAGCGAAGGATAAGGTTTTATATAACAGTCTTTGCGATACGGTCGCTTTGCTTTCTGAAATGGTAAAAGTTGGTGTATTATATTGTCTTCCAGATAGAAATGCGGCAGAATTGTGTAGACAGTTTCTACAAAAATGAATGGTTCTGAAAAAAATTGAAAATAAATGTGTTAAAAAATCATCGACATGCTGTTTTTTTGTGGATAATGTTGTGATTGTGATATTATTTCAGTATATTTGCTACTTATATGTGGGTGCCTGATTCTGACTCGGCCTGAAGACCAGAAAACGGGCGGATCAAGACCTGATATATGGAAATAAAACAGAACAATTTATCAAAATAAAAAGAAAGTATCAAGATGAAGATTAGGCATTTGTTATTTGTGAACTTGTTGATTTTGTTGATGACATCTTCCTGTTCTACGCGAAAGAATATTGTTTATCTTAATGATATGAAAATGGGGGAGAACTACCCTATTGAGGCGAAGCATGAGGCTGTAATCCACCGGGATGACCGGCTGAGCATTACGGTAAGCTGCAAGAAACCCGAACTGGCCATTCCGTTTAACGTGTCAACAGGAACCATTACTGTAGGCGAGGATGGAAATATCCGGACAGGATCAGCTTCTTCTACTCGGGAAAAAGGATACAGGGTGGATGTGGACGGATACATCAATTTCCCGATTTTGGGCCGGCTTTATGTGGAAGGGTTGAAGATCAGTGAAGCCCAGAATCTGATCAGACGGAAAATCATTGAAGGGGACTATATTAAGGATCCGACGGTGGCTATCGAGTTCCTCAATTTCAAATATACGGTTTTGGGTGCTGTTGGACGAAATGGTACATTTACGGTGGACGGTGACCGTATCACACTGCTGGAGGCTATTGCCAATGCGGGAGACTTGACTTCCAAGGCCAGGATCAACAGGGTGGCCGTGATCCGCGAAGAAGGGAATGACCGGAAAATGTATCTGCATGACCTGCGGAGTACGGATGTGTTCAGTTCGCCGTGTTTCTATCTGCAGCAGAATGATATTGTATACGTGGAACCGAAATACAGGAAAAAGGACAACGAAGACCGGGGATTCCAGATCGGGACGGTACTTTTGTCAATTGCTTCGGTTATTACCTCAGTCTTCTGGGTGTTGAAATAAATTAATTAGAATATACAGGAATTAAAGGAAAATGCAGACCAATAATGTTTCATCGGAAAAGAATGGTCAGAATGTCAATCTTCTGGATTTGATGATCTATCTGGCTTCAAAATGGAAATGGTATCTGTTGTCGTTGATTGTATGTGTGGGAGTAGCCTGGTTGAAATATGCCAAAGCATCATTTGTTTATTTCAGAACGGCTACGGTGATTATCAAGGATCCTTCCAACAAGACTTCTACGGCCGGTCTTGACCGGTATGATAATTTTATCAACAAGGTCAATGTGGCCAATGAGATCCTGCAGTTCAAGTCCAAACGGCTGATGCGCGAGGTGATCCAGCGCGTTCATGCGGATGTCAGCTACAAACAGAAAGACGGACTGCGCTATAACGAGTTGTATACGCACTCACCGGTGATTGTCAGTTTTACGGATGTGATGCCGGAGCGGGGCATGTTTTTTACCGTAACGCCCAAGGATAAGAATACGGTTGTCCTTTCTGATTTTCAGAATGACGAAACCGGTAAGCAATATACGGTCAAGTTGAACCAGACCGTGAAACTGACCGAAGGACAGGTCGTGGTGACAGCCACCAATTTCTATTCCGACAGTTGGTTCGGAAAGTCTGTACTGGTGCAGAAGAATCCCATGTCGGCAGTAGTGTCCTATTATCAGAACAGTTTGGGTATCCGTCAGGAAGAGGACGAATCATCCATCCTGACCCTTTCCCTGAAGGATCTGTCACCCAGCCGTGCGGAGGATGTGTTGAATATGTTGATCACGGTTTATAATGAGGAGGCCATCAAGGACAAGAACCAGGTGGCTGTCAATACGGCCAATTTCATCAATGAACGTCTGATTATTATCGGACAGGAACTGGGTGATGTGGAGTCGGATCTGGAGACGTTCAAACGGACCAATCAGGTGGTGGACATTTCTTCATCTGCCAGCATGTATATGTCGGAATCCCAGAAATACAGTGCGGATGCTTTGGAACTGGAAACCCAGTTGCGTCTGGCCAACTATATCAAAAGCTATCTGACCGATCCTAAAAAGGAAATGGATCTGATACCGGCCAATACCGGCATCAGCGACATGAATATCGAAAGTCAGATTTCACAATATAATGCGGCCCGACTGAAGCGGGACAAGCTGATTGACGACAGCAGCGAGAAAAATCCGGTGGTGGAGGAACTGAACAATTCGCTCCATGCCATGAAGCAAAGCATTATCCGGGCGGTGGACAATATGATTGTGAGTCTGAATGTCAAGCGGACGGATGCGCAGAACCGCGAATACCGTGCTCAGGCCAGGGTCAGCTCCATTCCGAAAAAGGAGCGTCAGATGATTTCAATCGAACGTCAGCAGAAAATCAAAGAGGCTCTGTATCTGTTCCTGCTGAACCGTCGTGAAGAGAATGCCCTGTCGCAGGCCATGGCAGACAATAATGCGCGGATCATTGACAGTGCGGAAGGCGGTAACGCACCGATTTCACCGGACCGCAACAAGATTATCCTTCTTGGTGTGGTGGTCGGATTGGGATTGCCTACCGTTGTATTCCTGATGATTATGTTTATGGATACCCGGGTACATGGCCGCAAGGATATCGAAGGGGCTGTCAGCATTCCTTATTTGGGTGAGATCCCTATTGATAAGGAGAAAAAGAATGTTCAAAAGGGAGAGGGATCGGATGATGGTGAGAATATAGTTTCCGAAGCTTTCCGCGTCTTGCGTACCAATATGAACTTCCTGACCAGAAAAGCCCAGCAGATGCAGGTCATTACCTTTACTTCCTTTAATGAGGGAGCTGGCAAGTCGTTCATCTCCTATAATCTGGCCATGAGTCTGGTGCGTGCCAAGAAAAAAGTGGTGATTGTGGATCTCGATGTCCGTAAGGCTACCCTGACTCATCGGTTATGCCAGCACAGGACGGGAGTGACCAATTATCTGTCTGACGATTCGGTAACTGTAGACAGCATCATTCAGAAACAGGACTATTTTGATGTCGTAGCTGCCGGACCGGTTGCGCCGAATCCTGCCGAGTTGTTGATGGATGAGCGTCTGGATGAACTGATCGCCGAGCTGCGCAAAAGATATGATTATGTCATTGCCGACAGCGTGCCAATAGGTATCATTGCCGATGCGGCCATTGCAAACCGAATAGCCGACCTGACCATCTTTGTAGTCAGAGCCGGACGGTTGGACAAGCGTCAGTTGCCTGATCTGGAGAAACTCTATAAGGATAAGAAACTGAACAATATGGCTTTGGTTCTCAATGGCGTGAATCCTAAGCACCATGGTTATGGATACGGTTACGGTTATGGCTATGGTTACGGGCATTACGGCTATGGTTACGGAAAACAAAAAAAGAAAAAGTGATAGAACAAAGAAAGAATAAAGTTTGTGAGTGTTTGATAAACTGTAGATATTAAAGTAAAAGAAAGAGAGGTAAACATGAAAAAAACAAAGTATTTGGCTCCTTCTACAAAATATAATGATGTGGAACTGGAGCAAGGGTTTATGAAGGCTTCGGTTTACGAAGGTGGTACGGAGAATGCCAGTGGAGTGACTATCGAAGAGCATCAGGTCAATACGACTGTAGGAAACTATTTTGATAATACTACTGGGGGGGATAATTGGAACACATGGGATGAATAATTTGGTTAATTTAAAAGAGTTTAATTATGAAAAAAACAATATTCTTTTTGTCAGCAATCGCCTTGTTGGGGTTGAGCGGTTGCAATGACAGTATAGAGACAGTCGGTACGCCGGTACAGACAGGAGATGAAATCCAATTCGGCTCATTTTTGTCTAATTCGTTGGTACAAACCAGAACTGTTTACGGTAACCCGACGGAGTTTAATGATGCAAACGGACGTTATCCGAAATCTTATCCGGTGAACTGGGAAGACGGAGACGAGATTATGATTTTCTGCCCGCAAGCCAGCCAGCCGAGCAATGGACGTGTAAACTACAGAATTACACCTGATCCGAGCAAGCCGGCAATGGCAGTGAGAGTGGATAAGATCGAAGACGTTGGTTTGCAGTGGGGAACAGGAGAAGGCGAAAACGGAACACACCGTTTCTATGGTATCTATCCGGCAAGTGCGGTAAAAGGAACAGCAGAAGAATCGCAAGAGGGTAAAATCACATTCAATATCCCTGAGCTGCAGAAAGTCGGCAAGTGGAAAATCTCTAAGAACGCTGATGGAAGTATTACCTATAACGGTATTGCCAATACCGACTATGCCTATATGTATGCTTTTACTTCTGTCAATAAAAATGAAGTTACAGATCAAAATCCTGTCAACTTGCAATTCCGTCCGCTTACCACTGTGTTGGAGGTTATTGTAAACGGACCGAATGCTGCTGATGAGACTATTAATGTAACAAACTTGAATATTATTGCACAGGATGAAAATACGGCACCGGTGTTGACGGGCGATTTTATCTGTGGCATTTCAACGGACGGCTCTGGTGATGAAATCATTTCTGTAGTTGATGACGGATCTTCTAATTATTCACGCAGTTCTATATCAATTCCGCTTTATATCAATAACGATGATGTGGTTGAGGTAGAGTCCGGTTTGAATGCCGAAGATTATAAGGGCAAGCCTATAGCTTTGAAAAAAGGAGACATGATACGCGTTCGTGGTTTCTTCTTGCGTGGAAATGACAACAATTTACCTGTGAACACGCTTCAGGTTGCTGTGGCACAAGTCGGAACTGCATCGAAGAAGAAGAATCTCCAAACAGCTGATATTGCCGCCACACAAGTCAATATTGTGGACTTGCCTGCTATGGAAAAGGGAGGAACCAACTATTGGATGAGCTCCATCCCTTCCAATACTTATATATCAGAGCTTTCTATACCAGGTAGCAAATTCTCTGTATTGACAGCAGAAAATAACTCTAAAAATATCTATCAAACAGCAACAATTGATCAGCAGTTCAATGATGGTGTGCGTGCGTTTATCTTACAGACTTCGACTATTGCTGGTGGACTGACTGGTGGAACTTACGATGGCTTTTATGTCGTATGTGAAGGGAAAGATAATACAGTTATGCCATTAAGTGATGCTATTAGTAAAATAGCTTCTCATCTTCAGGCATGCGAAGATGAACTAAAAGACAAAATGCAGGAGTTTGCTTTCGTAATGCTTACTTATTCGTCTGGAGAGGTGCCTTGGAGATCGGAGTATAATCCTAACGGCTATAATAATCAACAATTTTGGTTATCAAAATTACGTGAAGAAGTCAATACTATCGCAAATAATAATAGCAACCGTATTTATACAGGTGAAATTACTCCTAACACAACCATTGAGGATGTAAAGGGCAAGATTATTTTGAAGGCTAACTACAATTCGAAGGATATGATTAGTATTTATGGTACGACTACAGCTCCTATCATGTTTACATGGTGGAAGGATGCTTATGGTCCTCATATAAGTGATGACCCAAATAGTGATTATTATCAGGATTTGTATGGTGGTATGCCAATGGATTGGGGTAAACCAGTTTGGTATCTGGATTCACCTGCCAATTTACGTTGGTACTATCAGGAGGTAACCAGTGTTGGAAGTGGTCAGGAGGCAACCCGTGCTGAGAAAGAGAAGTTTATCACGAATCTGTTTACAAAGAGTGTTGATTTGTATAAGAATGATAATTCTCACAAGACATGGTTCATGAATGACCTTGGCGGATACTATTCTGACAGCGGTGATATCAAAAACAGAGGTACAGGACAGCAGGCTTTGGCTATGGATATGAACCAAATGGCAGTTGACGAACTTCAGAAGCGTACGGAAAATGCCGGACTGGGTCTCGTGTTTATGAACTTTGCTGATATGCAGCCAGGTTCCGGTCCTCTGTATCAAAGCGACTGGCTGATTCAGACACTTATTGACAACAACTTTAAGTTTGAGTTGCGTGTCAAAGGAACCTCCGGAGCTTCATACAATGCCAGCTATAAGAGTGGCGGTAATGCTATCGGTTGGGACAAATAATCTGGTACAGTTCATGGGCTGAACAGCCCATGAACTGTTTCCTAAAGACGTATGAGAAATAAAAACTAATAAATGAACAACAACATAAAGAAATATTCGATTTTATTCTGTAGCTTTCTGGGATTGGTTGCCTGCCAGGATGAATCCTTGATGCAGAATGAGGCGGATGGCAATGTGACTATTCTTGCCCGTATGGACGATGGAATACAGACACGTACGTGTGTAGACAATTCTTCATCGGGAGATGTTGCCGGAATACTGTGGTCGCCCAAAGACCAGATAGGTGTGTATGGCGACAAGGGTACGAAGAATGCCTTGTTCGAAGCTACCAATACCGGCAATGTGGCAGAAGCAGAGTTCAACGGCACGATGGCAACCGGCGAATATCCCACATACGCCTACTATCCGTACAGCACGAACAATGCCGCAGCCGAAGTGACGGCCCTGAAAGGCAATCTGAAACTGGAGCAGACTTTTGATATGACTACTGGCAAGCTGGAAGGTGACTATAAGGTAGGTACGCCTACTTTCAAAACCTATGAAGGCCGGTATGAGTTTGCGTTTGAACATCTGTTCTCATTGTTGAAATTTGATATCAATGCTACGGGAACCGCTCTGGAAGGCGATGCGCTCGAAAGCATTATCCTGACTTTGCCCGGAGAACGTCGTTTGGGAGGTGAGTTTACTTTCGATGCTACAACAAAGGCTGTTACATGGACCGGTGATGCTACCGGTGCCAATGAGCTGACAATGGTATGGAGCGACAAGCCCGCCCTCACTAACGGGAAATCCTATACCGGCTATATTACCTGTGCGCCTGACATTCGTCAAGGGGATGAAATCACAATTACCATCCTGACACAGAAGTCCAAGGCGGTATTCACCCGCACAGCGTTGGTAGACTTTGCTGCGAACACCTGCTATACTTTCCCGCTTTCGCTCGAGAACTACAAAGATGATATGGTAGTAACCAACCGTCCGGTTATTACATCGTTCTCTTTTGAGACGAAGAACAATACAGGCAAGATACTGGACAAGAAGCTGGTATTCAACGGCAGTGCCACAAGACCTGAAGCGAGCAGTGGAGAAACCCTGAATGTGGACGGTGAGACGATAACCGGCTGCATCCCTTACCTGTACGACTTCAAGCTGAAACCAACCTTTGAGGTGGCCGAAGGCATAACCGTTACGGTAGGAGGTGTATCTCAGGTTAGTGGAGAATCGGAACAGGATTTCAGTCAGCCGGTGACCTATACCGTTTCCAACGGAACTGAAAGCCGTGACTATACGGTGGCAGTAACCAACTCCGGTTTGCCGGTAGTGGTGCTGACCCAAAGTGGTGGCGGTTCGGTAAGTTGGGCTGAGGCTGGTATCAATGTACGTTCGAAAGATTCGGAATGGGTTGAAACAGACAAGATGGCTGTATATAATGCCAATGGTTCTGTGGATATGGAAGAGGCGCTTTGCGGAATTCGTTTGCGCGGAAACTCTACACAGAATTTTCCCAAAAAACCATTTGCTGTGAAATTGGCAAGTAAATCGAAAGTGCTTGGTATGCCCAAACACAAACGCTGGGTACTTTTGGCAAACTGGATGGACCGTACTATGTTGCGCAATGCTGTAGCATTTGAAGTTGCTCATCAGACAGAAAATGCATATGCCGATGGACTTGGATGGAATCCTCACGGATACAGTGTGGAAGTTATTATGGACGGACGCCATGTAGGAAATTATTTCTTATGTGAGCAAATCAAGATTGACGGCGACCGTGTAGATATTAAAGACTGTATTGAAGACATCATAGGAGATGGCAATACAAATCCAACGATGGCCGACTGCGGTTATTTGCTTGAATTTGACGACAATTATGACGAGATGGACAAGTTTCACACCGGACGCGGATTGCCGTGTATGTTCAAGGATGAGGTCGCAAAGTATAGCTCTGATATTTACAACCAGGTGAAGGCCAGGATAGAAACTGTAGAAGCCAATCTGGAGGCTGGAAACTATGAGACTGCTTATAATGATCTTGATATAAATTCTGTGATAGACTATTTCTTTGTGCAGGAACTGACATTTAACGACGAATACAAGCATCCGAAGAGTGTGTATATGCTTATCGATGGTGACGGAAAACTGACGGCCGGCCCTGTATGGGATTTCGACTGGCAGACATTTGTCAATTATGACAAGGTACAGGCCATGAATAGCCAATATGGCGGTACCTATTCTTGTCGTAATACGAATGAATGGCTGTATGGTAAATCCAAATTGGCAGAAGAACCAGCATGGTCTTGGGATAAACCTGATTACGTAAACGATCAGCCTTATATGTGGTATCCGCTTCTGTTTAAAGATGCGAATTTCCGTAACAAGGTTCAGGAACGTTGGGCTGTTATCTATCCGCATCTGCTGAATGTGGTTGCCAGAATAGATGAATTTGCCGCCTTGAACAAGGTTTCAGACCAGTACAATCATGCTATGTGGCCTCTTTCAAATTTGAAAAATTCTGCAGGTTCTGCATTCAACGGCGATGAGGACATGACCTTCGACGAAGCGATAGCCACAATGAAGCAGGCTTATACCGATCGTCTGAACTGGATGAATGAGCAAATTACAAGCGGTAACTTTGTTACGAATGCTAATTAAAATTAATGGAATAATAAAAAATGAGTATATTATGAATAAAAAAACATTTGTTGCGGCTTTAGCGATGCTGGCTGCAGGTTCAGGATGGGCTCAGACCGAGCAGACTGACAATGTGAAGGAGCAGGTGGAATACACCAGCAGTAAGTACCAAGTGGAGACCAACCATTTCTGGGATAACTGGTTTGTTACAGCCGGTGTCGGTCCGCAGATCTTCTTCGGTGACCATGACCGTCAGATCGGTGTAGGCAAGCGTATCTCTCCGGCTTTGCAGGTGGCTATCGGCAAGTGGTTTACTCCTGAAATGGGAGTCCGCATTACTTACAGCGGCCTTTCTGCCAAGGGTGCGACCCGTTGGGGATTGGCTCATTCCACAGGTGAACAAGTGCCGGGATGGGGATCAGGCATGTATTATTCCAAGTTCAAGTTCTTTAACTTACATGCCGATGCATTGTTCAATTTCTCCAACATGTTTTGCGGATACAATGCCAAGCGTATTTGGAACAGCACGCCGTACGTAGGTGTGGGTTGGATGCGCACCTGGGAATCACCTACGGCAGGTAACGTGACCATGAATATTGGCTGGATCAACTCTTTCAGGCTTTGCGATGCGCTTGACCTGAATATCGATGTCCATGCAGCACTGGTGGATGACGCCATTGACGGTGAAACAGGACAGGCCAAGTTCGACGGTATCCTGAATGCCACAGTCGGATTGACCTATAAGTTTAAGGAACGTGGTTGGGATCGCAGCAAGAGCACGACCATTGTCCGTTATGACCAGTCAGAGATTGACGCCATGCGTGACAAGCTGAATGCGATGAATGCCGAGAATGCGAAACTGAAGAAGGCTTTGGCTGATGGCAACGAAAAGCAGGCGCGTGAGCTGGTCAACAAGATTGCAGCTGCCAACTTCGTTGTATTCGAGATCGGTAAGAGCGACCTTTCTAATGAAGCTCGTGTGAACCTCGGTTTGTTGGCTCGTGTCATCAAGAGTATCGACAACAAGACTGTTTATACGATTACCGGTTATGCCGATGCCGGAACCGGTAGCAAGATGCTCAACGAACGTTTGAGCAAGGCCCGTGCAGAAGCCGTATACGAATGCCTGGTTAACGAGTTCAAGGTACCGGCATCACAGCTTCAGATCGATTACAAGGGTGGTGTAGAGAACATGTTCTATGACGATCCGCGCATGAGCCGTGCCGTAATCATGCAGAGCAAGTAATAAATATCGATTTTACGATTTGTTAATTAAAGGAAGAAAGAGGATGTGTCCATCGTGACATATCCTCTTTTTTGGTATTGCTCGGCATGAATGTAAAACAAAAGCCTGATGTGTCCATCAGTGTAAGCATGCGATGAGCTACAGGTCTAATAAAACAATAATTTTTATGGTTTTTATTTCTTAAAAATGCATATTACTGATATTCTTTTAAAATAGAATTGTATTTTTATGATTTTATTTTATATTTTTGTATTATACAATATAATCATATATGATACAGGAAATTAAAATAAAGAACTTTTTGTCTTTTCGAGATGAAGTCGTATTTAGCTTCGAGGCCTCAAATGATAAATTTGCAGAAGATTGTCAAGTGGTAACGTTGGCCGATTCAGCCCAGACTCGTCTGTTACGTTTTGCTATCGTGTATGGCTATAATGCATCAGGGAAGAGCAACTTGCTTAATGCATTTGGTTTCCTAACCTATTTTTGGGATTATGACCCGAGTTCTGCTGATTTGGGAACCAAAATTCGTCCATTTCGTCTCAATTCATCTTCCCAAAATGAACCCACTAAGTTTGAACTGGTTTTTTTTGTGGATAATACAAAATATGATTATCAGTTGGAACTGGATTCTAAGAATGTTATTCTTGAGAAACTCTCTTATTATAAGAGTACTCAGCCTGTTATGCTATTTGAAAGAGTGATGCGTAACGGGCAGTCGGAAGTCATGTTTAATAATCAGAATGGAGATAAGGTCACATCTGCCGTCAAAGATAAAATAACGGTAGAATGTTTGAAGAACATATCGTTTTTTGTTGCAAGAGATAAGGCAAACGCTAATCTTCCATTGATTGATGCGGCTAAAATATGGCTGAGAAAACATATAATGAATTTAGTTGAACCTCGGATAGATTTGACAGGATATGCTCAAAGAAAAACTTCCAATGATAACTCACTTGTCAAATATCTCTTAAGCTTTCTGCAAGCAGCAGACTTCAATGTGACTAATATCACGACGGATGTGACTACTGAAAAATTATCAGAAGATGCGCTGAATTTTATTATAGATCATCATGCAGTGCCTGATGATGAGCGTGAACGTCTAATTTCTGAAAAATCATATAAAAGACTGATGACAACCTTTGAGCATACTGTAGAAGATGAATCTGGTAGAAAGTCATATAATTTCTCATTGGGCGAGGAATCGCTTGGGACTTTGAAAACCTTTGGCATAGAGACAGCTTTATATCAAGCTGTTCAAAACAATGCTTTTCTACCTGTAGATGAGATTGAAAACTCATTGCATCCTATGCTGCTTGAAAAAATATTGTATGAATATTTAAAGATACCGACAAGAAGCCAAGTCGTAGTAACTACGCATAATGATGGCCTGTTGGATCTGGTCGGTGATTTGATTCGTAAAGATTCCATTTGGTTTACAGAGAAAGACAAAGCCGGTGTAACAGATTTGTACAAATTGACAGATTTTAGGGGTGTAAATCGTATCGCATCTATACGGGAGGCATATAGAAACAAGCGTTTTGGAGCGACAATGGGAGATGGAAAGTAGAGAACTGAAAGCATCAGAGCAAGCGCATTATTTTGAACTGGTTGCTCAGGCCGGTGATATAGGAGAGGGGACAAGGGAAATGCATCCTTTGTATCCTTTTGTGGTGAGTGGCGGAAAAAATACTGAAAGGCATTATTTCATTCATGTCAGTGCGATATCAGATAAGTATAAATTTAATATTCGTCCTAAATACTTTGGAGATGAGTCCGCTTATACTGAAGTGTTTCCAAAGAGAATTGCTGAAATACTATCTAAGAATGCAGACGCCAAGATTTTTTGCGTGTTTGACATGGATACCGTAGTGAAGTATGGACTACAGAATAAGCATAAAGATTTCGTAGCAGCCTTGGATTCTGAAAAACTGCGATTTGAGGGTTATGAAGATGAGAAAAATATTGTTTCTTTATTAGTGTTCTTATAAAGATCAATAATGGTCGGAATGGTTTGTCGGAGATGCGGAAAGTAACGATGGAGAGACATTCCTCCTGTTAATCCCAAATCCGACCGGAACGGCCCGTAAAACTTGTGATGAGTTTTACGGGCCGTTGTTCGGTTTATATTCTTATTTGATTCATTCATAAGCTTTTTTAGAATCTGTTTATGTCGGGACGGCTGTGAGCCTTTTTCATGATCAGAAACTGGTTTTGATCCGTCGCATTGCTTCTATGCAGTCTTCACGGCGTCCGAAAGCAGTCAGACGGAGGAATCCTTCGCCAGACGGGCCGAAACCGACACCGGGGGTACCGACCACATGGGCATCATAAAGCAGACGGTCGAAGAATTGCCATGAGGTGAGACCGTCCGGTGTCTTGAGCCAGATGTACGGTGCGTTCTTGCCGCCATAGACATCGAATCCGGCTTCGGTCAGTCCTTCGCGCAGCAAACGTGCATTTTCCATGTAATAACCGATGGTAGCCTTGACCTGTTCACGGCCTTCGGGACTGTAGACGGCTTCCGCTCCCCGCTGGGTGATATAGCTGGTACCGTTGAATTTGGTGCACTGGCGACGGTTCCATAACGGGTTGAGGTTGACCCGTTCACCAGTAAAGGTTGCAGCGGTCAGTTCTTTCGGCACCACGGTATAGCCGCAACGTACGCCCGTGAAACCTGCAGTCTTGGAGAAACTGCGGAATTCAATGGCGCAGCGTTTGGCACCTTTGATTTCATAAATGGAGTGGGGAACGTCCGGTTCCTGTATGTAAGCTTCATAAGCGGCATCGAAGAGGATAAGCGTGTCGTTATGCAGGGCATAGTCCACCCATTTCTTCAGTTCGGCTTTGGTCAGGGTTGTTCCCGTCGGATTGTTGGGGTAACAGAGATAAACCATGTCGATGCGTTCTTTCGGAATTTCCGGTACGAAATTGTTTTCTACCGTGCAGGGCATGTAGGTCACGTTGCTCCAGCGACCGTCAGGACCCAATTCGCCTGCCCGTCCGCACATGACGTTACTGTCAATATAAACCGGATAGATAGGATCGGTCACGCCCATACTGTTATCCCAACGGAGAATCTCGCCAATGTTTCCCGTATCGCTCTTGGCACCGTCATTGATGAAAATCTCAGACTGAGAAAAATTGATACCCCGTGAGGCAAAATCGTGTTTGAGAATTGCTTCGATGAGGAAACCGTAACCCTGCTCGGGACCGTAACCGTGGAACGTGTCGGCTGATGCCATCTCGTCGACGGCCTTGTGCATGGCCTTGATGCAGGCATCGGGAAGAGGACGTGTGACATCACCTATACCCAGACGGACAAGCGACTGTTTGGGATGGGTGACTTTGAATGTATTGACTTTCTTGGCAATGTCCGAGAAGAGGTAGCTTCCCGGCAATTTGAGATAATGTTCGTTGATTAGAGCCATAATAGGATAATTTGATTAACAGTTTTCGATTTTCTTTTCACCATTGAAGACGATGACGGCAGGTCCCGTCATATAGACGCGGTTGTCTGATTCACGCCATTCGATATGCAGCGTGCCGCCGTCCATGACGACATCGGATTCCCGTCCGCAATGTCCGCCGGCAGCTGCGGCCACGGCTGTGGCACAGGCTCCGGTTCCGCAAGCCATGGTGATGCCTGAGCCCCGTTCCCATACGCGCATCCGGATGCTGCCGTCGGGTCTGATCTGGGCAAATTCCACGTTCACGCGATCCGGAAAAAGCGGATGGTGTTCCAATGCCGGACCGACTGCCGTCAGATCCATCTTTTCCACATCGTCCGTGAAAATGACCAGATGGGGATTGCCCATATTGACTGCGATGCCCTGTCTGAAAGCATAGCCTTCACCCAGGTCAACGGGGTGGATATCGACAGGTTCGCCCATTTCTACCGTAACGGCACTGACGGTTCCTTTTTCATCCGGATGCAAATATAATGTTTTTATACCGGAAAGCGTTTCCAGTTTGACCGTTGTTTCCCGTGTCAGTCCGTATTCATAGAGGTATTTGCCGATGCAGCGGCTTGCGTTGCCGCACATGCGGGCTTCCGAGCCGTCGGCATTGAATATCCTCATGCTGAAGTCCGCCTTGTCGGAACAGCCTATCAGGACAAGACCGTCGCTGCCGATGCCCGTATGCGGTTTGCTCCATTCAATGGCCAGGGCTTCCGGGTCCGCTATCGGATACCGGATGGTATTGATGTAGATATAGTCATTGCCTGCACCATGCATCTTTGTAAACCGGATGACGGTCGGTGCGGCATAAGCATGGGGATAGGCGGATGTTTTCTTGATCGTGTTCATAATGTAGTTGCAAATAAAGTAAGAGATGGGGGCAGTGTGCCTGCCCCTTTATTTCTGGTAGGCTGCTTCGTGTACACCGGCTACGGCGCGTCCGCTGGGGTCGTTCAGGTTCTTGAATGAGGCATCCCAGGCCAGTGCTTCGGCCGTTGAGCAGGCTACGCTCGGTACGCTAGGCACACTCCGTGCGGCAGAATCGCTCGGGAAATGTTCCTCGAATATGCTGCGGTAGTAGTATTCTTCTTTGTTCTGTGGCGGGTTGATCGGGAAACGTTCAGCCGCATGTGCCATCTGTTCATCGCTGACGGCTGCAGCCGTCACGGCTTTCAGCGTGTCTATCCATGAATAGCCTACACCGTCGGAGAACTGCTCTTTCTGCCGCCAGGCCACGCTTTCGGGCAGAAGCGAAGCAAAGGCATCCCGTACGACCCGTTTTTCAATGGTCTGTCCGGGGCACATCTTGACTGCCGGATTCAGGGTCATGGCCACGTCGAGGAATTCCTTGTCGAGGAAGGGCACGCGGCCTTCCACTCCCCAGGCGGAAAGTGACTTGTTCGCCCGAAGGCAATCATACATATACAGTTTGGAGAGTTTGCGTACCGTCTCTTCGTGGAAAGCCTGTGGCGTCGGAGCTTTGTGGAAATAAAGGTATCCGCCGAAGACCTCATCGGCTCCTTCACCGCTCAGTACCATTTTGATACCCATTGACTTGATGACACGGGCCAGCAGGTACATCGGTGTTGAAGCACGTACGGTCGTCACGTCGTAAGTTTCGATATAGTAGATGACATCGCGGATGGCGTCCAGACCTTCCTGGATGGTATAGTTGATTTCATGATGTACCGTGCCGATATGTTGGGCTACCTCGCGGGCCTTTTCAAGGTCGGGGGCGCCTTTCAGTCCTACGGCAAAGGAATGGAGCTGCGGCCACCAGGCTGCCTGCTTGCCGTCCGTTTCCACCCGCTTGTCGGCATACAGCCTGGCAACGGCTGAGATGACGGACGAGTCGAGACCTCCGGAGAGCAACACACCATAGGGTACGTCGCTCATCAGTTGCCGGCGTACGGCATCTTCAAGTGCCGTGCGTACGGCGCTGACCTGTGCGGCATACGCTTCCGCATCAGTGGCCGATGCGCATGAGGTACGGGTCTCGTTGGTGGCTTTCTCCGTGTAGTTGTCCTTCACGGCATCATAGCCGGTCCAGTCTCTTTTATACCAGGGTTTCATTTCCCCCTCCCGGCTCCAGTAGTAATGTCCGGGCAGGAAAGGTTCATATTCGTCGCACAAACCTTCGAGGGCTTTCAGTTCACTTGCACAGTAGACCTTACCGTCCTTGTCCCTGCCGATATACAACGGGATGACACCGATGGGATCGCGGGCAATGAGGAATTCGTCACGTTCCTTATCGTAGAGGGCGAAGGCGAAAATGCCGCTCAGCCGTTCGATGAAACGGACGCCCAGACGACGGTAGAGCGCAAGGATGACTTCACAGTCGCTACCGGTCTGGAATTCATATTCCCCGGCCATTTCGTTCCGGATGTCCCGATGGTTGTAGATTTCTCCGTTGACGGCCAGAATCTGTTTCCTGTCCGGTGAATAAAGCGGTTGTCCGCCGCTTTGCGGGTCAACGATGGAAAGACGTTCATGAGCCAGGATGGCTGAGCCGCCACAATAGATGCCGCTCCAGTCCGGACCGCGGTGGCGGATACGTTTCGCCATGGTCAGGGCTTTCTGCCGCAGTTCTGGCGTCTGTGTCTTGATATTGAAAATGCAGGCTATTCCACACATAATGATTCTGTTTAGAGTGTTTTGACAAGGTTTTCTGTCTTCTGCCGGAACAGAGCCCGGCAGAAGAGGGGTATCTCGATCAGCTGGAATCCGGAACCGGTTCTATTTTCCGGAAATGATGTGGTCAATGCGTTCGGCAGCACGACGTCCGGCCGCAATACATTTTACGACCAGTGACGGACCTGTGGCGGCATCACCGGCAACCACGGCATTGTGGGGCAGTTCCGGAAGCTGTGGCTTGAGGAAACCCATTGCCAGCAATACCAGGTCGGCCTTGATCACTTCTTTCTTGCCGGTCGGTTTCATGACCGGACGTCCGCCGTCCGGTGCCGGGATCCATTCCACTTCTTCTACTTCTACACCGGTGACGTGGCCGTTCTTGCCGATGAATTTATTGGAGTTAAGACACCAGCGGCGTGTACAGCCTTCTTCATGGCTGGAACTGGTCTTCAGTACGACCGGCCATTGCGGCCACGGGGTAGCCGGATTGTGTCCTACGGGCGGTTGTGGCATGATTTCGATCTGGGTGACGCTGACTGCACCCTGGCGGTGGGAAGTGCCGATGCAGTCGCTACCCGTGTCACCGCCTCCGATGACCAGTACGTGCTTGCCCTTGGCTGTGATGCGTTCTTTGTCCGTGAAGCTTTGTCCGGCCAGTACGCGGTTCTGTTGGGCGAGCATTTCCATGGCAAAGTGGATGCCGTTGAGTTCACGTCCCGGGATAGCCAGGTCGCGGGCCTGTGGGGTACCGGTACAGATGGCGTAGGCATCGAATCCTTCCGGCAGTCTGGTCAGGTCGATTTCGGCATTGGTCTGGAATCTGATTCCTTCAGCTTCCATGACGCGCAGGCGGCGGTCGATGATGTTTTTGCTGAGTTTGAAATTCGGAATGCCGAATCGGAGCAGACCACCGGGCATTTCACAACGTTCGAACACGGTGACCTCGTAGCCGCGGCGGTTCAGCTGGTTGGCAGCGGCCAGTCCGGCAGGACCGGATCCGATGACGGCTACCCGTTTGCCGTTTCTGGGGTATGTCTTGGGAATGACGTAATCTTCGCGGAAGGCGGCCTCAATGATGGCACATTCGTCTTCGCGGATTGTCACCGGAGCGTCGATGGAAAGTTTAAGCACGCAGCTCTTTTCGCAAAGTGCCGGGCAGACGCGTCCGGTAAATTCCGGAAAGTCGTTGGTGGCACTCAGTATGTCGTAGGCCTTTTGCCAGTCGCCCTTGTACAGGGCGTCCTGAAACTCAGGCGGACGGTTGCCCAGCGGGCATGCCCAGTGGCAGAAAGGTACACCGCAATCCATGCAGCGGCTGGCCTGAAGTTTGCGTTCGCTCGTATTGAGCGTCTGTTCCACTTCGCTATAATCGTTTATTCTTTCGTGTATCGGTCTGTACCCCGCTTCCTGGCGCGGGACGGTGAGAAAAGCTTTAGGATCTCCCATGATATGTATCTGTTGTTGCGAATTAATAAATAAGGTGAATTAATAATCGCGCTGTACTTCGGCGATTTTCTGCTGGAGTTTGCGCATCTGCTCTTCGGCCAGTACCTTCTTGTATTCGATAGGTGTAACCTGGATGAATTCTTCCACGTAACGTGGCCAGTTGTCGAGCATGGTCCGTGCCAGGGCTGAACCCGTGTAAAGGTAATGCTGGCGGATCAGTTCATGCAGTTCCTTGCGGGCTGTGGCATCTTCAAGCAAGGACAGTTCCACCATGTCCATGTTGCAGAAATAGTCGAACGTGCCTTTAGGATCCCATACATAGGCTACGCCACCGCTCATTCCGGCTGCAAAGTTACGTCCGGTCTGTCCGAGAACGACCACGCGGCCGCCGGTCATGTATTCACAGCAGTGGTCGCCTACACCTTCTACCACGGCGATGGCACCGGAGTTGCGGACCGCAAAACGTTCGCCTGCGCGTCCGTTGATGTAAACCTCGCCGCTGGTGGCGCCGTAGAGCAGGGTATTGCCCACGATGGTGTTCTGTTCGGCTGCAAAATTGCTGCGTACGGGAGGCAGTACGGCGATGTGTCCGCCGCTCAGGCCTTTGCCCAGATAGTCGTTGGCTTCACCTTCGAGCTTGAAACTGATGCCGTGGGCCAGGAATGCACCGAAACTCTGTCCGGCTGATCCCTTGAACTTCACGCTGATCGTGTCGTTGGGCAGTCCGTCGTTACCGTATTTGGCTGCTACTGCACCTGAGAGCATCGCTCCTACGGCACGGTCGGTATTGCCGATGGCATATTCCAGAGAAACCTCGCGACCGCTTTCCAGTGCGGCAGAGGAGGCCTGCAGCATCTCTACGTCTTTCACGTGAGCGATGTCGTGCTGCTGGGAGGTGCAGTGGTGCAGGGCGGCACCATTCTCTACACGGTGGAGCAGGCGGCTGAAATCCAACAGGCTGGCCTTTGTGCCCTGGGTAGCCGGGTGAAGTTCGATGAGATCGGTACGTCCCACAATGTCTTCCAGTCTGGTAAAGCCCATTTCGGCCAGATATTCGCGGACTTCCTCAGCCAGGAATCTGAAATAATTCACTACATATTTATAATGTCCGCGGAAATGTTCGCGCAGGCGCGGATCCTGTGTGGCCACACCTACAGGACAGGTGTTGGAGTGGCATTTGCGCATCATGACGCAACCCAGTACGATAAGGGCCGTCGTTCCGAAAGCAAACTCTTCTGCACCCAGCAGAGCCATGCTGATGATGTCGCGTCCGGTCTTCAGCTGACCGTCGGTCTGGAGGCGGATCTGTCCGCGGAGACCGTTCAGTACGAGAGTCTGCTGTGTCTCGCTCAATCCGATTTCCGGTGAGATACCGGCGTAGCGGATGGATGAGGCCGGTGAGGCACCTGTACCGCCTTCAGCACCGGAGATAACGATAAGGTCTGCTTTGGCCTTGGCTACACCGGCCGCAATCGTACCGACACCGCTTTCAGCTACCAGTTTCACGCTGATGGCAGCGCGCGGGTTGACATTCTTCAGGTCGAAGATAAGCTGGGCCAGGTCCTCGATGCTGTAAATATCGTGATGAGGCGGAGGTGAGATCAGAGAGATGCCCGGAATGGAGTGACGTGTACGGGCGATGATCTCGTCGACCTTGAAGCCCGGCAGCTGTCCGCCTTCACCCGGCTTGGCACCCTGGGCCACCTTGATCTGTATTTCTTCAGCGTTGACCAGATATTCGGCCGTTACACCGAAACGGCCGGAAGCCACCTGTTTGGTCTTGCTGGAGAGGCTGATGCCATCTACCTTTTCATGGAAACGGATGCTGTCCTCTCCACCTTCGCCGGTATTGCTGCGTGCACCCAGTTCGTTCATGGCCAGTGCCAGTGCCTCGTGGGCTTCCTTGCTGATGGCACCGAAAGAGATGGCGCCGGTTACAAAGTGTTTCACAATGTCTTCCACAGGTTCTACCTTTTCAATGTCGATGGGATTGCGTTTGAATCCGAAGAAGTCACGCAGGAAAATAGGTGATTCTTTCTCGTCTACCGTGTGGGTGAATTCCTTGAACTTCTTGTAACTGCCTGTGCGGGTAGCCAGCTGAAGCAGACTGATCGTATCCGGGTTCCAGGCATGCTTTTCACCGTCTTTACGGTAAGACATCTGTCCGATATGAGGCAGGAGCGGATCTGTTTCAGAAGGTGTGAAACCGCTGTCATGGAAAGTGATATAGTCTTTGGCGATTTCTTCCAGACGGATACCGCCTATGGTGGAGGTTGCTGTTCCGAAATAACTCTTGAGCAGTTCTTCGCTCAGGCCGACGGCTTCGAATATCTTGGCGCCACGGTATGAACGGATGGTGCTGATACCCATTTTGCTCATGATCTTGTAGAGTCCCTTGCAGATCGCCTTGATGTAATTCTTTTCTGCGGTTTCATAGTTCATCTGTACTTCGCCTTTCTTGACAAGATCGTCCAGTACGGCATAAGTCATGTACGGGCAGATGGCACTGGCACCATATCCCAAAAGGAGGGCGGCGTGCATGACCTCGCGGATTTCACCGCTTTCAACGATCAGGGCTGTCTGCACACGTTTCTGCACGCTGATGAGGTGGTGGTGTACGGCACTGATGGCCAGCAATGACGGGATGGCTGCATGTGAAGCGTCGATGTCGCGGTCGGACAGGATGATATAGTTGGCTCCGTCGGTAACAGCCTGCTCGGCAGCCTTACAGAGTTGTTCGAGTGCTTCCTGAAGACCGGCTTTTCCGCGTGAGGCTTCGAAAAGCATGGGCAATTTCACGGTGTTGAATCCCTTGTAACGGATGTTGCACAGGATGTCAAGCTGTGTGTTGGTCAGGATCGGGTGAGGCAGACGAACCATCTTGCAGTGTGTTTCGTTTGGCAGCAGGATGTTCATGCCTACGGCGCCGATATATTCGGTCAGTGACATGACCAGTTCCTCACGTATGGGGTCTATGGCCGGATTGGTCACCTGGGCAAACTGTTGGCGGAAATAGTTGAACAACAGCTGTGGCTTTCCGCTCAAGACAGCCAGAGGCGTGTCGTTACCCATGGATGCGGTCGGTTCTGCACCGTTGCTGCACATCGGCATGATGAGGCGTTCCACATCTTCGCGGGTGAATCCGAAAGCCCTTAACCGACGGTCGTAATTCTCGACGGTATTGGCTACTTTGCGTCCGCTCTTCAGGGTGTCCAGTTCGATGCGGTTGGCGGCCAGCCACTGGCGGTAAGGCTTGGCAGCTGCCAGCTGTTCCTTCAGTTCGCCATCATAATAAATGCGTCCTTCTTCGGTGTCCACCATCAGGATCTTGCCGGGTTGAAGGCGTCCTTTTTCCTTGATCTTTTCAGCTTCGAAACTGATGACACCGGCTTCGCTGGCTACTACCATCATGCCGTCGTGGGTAATGAGGTAACGGGCCGGACGCAGACCGTTGCGGTCGAGCATACCACCGGCATACCGGCCGTCGCTGAACAGAAGGGCTGCCGGACCGTCCCACGGTTCCATCAGGATGGAGTGGTATTCATAGAATGCTTTCAGATCTTCGCTGATCGGGTTCTTGTCGTTGAAGGATTCCGGTACGAGCATGGCCATGGCATGCGGCAGACTCAGACCGGACATGACGAAGAATTCCAATACGTTGTCAAGTGAAGCGGAATCGCTCATGTCCGGTTGGATGATCGGACGTATGTCTTTGACATTACCCAAAGTCGGGGTAGAGAGTACGCTTTCGCGCGCCTCCATCCAGCCCCGGTTACCGCGGATGGTATTGATTTCACCGTTATGGGCCAACAGACGGAACGGCTGAGCCAGGCTCCATGTCGGGAAGGTGTTCGTACTGAAACGGGAGTGTACGATAGCCAGTCCGCTGGTGAAGTAAGGCTGTGTCAGATCCGTAAAGTAGGCTCTTACCTGCGTGGAAGAAAGCATACCTTTATAGATAATGGTCCGGCTGGACAGAGAGACGATGTAGAAATCCTTATGATGTACGCGTTGCTCTATTTTCTTGCGGATAATGTAGAGTGTGCGCTCCAGGTTTTCCGGATTTGTCGTACCGGTAATGAAAACCTGCTTGATGTCCGGTTCGGTTTCGCGGGCACTTTGTCCCAAAATATCCGAATTGACCGGAACGGCACGCAGGTGCATCAGTGTGAGTCCCTCGCGTTCCACTTCCTCGATAACGATGCTCAGGATGCGTTCCTGTTCTTTCTGGTCTTTCGGTAAAAAGATAAGGCCAGTGCCGTATTTACCCTTTTCGGGTACGGGAATGCCCTGAAGCAGAATAAACTCATGAGGAATCTGTACCATGATACCTGCACCATCGCCCGTCTTGTTGTCCGCTCCTTCCGCACCACGGTGTTTCATATTTTCCAGAACCCGAAGGGCGGAGTCTACCAGTTCGTGAGATTTGCTGCCGTTCAGGTTGACAATCATACCTACACCGCAAGCGTCATGTTCATAATCCTGAGAATACAAACCGCCTTGTCCGACTGGTGCTGTATCTCTAAACTTTCTCTCTTCTGTGATAAAAAGTTTGTTTTCTAATGTGTTTATTTGCATTTGTATATGATATTATTGGTTATTCTGACTTTTTGTTTTGCAAATATACACAAATACTTTCAAAATGATTTAATATAATTCTATTTTATGTCATAAAAATATTTACTATATGCTTGATTGTGATAATTTGTTGTTATAATAAGCTTGTTTGTTTCTTTTTAAAACCAAAATATCACAAATTGATATCATTATGATGTTTTGTAAAATAAAATTTTAGGTTTTGTAAGGTGATGGGGATATTGGATAAAAGGCAGGTGGATTTAAGGTAAGGGGTAAAGGGTAAGAGGTAAAGGGTAGGAGGCGGTGTATTTTAGGTAAGAGGTAAAGGGTAAGAGGTAAAAGGTAGGAGGTGGTGTATTTTAGGTAAGAGGTAAAGGGTAAGAGGTAAAAGGTAGGAGGTTGGTGTATTTTAGGTAAGGGGTAAAGGGTAAGAGGTAAAAGGTAGGAAGTGGTGTATTTTAGGTAAGGGGTAAAGGGTAAGAGGTAAAAGGTAGGAGGTGGTGTATTTTAGGTAAGAGGTAAAGGGTAAGGGAGGGATATGGCTGAAGAAGGTGTAGAAGAGGTGAAGGGGTGGTTCACCTTGAAACCCGCACCAATAAAGGGAGGTGAAGAGGTGAAGGAGGTTTGATGTCGATAGACAGTATAGGGGAGGGATGTCGTCATGCTGTTATGGCATGGTATTTCCAGGCTTTTTAAATAAACTTCAGTTCAGTTAATATCAATTATAAGATCAGAGCAGAGTATTTGTTTTTTAAAAACTATATTTGAGACATATCCGGACTGATTGTCTTGATCTTCCCGGATATGGCTTAACCTGAAGAGAAATTTGTTGTATAATATTATTGGTCAATCAGAAAGTATTATGAAAAAGTTGTGTTTTTTGTCTTCTTTGGTCTTATTTTCCTGTGCGGAGTATAACATGAAGGATCTGGAAGGATTATGGTTGGAACAAATACCACAAGGCGGAGACTATGTGCAGGGGATGAATCTGAAAAGTGACGGCAGTGCTGAATCTGTTGGTATGAGTACTTTGTCTTATCATCATTGGACCATTGCCGATGGAGCATTGATTTTGTCCGGTGAAAGTATCGGAAACGGCCAGACTATACCATTTTCGGATACGCTTGATATTGTAAGGGCAGATCGTGATACGCTGGTTGTGAGAAAAGGAATAAGGGAGATGGTGTTCGTCAAGACAAACGCTGACATGGCAGATCAGTCAGAAGTCAGGAAACCTTCCCGACAAGCTTATGATGGATTTGTATGGAAGGAATTGAATGGGGCGGGTCTGAAACTATGGGTTCAGACGAATGATGAGATCAGACTTGTGGCCGATCCGTCTTTGCCGGGTATCGTTCTGGTCAGACCGGGAATGTCTGCACCACATCCGCTTATAAGAGTCTTTGATTTGCCTCATAATGACATTAATGATGTCATTGCCGAACTGGAACATTCTGCTGGTTGGGACCCAAAACAAACCTGTAAGTTCCGTGAAATGGAATCGGGGAGGAAGGGAGTACGCCGATATGTAATGGTGCCGGATGGAAGTTATGCCCGAAAGACAGAACAACAAATGAAATCGGAACCTGTGCCGGTGACCTGTAATGGCTGGGGAGTCGGTAACAGCGGACAAAGGTATTTTGAGATTGATGAGCGTAATCCCGGAAAGGCTCTGTTTATGGAGATCGGACAGGAGGCTCCGTTGTTCGATGAAAACAGTGTCGTTTTGACTGCGGCTTCCTCCAGACAAAATACAAATCTGTCCGCACCGTCTGCAGATATATTGTATACCTTGAAAGGGACTTTATGTATCGGTCATGAAGTACGTTCCTTCAAGCCGGAAGGCAGTTCGGAAGAATACTGGATTGTGGATCAAACCGGCAAGTTGAATGAGAGATATGACAAGATCACCGGAGGTATGAAGAACGGTAAACCGGTAAATGCTACCCTTAAGGTGGAATATGACGGCAAGCGTACGGATGGTTTTGCGGCAGATTATCCCGGAGTCTATCTGGTGAGAGAGATTCTGGAAATTAAGCCGGAATGAATCTGACTGAATAAGAATATGGAGGCTTGGGGCTGTCATTAAAAAAGATTCCTCTCCCAATCGCTATTGGAAGAGGAATCAACACAAAAACTAAACTAGACTTTAACTAAGCTATTCTTAAAGTTTCACAACTTTATTCGTGCATGAAAAATTCATCTTTTCTGCATGACAAAGATACGCACACTTTTTGTGATATGAAACTTGAAATCTACAGAACAGCCTATTTTGCCTACGAATGCCGTTATTCGTTGTCCGAAGTCTTTTTGACCGTCTTCTTTTTTCAAAGATGTACGGTCTTGTTCATCAGATAATGGTCGAGTATGGTCATTGCCGTCATGGCTTCTACTACCGGTACGGCCCGTGGCAGTACGCAGGCATCGTGGCGTCCGCGGGCTTTCAGTGTGGTCGGGGTGCCGTCGAGCGTGACGGTTTCCTGTTCCATCAGAATCGTAGCCACGGGCTTGAAAGCCACTCTGAAATAAATGTCCTGTCCGTTACTGATACCTCCCTGGATGCCACCGCTCCGGTTGGTGCGGGTGGAAATACCTCCTTCGTGCGGGATGAACACGTCGTTCTGTTCGCTGCCCCGCTGGCTGACACCGGCAAAGCCCAGTCCGTATTCAAAGCCTTTCACGGCATTGATGCTGAGCATGGCCTGTCCGAGAGAAGCGTGCAGCTTGTCGAATGCCGGTTCGCCTAATCCTACTGGGCAACCTTTGACCACGCCGGTTATAATGCCTCCGATGGTGTCGCCTACGGCTTTGACTTCTTCTATGAGTGCCTGCATTTCGGCCGCTTTCTTTTCGTCCGGGCAACGTACCGGATTGGATTCTATCAGTGCCGGATCATAAGCCTGATAGTCCTTGTCGAGTGCGATGGAGCCGACTTGTGACGTATAGGCGTATACCTCGATGCCTAACTGGCGGAGTGCCAGTTTGGCCAACGCGCCGCCAACACAGCGTGAAATGGTTTCACGGGCCGACGAACGTCCACCGCCGCGATGGTCGCGCAAGCCGTATTTGCTGGTATAGGTGAAATCGGCATGTGACGGGCGGAACAGGTTCCGGATATTGTCGTAGTCGTTGGAATGCTGGTTGGTGTTACGTACCAGAAAACCGATGGGACAACCGGTGGTCTGTCCTTCAAAGATGCCGGACAGGAATTCCACCTGGTCCGCTTCCTTGCGGGGGGTGGTAAGGCTGCTTTGTCCGGGACGGCGACGGTTCAGTTCCGACTGTATGAAGTCCATGTCTACACTGATGCCGGCTGGGAAACCGTCTATCACGCCGCCTACGCCGGGTCCGTGGCTTTCGCCGAAGGTGGTCAGACGGAATATATGACCGAATGTATTGCTCATGATGAAAGATCAGTATTTGGTTATATGGAGTATTAACTGGAACGGATTAATGGCAGTGTCCGCCACCGCAGCAACCGCCTCCGTGGTTACCGCCTCCGCAGCAGTCGTCGTCATCGTCGCATCCGCCTCCGCAGCATCCGCCACCGCAACCGCCGCATCCGCCTTCGCCGCTGAGCATGTTCAGCAATTGCTGGATTTCTTCTTTGGTGGCTTCGCGGTTCTCAGTCACTTCACCAACGAAATGCAAGGCTTTTCCGGCTAACGGGTGATTAAGATCAACTGTGACGGTATTGTCTTTCACTTCCACGATGGTGCCGTTGAAGCGTGCGCCTTCGCTGTTCATCAATGGAACCACATTGCCCGGATAAATACGATCGCTGTCGAAATGGCCGTTGATTTTGAAAATGTCCTTGCTGACTTCCAAAACGCTTTCCTGATCATATTCGCCATAAGCTTCTTCTACTGAAAGCGTGAAATCAAAGTGGTCGCCTTTCTGCAAGGGGACGATCTGGCCTTCAAAGGCATCCAGTGCGAGTCCCATGCCGGAAATGAACTGGAAAGGATGTTCTGCCGGTGCTTTTTCCACTAATTCGTTTTTGCCGTTGTAATCGGCGTACAGTTCGTAGGCTACGGTGATGTACTTGTTTGATGTCGTATCCATAATATGTTTTTTGTTTATAACTTGCTTTTTAGCATGCAAAGATAGTATATTTTCCGGAATACGGCGGTATTTGTCCGGTTGTTTTCCGGATCGGACCTTTTAAGAATGGCTGTTGCAGGGGGAAGATTTGTTTGTCCGGATAGCCAATGGCTGCTGTTTGCTTTGGAATGTTTGTGAAGAAAAGAAAATCTCATATTTAAAAATTTGTCTAGAAGGTATGCTTGTATTTTTCTTGCATACCTTTTTTATATGGGCTAACATGGAAATGTTTTTCATTCCACAACTTTAATGTTGGGAATTGATGTCTCAATACAAAATCAGATGAATATCGAAAATGATTGGAAAAGTTGATTTTTGACGATTTTATTAGATGGGAAAATATTCAATGATACTTAAATAATACCTTGTATTTTTGAAAATTATTGAGAAATATTTCCTTGGATAATTTTAATTTTATACTTTTACAGACAAATTATAAAGTATCTTAGAGTTATGTATTATCCAAGAATGATAGACGGATATTTGTTGGAATGGTCACAAAGGTCTTCACATAAACCTTTGCTGTTAAGAGGTGCGCGTCAGGTAGGAAAGTCAACGGCAGTTCGTCATCTGAGTCAGAAATTCAAGAGCTTTGTGGAGGTGAACTTTGAACGGCAACCTTCATATAAGCAGCTGTTTCAAGGCGATATTGATGTGAAGCGAATTGTTCCGCAAATGGCGGCTATTGCCGGTAAGCCGATAGAACCAGGAAGCACACTTCTGTTTCTTGATGAGATTCAGGCTTGTCCCGAAGCCGTCATGTCACTCCGGTTTTTCAAAGAGGACATGCCCGAACTTCATGTGATAGCTGCAGGCTCTTTGTTGGAGTTCGCACTTGAAGAACTGCCAACATTTGGTGTCGGCAGGATTCACTCGATGTTTATGTTTCCGATGACGTTTGATGAATTCTTGCTTGCTAATGGCGAGAATTTGCTTATTGAGGCGCGGAATAAGGCTACGTCATCAGCACCGCTGCCAGCTCCTCTCTATGAAAAGTTGGTGGGGCTGCTCCGTACTTTCATACTTGTTGGCGGAATGCCTGAAGCCGTGAGCAAGTGGGTGGAGACCCACGACTATCTGGCTTGCCAGGAGGTGCAGGATGATATTGTCGTTACCTATGAAGACGATTTCCCGAAATATAAGAAGCGTGTTGATCCCATGCTTTTGCGGCTGACCATGCGTAGTGCTGCCGTTCAAGCCACTAAAAAGTTTGTCTATTCTGCGGTCGGCGGCAGTTATAGTACTTCAGAAGTGAAAAAAGCCCTTGAAATGCTTATTCTTGCAGGCATACTGATTCCAGTCACACATACGTCAGCCAATGGCGTACCTTTAGGAAGTGAGGCTGATTATTCCTATCGTAAGATGCTTTTGCTTGACACTGGTTTGATGTTGCGTCTGCTGAATATGACGACTGGCGATGTAAGTGAGTTAATAACCCAAATCCTGACATCCGATGTTTCAGAATTGGCAAACAAAGGACCGATGGCAGAAATGGTTGCAGGACTGGAAATGCTGCACTACAAAACTCCTAACATCCGCCATGACTTGTTTTACTGGCTTAGAATGGCAAAAAATTCCTCTGCAGAGATTGATTATCTTGTGACATATAAGCAGCAAGTTGTTCCCATCGAGGTGAAGGCGGGAATGCAAGGCGGAATGAAGAGCCTTTGGCTGTTTATGAACGAAAAGCATTTGGACAATGCCCTTAGATGCTCAATGGAGAACTTTGGAAGCTTTGAGTATCAAGATGTCAAGGATAATAATGCAGTACGTCACGTACAAATCTGCCCACTCTATGCCATGTCGCAAATGGACAAACTGCTGAGTGCCTTTGTATGGGAGAATAATCAGTAGAGTAATGTGTCCCTTATCGAATGGCAAGGCTTCATTCCATGAAATATAACGAAAAACCTTGTTTGAATATCAGTGTGGACTACTAATTTAAAATATTATCGAAAATAACTGAAGTCCGTTCATTTCGTTGTTATTGAAAAATGCCGGTTTTTCTCCATCGCGGGGAAAAACCGGCTTTCAATTATTAACTTATCTTGAGAAAAAGTAGTTTAAAAACTGGCGAAAAGGATTTCCGACCAATAGTATCTGTGATGACAGTCGCTCTTTTTATTTTGAAAGATTGGAAGTGTTGAGTTTTCCCACCTTGTTGTTAGAGATGTCGTAATTCGCGGCTTTTCCTGAGAGATTGACGTCTCCCACGCCCTGGCTTCTGATGATGAGCTTGTCGGTATGGACGTTGAGATTAATATTGCCGACTCCGCTGTGGGTGATGGAGGTGGTCTGGCGGACATGGCCGTTTATGTTGACGTCGCCTACGCCTTTGGCATCGACTGATACGTTGTCGCAGGTCAGGTCGTTGAGCCGGATGTTACCCACGCCTTTATGTGTGCAGCTGAAGGTGCGCAGTTTGACTTCTTCCGGCATGGATATGTCGCCTACACCCGAAAAGCTGATGTGTTCAAGGCTGGGGGCGGTGATGAAGACCGTCACATTGTCTGATTTATTCTTGTCCTTTTTGTTCTTGTCCTTCTCTTTGATGATCAGTCTGCTGCCTTCTGTTTCTATGATGATCCTGTTCAGATTGCAGGAACTGCCTTTCAGTTCGACGGTGCAGTTCCGGCCTTGCCGGTAAATAATATCGGTTACGGCAGAAGAGGTGACCTCTGTCACGTTGCTCATCTTGACGGACCGGGTCGTGCAGTCGTCCGTTGTTTGCGTCTGGCCGTACATGTTACGGTCTGTTTGAGAAGCCTTGATGGTGATACATCCTTCGAATAGGATGCAGGCCATGATGAGAATGGTTGTTGAAATTGTTTTTTTCATATCGGTAAGTGTATTAAATGGTTATTGAATGGTTTTCCACAATTATTTCGTGACGGCGGGTCATTCCGTCCTGATCGCATTGATAGGGTTATCGTGTGCCGTCTTTCGGCATTGGAAGTAGACGGTGAGCAGTGTGGTGGCGCTGATGGCCAGTAAGGACAGGGCATAGATCCACCAGTGTTGTGGAGTCTTATAGGCAAATCCTTCCAGATAGCGGTGTACGCCATACCATCCCAGTGGTGCCGCCACGATAAAGCTCAGCAGGAGAATGAGGGCATATTGTTTGAAGAACATCATGATGATGCTGTGGGTACTGGCTCCCATGATCTTGCGCAATCCTATTTCCTTACGCCGGTAATTGCATTCGAACAGGCTCATGCTGAACACGCCGCTCAGTGAAATGATGATGGAGAGCAGGCAGAAAAGGGTAAGGTTCTGTTGCGTACGTTTTTCTTCCCTGTAGATATTTTCCATCAGCTGGAACTGGGTCTTGAGTTCGAAGATACTTTCCGGTGCAAATGCCGTGCAGGCTTTTTGAATAGGTTCGAAGGCGTCTTCCAGAGCGATGCCGTCTTTAATGCGGATGTTGGCGATGCCTTTGGATTCCCATTGGCTGTAAGGGCCGTTTAGGATCTTCAGGCAGACGGGGACGACCTTTTCACGTAAGGAACCCATCTTGAAATTTTCACAGATACCGACAATCGGGCTGTTCCCTTCTTCTTCCTTCAGTTGCCGTCCGGCACGGATTTCGGGGTAGAGGTCGCAGGCTGCCTTGTTGAAGATCATGGGTGAATTGTGGTCCATAGGATTGAATCCGTTTCCTTCGATAAGGCGGATACCCATGACTTCAAGGTAATTGGCCGAGACGGGCAGGCAGGCCGTGATGACCCGTTTGCCGTTATCCAGATTGTGGGTCCAGAACATGATCTGGTCATTCCTTTGGGCCGACAGACGGTAACGTGACAGCGCGACATCTTCCACACAGGGTAGCTGTTGCAGATGGGCGGCCAGGGCATCGGACCGGTTGTCGTAGATCTTGGCAGCGTAAAGGTCAATGGTGATCAGACGGTCCTGGTCGTAACCCAGATCCGAGTGTCTCAGGTAGTTGTTCTGACAGACGAGTCCGCCAACGATGATCAGTAGTCCGATGGCCGCCGTGAGTTGGATCCCCATGAGCAGATTACGCCACTGTTTTCCCCTTGGAGACAGACCGAAATTACCTTTGAGGACGACGGCCGGTTCGAACGAAGTGGCATAAAGTGCCGGAAAAAGGCTGGCCGTTACTGAAATGAAGAGGGTTGCCGCACCGGTAAGGCTGATGATGTCCGGAAATGCCGTAATGGAAATATCCACTTTCAGCAGGTCATTTACAAAGCTGTTTTCTACGGCTTTGACTACCAGTACGGCCAGCAGGAATGCAAGGACTCCCAGTATGACGCTTTCCGCCATAAGTGCCTTTATGAGTTTTCCGCGTTTGGCTCCCAGCACGCGCTGTGTGTTGAGGCTGCGTACACGGAGTGGCGCCAGTGCCGTATAGAAATTCGTGAAGTTGATGGCTGCTGTCAGTATGATGAGCAGGGCAATGGCCAGATAGATATAACGCTGCAGACTGTCAAGTTTCAGCGGGTTGCAGGTATTGAGGTCCGTGCGGTAAGGTACATCCGGATAGGGTGTCAGATGAATGGTAGAATGGGATGATGTCTGTGTCATACCGTTAAGAAGCTGTTCCACTTCTTCCGCCTTTTCCGGATGTTTCAGCATGATATAGGCAAAAAAGTTGGCAAGTCTCCAGTTGTCTTTGTAGGCATTGCCCAAAGTGTTATAGACCATGTTGCGGATGGAACAGTTTTCAGGAAAGTCGCGGTATACGCCACCGATGGTCCAGCCATAATCTTTATTTTCTTCCTTAACAACGGTACCGACCAGGTCGGTTGTATGGAAATACTTGAGTGCCAGGCTTTCCGGAATGAAAATGTAAAGCTGTCCGGTAAATGTTGTCGAATCGCATGTGATCCAGTCGAAACTGAACATGGTAAAGAAATCCGGAGCTACGCCGCAGGCTGCTGATTGGAACAGAGGCTGATTGCTGTCATCTGCAGCCTGTAGTTTCCAGTCCCATTCGCAGTAAGTACAGCCTTCGATTTCGGGTGAAACGCTTTTGAGATTTTCAACCATCGGACGTGGAAAGGTTGTGAGCAGGCTTTGGTCTTCAGCCGTACGGGTCAGCATGAAGATGCGGCCGGCGTTTTTCAAGTGGTCGTCATAAGTGGTTTCGAATTTCATTTCCATCATGATGACGATGAAAGCGGCCAGTGCCAGCGCCAACCCGACCACGTTCATGACGATGGAGGCCGGGAAACGGCGGAAAATGCTTAAAAAATTACGGTATAGTGTTTTCATGTCTTCAATCCATTATGTCGGCGATGATCTTGCCGTCGAAAAGTTTGACTATGCGTCCGGCAAATGCGGCGTCATGTTCGCTATGCGTCACCATGATGATGGTGGTGCCTTCCCGGTGCAGTTCGGTGAGCAGGTTCATGACTTCCGTACCGTTCTTGGAATCCAGGTTTCCGGTGGGTTCGTCGGCCAGTATCAGTTGCGGACGGGTGATGACGGCCCTTGCGATGGCTACACGCTGCTGCTGTCCGCCGGAGAGCTGCTGTGGGAAGTGGTTGGCCCGGTGACTCATTTTCATGCGTTCGAGCATGGCTTCAACCCTTTGTTTGCGTTCTTTTTTGGGGATGTTCATGTAAGTAAGCGGGAGTTCGACGTTTTCGCTGACGGTCAGTTCATCGATAAGGTTGAAACTCTGGAACACGAAGCCGATGACGCCTTTTCTAAGGTCGGTCCGTTCGTTTTCGCGCAGTGTGGTGACTTCCTTTCCGTTGAGGAGATAGTGTCCCTGTGACGGATTGTCAAGCAGTCCGATGATGTTGAGCAAGGTGGATTTTCCGCATCCGGACGGTCCCATGATGGCGACGAATTCTCCCTTTTTGACGTGCAGATCAATGTCCTGTAAAGCGATGGTTTCCACTTCCTCCGTGCGGAAGGTTTTTCCTAATTTCTCGATTTGTATCATATTTCTTTTGTTTTAGTAATTTTCTGTAATGTTGTTGTTTTAAATATCTGTTTCAATCCTTTATTCCGTTCTGATGGCATTGATGGGATTTTCTTTGGCCGTTTTGCGGCATTGGGCATAGACCGTCGTGAGTGTGATGACGCTGATGGTCAGAAAGGACAGAACGTAGATCCACCAGTGTTGTGGCGTCTTGTAGGCAAATCCTTCCAGATAGCGGTGTACGCCATACCATCCCAGTGGCGCTGCCACGATGAAGCTCAGCAGGAGGATGGCGGCATATTGCCTGAAGAACATCATGATGATGCCGTGCGTGCTGGCTCCCATGATCTTGCGCAGCCCGATTTCCTTGCGGCGGTAGTTACATTCGAAGAGAGTCATGCTGAACACGCCGCTCAATGAGATGATGACAGCGAGGATGCTGTAGATCATGATGTTCTGCTGGGTATGTTTCTCCTCGGTATAGATGTTCTCCATGAGCTGGAACTGGGTTTTCAGTTCGAAGGTGCTTTCCGGAGCGAATGCCGTGCAGGCTTTTTGGATCGGACCGAAAGCGTCTTCCAGAGCGATGCCGTCCTTGATACGGATATTGGCGATGCCTTTGGAAGGCCAGTCAGCATAGGGGCCGTTCATGACTTTCAGGCAAAGCGGTGTGACTTTCTCGCGTAGCGAGGAGACCTTGAAGTCCTCGCAGATGCCGACGATGTGATTGCCTTCTATCGTTTTTCCTATGCGGATGGAAGTAGGATATTGATCGTGGGCCACTTTGTTGAAAATCATGGGCGCGTTATGGTCCTTCGGATTGAAATCTTCGCCTTCGATGAGCTTTATACCCATGACCTTGAGATAATTGGGTGAGACCGGAAGGCATATAAAAAACAGATTAGATCCGTCCTCTGACGGCCGTCCCCAATGCATGATATTTGTTTGTTCCTGTGCAGATAACATAAATCTTGAGAAAGCCACATCTTCCACACAGGCTACTTTGCGCAGTTCCTCTGCCAATGCATCGGCCTTGTCATCATAGATTTTGGCGGCGTAGAGATCGATGGTGACGATACGGTCCTGGTCGTAGCCCAGGTCGGAATACTGCATGTAATAGTTTTGTGAGACAATTCCGCCCACGCCGATAAGCAGTCCGATGGCGACTGTGAGCTGTGCGCTCATGAGCAGGTTGCGCAGCCGTTTTCCACGCGGCGACAGTCCGAAACTGCCTTTGAGGACGATGGCTGGGGCGAACGAGGTGGAATAAAGGGCAGGGAAGAGACTGGCCGCCAGTGTTATGAGAATAGTTATGGCTGCTGTTGCGATGATAATGCCGGGAAAGGCTGTGATGGAAATGTCCACCTTCAGCAAATCGTTGACGAGACTGTCTTCAGCCGCTTTGACGATAAGCAAGGCCAGCACGAAAGCGATGAGGCCAAGCGCGACGCTTTCGGTCATCAGTGCCCTCACGAGCTGTCGGCGTTTGGCGCCCAGCACGCGTTGTGTGTTGAGGCTTCTGATGCGCAGCGGTGCGAGTGCCGTGTAGAAATTGGTGAAGTTGATGGCGGCAATCAGTATAATGAGCAGCGCGATGGCCGAGTAAACATAGCGTTGGTGGTGATTGAGTTTTACTGTTTCATTATGCAGTTTTAAGTCCTTCTGATAGACCACTTCCGAGAATGGCGTCAGGGATAAGGTAGCGTCTGGCTTAGCTCCGCCGTTTTCATTCAGCAGCTTTTCCACTTTGTCTTTGTCCTCCGGATGTTTCAGTTCCAGCAGACCGTTGAGAGCAAGGTTTATCCTCTCATCCTTATAGGCATTGCCCATGAGATTGTATACGATGTTCTTTATGGAACAGTTTTCCGGAAAATCTCGGTAAACACCGCCGATGGTCCAACCATAGTCGTTATGGTCTAACTTCAGGAAGGTTCCCACCAGGTCGGTCCTGTTGAAATATTTGAGCGCCATGCTTTCGGGGATGTATATGTAAAGGAAGTTGTCGAAAGTCGTCGTGTCGCAATCAATCCAGTCGAAACCGAACATGGAAAAGAAACCGGGTTCCACTCCGGACGACACCGTTTCAATGTGAACTTCATTATCAGGGGTTGTGGCTGCCAGCCACCAAGCCGGCTCATAATATACGCTGTGGACAATGTCGGGTGAAATGGTTTTAAAGTGTTCTATGTCCGGGCGGGCGATAAGTGAAGAAGGCACGCTGCCTTCTCTCTGTTCGTAGAGAAAGAAAATCCGGTCGATGTTTTTCAGACTGCTGTTGTAGGTCTGTTCATAATATGTTTCCATCATGATGATGATGAAAGCGGCCAGTGCCAGCGCCAACCCCACTACGTTCATGACGATGGAGGCCGGGAAACGGCGGAAAATACTTAAAAAATTACGGTATAGTGTTTTCATATATCAATGATTGTTTATCGTTTGGTTTAGAAAAACTCCAGTTCATCGCTGGCCTTGAAACTTTCGTAGCCGGAAATGATGACTTGTTCGCCGGGCATGAGGCCGTCCGTGATTTCGTAATATCGGGGATTCTGCCGTCCGATGCGGATGTGGCGCCGATAGGCATGTGTGCCGTCAGGACTGAGGACGAAAATCCATTTGCCTCCGGTCACCTGATAGAATGTGCCTTTAGGGATGATGATGCTTTCAGTGGATTGGCCCAGCTGAAGGTTGATGTCGTAGCTTTGTCCGCTGCGTATGCGGTCGGGACGCTGGCCGATAAAGACCAGTTCGGTGCAGAATTTGCCTTCGCGTACTTCCGGCATGACTTTCTGCACGCGCAATGGAAAGTGCTGTTTCTGGCGTGTGAAGGTCCCGTTCAGGCCGGTGCGTACACGGTCGATATAAAGTTCGTCTATGTAGGCTTCGATCTTGTAATCGCAAAGATCGTTGACCTGTCCCACCTTCTGGCCGGCCGATAGGCTTTGTCCGAGTTCTATCTCAAGTTGTCCCAGTTCACCGTCTATTTTGGAGCGTACATTCAGCTTGTTCTTGCGGTCGCGTATGAGAGCCAGGTTGCGTTGCATGTTGATGAGGTTGTCCTCCATCTGTTGCATCTGGATGCTGCGGTAGATAGAGTCCTGCAGGAGACGTTCTACGATGAGGCGGTGTTTGCCAGCCGTGAGTTCGTAGTCTTCCTTAGCCTGCAGATAATCCTCGCGGCTGACGAGTTTTTCGTCGTACAGACGTTTGTACTGTTGGTAATGGCGATTCTGGCGTGTGAGTTCCTGAGCCAGCTGAAGTTTTTCCATTTCGTTGTTGAGTTTGTCCTGTTGCATGGTGACCTGCGTGTTGCGCAGCAGATTCTGTTTTTCGGCCAGTTCGGCTTCTGCGTTGAGAATCTGTACGTCGAGTTTTGTGTTGGTGAGCCGGAACAGGATGTCGCCGGCTTTCACTTTGGCGCCTTCCTCCACCATTTTCTCTTCCACTATGCCACCTTCTTCCGGGGCTATCTGAACGATGGAGATGGGGCAGACCTGTCCGCTGATGCGTACATAATCGTCAAAGTTACTCTTTTTTACCGGAACGATGTTCACGATGCGCCGGTCAATTTTATAGACATTGGTGTGTGATCCGAAAATGATCCAGCTGACAAGGGACAGCACCAGGATGCCTCCGGCGATCCATGGCAGGTGTTTTTTTCTGATGCCTTTTTTAGGCTTGACTGGTATATCCATAAATTGCGTTTTTTAGTTTTCTGATTAATGGTCAATAAAGCGGTTGGCCTTGATAATAGGCCGCAAGGCGTTGCCTGAGTATGAAATTAAGCCGGCACTGGAGTAGCGTGGCACGACTTGAGAGGAGGGATGCGGCTGCTGTCTTGAGATCGAGCGGTGCTGCCAGTCCTTCATCAAACTTGTGTGCAACGACCATATAGGCGATAGAGTCGGCTTCCACCTTTTTTTGCATGCGCACACATTCCTTGCGGAGTGATTCCCGTTCCAGAATGGTTTGCCGGATATCGGTCCATAAAGTAGTCTGCTGTTGCGCGTGATTTTCTTCAGCAATGTAGTATTCGATTTTTTTTCGACGGTAGTTCATGGCATTACCCAAACGGTTGAAAATCGGCATACTGACATTGAAACTGATGTATTCTCCCAGGTTGTTCCGTGCCTGTTGTCTGAAACTGTCGTATCCGCTTTCTCCCAGTGTACGAAAGTAGGATGTGGAGATTCCGGCCGAGAATGAGATGGACGGGAAAAAATACCCCAAGGCTTGTCGCCGGTAGTAAAGTTTTTGCTGTATGTTGAGACGACTTTGTTTCATTCCGGGGTTGTGGGCTTCCGACCATCGGAATGACTGTATGGTTTCTTCTGCTATGTCCGGTGAACTGACAGTATCGGTATCCGCTGTTTGCATCTGAGGCCTTAAGAGAACAAGGGCAGATTCAGCCGGATAATTCATCAGTTCCTTGAGCGTGAGCAGAGCTTTCTCCTTGAGATAAAGACTGTGTGTGTGGTCGTATTCGTCCTGAGCCAGTTGGGCTTCGATGAGAGCCACGTCCGACTGGCTTTTCATGCCAAGTTCGGCCATCCGCCGGGTTTTCTGCATCTGCAGGCGGCTTTCTTCCAATTTTTCGTCGGCATATTCTGTCATCATATCGTAGTAGACCGCTTCTGTAAAGGCATTCATGACGTTAAGTGCAGTCTGGTCCTTTTGGGCTTCTAGCTGGCTCTTTCCCAATGCCAGTTGCAGGCGGGAGATTTTGAGCTGATGAACCAGGATGCCTCCTTTGAACAGTGGCAACGAGAGGCTGGCCGAGTAATTATTGTTCAGGTTGGATACCGTACTGTAGGTATTGGTGCCGGGATCTACCGAGCGGCCAAAGCTGTAACTCAGTCCGCTGCCGGCTGATAATGAAGGCAGAAAGGCTGTATAAGCTTCTGTCAGATTGGTTTTCTGGCTTTTGATGTTCCAGGTCTGTATTTTCAGATCATGCCTGTGCTCCAAAGCGTGCCGGACACAGGACTGCATGCTCCACGGTCCGGAGGAATATGCCGGGATCTGAGTAAACAGCCATGGCAAGAATGCTATTAATTGGGTTATTTTCATTTTTCTTGGATTATGGTTTGCCTTTATATACCAAAAAGCATGCCAAAAATATTAATATATTGATTTACAGGAATTTGTTTGTTTTTGCCGATATTTGTAGTGTCTAAAAATTGGACACTACACTGTCTATTTTTTAGACACACCGTTAGTGTCCTGTCATTCGAGGCAAGAAAAAACAGGATGAAAAACCGGTTGTGAATGTTATTTCCTTTATATTTGTATGATATTAGGATACAGTCTGGCATCATGAAAAACAGGACAATGTTTTTCTTCTGATTCTGATCTTACCTTTTACCATGATCGTTTAATGATAATCTTGATGTGATGAAAGCTTCGAATACATTGCTTATTGTGGATGATAATAAAAGTATTCTGACGACATTGCAGTTTTTGTTGTCGGATTATTTTGAACATATTCTTTCTCTCTCATCTCCTCAGGGGATATTGTCCTTGCTCGACAGAGAACAGGTGGATGTGATATTGCTTGATATGAATTTTTCTGCGGGTATCAACAGCGGTAACGAAGGACTGTTCTGGTTGCAGGAGATCAAGAAAAGACATGCCGCTCTGCCGGTTGTACTTTTTACAGCTTATGCCGATATAGAACTGGCCGTAGAGGGAATCAAAAGAGGGGCGGCAGATTTTATTGTCAAACCATGGGATAACGCCAAGATGATACACACGCTGCAGGAAGCGGTCAGACACCGTGCATCAGATGGCCGGAAAAACAACGGCGGGTCATCCTCAAAACACAAGATGTACTGGGGAGAATCGGATGTGATGAAACGGCTCAGAGATCAGGTGGAACGTTGCAGTTCTACGGATGCCAATATTCTTATCACAGGTGAAAACGGAACAGGAAAGGAAATGCTGGCACAGGAAGTCCATGCTCTTTCTGCACGTCGTGAAGGCCCGATGGTTTCTGTGGATATGGGAGCCATTACCGATACTCTGTTTGAAAGCGAGTTGTTCGGACATGTCAAAGGGGCCTTTACCGATGCCCATACCGACCGGACAGGTCGTTTTGAAGCAGCTCATGGCGGCACGTTGTTTCTGGATGAAATCGGTAACCTGTCCATGCATTTGCAGTCGAAGCTGCTTACGGTTCTTCAGCGCAGGCAGATTGTCAGGGTGGGGAGTAACCGGCCGGTTGATGTGGATATCCGTCTGGTGTGTGCGACTAACCGTCATCTTGATGAAATGGTTGCCAGGGAAGAGTTTCGTGAGGACTTGCTTTACCGTATCAATACCATTCATCTCTTCTTGCCGCCTTTGCGTGAAAGGGCTGAGGATATCCTGCCTTTGGCAGAACGTTTTCTGCAACGCTATGCGCAGATGTATGGCCGTCATCTGACAGGGTTTACACCGGAAGCAGTTGAGTGCTTGAACCGTGCGTTGTGGCCCGGTAACATTCGGGAATTGCAGCATGTGGTGGAACGTGCAGTCATTATGAGTGATGACACACTGAAACTGATTCCGGCAGACAATCTGAATATTCCCAAAAGGGTGCCGGTAGAAGCCGGTCATCCGGATAACAGTCAGATCCAGACACTGGAAGAAATGGAACTTTCGGCCATACGTCAGGCATTGGAACATAATCGGGGAAATTATTCATTGGCAGCGTCACAACTGGGCATTTCCCGCCAGACCCTTTATAATAAGATTAAACGCTATGGATTATAAATACCGTTTCTTTGCCCTTCGCCAGGTTGTTTGTCTGGCTTTGCTTGCTGCATTGGGAGTGAGTCTGGTGTATGAGGGATATTGGGGATGGGCTTTGTTTGTGATGGCCGGTGTGGTGTATGTCATTATGTTGACGCTCCGTTCACAGCGTAACCTCAATGAAAAATTCGAGTTGATGCTCAAGGCTTTTATTAATGATGATTTTTCATTCCGTTTCCCGGTCAAAGGGTGGTGGGATTATACTACGCGTCATCTGAATTCCTTGATGGATTCGTATAGCCGGATATTGGATAAGAACCGTCGGGTACTGGCAGAAAGGGAAACGTTCTATAAACTGATCCTTGACCATGTCAATACGGGAATTATTGTGGTGGATGAAGAAGACAATGTGGTGCAATGCAACGGAAAGGCATTGAAAATGTTGGGGATTCCGGCATTGTCCAGGATGAAGCAGTTGGACAGACTGGGCGGATATGTGGCGGATGCATTCCGTCTGGCTGTGCCGGATGGGCAAAAACGCCTGTCCTATGAAACACCGAAGGGCACTAAGGAAATCTTGCTTGGCGTGGCAGTACTGAAACTGCAGCAAGGTCAATTGCGCATTTTTACGTTGAACGATTTGAGAGCAGCCGTGGATGAACGTGAACTGGATGCCTGGATCAAAATGTCACATGTGCTGACTCATGAAATCATGAATGCCATTACGCCGGTCGTATCCCTTAGCGCCTCTTTGCTTGAGAAGAAGGACAGAACACCGGCCCAGTTGCAGGAAGGGTTGTCTGTCATTTATTCTACTTCGCAGGGATTGTTGTCGTGGGTGGAAAATTACCGGAAGTTTTCGTCCTTGCCCACATCGGTGCCGGCTTTGTTCTATATCCATGAGCTGACAGATGAAATAGCCACGCTTAAAATGATTCCGCAGCATATCAGTTTGAATGTCAGTATAGTGCCTGAAGACATATTGCTTTATGCTGACAAGCATCTTATTCGTCAGGTTGTCATTAACCTGGTGCGCAATGCCGTTCAGGCAATAGGGGAGGACATCGGACAGATAGAAATCCTGTCTTATGTACGTGAGGATGATCATGTCGTTATAAAGGTCTGCAATGACGGTCCGGCTATTTCTGAAGAAGTCCGGCAGCATATATTTGTTCCGTTCTTTACCACGAAAGCTCATGGGAGCGGTATCGGGTTGTCAGTCTGTAAACAGATCATGACTCTTTCGAATGGCAGCATCACTTTATTGCCTTCAGGCACATCCGGATGGAATACGACGTTTGTGCTGGATTTTGCCTGAATCAGTCTCTATGTTCTTATGAGGTATATATCCCTTTCAAAACTGTTCTTTCTTTATTGGCTTTATGTGTTCTTTCTTATAGTTTGTTTAAAATGATGTAAATTTTGTGATATTCTCTAATTTTTATCACATATAATGCTTATATTTTTATTTTTCAGCCATTTTTATGGGGTAAACTTTTGCTGAATATAGAAAAAGACTTAATTTTGTGAACTCAATAGAAAAAGTTAAAAAAGATATAAAGATATAATGAAAAACAAACTGCGTAGTGCGCAAAGCACAGAAGGAAGACGTATGGCGGGAGCCCGTGCCTTGTGGGTGGCCAACGGAATGAAACACGAACAATTTGGAAAACCGATTATTGCGATAGTCAATTCATTCACGCAATTCGTACCCGGACATACCCATTTGCATGAGGTAGGTCAGATGGTCAAGGCGGAAATTGAGAAGCTGGGATGTTATGCAGCCGAGTTCAATACCATAGCCATAGACGACGGTATAGCCATGGGGCACGACGGTATGCTTTATTCTTTGCCGTCACGCGATATCATTGCCGACAGTGTGGAATATATGGTTAATGCCCATAAGGCTGATGCCATGATCTGTATTTCCAACTGCGATAAGATTACTCCGGGTATGCTGATGGCCAGTATGCGCCTGAACATTCCTACGGTATTCGTTTCTGGCGGTCCGATGGAGGCGCACAAGATCAACGGTGAGAATGCCGATCTGATTACGGCCATGATCAAGGCAGCAGATACGACTGTTAGTGACGAGGAAATAGCTAAAATAGAATCCTGTGCCTGTCCCGGATGCGGAAGTTGTTCGGGTATGTTTACGGCCAACAGTATGAACTGTCTGACTGAAGCTATCGGTCTTTCTCTTCCCGGAAATGGTACGATACTGGCTACACATGCCAACCGATTGCAGTTGTTCAAGGATGCAGCTGCATTGATTGTTAAGAATGCCTATAAGTATTATGAAGAAGGTGATGAAAGTGTATTGCCGAAGAGCATTGCTACCCGTCAGGCTTTCCTGAATGCCATGACGCTTGATATTGCAATGGGTGGTTCTTCCAATACCGTGTTACACTTGCTGGCTGTGGCTAATGAGGCCGGAGTGGATTTCAAAATGGCAGATATAGATATGTTGAGCCGACATGTGCCTTGTCTGTGCAAGCTGGCTCCCAATACCCAGAAATATTCTATTCAGGAATGTAACCGTGCCGGAGGTATCCTTAATATTCTCGGTGAACTGAATAAGGCCGGTTTGCTGGATACGACTTGCAAGCGGGTGAACGGATCAACGCTGGGTGAGGATATCGAAAAATACAGTATATTGAAAGCGGATGTGGATCCGGAAGCCAAACGTATTTATACCAGTGCGCCGGGAGGGGTCTTCAGCACCCGGATGGGTTCACAGAACAAGGTATACGAGACTTTGGATACCGACCGCGCTGCAGGATGTATTCGTGATGTGGAGCATGCCTACAGCAAAGATGGCGGTTTGGCTGTCCTGTTCGGAAATATCGCTCAGGATGGTTGCGTGGTCAAGACAGCCGGTGTGGATGAAAGCATCTGGCGTTTCAGCGGTCCGGCCAAAGTATTCGATTCGCAGGAAGATGCCTGTGAAGGCATTTTGGGCGGAAAGGTCGTAAGCGGCGATGTCGTGGTGATTACCCACGAAGGTCCGAAGGGAGGCCCGGGTATGCAGGAAATGCTTTATCCGACATCTTATCTCAAGAGCCGTCATCTGGGTAAGGAATGTGCATTGATTACAGACGGCCGTTTCTCTGGCGGTACGTCCGGTTTGAGTATCGGACACGTGTCACCTGAAGCGGCAGCAGGAGGTAATATCGGTAAGATCGTGGACGGCGATATCATTGAAATCGATATTCCTAACCGCAGTATCAATGTCAGATTGAGTGACGAGGAACTGGCTGCCCGTCCGCAGCGTCCGATGACCCGTAACCGCGTAGTGCCCAAATCATTGAAGGCTTATGCTTCAATGGTCAGTTCGGCAGATAAAGGCGGTGTACGTATAATTGATTAAAAAGAAGAGTAATTATGTCTACAGAAAAAATAACAGGTTCCGAAGCGTTGATGCGCGCATTGATCAATGAAGGAGTGACAACGCTATTCGGTTATCCGGGCGGTGCCATTATGCCCGTATATGATGCTTTGTATGGATATAAGGATCGGTTGAACCATATTCTGGTCCGTCATGAGCAGGCAGCGACGCATGCTGCTCAGGGTTATGCCAGAGTATCGGGCAAGGTCGGAGTCTGTCTGGTTACCAGCGGTCCGGGAGCTACCAATACCATCACCGGTATTGCTGATGCCATGATGGACAGTACGCCTATTGTGGTCATCGCCGGTCAGGTCGGTGTGTCTATGCTGGGTTCTGATGCTTTTCAGGAATGTGATCTGGTGGGTGTGACTCAGCCTATCAGCAAGTGGTCGTACCAGATCAGACGGCCTGAAGACATCGCGTGGGCTGTAAGCCGGGCATTTTATATTGCACGTAGCGGTCGTCCGGGGCCGGTTGTACTGGACTTTGCCAAGAATGCGCAGGTCAGCATGGTCGACTACAAACCTGAGAAAATCAACTTTATCCGCAGTTACGTGCCGGTACCGAAGACTGATCCTGAAAGTGTACGTCAGGCAGCTGAGTTGATTAATGGCGCCAAGCGTCCGTTTATATTGGTTGGACAGGGAGTCGAATTGGGTGGTGCCCAGACTGAAGTCCGCGAATTGATTGAAAAAGCTGATATTCCGGCTGGTTGCACCTTGCTCGGTCTTTCAGCATTGCCTTCAGACCATCCACTTAATATGGGTATGTTGGGAATGCACGGAAGTTTGGCCAACAGTGTAAAAACCCAGGAATGTGATGTGCTGATTGCTGTCGGCATGCGTTTCGATGACCGTATCACAGGCAAACTGAGTACTTATGCTACACAGGCTAAGAAGATTCATTTTGAGATTGATCCGAGTGAGATCAATAAGAATGTACCCGTGGACGTAGCTGTGCTTGGAAACTGTAAGGAAACATTAGCAGCCGTATTGGCCTTAGTCAATAAAAATGAGCATACGGAATGGAAAAACAGTTTCAAGGAACATCTTGACAAGGAGAACGAAGTGGTAATCCAACCGGAGATTCATCCGGCTGAAGGACCGATCAAGATGGGTGAGGTCGTACGCAAGGTGACCGAAATGACAGACAACAAAGCTATTTTGGTGACAGATGTCGGTCAGAACCAGATGATGGCAGCCCGCTATTTTAAGTTTACCGAGAAACGCAGTATCGTGACTTCCGGTGGAATGGGTACGATGGGTTTTGGACTGCCGGCTGCAGTGGGAGCCACATTCGGAGCGCCGGGCCGTATGGTTTGTCTGTTCCTTGGTGATGGTGGTATGCAGATGACATTGCAGGAATTGGGTACAATCATGGAACAGCGTAGTCCGGTGAAGATCATTCTCTTGAATAACAATTATCTGGGAAATGTGCGCCAGTGGCAGGAAATGTTCTTCGGCAAACGCTATTCGTTTACGCCGATGATGAACCCCGATTATAATATGATTGCTTCTGCTTACAATATCCCGAATGAAACCGTGGTCAACCGCGAGGATCTGGAAGGCGCTATCCGTAAGATGATCACTACGGAAGGTCCCTATCTTCTTCAGGTGGCAGTGATTGAGGAAGGCAAGGTATTGCCGATGTGCTGCCCGGGTAATGATGTTGACGATATGGTGTTGGACTATTAAAGTATGCATGCGATGGAACAAGAAAAGAAATTTTATACCCTGATCGTTTTTTCCGAAAACTTTGCGGGACTTCTGAATCAGGTCACGGCTGTATTTACACGTCGTCAGGTGAATATCGAAAGTTTGAATGTATCGGCTTCCAGCATCAAGGGAGTGCATAAATATACGATAACCTGTTGGAGTGATGAGGAGCAGATACAGATCATAACCAAGCAGATAGAGAAAAAAATAGATGTGCTTCAGGCCAATTACTTTACGGATGACGAGATCTTTATTCAGGAAGTAGGACTTTACAAGCTGTCTACATCGGCTGTGCTTGCCAATCCGGGTATTTCTTCTGCCGTGCGTCATCATGGTGCACAGATTGTGGAAGTCAATCCTACTTATACGGTTGTAAGCAAAAAAGGACTTACGGATGACATCATGTCTCTCTATTATGCTTTGAATGAATTCAACTGTGTGTTGCAATATGTTCGTTCAGGACGTATTGCCATTACAAAGAGCTGTACGGAATATTTGGATGAATTCCTTGAAGAAAGACGCAAGTCATACGAGGAGCAGCAGAAAAATGGTGAAACGAAAATCTGACGATGAAAGATAAGGTAGGTACATATACATTTGTGGCAGAACCGTTTCATGTGGATTTTACGGGAAAGCTTTTTATGGGGGTATTGGGCAATCATTTGCTGAACAGTGCCGGTTTCCATGCTACCGAACGTGGTTTCGGTATAGCGGAAATGAATGAGAGTAACTATACGTGGGTGCTTTCACGGCTGGCTGTGGAAATGATGGATATGCCTTCGGAGTATGAGACTTTTTCGGTAGATACCTGGATTGAAAATGTTTACCGTCTGTTCACGGACCGTAACTTTACTATTTACGGAAAGGATGGCAAGGTGTATGGTTATGCCCGCTCTGTTTGGGCCATGATCAATCTCGATACCCGAAAGCCGGCCGACTTGTTGGCTTTGCACGGTCAGGAACTGGTTGACTATATCGAGACTGACAAGATTTGTCCGATAGAGAAACCCGGAAGGATCAAGGTAACTCAGCAAATGCCGTTGCGTACCATAGAGGTTTATTATAATGACATCGATATCAACGGGCATGTCAACAGTATCAAGTATATAGAACATATACTCGATCTTTTCCCGAAGCAGTGGTTTGCTGAGAAAAAGGTGGCCCGTTTTGAGATGGCTTATGTGGCAGAAAGTTATTATGGCGATACATTGAGCTTCTTCCGTGATGAGGTAGATGAGGGCATTTATGACATCGAAGTCCGTAAAAATGTGGGAAGTGACCAGCCTGAAGGAGAAGTAGTTTGCCGAAGTAAAATTAAATTTGATAACAAATAGCAATTTATTCTAGGATATTTCGAATAATTTTGTAACTTTGCGTGTGAATTTAATAATAAATAGACATTTTAATTAAAAACGCAGCGATGGCTGCATAAATAATAATAATAGAACATGGCAGAAATGAATTTTGGCGGTGTAATCGAGAATGTGATGACCCGCGAAGAATTTCCATTGGAGAAAGCTCGTGAAATCTTGAAGAACGAGACTATTGCAGTATTAGGTTATGGTGTACAGGGTCCTGGTCAGGCATGCAACTTGCGTGACAATGGATTCAATGTGATTGTGGGTCAGCGTCCGGGTCATACTTATGACAAGGCTGTGGCTGACGGTTGGGTTCCTGGTGAGACTTTGTTCTCAATTGAGGAAGCAGCCCAGAAGGGTACAATCGTATGTATGTTGCTTTCTGATGCTGCTCAGATTGCAGTATGGCCGAAAATCAAAGAATATATGACTCCGGGAAAGGCTTTGTATTTCTCACACGGTTTCGGTATTACTTACAAGGAAAGAACCAATATTATTCCGCCTGCAGATATAGACGTGATCATGGTGGCTCCTAAGGGTTCAGGTACTTCTTTGCGTACCATGTTCCTTGAAGGCCGTGGATTGAACAGTTCATACGCTGTTTATCAGGATGCAACCGGCAATGCTTTGAACCGTACATTGGCATTCGGTATCGGTATCGGTTCAGGTTACTTGTTTGAGACTACTTTCAAGCGTGAGGTTTATTCTGACTTGACAGGTGAACGTGGTTCTCTGATGGGTGCTATCCAGGGCTTGTTGTTGGCTCAGTATGAAGTATTGCGTGAAAATGGTCATACTCCTTCTGAGGCATTCAATGAAACAGTAGAAGAGTTGACTCAGTCATTGATGCCGCTTTTCGCTCAGAAAGGTATGGACTGGATGTATGCTAACTGTTCAACTACAGCTCAGCGTGGTGCTTTGGACTGGATGGGTCCGTTCCACGATGCTATTAAACCGGTAATGCAGAAACTGTATGAATCAGTGAAGACTGGTAACGAAGCTCAGATTTCAATTGATTCTAACTCTCAGCCTGACTACCGTGAGAAACTGGAGCTCGAGTTGAAAGCTTTGCATGACAGTGAAATGTGGCGTACTGCTGAAACAGTTCGTAAATTGCGTCCGGAAAACAATTAATTTTTCAGATAGCAGGGAGGAAGAAATTCCTCCCTTTTTTGTATAATGCCGTTATGGTATTATTCTTTTTTATCAGCCTGTTCCAGGCTGTTTTTCCATTTGACGTATTCCTTCAGAACCTTCTCGCCCTGTTTGCCAAACCAACTGTAACCGTTGCGGCGTTCATATTCGATGTCTTCCACGCGTTTCTTTTTGATGCCGTCTCTTCCACAGAAAAACGGTTCATTGGTATCCAGATCGTAGAAACGTGCCCACATACGGGGAGCTTCAGCCGTTGGTTTCATGGTATAGTCCGGTTTGCCTTCGGAATTGATGTAATTCTCTCTCCTGTATGTTGTGATGGCCGACTTTCTGAACCATTCCACGGCACTCTCTATGGCTTTCTGCACATCTTTGTCCGGATTAGGGATTGACATCAGCAGCAGGACTATGTCTGCGGATTCAGATCCGCTTAATGACGGCAGTTCATAAGCACGAGCCTTGCAGGGAAGAAGGGTTGTCCGGTCATGTTGTGCACACCATACGGTCAGCGTGTCGTGTTGTCTGACCTGACAATCCAATATACATCTGATTCCTTTGTCGAAAGCCGTTTGCGACAGTTGTCTGACAGAGTCGCCTATGAACGTATAAGGTGGTTTCCCTTGGGCTACGTCTCTCAAAAGTCTGAGAACTCTGACCATGGCATTATCGTTGAATGTGATCTGGGCGTGATATCCTTTTGCGTCCGGGTAGAACTGAGGCCAGCCTCCGTTGTCATATTGGGCATCGATGAGGTAATATATACCTTTAATGGCAGCTTGTTGATACTCTTCGGTGTGAGTCGCATTATAGAGTCTGGACAGGAATTGGATTTCAGTGGTTGTGGCACTGTTGTCGATGGTACCGTTCCGTATCTGTTTTTTTTGCGCAGTCAGTTTGTTGATTTGTGTACTGTCAATAGGGATTGCCATGTTGATGTTTTTCGGCCATCCGCCACTTTCCAACTGGTAAATCAGAACTTGTGTGCCGATACGTCTGGCTTCATCTGTAACAAGGAAACTGTCGTCAAATCGTGGTGCTTCTTTGGTCCAGTTTTTATAAGATTGGGCATTTGTGATGCCGTTTCCTAGAGTCAACAATAATGCTAAGGACAGAAAAACAGATTTCTTTTTCATGGTATTGAAGTTATTTATCGGTTAAAGATAAATGGATATGACGGTATTTCAAAATCACGATTTGTTTTTAATATTTGTTTATAAACCTGATATAATGAAGGAAAAATCGTAATTTTGCGCATGAATAGGAAAAATAAGACGTATGGTAATAGGAATAATAGCAGCCATGAGTTCTGAACGTGAGCAACTGGCAGCCTTGATAGAAGATGTTCAGTTGGTCAGGGAGGGACGTTATGAGTATACTAAAGGCCGTTTGGGTCAGCATACACTGTGTATAATGGAGTGCGGTATCGGAAAGGTCAACGCAGCCGTCGGTGCAACCGAACTGATCAATCGGATGAATCCTGATGTCGTCATCAGCTCAGGTGTAGCCGGAGGAATAGATCCAAAGGTAGGCGTGATGGATGTGGTCTACAGTGAGCATGTGGTTTATCATGATGTATGGTGTGGCATGGGGAATGCTTACGGACAGATACAGGGGATGCCGGAAAAATTCTCCGGAGACCAAGTGTTGGCCCGGGTCGCATCTTCAATCAACGGTGAGACCAAGGTACATGGCGGACTGATCTGTAGTGGTGACAAGTTTATCACGGACCGTTCAGAACTGGACGCGATTAAGGCACAGTTTCCAGACGGACTGGCGGTAGACATGGAGTCTGCGGCCATAGCTCAGGTCTGTTTTCTTTACGGCAAGCCGTTTTTGAGTTTCCGTATTATCAGTGACACACCGGGTGCAGATGAACATTGGGCTCAATATGAAGGCTTTTGGGAAACACTTGCTGACCGCTCTTTTGGGGTCGTGAAGAATTTTCTCGAATCATTGCCGCTTGCATTATGAATATTAACTGATTAAAATACAGACAATGAAAAAGATACCAAGTTTTACGATAGATCATTTACATCTGTTGAGAGGCATTTATGTATCCCGGAAGGATATGATTGGCGGTGAAGTGGTAACCACTTTCGACATACGAATGAAGGAACCCAACAGAGAGCCTGCTTTAGGGCAGGGAGCCTTGCATACCATAGAGCATCTGGCAGCTACTTTCCTTCGCAATCATCCGGTGTGGGGAGAAAGAATTGTTTATTGGGGACCGATGGGGTGTCTGACCGGTAATTATCTTCTGGTTCGTGGTGATTGGCAGGCAGAAGATATGGTAGAGATTCTTACGGAAACATTCCGTTTCGTGGCCGATTTTGAAGGAGAAGTTCCGGGGGCTGCACCAAAAGACTGTGGAAATTATCTGTTGCATGACCTGCCCATGGCAAAATGGGAATCTGAGAAGTATTTGCGTGAAGTATTGCTGGTTATTAAACCGGAAAATCTGCATTATCCGCAGCAAGAAGCCTAGTGAGAGTTCACTGGATTACTGAAAAAGCCCGTCAAGTAGACATTTGTCATACTACTGACGGGCTTTTTCGGTGATATGGTTTATTTTCCGATTGGTTGGATCTTACGTCGGAGACCTCGTGTGATTTCCAGAAACATATAACTTTGTGCATTTGATTTGAACTGGGATTTATGCGTATCGTAGTTTTTTCTGGCATATTCCTTCGATTTGTCAAATGTCAGTCTCGACATTTCCTTCTGTGATTTACCTACAGTGGTTGAATCCAGTTTTTCGTCGGGGAAGAAATCATCCAGGTCGATATCGCCTATCATGGTTGTTTCCAGAAAATCAATATTTTCATGTTTGCGGTCAGTGTAGTAGCCTATATACATGTGCCCGGGTGTACGTACCAGTACCGGGTCGATGTTGATGGCTCGCAGCAGGGAAGCAAACAGGACACTGCCGTCCACACAGTTGATTTGTGATGATTTCAGAGCGTCTTCGAATGTGCGGACACGTTGTGCAAAAACCAGATTGCTCGACAGACTGCTGTATGAAATGGAACTGTATCGGAAGTTTCTTTGTTGCAGGACGTGCCAGAGTGCATAAACCTGCTTGTCTACATATCCCTTCTTGTTGGTCTGATAACCCATAAACCTGTTGACTATTTTGGTATTCAGGGCTTCTCTCAGAATTTCATCAATGAGCGGATGGTTTTCGTTCACGTATGCGGCAAGAAGTACGTCTGTCCTTTTGTATTTGTTGCGGCGGTCGATATATCCGAGCAGACATTCGTTGATGCTCCGTACGGAAAAGGTCCGTACTTCATGAACAGGCTTATGTCCGGTTACCTGTACGGTGGCTGAAATATTGATTGGTTCAGCCTGGTTGTTGTTGCGTAAGGCATCATAATTCCAAAGAATGTCCGGATAGACCGTATAGACATAATCTTTTACCGGCAGGATAAATTCGGATACGGACGTTCTGAAGAAAGGGGTTTCTCCTAAGGTGATCTTCAGTCGGGCATTGGAAACCGGATTTTTGATCCGGATAGCGATGCTCGATTTGGGGTTTCCTATCACGAGTGTGTCCGAAGGTTGGACCACGAGTGTGTCTGTTGTGGCTACAGCCAATATGGCCGAGGGAAAGATGTTTCCTCCCAAATCATCTGTCAGTTCAAAATCAACAGAAGGAAAGATGTTTTTAAAGCGCCATCCGAAGAAAACGCCAATTCCCAATATGGCCAGGATGGCCATTACAATTCCGAATTTTTTAAATGAGGAATTAGTGATTTTAATAACGACCATATCAATTTTTCATTTTTGTCTGTTAGATTCCTTCTATATCTTCCGTATCTTCGGATGAAACGGTATCTTCAACCATGGTGTCCAGTACATCATCCTTTACGATGGTATACGATCCGTTTCTGGAAATGGTAATGGCCAGCGGAATATAGATGTCAGAGTTAGGATAACTGATACTGGCCGAAAATCTCAGACCTTCCGTTGTAACCCGGTCGAAAGCCATTCCTTCCAGTAAGGCGTGCTGAATGAAATCCTTTTCTAGATAAGATCTGAACGTGTTCTTGGTAAAGAGCTTATTGAAGATTTCCTTGCCGTTTTCATTTATTCTCAGACGGATATAGTTATCGGCATATTGCAATCCCGTGTCGTCTTTGATGGTCGGAAGCGTATCGTTGACTTCTCTTACTATATCATAAGTGTAGGATTTTCCAAAGGCTTCTACCTTGGCACTGTAATGGTAGTCCTTCATCTTTTGCACTTCGTTACTGTTTTCCGGCTTTTCATATTCGCTGTAAGGTGTTTCCGTCTTTTCATTATTTCGGCATGACAAGGCTATGAAGCATGCCGTCAGAATAAATCCAAGTGTTTTGATGTGTTTGTTCATTTTGCTGTTATCTCAATTAGTTGTATGCAAAGATAATGTAAATTGAGAGTATAACAAAAAATAGATTTAGTTTTATCTGTTGATCAGATTTGGAAGCAAGGTGATTCATTTTTTTCCGGTTGGAATGAGTCACTGTATATTTTTATCTGTTATCTTTGTAGATAAAGTAAGACAAAGGATGAAGAATGTTTTAATCATAATCACGATATGGCTGTCTGTCTGTTTGACGGGATGCGGCCATCGGGGAACGAAGGCGGAACAGGTGAAGGTCGATACATTGTCGCTTATCGTGCAGTCTGTTCAGAGTACCCGTTTGTATACGGCCGAATATGACATCCATAAAATAGTGACAAAGGATGATGTATTAAAGGTTAAAGGCCAGATTTTGCAGCATCAGTTTGATGTGAATGTGCCGTTGGGGGATAGAAAGATTCTGATACCTATAGATGTGACCTTGAAAGCTTATATCGATTTTTCGGCCTTTTCCGAAAAGAATATTCGAAGGGAGGGTGATCGTATTCATCTGATTTTGCCGGATCCTCGTGTGGTAGTGGCTTCATCTAAGATAGACCATTATCAGGTCAAGCAGTTTGTGAGTCTGACACGTAGTCAGTTTACTTCTGAAGAGATCAATAATTATGCCAGGCAAGGTGAAGAGGCTGTCATCCGTACCGTACCTGAAATCGGCATATTGCGGACAGCAGAGACCAGTGCTGCCAGACTGCTGATTCCGATGATGGTCAAGTTGGGTTATAAGGAGGAGAATATTAAGGTATCTTTCCGCAAGACATTCGGTCAGCAGGATATGCCGTTGTTGTGGGATAGAGAAGGAAAGGCCGTACAACTTAAATAAAGAGATTATGGGGCGTAAAGGTTTGAAGTCATTGAAAGGTCTGTTTTCACTGCTGTTGATTGTGGTCGTGTTGGGTGTTCTGGCAGGAGCTGCAATCTGGTGGAAGCGTAGTGGAGGTGTGAAGTTGGAAGTCGGTTACGATCCTTCTATTGATCTGACACCACAACAGATCCGTAAGATAGAGGAAATCGGAGAATGGGAATTTCTGGCTGTACAACAGGAGGTCGTGACAGACACCTTGCATAAGGGATTGTTTTCTGATGACCGTCTCGTATCGATATATACCGGTACCTTGCGTTTTGGAATCGATTTGAGGCTGACTTCTCCTGACTGGATTACTTCGCATGCAGATACGGTCTTTTTGAAATTACCGAAAATCAGACTGCTGGACAGAAGGTTTATTGATGAGACGCGGACAAGAATTTTTTATGAAAGTGGAAGCTGGTCCAATAAGGCCCGTCAACAATTATATTATAAGGCTTATAATCAGATGCTCAGGAATGCCATGACTCCAGAAAATCTGAAGCACGCAGAGGAGTATGCCAGTGCTGCTTTTGAATCTTTTTTTAAGGCCATGGGCTTTAAAACGGTTATTATTTCATTTTCTTGATGTTTTTTGGGGGATTTTGACTTTTCAGACGTCTATTATATATGATTAACCTAAAATAGACGATTAATGAAACACAACAGACATTACAGAGTTTGGTTTGCCGGCATTTGTGCATCAGTATCGGTTTTGAATTCTCAGGCTCAGCAACCTTTGTTAAGTTATACTTTTGAACAGGAAACGGTTCAGGACGATAGTGGTGTATATCCGGCCAGTTTGGTTAATGATGCCATGATTATGCAGACCAGTGATGGCAATCATGTTTTGAATACAGGCTCCGGAAACGGTTATCAGGATTTGGGAGAGTCGATTGCCCGGAATATCCTTTCCGGGTTGAACGGAGATTATTCCGTTACGTTGGATTTGCTGGTACGTCCAGACAATAATCTTTCCAAATATTGTTGGGCCTGGGCTTTGTCCAACGGTACCGGACAGTATATGGGATTGGTAAATGCGGCCGGAAACAAAGGTTGGTATTATGAAATAAAAAACAATACGGCATATAATGTAAATGCCGGATGTGGGCTTGTGCTCGATCAGTGGCATACCGTGACAATTGTTCAGAAGGAAGGACAGTGCCTGTATTATCTGGATGGGGAACTGAAGGCCGAAAAAGCGATTTCATTATGGCCGGGTGCCTTTGCAGCTGGTTTTACCGGAAATTATTTGGGAAAGTCTCCGTTTCCGGCAGATGCCTACATGAAAAATACGTTGATGGATAATTTCCGTATTTATGGTGAAGCGCTTACAGCCGACCAAGTGGCCGTATTGGCTTCAGAAAAACCGGTTTCTTCAGATCTCGTTCTGACAGAAGAACAGATGAGGAAGGTATGTCAGGAAGAACTTTATCTGTCTAAGGCCGTGCAATATCTTCATCGTGAAGTCAGGTTGCCGGAGGAATGCACTTATGGTACAGTGGAATGGATCTATACGCCGTCTGCCGGTGTGGACGGTGAGGCCGGAGTCCTTTATCAGGACGGATTGTTGACCGTGACCGGAAGGGGAGAAACTGCAGTGGTTGTCGGAACGCTTCAGGGACGGATCACTTATGATGGAAACACATTCGATCTTTATGAACAACCTTTGAACGTCAGGGTAGCGCCGGATGACAATGCCTATGGTTATCTGTATTGTCACATGCCTAATCTGGTACCGCAGACCGGAGTCGGTACACTGGTGTCTCAGTGTATTACCTATGCATTAGGTACGGAAGAACATAAAGGTTTGGTCTTTAATGAACTTAATAGAGGTGAAAGTATTATAGACGGTATCGGTTCGAAGTTACCCTGGTGCAGAGATGCTTTTCTGGCTAAGGACAAGAAGCGCAACTGTTATTATATCGTAACTACCGATCTTTATGGCTCTTTGGATAATGGTACCAGTATGTTGGGTAATTATTCGATAGGTATGTTCAAGAGTTACGATCTTATCAACTGGTCATATACCCGGTGTGATCTGAAAGCCTATCTGAGAGAGAACCCCGTAACAGATATTTACGACAATACAGGCACCAGATTACTGACTGCCGATAAGGTCAGCCGTGTATGGGCTCCGCAGATCGTGTTTATTGGCGGTGATCCTTATATTTACTATGCAGTGGGTAATACGGATAATGGAGATTGCGATCATTTCTATATATCCAGGGCCAATGAAGATTTTACGGGCATAGAGACTTTCAGTATGTTATATGGAGAAAACAAGACAGACAATGTGCTCGATGCTGATATCAATTATTTGGAAACGGACAGTTTGTATCACATGTCATACCGAGATTATGCCGGAAATGGTATCATAGATATCACGACGGCAGACTTGCTTGATCCTCAGTGGAGCCAGCCGGTTTCATCGTTCCAGGACGGCAGCGGGTACGAAGCTTCAAGTGTCTTCAGACGCATTAATGATGATGTATGGAATGTCGGCAATGTCAATTATGGCAATAATGTCGGTTATCATTTCCATACGGCAGATGCTCTTTTGCGTAATCTTCAGCCTGCGCCGGCCATGAGCGGTCATCTTTCTCCCCAGCATGGTTCATTTATTCATGTGAACCGTACGGAGTATGATTTGCTTCAGGTTTGGAGTGATCTGAAAGCACTCATGGCGGATGGCGCGACATTGAATGTCAAGACCGGCAGTCAGGAACTGGCGGATCTGATCAGTAAGGCGGAACAGGTCGTCGCTGACGACCGCGGAGAATTGACCGATCTGAATGAACGGTTATCCGACCTTCAGACGGTATATAAGGAACTTCATGCCTGCTTCCATTTCCAGAAGGCATTGTATACGGCACAACAGGCCAACCTGTCGGATTTGGAAAGCCGTTCTGGTGTGGCGGATCAGATGATGAATGGCGGCAATTTGCAGGCTGCGATTGATGAGGCTCAAGCCGTTTCTGAACATGCTCAGGCAGAGGAACTGGAACGTCAGGCCGGCCTCCTTGATGATGCGGTTTCCCGATATTATCAGACATTGAAGGAGAACGGAACTAAAATAACCATCATCAACGGTACTTTCGGATCCGGAACATCCGGTTGGACCATCAGTGGCAAGGTCGGACAGGGTAACGGTGTGGCTGAGTTCTTCGCATTACGGGCCGTGGACTACAAAGTATCCATGAGTCAGACCAAACGGACATTGGATGAGGGCTATTATCTGGTCACCTGCCAGGCTTTTGAACGTAACGGCGACAATGATTATACGGGACGTGACTGTCGTGAAGGAGTAGAAAAAATCAATTATGTTCTGTTTGCCAATGACCGTGAGACGGATATCTGTTCATTATACGAACTGCCTTGTGATGACAATGGTTCTTTAAACGGTTTTGCCAATACGATGCAAAATGCCAACAGTCTGTTTTCAGCCGATCAGACGAATTATGCCAATTATGTATTGATCTATCTTGATGAGAAAACGTTGGATTTCGGTTTGAAACGCGAGTGGTCTACAGTGACATCTACGGACTGGTGCTGTTTTGACAATTTTGAAATTTATCATTTGGACCAACTGCCTACTTCCATCCGGGAGAATGTCTGGAAAGATCATCTTCATGGTAATAAACCTATTTATGATCTGAAAGGAGTCTGCCATGGACGGACAGATGGTCAGGGACGTATTCCTGTCGGATTGCCTAAAGGTATTTATATCATAAACGGAGTGAAAACCGTACGTTAAAGGTTATGGTAAGTAAAAGCGAGCTGCCGGATCGGATATGTGAATATTCGGGCCGGCAGCTTTTTTAATGGTATTTTATGTATTCGGCAAATGCTGGAGGACCGATCAAAGGCATCAGTTCAAACTGTCCGGGTTTTCCGTAGGGAGGGTGGTTGCAGCTTTTTAAGTCCGGTATGAGTGTGAATGTAACGGGGATAAAAGAATCTGTTACATTATTATTGGGTTAACTGCCGGAATAATCCTTTCTTTGTATACCCAAAACTTAATCTAACTTAATAAATGGAAAAACGAGAAAGAATGAAAACTGTAGGCTTGAAAATCTGTTTATGGCTTTTCGGCTGTTGGGCCTGTCTGTCGTCAAATGCAAAGGAACAATGCTCTCCCAATCACAGGATCAGGTTGGAATTTAAAGAATCAGTCCGGAATCAAGGCGGGGAATTCCGTATCATGTATACGGACGGGAATAAAGAACATCATGAGATGTTGTCTATACCGTCATTCGGTATCATTACTTCAAATGATGACGGCAATCTGTTTTTGTCTGAAGTTTCCGACGGACGGAAAATAGAAGATCACTATGAAATGCTTTCCGGCAAAAGAAAAAACTGTCATAATGAAGCTACAGAATGGACTTATACCTTCAAGGACGGTCAGGGTAGGAAAGTGGATCTGATTTTCAGATTGTATAACGATGGAGTGGCTTTCAGATATAAACTTTATGATCTGGATAAGGTCAGGATAAATGGAGAACGGACACAGTATCGTGTCAACTCCGGTCTGAAACGCTGGATGCAGAAATACGATATGTCGTATGAAAATTTCTTTCCCGAAACAACGGGCGAAACGGGTGAGGTGAAGCATTGGGCTTATCCGGCTTTGTTTCAGGTTTCGGATGAGGCCTGGATGTTGCTTTCGGAGGCCGGTATCAGCCGTAATCAGAGTGCTTCCAGTCTGAAAGCAACGGATGAAAGGTCCGTCTATCAGGTTTCACCTGCCGCTAATGAAGCCGTCATATCCGGAGAATGGGTATCGCCATGGAGGGTGGCAATGATCGGTTCCTTGTCCGACATTGTGGAGTCAACCTTGATCACGGATGTCAGTGATCCGTGTAAATTGGACGATACGGATTGGATCAGACCGGGTGTGGTTTCTTGGGTCTATTGGGCTTACAACAGGGGATCAAAGGATTATCAGATTGTGAAGCAATATATAGATATGGCTGACAATTTAAAGTTACCCTACATTCTGATTGATTGGGAATGGGACGTAATGGGTAATGGCGGTAATATCGATGATGCTTTGGCTTATGCACGCGAACGTCAGGTACGTACGCTTTTGTGGTATAATTCTTCAACGGCATGGACAACCAATGGAGCCGGTGGCCCCCTTTACAAGCTGAATGCACCGGCCGATCGTGAAAAGGAATTCAGTTGGTTGGAAGATCATGGCGTGGCCGGTGTGAAAATCGATTTCTTTTCCGGAGATACGCAGAAGACGATGGATTACTGCCTTGATTTGCTGGAAAGTGCGGCCGATCATCATTTGACAGTCAATTTCCATGGAGCTACATTGCCGCGTGGCTGGCAGCGGACGTATCCTAATCTGATGTCAGTGGAGGCCGTCTATGGAGCAGAATGGTATAATAATGCCCCGGTTCTGACCAATAAGGCCGCTTCGCATAATGCCACACTGCCGTTTACGCGCAATGTGGTCGGTTCTATGGATTACACCCCTTGCACTTTTACGGATTCTCAGCATCCTCACATTACATCCAATGCCCATGAACTGGCATTGACCGTGGTGTTTGAATCTGCTCTCCAGCATTTGGCCGACCGTCCGGAAGGTTTTTTGTCGCAACCGGAAGAAGTCCGGCATTTCTTTGGTGAACTTCCAACAGTCTGGGACGATACCAAACTGCTTTCCGGCTATCCCGGCCATTATGTCGTTATGGCAAGACGAAAAGGAAACAAATGGTATATTGGTGGATTGAATGGCAGCGATCAAAAGCAGACCCTCACTGTAGACTGTTCTTTCCTTGGTAAGAAGAAAAGGACTGTCCTCTCTTTTGAGGACAGTGGCAATCCGGATCAGCCCTGGCAGATATCGGAAAAAGAGAGTAAAAGATGGAGCAAGCCTTTCAGCGTGGAATGTCAGCCGCGTGGTGGTTTTGTTTGGGTAATAGAATAAATGCACCTTATAGATTAACATTGAGATATATCATGAAAAAAGTTTTTGTTTTGACTTTGGCTTTATTGCCTTTTCTTCGGATCGTTGCGGAGGAAAAACAAGTGACGAGTCCGGATGGCCGTCTGGTCGTGTCTGTATCTGATGACCAGGGAAATCCTTCTTATTCAGTATCGTATGACGGTAACGTGTTTATCAAGCCATCGCCGTTAGGTATGAAAACCAATATCGGAGATTTTACGAAAGGACTGACGTTGAGTGATCAGGTTACGGTAACTCCGGTGGATGAGACTTATGAAGTGCCGACTATCAAACAGAGAAAGGTGCGTTATCAGGCCAACCGGGCTGTTTTTTCATTCCAGAAGGAAGGGAAAAAGATTTATGATGTAGTATTCAGTCTGAGTAACCGTGATGTGGCCTTTAAATACCAACTTTATCCGCAGGGAAATACGCTTTGTTGTGTGATTACGGAGGAAGCCACAGGCTTTGTCATGCCCGAAGGAACAACGACATTTCTTTGTCCGCAGTCTGGTGCGATGGGAGGATTTGCACGTACATCGCCCAGTTATGAAACACCGTACAAAATGGATGAGGCTATGGGTAAGAACGGATGGGGATTCGGTTATACATTTCCTTGTCTGTTCCGTAATAACGATAAAGGATGGGTGCTGGTGTCAGAAACCGGCGTGACCAGTGCTTATTGTGCCAGCCATTTGGAAGGTAAACCTGACGGCTTGTATACCATAGCCTTTCCTGAGTCGGATGAGTTCAATGGCAACGGTACTTCGGCACCGGGCATTGCGTTGCCGGGAGAGACGCCTTGGCGTACGATCACGATAGGTACGACCTTGGAACCGATTGTTGAGACTACGGTGGCTTTTGATGTGGTCAAGCCCTTGTACGAACCGTCACAGGCCTATCAATATGGTTGCGGTACATGGAGCTGGATCATAGCAGGCGACGGCAGCATGAATTATGAAACGCAGAAGAAGTATATTGATTTCAGTGCTGCAATGGGATATCAGTCTGTTCTTGTGGATGCCCTGTGGGATACACAGGTCGGACGTGAACGGTTGGAAGAACTGGCCCGTTATGCGAAAGAGAAAGGTGTTGCCTTGTATTTGTGGTATAATTCCAACGGTTACTGGAATGATGCACCGCAGGGACCGAGAGGCCTGATGCACAATATCATTGCCCGTCGAAAGGAGATGAAGTGGATGAAAAGTATCGGTATCCGTGGAATCAAGGTCGATTTTGTAGGTAGTGACAAACAGGTGGCCATGCAGATGTATGAGGAGATTCTGGCGGATGCCAATGACTATGGTCTGCTGGTTATTTTCCATGGCTGTACGCTGCCACGTGGTTGGGAGCGCATGTATCCTAACTTTGCTGCGGCTGAGGCGGTTCTGGCCAGTGAGAACATGAATTTCTCTCAGGGCAGTTGTGATGCGGAAGCCTTCAATGCAGCCATTCATCCGTTTATCCGTAATACGGCAGGCAGTATGGACTTTGGAGGAAGTACGTTGAATAAATACTATAATGCTGCCAATAAGCCGGGAGGACGTCAAAGAGTCACTTCAGACGTGTTTGCTCTGGCTACGGCTGTTTTGTTCCAGAGTCCGGTACAGCATTTTGCCATGGCTCCCAACAATCTGACCGATGCACCGGAGTGGGCTATCGGTTTTATGAAGAAAGTGCCGACATTGTGGGATGAGATCCGCTTTATTGATGGCTATCCCGGAAAGTATATCATTCTGGCCCGTCGTTCAGGTGACAAATGGTATGTGGCCGGAGTCAATGCGGAGAAAGAATCCCGGCGTGTCAAGCTTGATCTTTCTATGTTTGAAGCAGGCAGCAAGGTTATGGTTTACAGTGACAATGCCAAGTTGCAAGGCAGCGCCAAGGAAACCAAGATCAATAAGAAACAGCAGATGGATGTCACCATACCCTGTAATGGCGGTATCCTGATCACGTCATGTAACTAAGCATTCTTTTTTCAAAGTTAATCCGCAGATATGGGATGGGTCATCATTCCGTTCTGCGGATTTTTTTTGTATTCAGGCAGGTTCTGCCTGATAGGGTGTCTGTGTTTACATCGGATTGTCTTCCGGATCAGCTTCGTCATCCAGCCTGTTTTCCCAAAGGTATTTTTTGGTTTCTGCCACTATGACTCCTGAAAGCAGCAATAAGGATATCAGGTTGGGGATGGCCATAAGGGCATTCATCAGGTCGGCAAGGTTCCATACGACAGCCAGTTTGACAATGGCACCGAAAAAGGAGGCTACGATAAAGATGCCGCGATAGACAAGTGTCCACCGTTTTCCGCTGAGATATTCCATGGCTTTCTCGCCATAGTAGCACCAGCCAAGTATGGTAGAGAAGGCGAAAGTGATAATACCGAAAGTCAGTAGCGGGGCACCGATATACGGTATCTTGTCAAAGGCAACCTTGGTCAGTGCCGGCCCGTCATTATAAGTGATATCCGGATAAGCCAGAATGCTTGATACCAGTACCAGTCCGGTCATGGCGCAGATGACTACCGTATCCCAAAATGTACCGGTAGATGAAACGAGGGCCTGTCGTACAGGGTTACGTGTACGTGCGGCGGCTGCCACGATGGGGGCAGAACCCATACCGCTTTCGTTGCTGAACAGACCGCGTGCGATTCCGTAACGTGCGGTCATGATCAGGCTGCCTCCAATAAAACCGCCACCGGCTGCTTCCGGATTAAAGGCAGATCTGAGAATCAGGTTGAGTGCTTCTCCTACGTAAGCTCCGTTGACAAAAAGGATGAATGCACATCCCAGAAAATAGAGTAGGGCCATAAACGGGACAAACGCACTGCACACGCGCGCAATTCCCTTCACACCGAAAACAACGACCAGAGCCACGCAGACGGCAATGGCAGCTCCGCTCACTTCATAGGGCACTTTGTAAGTTTCATAACAAAGCAGTGAAATGGCATTGCTCTGCACCAGGTTGCCGATTCCGAATGAAGCCATGACTGTGAACAGGCAGAACAGTACACCCAGCCATTTCAGGCCAAGACCGCGTTCGAGCGCATACATCGGTCCGCCCAGCATCTTGCCGTTGGAAGTCTTGACACGGTATTTTACGGCTACCAGTCCTTCCGCATATTTGGTGGCAATGCCGAATACGCCGGTCAGCCAGCACCAGAATACAGCTCCCGGTCCGCCTAATGTAATGGCTGTGGCCACTCCGATAATGTTGCCCGTGCCGATAGTGGCGGCCAGTGCGGTTGCCAGTGCGCCAAACTGGCTGACATCTCCTGAAGCCGATTTGTCCGACTGTAAGGAAAGTCGGATGGCCTTGAATATCTTGCGTTGTGGAAAACGTAGCCTGACGGTCAGATACAGGTGGGTGCCAAGCAGCATGATGATCATGGGCCATCCCCACAGGAAGTTGCTGCATGTTTCGATGGCTTTGCTTAATGTCTCTAGAATGTGCATTTCCGTATAAAAATATTTTTGAAATGCAAAAATACAAAAATATTAATCAAAATGCCCTTTTTGTTTCTGAAAAGTTAGTTTAAGGCTTAATTTAGTTTCTATTTGAATTGTTTTATACGTCTTTTGCAAAAAAATGTAGTAACGTCTTTTGCAGCTTCTTCGATGATGACGGCTTGCATCCGTTTCGATCCTGATGCAAGCCGTATGATGGATTCGGTTTATATTTTTGAGGGGATATCGCAGACCTGTTTATGATAGACCGTCTCATAAATGTCTTTTCTGATCCGTTCGAAATCCTTTTCTTCCTCAAGCCCGCCATTGACCATCAGCAGTAGCGGAAGCCATGGCAGATCGTCACCGTATGGCGGTTGGATATAAGTTTTTCTTTCCCACAGCGTATATCCGTGACGACGGTAGAATCCTATACGCCGTCCGGCTATTTCCGTATCGGGATGTTCTACTTCAAGCACAATGGGAAGGCTGCTTTGTGCAGACAGCAGGTCAAGAGCCCTTCCGCCTATTCCGCCACCGCGGAGTGCGGGGTCTGTAGCCAGATGTTCAACATAGATAAAGCCGTCAAGTTCCCAATAATTCAGGATACCGGCAAACTGTTCGTTTTCGATGATCAGATGCGGGCGGAATTTTTTTTCATTCAGCATCAGTTTCCTGATTTCTTCCAGCGATCTTCGCTCTTCGGGGGGAAAGGCTTGAAGAAGCAGTTCTTCAGCAAGGTGATACCGGGGATCAGTGGGATGTGAGGCAATAAGTTCCATAAAATCAAAAGATATTAAATGATACAAAAAGTTTTAGGATACAGACATCGGTTGCCAGTCTGACAGATGCCTGTCTGCAAAGATAGCAGGATTGGAACTAACAGGCAAAGCCGGAACTGAAAAAAGCGTGTTGCAGGTTTGAGAAATTCTGAAATTATGGTTTTCTTTGTACCGTTGATTTTTAAAACTAAAAAATAATACAGTCATAAGATGGAATGGATGATATCAGCGGCGGCCGGTTTGTTGGCCGGTTTGGTCGTAGCTTATTTGTGGATGAGAACGAAGGTCGCTCCTTTGCGTGCCACTTTGGTATTACGTGAGGAAGAATGTGAAAGTCTGAAGCAGAAAAATGTTCAGTTGGAATCGGAAAACAGACAATTGACAGCCGATGTGCAAGTGGCCGACAAGGAATTAAGCCTGCTTCAGGACCAGACCAGAAAAGAAAACGAGATGCGTACCCGTCAGTTTGAGGAACAGCTTCGTCTGGTACGTGAACAATTGCAGAATGCCACTCAGGAACTGCTTAAGCAGCGTGTGCAGGAACTTTCTGTGCAGAACACGACGCAGATGAATGCCATTATACGTCCGCTGAAAGAAACGATCAGCGACATGAAGACCGCAATGGATCAGAGCCGGGATACGCACAACAAGAATACGGCATCACTTGAAAAGGCCATAGAGGAAGTGATGAAGCGTGCGGTGGAGATTGGTGCCGAGGCCGACAAACTGGCTCATGCCTTGCGTAATGAGAACAAAACGCAGGGTAATTGGGGAGAAATGATACTTGATGAATTGCTGGAAAGCCAGGGATTGAAGGAAGGAGTACATTATGAAAAGCAGGTTACGTTGCGTGACCGTTCCGGAAAGGCCATATTGAATGAAGAGACCGGGCGTCGCATGATCCCCGATACCATATTGCATTATCCGGATGGAAAAGACGCGGTGATAGATTCAAAAGTGTCGCTTACCGCTTTTGTGGACTATCAGAATGCCGAGACGGACGAAGAACGGGCAGAAGCTTTGCAACGCCATGTCAGGAGCGTGCGTCAGCATGTAGCCGAACTGGCGCGCAAGGATTACAGTGCCTATATCAAGTCGCCCCGTCAGGCTCTCAATTATGTGATTATGTTTGTTCCCAATGAAGGAGCACTTCAGTTGGCCTTGTCCGAAGCGCCCGACCTATGGCGCGATGCTTTCTCGAAAGGAGTGTTTGTGACGGGTGAGCAGAATCTTACGGCAGCTTTGCGTATCATTCAGATTGCGTGGACACAGATGCAGCAGGCGCAGAATCAGGAAGCCATTTATGATTCCGCAAGGATGTTGCTCGACCGTGTGGCCGATTTTATCGGTTATTTCGAAACTGTGGGACAGAAATTGCAGGATGCTTCTGCCTTTTATACCAAAGCGGCTGACAAATTGAAGGACGGTCGCCAGAGTGTAGTAGGGGCAGCCAATAAACTGATCAAACTGGGAGCCAAAGCCAGTGCCAAGAAGAACATTCCCGAAGAAAACGAACCGTTGCATGCCATAGAGGAATAAGGCTGTTTTGGTGAATTCGTTCAGGAAGGATTAAAATAATCAGTATTTGTGAGGGCTGTCAACGAAAATAACGAAAATGCCCCGTCCCGGCTTTCATCAAGTCAGGGCGGGGCTTTTAAATTTATGATAGATTGATTAAGGTCTGATTGTACCGTCTGGGTTGATGTTCAGGTGGATATCGTTAGGCTCCCGGTCCAGTTCGATAGCGTAGTACTGTTCTACATTGTTGTTGTTGGGTACTTCCACGCGATCCACGTCATCTTCTCTTGAGTTGAAGGTATGACCTTGTGCCACCAGGGTGGTCTTTACGGCTTCCGGTACGGCTGTATTCCAGTCTATATCTTCATATTCAGTGCGTATCCAGGAGTAGTCATCTGCAAGAAGCATTTCAGCTTTCTGTCCTTCTATTCTGAGTTCTACGTCATATCCGTACATTTCCTTTTCCATGCTGATGATCTGTGCGGAAGGATATTGTCTGGTTACGATCTGGGTGATCTGGTTACGGTCAATGGGATTGTTTATGTTGTCATCGTCATCGTCGCATGAGGTGAGCAGACTGAAGCTCAACAGAGTTATAAGACCGGTGATCCAGAATGTTTTTCCTGATAAAATGGCTGCTTTTGTCATATTCGTTACTTGTTTTTTTGAAAGTTAAGGTTTAGTTTCTTCTATGATGGTCTGTCAGATATTGAATCAGTCCACTTCCTTGAGCTGGCCTTTCTTGTCGAATTTCAGATCCACGTCGTTGCTCAGCTCTACTTCGTACTCGCGGGAATCTCTGTCTATTTTGGTGATTTTCTCGCCGGGGAACATGTCGTTAACCTGTTTCTTGATGTTGGTCGGGATAAAGTAAGCCGGAACCTCGCCTTGCTTGCAGTCCACTTCGGTCCAGTTACCCTTGCTGTCGAAACTTACTTCGTAGCCGTTTACCAGCTGGATTTCGTAAGATGTAGACTGGAAGAGGTCTTTGTCTATTTTGATGTACGATACCTTGGTGTTGGCGAACACTTTGTTCAGGACAGTCCGGGCGGCAACCGGAAGATCATTGACATTGCGTGAGATTACATCGTCAGCACATGCTGTGGTGGTTATTGCCAAACCTAATACTATTGCCATTAAAATCTTTTTCATAATCGTCAGTTTTTAAAAGTGAATCATTAGTGTCCCGTTAAAATCGAGACAAATTAATATTAATCAAACAATCCCGGAAAAAGGAAAGAATTGAGTTCTT
>URDY01000004.1 GCA_900546665.1 uncultured Paraprevotella sp. | reverse complement strand
GTTTTTTCCTTTGTTCTTTATTTTTTTTTTTTATTTATTTTTTTCCGTTTTTTATTCTTTTTTTTTGTAGAATTTGGCAATTTGTACTAATTTTTCTTCTTTTTGCTTTTTTTGCTAATTTTTTTGTTATCTTTTTTATTTGTATATATAAATAATAGTATTTATATTTGTGAAGCTAGATGATATTAAAGAAAATTTCGGTCAATTCGATATTGTCCCTTACTTATATATTGAATACTATGAACAAACGAATTCAGGTAACTGGAGAACACGGATTTATAAGTAGTCACCTTTATTAAGAGGTGGTGTTCAAGCAAGATCAAAACAACATCTTCTACATCTGTCCTACAGTTTGAAGCTGAATATTTGTGATCATCTTTCCGTGTAAATATTATAAGATACTGTAATAGTTAAATAGTATGAAGATATAATAACTACTAATTATTTAGTTTGAATTCTATGTTTTTAGAAGTGTATAAAATGATTGCGATATGAAAAACAATAAATCTCCGACAGAATATGCATTCCATGTTATGGATATATTATGCTTGCCGGAACATAGTGGCTTTACAAATGACTTTTTTTTCTAAAAGTAATGATTTTTAGTTAGAAGAGATGATGAAACCGTTAATTATCTATATCATAACGAATCTGGCGTGTTGCCGTGCGTGGGCGTAGCCAAAGAACATCTATTGTCTTACGTTTAATCACATGGTAACGGGAGAATTTCTGAATATAACATTAAATATGAAATAAAATTTCTAAAAATTATGCATATACGGATATTTTTATTGACGATATCAGTCCTTTCAGGCCTGTCATCAATGGCCCAGCAGAATCAAGGCGGGGCCATCTATGATCCGGCATCGCGTTTAGACTTGAAAACAGAACAAGTCGGCAAAAGCATTATGCATATAGACTACGCAATGAATGCAGACACCATTGGTAAGGAATGGACCTATATCGACCTGCAACGACTTGAAGTGGGTCAGGATTGCTCAAAATATTCCAGCCTGTTCCTTTCCAAACGGGTGAGTACGACAGTCAAGACAAGAGACGCCATTATCCGCAGCTCAACGGGGGGCAAGAACGATTCATACTGGAATGACATCCAATATACCGACCTTTTCTTTAAAAACGGAAAGGTAACAGAATATGCCACCATGCCCCAGTGGAGGCGACGTTATAACGCCCAGTTCACAGAAGACTGTCGTGCTCAGGAATGGTCCCTGCATCCGGAGGTGCAGACCATTTTGGGATACAGATGCCAGAGAGCAACCTGCCACTGGCGTGGGCGGGATTTTGAGGCATGGTTCACAACGGATATACCTGTAAAGCTGGGACCCTGGCGTTTCAATGGCTTGCCGGGACTCATCCTGAAAGTCTATGACACGGATCACTTCTACACTTTCGAGGCCGTAAGCATCAAGAAATCAGACGCCTCGATAATGCTCTATGACTTCCAGTATCCCGTATCATCCCGTTCTAAAGTCAGGAAACTGCAATATGCCCTTCAGGTTAATTTCTGGAGAACAATAAACCCGTCCAATAAAGCTAATGATGCGCCCTTCGAACAGTTAGAGAAAGAATGAAGCTTTCCGTATATGTCCTACAGCTTCCCTTAATAGGCAACCTGTAGCAGACACAAGCCATGACAGCAAGCAAAGCACTTTGGACAAGAATACAGAATAGGGATTGAACATCGCCTATTACAACGACTGTATTCGCCGGGAGGGCAGTATCGTAAGCGACAATCTGTTAACATTTTAAATTTAAAGTTTTATGAAAATCAAACGTTTCAAACTGAATGCACTTTCTGCGGAAGGTCTTCGACAGAAAGAGATGAATGCCATTATGGGTGGAACACGAACGTGTTCATGTTCATGTTATTGGGCTAACCAAGGTGGATCATCATTAGATGACAATAAGTCTGCCAATTATAATTGGGGAAGTGATGGTGGCGAATCAATACATGGATGTAACCAGTATTTTGATGCGGACACGGCGCACCCTGATTACACGGGTAAGATTCACGCTTGACGGTTAGCATTATGGGTTTGTTTGTTGTGTTCAGGTTTTCCTGAACACAACATTAAATATGAAATTAAAATCTCTGTAATTCATGCTTATGCGGATATTTTTATTGATGATATCAGTTCTTTCAGGCCTGTCATTAATGGCTCAGCAGAATCAAGGTGGGGCCATCTATAGTGCAAAGTCACGTTTAGGCTTGAAAACAAAACAAGTCGGCAAAAGCATTATGCATATAGACTACGCAATGAATGCAGACACTATTGGGAAGGAATGGACCTATATTGATCTGCAACGACTTGAAGTGGGTCAGGATTGCTCAAAATATTCCAGTCTGTTCCTTTCCAAACGGGTGAGTACGACAGTCAAGACTAGAGATGCTGTTCTTAGGAGCTCAACGGGAGGCAAAAATGATTCATTCTGGAATGACATCCAATATACCGACCTTTTCTTTAAAAACGGAAAGGTAACAGAATATGTCACCATGCCAATGTGGATGGAAAGTTATAACGCTCAGTTCACAGAAGACTGTCGTGCTCAGGAATGGTCCCTGCATCCGGAGGTGCAGACCATTTTGGGATACAGATGCCAGAGAGCAACCTGCCACTGGCGTGGGCGGGATTTTGAGGCATGGTTCACAACGGATATACCTGTAAAGCTGGGACCCTGGCGTTTCAATGGCTTGCCGGGACTCATCCTGAAAGTCTATGACACGGATCACTTCTACACTTTCGAGGCCGTAAGCATCAAGAAATCAGACGCCTCGATAATGCTCTATGACTTCCAGTATCCCGTATCATCCCGTTCTAAAGTCAGGAAACTGCAATATGCCCTTCAGGTTAATTTCTGGAGAACAATAAACCCGTCCAATAAAGCTAATGATGCGCCCTTCGAACAGTTAGAGAAAGAATGAAGCTTTCCGTATATGTCCTACAGCTTCCCTTAATAGGAAACCTGTAGCAGACGCAAGCCATGACAGCAAGCAAAGCACTTGGCATCTGGTAGCATAGTCATGGGAATGTCTATACAGACAAGGAAAGGCATTACTGACGGTCCGTGAGACAATAGAAAAGCAGACATATGAAAAGAATAGGAGGAAACATGAGAGCCTTTATACATATTACATGGGTTGTCCTGACAGGAGCACCAACGGCAGCACTGGCACAGACCGTGATAGAAGGCAGGGTGCTTGATGCCGGGGGCAGGGCGGCTGTTGCCTATGTGGCCGTATCCCAGAAAGGTGCTGAAAGCATCCTGGGATTTGCAGACACGGACAAGGACGGACACTATCGCTTGTCGTTCACGGCCAAAGGAGATTCTGTGGTGGTTACAGCATCCGGCCTGTCCATCGACAGGTATGTGGCTGTTCTGGCCAACCGCTCACAACACTTTGACTTCCGGGTGAAAGAACGTGACCTGAAGCTGAAAGAGGTTACAGTGAAAGCCGAAAAGATCCGTCAGGCCGGCGACACGCTCAACTATACCGTAGGAGCTTATAAACAGCAGGGCGACAGGGTGATAGGTGATGTGCTAAAGCGCATGCCAGGCATAGAAGTCTCCGATGATGGCAAGATACGTTTCAACGGAAAGGCTATTATCAAATTCTACGTGGAAGACATGGACCTGCTGCAAGGACGCTACGGACTGGCCACGAATAACATCAATGCCGGTGACGTAGCCACGGTGCAGGTCCTTCGTAACCACCAGCCAGTGAAGATGTTGCAGGGTAAGGGGCAAACAGATGACGTAGCCATCAATTTGAAACTCAAGAACTCGGCCAAGGGGACCGTGGCCGTCAACGCCATGGGAGGAATTGGCGGCCAGCAATCCGGAGGATGGGGACTGGCCTCCCGTCCGCTATCCATAAGGGGAGCCTCCATCGGCCGTAACCCTCTTTGGGCTGGTGAGCTTGTGGGAATGTATTTCAGTGGGCGGCGACAGAATATGACCTTGTACAAAGGCAACAACAGCGGCGATGACGTGTCGCGGGAATTATCTTCACATTACAGCAGCATCAACTCCGTTTCCCTCTATCCATTCTGTCCCACGAATGCGATTCTGCCAAGTGGATCCGGCCTGCCGCAGAAACGGACATTCGACAACCATTCCCATATCGTATCCATCAATCATCTGGAGAAACCGGACAAGGATACAGAATTGGGATTGAACATCGCCTATTACAACGATCGTATCCGCCTGGAGGGCAGTAGCGTAAGCGACCGTTTTGTGAACGGAGGGGAACGTCTGCTGATAGAAGAGCATCTGGGCAGTGAGACCCGTGTACACAATCTCAGTATGCAATCCCGTTACTGCCGGAATGCGGCGGACGGTTTTTCAGCCAACGTGCTAAAGTTCGATGCCGGTTGGAACTCTGATCTCGTGGAGGGGCAGCTCTCCTCCAGCAGTACGGGGACAAGTCCGTCGGACTACGGCGACGAGCGAATCCGGCAACACTTCGACCGCCCGCAGCTGTCCGTGAGCAATACATTCAATACGCTTCGTAATATCGGCAATCGTACGCTGAACCTACATTTCTCGGCAGGCTATGCCCAACGGCCCAACACGCTGGATGTCGTTGTCGACTCCGTGGAGCGGGAAACCTCGGCTGCCTATAGACAGGATGTGGTTTCGCACAATATCGTAGGTGACTTTCATACGGACTTCGCTTTCCGTTTCGGCGCCTTCACACTAAACTATGGCGTAATAGGCCACGTCAGTCTTCATGGTATCGAGACAGACCTCGGCGGATTTGACACGGGTGACTATTCTTCGCAAAACGACCTGTGGTACAACACTTATGAAATCGCATTCGGGCAGCATTACAAGTTTGAACGTGCAGGCTGGCAGCTGTCACTGGGCTGTCCTCTGAATCTTTACGTCCAGACACTTGACGACCGTATCCGCAACGACCGTCACGGCTACATCCACTTGCTGGTTACGCCGACCTTCTCCGCTTCCTACAGCAGAATGGACTGGAGCGGAAATATCAGCACCGGCTACTCCCGTACGGTGGGCGACCCTAATGGCATTTACTCCGGTTACATTATGAATAACTACCGCTCTTTCCAACGCTCGTATGTGGAACAGCTTTCCCAGACCGACCGTATAGATGCCAGTATGAGGATATCCTACGAGAACGCCCTCAATGCCTTGTTCTTTAATATCAATGCCCGTTACAGTCATAGGCGTGACAACCAGACCTATGGCTACGACTACCGTGGTGCAACGAGCGTGATACAAGCGGTAGACCGCTCCACCACTTCAGACGACTACGGCGTGGGGTTTGATGGTAGCAAGGGCTTTGACCGCTGGATGGCCTGTGTACGGATGTTCTGCAATTACAGCGGCTCTATGGGCGAGGAACTCATAGGTGGTACTGTCTTCCCTTACCGCTCGCATACGGTGGGCGTTGGCCTTGGAGGTACCATCACTCCTCTGCCATGGTTTAATATTGTGCTCAGCAGTGGATATGGCTGGAACAAGAGCCGCACAGACAACCGGCAGATCTATCCCTCCCGCATGGTCCGCACCGCCACCCAACGCCTTTCACTCAATGTCTATGTCACCCGGCAAATCACGCTAACCGCTTCTGCCGAAGATAATTACAACAACCTGACGGTCAAAAATCGCCATGCCTGGTTTGGTGATTTGTCTGTCAAGTACAAACTGAAACGCGTTGATTTGGAACTGCAGGCCAACAACCTTTTCAACCAAAAGCAGTATACGCGTGTGAGCTACAGTGGGCTGGACATCTATACCCAGACCTCACAACTCAGACCTATGAATATCATTGGTACTATAAGGTTTAAATTGTTATAATGAAGATGTTTATAAATATCCTATTACAAGGATAGAAAAGTATGGTGCAAATAACCCGGACCTTGAATATTTAAATGTAAAATGAATTGGGTACACGGTATAGTGAGGAAGATGGGGCGTCATGTTTCTTTAATGAAGTAACAGTAAATGTAAAATCATCTTCATGTACAGCATATCAATATGGTGGTGCAATTCATTGAGAAATGGATATTATATGCATACTCCAGAAGTCGAAAAGTAATACAGACAATTTCTAATAATTATTCGCATTTTGGGAGGTTGTACATACTAATATATGAATAATTTTTTATTAATTTGCGGGTAGTTGTGGTAAAATATTAAGCAAATGAGAGTTGTTCTGTTTTGTTATATTCTGCTTAATATATGCATAAGCCAGTCATGGACAAAAGGCATTATGTTATATGTCCATAATGACAAGAGTGTAAAGAAATGGGGTATGAATCTATAAATGATAAAATGCAAGGAATTATGAGTAAAAATACCTGTTACAATATTTCATCTGATATCATTTTACACATGAGAGTTTTGTTTATAGGCTTGCTGGCCATCCTGCATGCGTTTCCATGCAATGCAATGACAAGAGCAGATGAGGACTCGCTGCTCTGCATGCTTCGTGATGTCGTCAACACCAAGTATGAGAAATTTCGTAATGACAGCCTTCCTGCGAACTTTGTGGGGGTTAGAGTCGATGATAGAAAATATTCGAAATTGAAAAGCGTTCTTGGAGTTTCTGATAATAAAGAGGACACTCATGAACGGATTTATGGTATAAATATAAAAATCGGTTCCAGTCGGTCATTAAATTATCAATACAGATTTGTTCCTCCATTTGAAGGCGTTGAATTTACTAATGTTGATGACAAACTTCAGGCTTCTGTTTCTGAAGAACTGGAAAAACGCTTCTCTTGGTTAAAAGAAGGAAGAAAGGGATTTGGTAAAGATACATTAGGCCATGTGGTCTCGCTCAATGAGGTCAGTTATTATTCGGGACCTCTTCCCGGAAAGTATTATGAAGAACCTCTTGCCAACGATGGCTTTGATGCAGACAAATGGCAAGCGTTGCTCAATGAAGTTACCAACAAGTTCAGGACGGAGAACCACTTGCTTGACATCTCTGCGTCTTTGGAACGCCAAATAGTGCGCAAGTATCTCGTCACTTCGGATGGCGGCGAAATAGTAACGAACGAACAAAGATATGCTCTTTATCTGACAATAAAGATTTTAAGAAGCAATGGAGAGCCTAAGACCTTAAACAAACGGTATGATGTGAAACTGCTATCCGAACTCCCTTCGAAAGAGGTGATGATGAATGATGTCAAGGATTTGTTTCGCATACTCAACGGTCTGTATGATGCTCCCGATTTTGAAGCCTACGAGGGACCGGTGCTTTTAGGCAGCATAGCTACCGGCATATTCATGCACGAGATGGTAGGTCACCGGCTGGAATCCGGTTACAGGGATGGCATTTTCAAGTCCTATGGTGTCCGGGTTTTCCCTGATTTTGTTCAGATTACTGACGACCCGACCGCTGTTGACTATAAAGGCGTTTCGTTAATAGGACATTATAAATACGACGATGAGGGTATCCCTGCCCAAGCTGTGACATGCATAAAAGATGGTGTGTTCAAGTCTATGCTGACAAGCCGGACACCTTGCTATGCTGGAAGTGTCAGCAATGGACATGGACGGGGAGAAATTAACAGTGAACCGGTTGCGCGTCAGGCAAACTTCTTCGTTTCGACTTCTAAGCCGGTAGATGACTCACAATTGCGTGAAATGTTTGTGGAAGAATTGAAACGGCAGAATCTGGAATATGGCATTTATATTCCTGAGCTGGAAAGTGGACAGGAGGGATGGACGGATGTAAAACGCTCTTCGTTCATGCTCCCTCTGAATTTCTCTGTACCGGATTCGCTTGTCGACTTTAGTGTTGATTTCGAATATGCTTACAAGGTGTATGCCGATGGGCGTCCTGATGAGCTGGTCAATGGTGCAAGGGTGTACTCGATAAGAGAGGCTATGTATAATGCCATCACAGCGATGGGGGCTGTTTGTGAGGTATATACCGGCTTTTGCAAAGCAAGGTCAGGTTCCATCCCTGTATCACTCATCGCGCCAAAGTCATTATTCAAATGTGTAAAATTGTCAGTGTTAAATGATGAAAAAGCTCAGGAAACAAAACGTCTGGTACTTCCTGCCATCAAAAACATAAAATATGAGAAGGAAAGGGATGTCATCGTGAATGCACTAAAGGATGAAATGAAAACGGAGACGGACGCGATGCAAGGCGTTTGTTTTTCTTACTTTATCCTTAACACATCTGCTTGTAGCGGGTATGAATATTCTGATGGACAATGTGTTAAGTCCTACTCCAATAAGGATGGAGGTGGAGAGGTACACATGTTTTTTGGGGACAGATTTTCTCTATCCAAGACTGATGCACTTTGGGGACATCGCTTTAGATTACCTGAGACTTATGACTATTCTATCTTACGCCATCTGGTAAGAGACTGTGCTGTTTCTGCTTATAACTACAAAAGAAAAAGGGAGTTGAAATCGAGTGTACCGGGTGTTCAAATTGTCAGAGAACTGCCTGTTACCGAATATACTCCCGATTATCATGCGACGCTTTTAAGTGCTGACGAATTGCAAAAAATAGCATGTGTACTCTCCAAGGAAATGGCCAAGTGTGAAGAGTTTGCTCATTCAAGTGTTGGAGTGTCACAAAATCAGTATGATGATTACAGTGTCTCGTCAGAAGGTCAGGTAGTCCATAAAAAACAGGTCTATCAGACCGTGTTCGGTAAGGTTGATGTTACTGATCAGAGCGGACAACCAATGCAAAAAAGTTTCTACATGACAGTGCTTGAAGGAGACTACAAGTCAATCGTCAAACAGTTCCGAAAAAAGATGAAAGAGTTCGTGGAGCGTCAGAGAAAGACCCTTCCTCCTGTCGAAGTGGTCACGCCTGTTACTTACGATGGACCGGTGCTGGTTGATGGCGTATCCGTAAAATATCATATTCTCAATTACCATGATGATGACCTGTTGGACAAACCATTCCCAACGAAGCCACTGGCAGAAATAGGCGATACCATCGTTTACCCAGTCATAAGAGCGGAACAACTGTCGGGAGTGTCCTCTTATAAAGGCCAGAAGCTGTGGGGATATGAAGAGGTGGATTTGGATGGTGTCAAACCGGAAAATGTCCTTCTTGTGGACAATGGCATCCTGAAGAACAGGTTAAGCGGAAGAATGAATACTTGCAATACGCCTCATTCTACAGGAAACCAACGGTTCAGCGGTTCGTCTTCAACTGTCTATACCGGAGTCCTGCGTGTGACGTCATCTGTGCCCAAAAGTCTCAGAAAAATCAAATCCGAATTTATCAGAAGGGCAAGAAAAGCAGGGCATCAATACGCGTACATACTTCGGACATACAACGATGACGGGTATCAGAACCCGTATCATAATTTCTGTGAGATACTGTTTCGTGTGAATACGGAAACGCTTGAGGAACAACAGCTTCACTGTAAATATAAGTTCACTCCTCAGTTATCCTCGGTAATTGCAACCTCCAAGGAAGAAATTGTCACCCAATATCGCAATCACATACCTTGCTCCTTTATCCATCCTCAAGCTGTGTTGTATGACAATTGCAAACTCAGTATATACGAGGATAAGTAAAACGAAAATGGCATGATAAACGGATATATGTGTGTATTGTCCGACATGATATGGAGTTGAAACACTCGACCTGTGAAGTCTCGCAGATTCTCAATATATCATTGACAGACCAAACTCACAGGTGTGACCTGTTCGGCAAGACTGATTTCAATGATGTCAAATATCAATATTTTTTTAGATTACTGCTTTTGATTTTTTTTCATTTGTTTTTAACCTCTTTCCTTTCTTCAAGATGAATCCACATTTCTTTAAAATTAAAGATAATATTATCGGCTTCCTTGAATATAAAATTTCCTATATTGCCATCATGGTCATATTCGTCTTGTGTCAAAACAAATACCTCTTTTAGGGGCTTTTTTACGATATTGGTTTGTACAGGCTGTAGAGGGTACACGGACAAGATTTCTGGTCCATTAAATTTCAGGGTTCTGATTGTTTGGGGTGTATTACCTTGCATTGGAAGTTTATGGCTGTTTTTTTTATAAAAACTATTATTGATATGTATGGAAGATTCTGAACCGGTGTCAAAGAATCCAATAAAATTAATGTCATCTATTTTTGTTTTCAGATAAAGCCTGTTATTGGGCAATTGCATCGGAAGCTTCATTGGGAACTTGGAACTTTCACTGGGAAGAGTTATATTCATTTTTTTTGAATTGATTTGACACTCCTCAATGAAGCGCAAACAAGGCATTCCGAGTATTAAATCTGTATTTTCTAAATGATTTATCGTTGCTTTTGCTTTATTGGAAAGTATGGAGTCTTCTATGGAGAATTGATGTTTCTTGGATGGGAGGATGGTTATGGGATAATTATAAAAAATATAGTTTCCTACTTGTAATGAGTCTATTAGTCCCCTTTTTCCATAAGTTGTTCCATTGATGAGTATGCTATCATTTTGTAGAACTTTTATTTTCAGTCGGCCTACTGAAGATTCATTTATTGTAGACATTGACGAACCTGTGTCGAATATAAATGAGGCATCAATACCATTGCATTTTGACATGCTGGTAATTGTATGTGAAAAAGGCAAATATGTATATGCGAAACAAGTATCAGGCCGGATTTTTTTTACTTGAAATTTCGGATGGTTTGTTAAGCTTTGATATGCGGCTTTACGTCTGGCTATATCCTCTTGTATTTCTTTTGGAAATCTTTTTGAATTTAATAAGTTAGTGCAGATGGATTGTGAACCCTGATAGTCATGTAGATTATCATAGTTTTCAAGCAAAATTCCATTGAGAAAGAGAAACCAATTATCATCTTCTATTTCTTGTTCCAATAATTTCTTTAGTTCACTTATTGCTTTTACCGGGCGGTTCATATTTGTATTAATCAAGATTTGGGCTATTTGCGCTGTTTCTTGACTTATATTATTTTTATGGTTCTGCATGACTTCGTTTGCAGCACTCCAATCTTGCCTGTTGATAAGTTCTGTTACTTTTTTGTTATAGTCTGTTTCTTGGCCGTAAATGAGGGGGAAATGGAATAGGGCACTTAAGAATAATATATAATAGATTACTTTCATTTTAATAGTTTTTTGGGGGTGACCACCTGTCTTTTCAATATAGGGCTATTTCTATGCGTAAAAGTGAAAAACAATGACGATATATACCCGAAATAGAAATCATTGGATAAAAAATCTAAACGACCAAAAGACGACCTTCTAAAAAATCTGGTCGCTCTTGGAATGATTATTTTCTGTCAATGTCTATTTTTGTTATTTCATGTGAATCCACTCTTATACATTTTGCTGCTGATTCATCAAACAATACATAATTACGTCCTCCCTTATGTAGAGAACTTTCAAATGTAATGCCATCTGCTGTCTCTCCTTCAGAATCAACTATACGCCTGCAATATTCACAAATAAGTTGTGTCGGGACATATTCTATTTCGGAGTCATATCTACGAAGTGGCTTTGACAAATCGAAACTAATGGCTTCAATAACTTTCTTTTTAATAATAGTTTCTTTTAATGAGATATTGCTATCATTGTATGACAGAAACAAATTTACATCATATACGAAATCTATCAACTTCAATTCCCGTTCTATCCTAAATGTGCCAACGCTCAGTTTGTCTAAATATACTGCACGAACCTCAAAGTATGTTGTTTTTGCAGAATCACTCAAATATAAGTACGGTATTCCAATAGGATTAGCACGACCTGCTGTGGCCAACTCTTTAGGGGGACACCCCATCTTGTCACATTTAATTTTCTTTTGACCAACGGGTGTTATACGAGAACGATATAGTTTTTGACCAACATGTAAACTTTTGCCTGCTGTAAGATAATTATACTGAGCAAATTCATCCATATTGGTGAAAAAACGGAATTTTTCTTTTACACTTGTCTTTAGTCTGTCCCAAACTGCAACACGATCACAAATTTCATCAGTGTAATTGACGAAATCGGTTACTGAGTAACCAATATTATTTGTCACAATAACATCAGCTAATAAAACTTTTGCAACGTCTTTATCTTTAAAGAAATGCCACTCGTCCTGAATGATGTCAACAATTGTTTTATTGCTATTCACTGTTGGAGAATACAATTCAAGTAAGGAAGTAAAGAAATCGTAAAATTCAGCAAAATCCATTACTTTCCCTTCTTTGCCACATACATCGCATTTGCCGTCAATAACAGCATTGGCATTTATTTCGGAACGTAATTCCTCATCAAGAAAACAATCTTTACATATATTCATACGCAATATTTTTATAATGAGAGAATCAGTTCTAAATGATTTTTTATAGATAATTTCTTTAAATATCCTAGACCAGGATAACCTTCTGAATCATTAGCTTTTTCTATTATTTCTTTCACAGCCTCTGTCTGATATTTACCTTCGTAGAATGGAGCTACTTTTCTTGCAGCTTCTCTGAATTTTCCACGAATATCACTATTGTTCTCATTGTTGTCTGAAACAAAATGATGGACATAGAGCTGTTCTTCATTCTTTCTATACGAAAGATGGATGGCCAAAGCATATGGGAGCATGCCACCTTCCATGTATTCAGATGGTAGTGTTGTATAATCTGAATATCCATCTAAATGGCCTTCTTTATCATAGAAAAACGGTTCTTCTGAAAATAGTTCGTCTACCTCAAGAGCATAATCTGCATTACGAACTCTTGATTTGAAACAATCATCCAATCTAATAATCTGTTTCCCTGTTTCTTTTAATCTACTCCTTAATCTTCTGGAAATGGTAGAACCAAATGAGTTGACAACATAATCAACAGAATCACTGTTGATTATTCTCCAGGCACTTTCATCATCCATATCCATGCAAGTACGGAATATAATCATTGCATTGTCAAGTGTGTATTCATCAATTATTGATGATATCTCATGAGCATTACGCTTGGAATAAAGAAAAGCAGGAATCCATCTATCTTTATTTTCCATTAACTTCTCATTCTGGAACCATGTGTCAAATTGCACTGTGAGGTGTTTGAAGTCGCCATCTTTAGGGTTTAAGATAAGGGCAAACTTTAAACCATTGACCAGCATCTCATCTATTGCAAGATTCAGTGCATTAGGTTGCTGTTTCACTGGCTCTAAAATCGGTACAATGGAATTTTGTTCTTTGTGTTCTACCGAAAATTCTCTTAAAGCCTTAAGCTCATATTGTTTTGCACGAAGATATGGATAATACATAATCTATGTTTGATTTATGTTAATATTCAATTGTTCCAATAATTTGTTTGCCTTGTCTTCGGGCAAATTTAGACTTAACATCATTTGTCTGATTGACATAGGATATTTTCGTAATAGTGCAGTATTGTTTTTACGTTTCTTAACTTCACGCAAAAACAATTTTCTCAATTCACCGGGAGACGCTTTTGAAATAATTTGATAACAATATGTGTACATATCATAACCTGCAACTCCTTCTAAAGGCTTCCCCAATGACAATACAATGTTTTTATATTCTTCAGTTCTAAGGCATGACATCAGTGCTTCAGGTTCAAAGCGTTCATTCTGTTCTGCATGTCTAATTCCTTTTAGGATGATATGCCTATTATCTCGGCTCATTGCAATTATGCCTGTTGTAGACTCAACAATAGCATAATACTCATCTACTTTATTCTCGGGAACAACTATATAACATTTATCAAAAAAACGTTTATAATCGTCCAGCTGCTTATCTAACCTACGTGGAGTGTCATATTCAGTTTTTATTTCAAAGGCTTTGCTCTCACCATTGAACATTACCATGTCGGCAATAGAGTTTCCAACTCTAAATTCACTGAAGTATACAGAGTTTTTTGTACCATACTCCTTAAGAAGTAATTTTATTAACTCATTCTTATATACGTATTCACATCTGTAATATTTAGAAATCAAGGAATACGTTTTTTTTAGTAGGTCTGAATATGTTGCACACTTTAATAGGTCATATTTTGATGCCAACCAATTAAAATGTGAATAGTCATTGAAATTTAAGACATCTATAAATGCACTGCGTGAGAAAGCTGAAGATAAATCCCTCAGTCTGATTAACTCTTTATTTGTACTTATAGTTGCCATATATAATACACCCAAATTAATTCTTATTGCAAAGATAGTGTTATTTTCGCCATATATAAAATTTCAGGTAACAAAACACTGCTTTTCTAATTATTTTTGCAAAATATGCAAATTTACTGTCTTGACCATATAAGTTAATCTGAGTAAGATATTTTATGAATTCTTTTCCGTGAAGGCAAAGATACGAGTATTATTTTATCTTATAGCATTACGAACTAAAATGCCACGGAAGTATTAAACTGCGTCTAAATTCTGTAATTCTGCGTTAGAAAAAATGAATGTTTAACTGTCCTGTTTTCCCATTTTATCTCTATCTTATCCTCCCATACCAATAATCCACGAAAACCCCTTCACCCCTTCACAATCCACTGCTGGCGCGGCTTTCAGGGTGAAGGATATCCTTCACAACCCCTTCACCAGGTGGTTCACGGGCGAGAAATCCGGCTTGATGATCGATATCATTATAAAAAATGAAAATTCTTAAATAATTACATTTTTAAAAAAGTAAAGCTTACTTTAAAAAAAGTAAACCTTACTTTTTCAAAAGTAAACCGAGTTTTTGGGAAGATCTCCTATGGTTTTTCAATGAAAAAACCGGGAATGAGGTCAGAAAAAGTTATCTTCGGAAAAACACGGTCAAATAAGGCGATTACAGGCCGGAAAATAATTTTTTATGGTTTTTGGCAGACGAGACGGAGATATGGGCTTATAGGGGCATACAAGTGTGTCTGTGAGGAGGTGAATGACAGGGTGAATCATAATCCTTCACCTCTATGTCTTTGCTTTACAGATTGTTATGCGTCTTTTGAAGGAGTGGAGGTAAAGTTCAAAAAACCACCTTTAGGGTAATTCCTGGGACCCCCGATTTTTAAAATAGGGGATAAAAGCCAGGAGATGAAGGGAAACACGAATTTTGAAGGGGGAGAAATCATGCTGAAAATGCGGGCAATGATGTGAATAATGGGTGTCATATTTGTAAAATGGATTTAAAATTTATACTTTTGTTTTCATATACCATGATTTTAACTAATAATATGAAAAAAAGTATGTTTATGTCGCTATGCCTGGCCATGGGGTTGCAGGGTGTGGCGCAAGATGATGTTTCCTTTTATTTCCTGACCAATAATGGTTTTGACGAAAGGTACAATTATGACGAAACATTATCGGGAAATATTCCGGGTGATGTGATCAATGAAGTTTACGGGTGGAAAAACGAAACCACGGCTACCTATACGCTGGCCGGTACGTTTGCCTACAATCCGAAGGTGACGTTCAACAACAGTTCTGCACTGCCGGCAGCCGGTTATAAGGGTTCGGCCGGAGGCGCACTCGGACTGACCACCGGATGGGGCATGGAGTTGGCTTATTCGCAGACCGTGACTTTACCGAAGGGAACTTACCGTTTATGTGCCGCGTATTATAATGCGGGTTCAGCCACGGCGGGGCAGAGCCTTTTGTCGTGGACGCCGGTCAGCGGGACGAAAAAGTCTTCCCAGGTGAAGTCTTTTCCTGTGGGTGAATGGTTGACTGATACGCTGACTTTCACGCTGACTTCACAGGCAACAGGACGGATACGAATCGGTTTCGCTTCTGAGGCCAGTGTGGGATCGGCCAGTCAGGCCAAACTTCTAGTCGATTACGTCCGTCTGTTGTGTGAACAGATTGACAATTCCAGTCTGAGAACAGCCCTGACTACGGCGAAGACCACTTATGGCGACGGGACAGGAGTGTATGCGGCAGAGCTGAAGCAGGCCATCGATGAGGCGCAGGTCGTTTATGATGATGCGGATGCTTCTCCGGCAGCTATTCTTACAATGGCCCAAAAGCTGACAGACGCCGTAGAGACTTACAAAATGAAAAATGCGTCGGAAGAGAATCCGCTGGTCATGACAAGCCTGATCACCAATCCAAGCTTCGAGAGCGGTACTACCGGTTGGGTGAACAATGGCTTGCAGGAACAGACCAATACCAGTTTTCCCGGAAAATCAGGAACGACTTATCTGGAACGTTGGGTGAGCGTGGGGTCGTGTGTGCCGGATGTCAGCATACAGCAGACATTGGAAGGTATGCCGAACGGCAAATACCGCTTGCGTGCGGCAGTAGGCAATATCCAGCAGAGCAGTTCGAATGGTACGGTCAATGAAGGTGAAAAACAGACCGGCGTCAGCCTTTTTGCGGGTTTCTACAGTGTGCCTGTGGACACCATGAAACGGGCCAAGGATTTGTATTTTACAGTGGTGGACGGACAGACAACCATCGGTTTTAAAGCTGAAAATGCAACCGGCAACTGGATCTGTGTGGATAATTTCAGCCTGCATTATCTCGGAGAAAACTCACCGGCAGACTATGCCGCTTTTCTGACCCGTTATATCGGTTATATCCGCGACAATTATCTGACCAGACAGATCCAGGCTTCCGTACGTCAGGCGGCAGAGGAAACCATTCGTAAGGCAGAAGAAGCCGTTGCTGCAGAACCGTTGGATTCCGAGGCACTGGCTGCTGCCAAAGCCGAACTGGATGAGGCCGTAGGGATGATTGAGGCTTCATCTGCTTTCTATGCAGACTTGTTGGAAGCAATAGATTATGCCGAGAAGGTACTGGGTTGGTATGAGGATGATGCCGAGAAAAAGGCCACTATGGAAACGGCCATACAGACGGCCCGTGATGTGATGGAAAATCCGGATCTGACGGAAGAGCAGATAACGGCCGCCGTAGATGCCCTTGAAACGGTTACCCAGAGCGTAGACAAGAAAATCTATACGGCACAGTGGTCAATGGGAGATGTGACCAATCCTGACAATGCTTATTACATAGGCCGTACGCGCCAGTCGAAAAACTGGATCCTTTTCTGGGAGAAAGGATATGGTGAGAATCCGTCTACATTTACTTGCGGCAGTCATACGATCGATGTGGACGAGGTGCTGAACAGAGCGGAAATCGCCTTTAGGTTCTATACGGATTCACTGAAGTTTATCAAGCCGGGATTCTCCAAAACGGATACCTACAAGATGGTGATCCGTCTGCGTTATGACCCGACAGCATGGGAGGCTTCAGGTTCGGGTGTTGACGATCTGATCGGTCTGTTGACTCTGACGCCATGGGCGGCTCCTTCACGCAACTGGCAGACGCTTTATCACGAAATCGGCCACTGTTTCCAGTATCAGGTGCATTGCGACAACGGTAACCAGAACGGTTGGATGTATGCTCCGGGCAACGGTAAGGGGTGTGCTTTCTGGGAACAGTGTGCGCAGTGGCAGGCTTATAAGATCATGCCGGCAGACCAGTTTAATAATGAATGGTTTGACGGTTATCTGAACAATGTACACAAGCATATTCTTCATGAAACGCCGCGCTATAACAATTATTTCATCCAGGATTACTGGTGTTACAAGCACGGCATGGACTTCATGGGCCGTTTGTGGAACGAAAGCCGTAATCCGGAGGATGCCGTGGAAGCCTATATGCGTATTACGGGAATCAACGACACGGAATTCAATGACGAGATGTACGACTGTGCAGCCCGTTTTGCCACATGGGATATTCCGGCTCTTGAGAAATACGGTGCAGACAAGATTGATGCCCGTCCTCAGCCTGCCATGACGAAGGTGACCGACAATTATTGGCGTATCAATCCTTCAGTGGCTTTGGAGAATACGGGACATAACATCATCAAACTTAATGTGCCTGATGGAGCCACCACGGTGTCAGCCTGTTTCGAAGGACTGAACAGACAAGAGGGTTATCGGGTGAAGAATGTCAATTATGCCGAATGGCGTTATGGCTTTGTGGCCCAGTTGAATGACGGCAGCCGTGTGTATGGCGACATGGGCAAATCGGTTTACCTGACTCCCAAGGATACCATTTATTTCAATTGTCCGGCAGATTGTAAACGGCTTTATTTTGTAGTGAGCGGCGGACCGAAGCGCTACTGGCGTCAGGTTTGGGATGATAACGACAACAACGACGAACAGTGGCCGTATCAGGTGAAGTTCGGTAATACCAACCGTTACGGCAGTCCTGATCTGCCGGATGAGACGGCTATTGGCCTGATTGCGGCTGAAGGCGAACTTCCGTCCGTAGGTGTATCCGGCCGTACGTTGCAGGTCGGTCAGTCACCTGTGGCAGCTGAACTTCGTGTCATGACGCTTTCTGGAGTCTGCGTGAAACAGTGTGAGGCAGGCCGTTCGGCTGTGAATGTGACCTTGACTCCGGGATTCTATCTTGTGCAGATACTGGATGCCGACGGTGGCAGTCTGATGACGAGAAAGATCCTGATCAAATGATCGTGACGGTATAAATAACAGTGCATAAGAATGGGGGATGTGTCCGTGGGGATACATCCCCCTTCTGATATATTGGGATTTTCAATTTTTGTAAGATTTCTGATGTCCGTAATGCCGGGTTTGTCTTATTCTTTTTGCTGGTTGGGTACAAATGATTATTTTTGTATGGCTGTTTGCGTTTTTTGAGTTTTAAAGAATGCGCGGACGGTGTAACCGAATGAAAAACCAAATAACAGATCAATGAAAAAAATATTTATTAAAGATTGGTTGTATTATCATCCTTACAAACGGTCTGACGAAGTGGACCGTTATTACACTGATGTTGCCAATGAGATAAAGAATATACTGTATAAGTCTGGAATTGATGTGGACGAACGCGTCATGAAAGAGATCGCGCTGGTAATGTCTGCCTGGTTTGAGGATGTGATATCCATGACCGGTATATGGGCTACGTTTACGGAGATGTGTGAGAAACGCTATGGCTCCAGGCTTCCTTTCTATGAGATAGGAGAGGACTATGAACCGGACGAGGTGAACGAGGAAGATGTGCGCTTCCTGTTGTGGCATTGCCTGCAGCGGAATATGGAAGGCAAAAGTGTGATCAATCCGGAAAATCCGGGTATAGCCATGGTGGCCAAGACTATTACTTCATTCTTTGAGGCCGAGTTTGAATATGCTCCGGAAAACGAGCGTATGCAGGAGTTCTTTGACGCGCCGGAACTGGAAGAAACAGATTTCTACAGATATCGTGATATGCTGACCTGGTTCTGTTATCAGTGTTATATCGGTTATGGAAACGATTTTGATTTTCTGAAGGACCAGGCTGATATTCTGAAGGAATACCGTGACGATCAGATTGACAAGAATTTGTTGATGTATGATGCCAGAATCTCAAGAGCGTTGTCCGGACGTAAGAATCTGCTGTCTCTGACTGCTCCGGAATGGCTTGCTGCCGTATGGCGCCGTTCATCATTGTCCGAACCCGCTATATGGGACGATGTGGAAGTGACAGGCAGGCGTTATTTCCTCTACAAAGGACAGGATGAGCAGTGTATCTATCTGCAAGACTCATGGGGTGAAAAGAGAGAGTATGCTGTAACGAGGGATTCCGTCAACTTGAAAACGGACCAGATGGAGGAAGGTAAAACGGTTCTGTATAGCCAGTTGGTGAAATTCGGCCGGTACTGGTGGCAAAATGGAATCGTCGTAAGTAGCGAAAAATCTTCGGAAACGGATGAGGATATTGCTGATGACAATGGGGAGACCGGCAAGACCAATGCCAGGGAGGACTTTGAACATTTTATGCAGGCCAGTGGCGGCAAGTTCTTTGTCTACTGTCGTGATCAGGAGGAAATGGCGGATTTCATGTTGAATAAAATGAATTATAAATTAGGAAACGAGGTCAATCTGCCTGAAGTGGGTCCGTCGGGTGCTTTGCTGATGGCCTCTCCATGTACGGGTATACATGTTCAGGTAAAGTTGCTGGAAGGAGTCTGCTTTCCTGAAAATGCGGCTTACGATCAGGAAAAGGCCAAAACGGAGGCTGTACTTTACATGGTCAACCCTACGGTCATTCCTTACGACCTTTCTTGTGTGATGCAGGATTTGGGTATGTTGCCGGATGCTTCACTCAACAGTTTGGAAGGTATGGAGCATGGCCGGGACTTTGTCAAACGCAATGCCCGCTTCCTGACAGACTATTTTTATCATAAATATCGCGAACGGGATTTCAATGAGGAGGATTACCGGCCTTGGTTGCCGGACGGAAAAGCCTGACCGGGATTCTTTGTCTGGTCCGGGTCAGATCCGTGGTTTGAATGCAACTGTTGGCTGAAGGCTGAAGCAGACGATGGATAATGAAGATAACCTGTAAAATGACTGAATGACGATGGATGAATTGAAGTATCATTATAAATATCCTCATCCCAGTGTGACAACGGATTGTGTGATATTTGGTTTTGACGGGCTCCGGTTGAAGGTTCTGCTCATACAGCGTGGAGCTGATCCGTATAAGGGTCGATGGGCTTTTCCCGGAGGTTTTATGAATATAGACGAAAGTGCGGAAACCGGTGCCCTTCGAGAGCTGCAGGAGGAAACGGGGCTTGAAGGCGCGGCCGTACGTCAGTTTCATTCCTTTACACAACCGGGGCGTGATCCGCGTGAACGGGTCATCACCATAGCCTTTTATGCTTTGGTCAGGTTGCAGAGCGTGAAAGGGGGCGATGATGCGGCTGATGCCAGGTGGTTTGACCTTGACAATCTGCCTCCACTGGCCTTTGACCATGGGATGATATTACGGACAGCCATAAAGGAATTGCGCAAACAGACTTATTTCGAGCCTTTCGGAATGGAAGTTCTGCCCGAAACATTCACTTTCGGCGAGCTGAGCAATCTGTATAAGGCTTTGCGGGGAGACAGTCTGGATGAGCACCGGTTGTTTGAAGATATGAGGCGGGTGGGACTGATCCTCTCGCCGGATGGACAGAGGTTGCCGGAGGGTGTGTTGGCGGTGGGCCTGTTCCGTTTTGATGTGGAAAAATATGTCCAAATGAAGACTACGGAAGACTGGCTCGGTTTCTGACCCATGTCATTGTGTTTCATTAAAAGAGTATAAGCGGAATGTTAGGGGCTATTATTGGAGATATGGTCGGTTCGACCAGAGAATGGCATAATGTCAGGACAGAAGATTTTGAATGGTTGCCTTACGGCAGCAGGTTTACAGACGATACGGTGATGACCCTCGCCGTGGCGGAGTGGCTCATGACCGATCCGTACCATCGGGAGGAAACATTGGTGGACTGTATGCAAAAACTGGGTCGGCGGTATATGGATGCCGGTTACGGGAAGATGTTCCGTAGATGGTTGTTGTCCGACAGTCCTCAGCCGTATCATAGTTTTGGCAACGGTTCGGCCATGCGGGTCAGTCCGGTCGGTTTGTATGCATCTGCTTTGGAGGAGGCTCTTGAGCTGGCACGTATTTCTGCATCGGTCACTCACGATCATCCGGAAGGGATCAAGGGCGCCCAAGCTATAGCAGCCTGTGTTTATCTGAGAAAAGCAGGCCGGAATGAAGAAGAGATCAAGAAATATGTGGTGCAGGAATTTGGATATGATCTGGACATACGGCTGGAAGATATACGGGATCATTATACGTTTGACGTGACCTGCCAGGGTAGTGTGCCGGTAGCCATTATGGCTTTTCTTCAGCGTGGAATGGCAGAGAGTGCGCTTCGTCTGGCTATTTCGATGGGAGGTGATTCCGATACCATAGGGGCTATGACTTGTGCCATTGCCACGGCATGTAGGTTAGATTGCCGTTTACCTTCTTCTGAAATGCCGGATGAGGTAATAGAAGGCTGCAGAAGTCTGTTACCGTCTGACCTGCTGGAGATTAATGACCGTTTTGAGGCTTTTGTCAGCAAACCGCTGGACCAGTCGTACAGAGTCTGTCATGCCGGGATTGTGTTTGCTGGAGAGTATCCGGGCGACCGGAGCGGCAAGGTGGCACGGCAGAGAATTAACAGGATGGTTCATTTTGGTATCCGGCATTTTATAGACTTGACGGAGGAACACGAACTGGTTCCTTACAACCAGTGGTTGCCGGAAGGAGTGACCTATGACCGTTTTCCGGTCAGGGACTGTGGGGCTCCCGACTCGCTGGAGAAAGTGCACCGTCTGTTGACGCGGATAGACGAGTTGGCAGCAACCGGCGGATATGTATATATTCATTGCTGGGGTGGTGTAGGGCGGACCGGTACAGTTGTAGCCTGTCTGTTGGCACATGAAGAAGCCGAACCGCAGTTTGGAACGGTATTGAAGAAGCTTCGCCGTTTGTTTGCCCAAATGCCCAAATCAGCTTACAGAACCACTCCGGAATCGGAAGAGCAGCTGGACTTTATCCGTCGTTTCGTGGATGACTGTTCGCGTAAATTTGAGTAGTATGAAAAACAATAAGTTATCGTGTTAGACTATGCGCGGTAAACACCAGTTGACAGTATTGGGAAAGGGAATCAATTAAATTTATTTTTGATTTTACAAAGAGATGAAAAAGTTAATATATTTCATGTTATTCAGTCTGCTGCAGGTAGCCTGTCAGGAATATGCCCACCTTCCTTTGAAGTCGTTGGAAGGTTTTGATGAAGAGATGCGGAAAAATGGTGAAGGGCTGGCCATGGATTCTTTTTCCGTAGTGCCGCTGCAGACTGATGAGAGGTGTTTGCTGAAAGAGGTAAAAAAGATCATTCCAGCGGATACTCTGGTAGTGATTGTTTCGGAACGGGATGTATTGGCTTTCAATCGTCAAGGCCGTTTTGTGCGTCGCATTGGACGACATGGCCACGGTGAAGGTGAGTACAATCACGTGTCCACTGTATATTTGGACAAGGAAAAGGACGCCTTGGACGTAGTGGATGGCGTGCGAAACCGTATTTTGGTCTTTGGATTGGATGGCAGGCTGATGGATACGAAATTTTTCCGGCCATCTACATTTTCCTTGTTGGGTACGGCGGAAAATATTGGAGGCAATCGTCTTTTCTGTGCGAACATGATTTATAATGACCTGAGTCTGGTATATTCCGATTTTGATCTTATAGGAGAAAAATCCGATACTGTTCTCCATTTTCCCGGACGGACCGATAATACGCAGGAATACGTCGGAAGGCATCCTTTTGCGGTGTATGACGGCAAGGTGGTGTGCGTGTCACCGTTTGACAACAGGATTTTTGAATATTCCCCTGAAACCGGAATCTGGCAGCCGTGGTTGGAAGTAAGAACGGAAAAGACCGTATTGAAAGATGAACAATTGTCAGCAATGGATAATTATGGTATTTTCCGTTATGCAGAGGAGTTGTCTCAGGGAGCATTTGTAGGATTTACGGATATTTTTGTAACAGACCGGTGTTATTTTCTCGGTTTCTCAAATCTTTATTATGCGGTGGCAGATAAAACGACCGGGTGCATGGTGAAACATGATTATCAAGTGGAAAAGGATCATGTCAGCTGTTTGCCTTTGTTGAATATTCTGGCATCGGATGACGAAGGTTTCCTGATCGGTTATGCAGATGCGTTTGAATTGAAATCATGGCATTTCGCAGACCATATCCGTGATAAACGTTTGCGGAGAATGGAGCGTACGGTTGAGGCCATGGAAGGTGATGACAATCCCGTTTTGTTGTTTTATCGTCTGGGAGACTGATTGGCATTGAGAAAAAGATAGATATTTGACTTGATGATCAATGAGACCGTCAAGAAGAAAAACAGACCTGGCATTAAAATAGGAATATGTTATTCTTTGGTGTTGGTCAGTCATTGATAGCATAATTTTATGTACCTTTGGCCGCGGGAATACGGTGACAGGTTGTCATTCGATGCCGGTGGCCATTTTAAAATGATTGTCATGCTGCCGATCAATGTCTTTCTTGTTACTGAGTTGTTCCTGAAACATGCCTGTATGTTTAACTTTATATTGTCTATAAAACTATGATGAAAAAAGGAGTCTTATTTTTATCCATCGGGTTACTGGCAGCGTCAGCTTATGCACAGAACCCTATCGTGCAGACACACTATACGGCCGATCCTGCGCCTATGGCTCACGACGGTACGCTGTATCTTTATACCAGCCATGATGAAGATGCTTCCACCTGGTTTGTGATGAACGACTGGAAACTGTATACTACTACAGACATGGTGAACTGGACCGACCATGGCGCCGTCCTTTCATACAAGACTTTCAGTTGGGCCAAAGGGGATGCCTGGGCCATGCAGTGCGTGGAGCGTGATGGAAAGTTTTATGCTTACGTGCCCGTGACGATGAACAAGGGAGGAGGAGCCATTGGCGTGGCTGTGGCCGACAGTCCATACGGGCCTTTTTATGATGCATTGGGCAAGCCATTGGTGAGCAGTGGAAAAGGTGACATTGATCCTACGGTGATGATAGATGACGACGGGCAGGCTTATCTGTATTGGGGTAATCCTTTCTGTTACTATGTGAAGTTGAACGAGGACATGATTTCATATTCGGGAGATATCGTTAAGGTACCGATGACGGAAGAGTCTTTTGGCAAGCGGGAGGGTAACGTGGCCGAACGTCCTACATTGTACGAAGAAGGTCCCTGGCTTTACAAGCATAAGGACTGGTATTATCTGCTTTGGGCAGGTGGTCCTATTCCCGAACACTTGGGATATTCGATGAGTAAAAGTCCGGTAGGACCCTGGAAATATGGTGGAACGCTGATGCCGACAGAGGGCGGCAGTTTTACTAACCATCCGGGAATTGTTGACTATAAGGGGGCAACTTATTTGTTCTATCATAATGGAGCATTGCCGGGTGGTGGCGGATTTACCCGTTCCGTTTGCGTGCAGAAAGCTGAATTCAATAAGGACGGTACGCTTGTACCTATGAAAATGGCGGCGGGAATAGAGAAAGGGCTTGAAACCTTGAATCCATATCGGAAGACGGAAGCGGAGACGATGGCTTTTTCAGAAGGAATGAAAGCCGATGAGAACAAGGAAGTCGGCGTTTTTGTCAATGCCATGAAGGATGGAGCTTATATAAAGGTGAAAGGTGTTGATTTCCGTAAGGAAGGCGCATCAAAGTTTTCGGCCCGTGTAGGAACCACACATAACGGAGGTGTGACGATGGAAGTACGTTTGGATAGCCCGCAGGGGGATTTGCTGACGACAGTGAATGTCCCCATGACGGGAGGCGACGATCGTTGGGCACTGGTGTCTTCGGATGTGGCTAATGTGAGTGGTGTGCATGATCTGTATTTTGTTTGCAAAGGCAGGAAGCCTGGCAGGCTGATGTATTTTGATTACTGGCTGTTTCAGCAAAAGAAATAGCCAGCAGACGTTTCAAGGTATAACAGCTTTGTCAAACAGAATGCCGGAGTTTTTAATGGTATCTGAAAACAGCAATTGCTGTGTGTCGGGTGAATGATGTGATAAGGAGGAAAACGGAAGCAGGAAGAAAACTGTGCCGTTTTCCTCCTGTCCGATAAAATAAGATCATGATAGGTCAGATACTGATGGTCCGGCAAATCTGTGTCAGAAGATGGCACAGATTCTTTTTGGCAGCTGTTGTGTCCATTGCTTGTTCAAGAGAGAGCGGACAGGGGGTTATGCTGTAGACAGCTCTAAAACCTGCCGCATTGAGTTCGTCTATGCAGTCCGGATCAATGGCGCCGGTGATGAGAAGGGTAGGGATGTGATATGCCTGTCCGCGTTTGAGGATACCCATGGGTACCTTGCCGTGTAGGGTCTGGCGGTCGGCTTTCCCTTCTCCGGTAATCAGCAGGTCGGTATTTTCGAGCAGTCCGGTGAAACCGACTGTGTCCAGAAACAAATCAATTCCTGACTGCATGCTACATCGGGTAAAAGCGGCCAGTGCGCCTCCTATGCCCCCGGCAGCTCCGGCTCCCGGAAGAGTGGACAGGTCCGTTTGGGTGGTCAGACGTATAAGGCCGGCAAGGTGATGAAGCCCGTCATCGAGCAGGCGGACTTCCTCGGAGCTGGCTCCCTTCTGTGGGGCAAAGACATAAGCAGCTCCCTGTGGCCCATCAAATGGATTGTCTACATCGCAGGCTATGATCAGTTCAGCCGATTGCAAGGCAGGTGTCATGCGGTCATACCGGATGGTGGCTACAGTAGCCATGGCCTGTCCGCCTTGTCCAATCTGATGACCCCGGCAATCGTAGAACTGAATTCCGAGTGCCTGTAGCATGCCAAGTCCTCCATCGCAGGTGGCGCTGCCTCCCAAACCGATGATAATGCGCCTGTAACCTCTTTTCAAAGCATCGGAAATCAATTCTCCCGTACCGTAACTGCTGGTTCGCATCGGATTCCGTTCGTCAGCTTTCAGCATGGTCAGGCCATTGATTTCAGCCATTTCTATAACAGCTGTTTGCCGGTCGTTCAGCACGCCATATCGTGTCGGAACGAGGCGCATCAGCGGGTCGTGTGCCAGCAGATGGATGATTGTGCCTCCTTTTGCAGTCAGGATGCTGTCCAGCAAGCCTTCACCTCCGTCGGAAACCGGGATTTGCAGAACCTGGGCTGAAGGCCAGACCCTGTGGATTCCTTCGGTGGCGGCCCTGACTGCTTCGGTGGAACTCATGCAACCTTTGAAAGAATCTATGGCGACTATGATCTTCTTCATATCCATTTGTGTGTATAATGTCAGGTCGGCGGCACGAAGGGTTTCAGACCAGAATGACGGTTACGTCGCGGGCACCGTGGGCGCCCATGACAAGAGCCTGTTCGATATCGGCCGTTTTGGACGGTCCGGAGATGAAAACACCGTAACCGTATTTCCCGGTGTCAATGCAGCGGTAAGCCTCATGCATGTTGTTGACCAGCTTATGACGGTCGAGAATGATGACTAATGCCTCTGATATAAAGTAGATGGCTCGTTGTTCAACGTCCTGTTCGATCCATACGGCTCCGTTTTCGCATACGCCGCATTGACCTTGCAATATGGCGACATCTGTTCCGTCCAGTTCGCCAGATGAGGCTGCTTCATCAGGATGGTATGTGGCGCATCCGGCTTGGAGAGTGCGTCCGTTTACCATAAAAGTGCCGTTTACCGTAGCGATACGGCGGGCATCAGGATAGAGCCTGCGTATGATGCTGTCGAGGTCGTCCTGTGGTTGAAGCACAATGGCGCGGCCTCCAACCTGTGACATGATATCACAGAACTGACTGATCTGGTCCGGGTAGACAATGGCTTCCTTTTCAATGTCTGACAAATCAGGCATTTCATATTTCCGGCGGGTATTCTGCCGGATAGCCTGAAGTATATGTTCTTTGCTGTCCATGATTATTTCACTTTGTTCTTTTTCCACATTTCATTGAAGCTTTCCTTGGCGAAGACCGGCATTTCGTGGGCCTTTCCCCAATCATTGAGATGGTTGTAAACCATTCCGCGAGGGAGAATGTTGGCAAGATGCGCCTCGTGCAAAGCCAGATTGAAAAGAGTCGGGCGTTCCATAAGGAACTGCATACCTCCTGACATGATTTTCTTGGAGCGGTTGGCTACACCCAGTCGGTCAAGCTTCTGGCGCCATTTATAGATCTGGTCTGCCAGGTCCACTTTAGCCGGACAGACGTTCTGGCAGGAATGGCAGAGTGAGCAGGCTGATACGTTATCATGATACTTGACCGGATCCTTAAGCATGCCCAGATTGATGCCGATAGGTCCGGGTATGAAATAAGTATAGCTGTAGCCTCCGCTGCGCCGGTAGACCGGACAGGTATTCATGCAGGCACCGCATCTCAGGCAGTTGAGAGTCTTGACATGGTCTTCGTCTGCCAGTATGTTTGTGCGGCCGTTGTCCACGATGATGATATGGAGTTCGCCTCCCGGGCGCGGTTTCCGGTAATGGGAGGTATAGGTGGTGACCGGTTGCCCTGTAGCCGAACGGGCCAACAGGCGGGTGAAAACGCCGAGTGAACGTCTGTCTGGAACAATTTTTTCCAGTCCGAAGGCTGTAATCTGCAATTTGGGCTGTGAAGTGCCCATGTCAGCATTTCCTTCATTGGTGCAGACCACGCATTCGCCGGTTTCGGCTACGGCAAAATTGGCACCCGTCATGGCTGCCTCTGCATGGATGAATTTCTGGCGCAGGTTCTTGCGTGCGGCATGCGTCAGATAAGTCTGGTCGTTATTGCCCGGTTCTGTTCCCATTTCCCGGACAAAAAGTTCGCCGATCTCTTCTTTTTTGATGTGGATGGCAGGCAGGACAATGTGACTGGGTTTCTTGTGCATGAGTTGCAGAATACGTTCTCCCAAGTCGCTTTCGACGGTTTCGATACCTTGTTTTTCCAGAAATTCGTTCAGTTCGCATTCTTCAGCCAGCATGGATTTGCTTTTGATGAAATGTTTGACATCGTGTTCTTTCAGAATGCCGTATACGATTTGTCTATACTCTTCTGCATCCTTGGCCCAGTGGACAACGGCACCGTTGGCTTGGGCGTTAGCTTCGAATTGCAGGAGCAGTTCGTCGAGATGACTGTTACTGTATTGTTTGATGGCGCAGGCCATATCGCGCAGATGCTCCCATTCGGGAACCGTGCGGCTGAGTCTGTCACGTTTGGCACGTACCATCCATAAGGTTTCGTTATGCCAAGTCGCCAGTTCCTTGTTCTTCAGGAAGGCAGAAGCTGCTTTTGCGTGTTTGGTACTCATAATCCTGCAGATAAAATTTCAACGATATGAATAGTTTTGATAGGGTATTTCTCGCGTGCGATCAGTCCGGCCTGGTGCATCAGACAGGAACTGTCGGCGCCGGTGATGTATTCTGCCCCGGTGTCCATGTGATGTCTGATCTTGTCACGGCCCATTTGTGCAGATACGTCTGGTTCTTCTACACTGAACATTCCACCGAAACCGCAACATTCGTCCGGATGTTCCGGCTCGACCACTTCAATGCCCTTGACAAGGGAAAGCAAATCGCGCAGCTTGTTGAAATAAGGAATATGGAGTTCGCTTGGAGAGGAGAGGTGCATCAGACGGACACCGTGGCAACTGTTTTGCAGACTCACTTTGTGCGGGAAGTATGCCTTGAGTGAGGTCGGTTTGACTATATCATGCAAGAATTCGCAGATGTCATAGATGCGATTCTCACTGGCACAGCGGTGTGGTTCTTTTGCCAGCAGGTTGCCGTAATGGTCGCGTACGAATACCACACAGCTTGCAGATGGACCTACAATGTAATCATAATCTTTGAATAACCGGTCGAAACGTTTGGCCAGTTCTTTTGCTTCATCCTCAAATCCGGCGTTGGCCATCGGCTGCCCACAGCAGGTCTGGTCAAGAGGATAATCTACATCTACCCCTACGCTTTTAAGCAATTTGTAGGAGGCGATGCCAACTTGAGGATATACCGCATTGATATAACACGGAATAAATAATCCTACTTTCATTGGTTTATGCTTAATGTTTCTGTCTGACTGCAAAATTATGTGATTTCTCTGAAAAAAGGGAGAGGTGTAAAGTCAAAATAGTATAAAAAAAAGTTATGAGAAATCTCATAACTTTTAAAGAGGTGCCCAGCAGATTCGAACTGCTGTGGACGGTTTTGCAGACCGCTACCTAGCCTCTCGGTCAGGGCACCATACCGTTTCTGTGTTGCTTCCGAAAAGAGGTGCCCAGCAGATTCGAACTGCTGTGGACGGTTTTGCAGACCGCTACCTAGCCTCTCGGTCAGGGCACCGTTTTCGTTTTGCGATTGCAAAGGTACAACATTTTTTTAATAATGCAACCTTTTTATCGTAAAAAAATTATTTTTTCTGGCATTCTTTGTTCTTCTGTTCCTTCGAGGGACGAATTAACCCCCTTAATTTACAGTCTGCTGTGCAGTCTGAGCAGTGATGCGTAGATTCAGGATGACGAATGCGGATATAGACCCGTCTGGCTAACCAAAGAAAGGAAATGGCCAAAATGAGATAGACAATATAGTTTTGCCACATGGAAAATGGAATTTATTAATTCAAAGTTACAGCTTTTTTGTGAGCTTATGTGAGATTTTACGGATTATTATCGATAATTAGCGGTTTTGTCGGGTTATGGGTTTCGGGTCGTGAAGGATGAGGCAGATATCGGGAAAATATATTTTTGAATATATTATTTTTCAAAATATGCCGATAATTCGTGAGTTCTCATTAAATTTGTTATTATGAATGAGAATATGAATCAATTGGAAAATGAAGTGGCCCAGACCATAAGTCGTCATCATTTGTTGTCGGACGGCGAGAAAGTGCTGGTGGCATTGAGCGGTGGGGCCGATTCGGTCGCATTGCTGAATGTATTGTGTAATCTTCAGTACCCTTGTGTGGCGGTACATTGTAATTTTAAACTGAGGGGTGAGGAATCAGAACGTGATGAACGGTTTGTGAGAGATTTATGCCGTAAAAAAGGCGTCCGTCTTCATGTAAAGTCATTCCAGACCAAAGAATATGCCAATAGTCGGGGTGTCAGTATTGAGATGGCGGCCAGAGACTTGAGATATGCTTTTTTTGATGAAATCCGTATGTTGGAGGGCATTGGTAAGATTGCAGTGGCTCATCACCGGGATGACAATGTGGAAACTTTGCTTCTTAACCTGGTGCGTGGTACCGGATTGAAAGGGCTCACCGGGATGCGTTATGTACGGGATGCCGTCATTCGTCCCTTGCTTGATGTCAGCCGTAAGGACATTCTGGTTTATCTGGCTGAATCCGGTCAGACTTATGTAGTGGACAGCACCAATCTGGAGAATGAGGTCAAAAGAAATAAGATCAGACTGGATATCCTGCCTGAATTGCAGAAACTGAACCCGTCAGTGGCTGAAGGGTTGCAACAGACTTTGCTGCATTTGTCTGATGCCTATCAGATTTACCGTTGGGGTGTTGAACGTCTTAAGGCGGATGTGTGTCATGATGATTGTATCCTTTTGGATGTTCTTCGACAGACACCTGCACCACGTACGTTATTGTATGAGATATTGGCTGATTATGGTTTCCAGTCGTCCCAGGTGGATGAAATTTACAGTTTGAACGGTAAGGAAACTTTGTCGGGACAGGTTTTTGAATCTTCGGAATGGCGGCTTTTGCATGACCGTGATCGTTTGGTCTTACAGAAAAAGACTGAAAAATATCAGTGTCTTTGCCATGTGTTGCCTTTGGACGGATGGGTTAAGGTGACGCAAGACAAGGACTTCCATATCACCAGAATGCGTTATGACCGTCATTTTGAAATACCACGCCGTAAGGATATTCTGTGTGTGGATCTGAACAAGATGGTTTATCCGTTGACCATCCGTTTTGCAGAGCCGGGTGACCGTTTTGTGCCTTTTGGAATGAAAGGATCCAAACTGGTGAGTGACTATCTGACAGATTTGAAAAAGTCGGTTTTTGAAAAGGAACGTCAGCTGGTTCTCTGTAGTGGACAGGAAATAGCCTGGGTTGTAGGAGAACGGCCGGATGACCGTTTCAGAATTGACGATCAGACTGAAAGGATACTGATGGTTCAGGTAATGGAAGCCTAAAACAATATAGATATAAAAAAGGAATGATTAAGCTATTTCATACATCCGACTGGCATTTGGGTAATGTCTTTCATGAATTCGTCCGGGATGATGAGCATCATCATTTTTTGGACTGGTTGCTTGTACAGATGAAGTCGGAACAGCCCGATGCTTTACTGATTGCCGGTGACGTGTTTGATCATGTCAATCCTTCAGCGGCCTCTCAACGCTTATATTATGAATTTTTGGCGCGAGTTGTTACGGAATTGCCTGGTTTGCAGGCGATTGTCATAGCCGGAAATCATGATTCCGCTTACCGTCTGGAAGCTCCCGACGCATTTTTCAGTTTGATGAATGTACATGTGAAGGGAGCTGTCAAGCGGAATAAGGATATGGAGATTGATTATGATGATCTGGTTTTGCCGGTTGTGTCACGGAAATCACCGGACGAACGTTTGCTTTGTGTGGCTGTGCCGTATCTTCGTCAGGGAGATTACCCGCCGGCAGAAAGCTTGAGTGAATCCATGAATCTGTTCTTTTCCCGTGCGTCTGAAACTGCAGGCCGTTTACGACGGGGGAATGAACCATTGGTACTGATGGCTCACTTCTATGCTACGGGAGCAGAAATTGCGGAAGATAGCAGTGAGAGAATCTGGGTAGGCGGACAGGAAGCCGTGAATGCCGGTAGTTTGCCTGAGGACTGGAGCTATGTGGCTTTGGGACACATACATAAACGTCAGACCGTAGCCGGTCAGGATACGGTGCGCTATAGTGGCAGTGTGTTGCCGATGTCTTTCTCCGAGAGAAGTTACAGGCATGGAGTGGAATGTGTGGAAATAGGTCCGGACGGTCAATGTGTGCGACGGTTTCTGGAATATACCCCACTGCGAACTTTGGTTTCCATACCGGAAGAAGGCCCTAAACCGTTAGATGAAGTCCTGGAGCGGATCAGGCATGATTTACCATCGCGTAAGATGTCGCCTAATGAAAGCTTGTGGCCTTATCTGGAGATCAGGGTCTTGCTGGATAAGGTAGAATTGCAGATGAATCAGAAAATCATGAAAATTCTGGAACAGAAAGCTGTGCGTTTCTGTAGTTTGCGGGTGTTTTATGAAGAACAGACTTCGGCACGGCAGGAAGATAGTCCAACCACTCTTGCCGATTTGAATGCTGTGACTGCCTTGGATGTGGCCCGGATTATTTATAAAAGGAAATATCATTTGGATATGCCTGAAGAATTGGAAACCTTGTTTAACGAAGCTTATGAAGCTGCATTAAAGGATATCTCGGATGAAAATAATTAGAATCAGAATAGAAAATCTGGCCTCTTTTGAAGGCAGGCATGATATTGACTTTTCGGAAGAGCCTTTGCGGAGCAGCGGGCTGTTTACGATTGTGGGGGCGACCGGCAGTGGCAAGAGTACTTGCCTGGATGCCTTGTCCTTATCGTTGTACGGAACATCTCCCCGTTTTCGTGATGCGACCAAGGTTGTGGTATATGCTGAGTCCGGTGAGAATGGCGGGGATATCCAGGCTACGAATGATCCGCGTAATATTCTTCGGAAAGGTTGTAGGGAATGTCTGGCTGAAACGGAATTTGTGGGACAGGACGGTCAGACTTATCTGGCATCATGGTCAGCCTCTTATTATAAAAGTAAAAAGCCACAACGCAGACTGGAGAACCTGAAAACGCGGCAAGTCTGGTTGGCCTCGCAAAACAGGGACAGACCAAATTCTGATGAATTGGAACTTAGAGCACAAATAGAGCGGGTCGTCGGACTGGATTATGAGCAGTTTACACGGACTGTGATGTTGGCTCAGAACAGTTTTGCCAATTTTTTGAGAGCTGACGGGGCTGATAAGGGACGTTTGCTTGAGAAACTGACGGGAACTGAAATTTATTCCCGGATCAGTCAGAAAATTTATGAACGTTACAAGCAAATGACTGAGGCGGTGCAAGAACTGGAAATGAAGTTGGATTCATTTCGTTTGCATTTGATGGATGAAGATACTTTTTCGAAAAACAGTGCGGAACAGACAGGATTGAAAGAACGTTTGAATATTCTGGCTAAAGAACGAGAGGGCTGGCAGGATAAGCAACGTTGGTTTGCACGTGACAGGGAGATCAAGGAACAGATCCGTATGCAGTCTCTGCGTTTGGAAGAAGCCAAAAGAGAATTGGCCATACATGAGGCGGATATCAGAAAACTGAAACGGTGGGATGCCATTCAGGAAATTTATCCGCAGTGTATACAAGTTCATTCGTATGCGGATCAGCGGAAACAGGAACAGACCGTTGTTGAGAATCTCTTGAAAATGCAGGAGGAGAATCAGAAGCGTGTTGAGCTAATGGCGACAGAGGTTCAAAAGATACAGCAAAAGTTGGAAACTTTACAGAATATGCAGGAGAAGATGAGACCCAAATGGGCTGAATATCGGACCTTGTATGGTGAATGGAAACAAAAGGCTGTCCAACGTCAGGAATTGAAGGTTAAAGTTTGCGATAGCCAAAAGTTGGTTGATGACTTGGCAAAACAACTTTTTGTTAATAAAAAACGATTGACGGAGTTTATATCTCAGAGACGACTCTTGGAAGAGGAGTTTAATTCATTCCGTATGGAATCCGCTTTTGTAGACAGAATTCCGGCTATTGTCAATGATTTGCAGCGACTAGCCTTATTATGCCGTCAATATGAGCAACTTGAAAAGCTTTGCAAGAAGCTGGAAGAAAATATCTTGCCAGGTCTGGGAGCTCGCTTGAATCAACAGGTTGCTGAATACAGACAGCTGAACGGCAGGTACGAGGAACAAAACCAGAAATTGCAGAACCTGCGTGGGAAAGTCAATCCGGAAGATACACAAGTCTTACAGCATGAGGGAGAGGGATATACCCGAGAACGTCAGCAGTTGGATGAGGCGTTGAGTCTATGGAAGAATTTGGCTGAAAATGCAAGGCTGCTTTATGAAGTTCAGCTTGAGAAGCAACGTCTTGAGGTCTGTGAGCAGCGGTGTGCAGATCAGGAACAACAGTTGCAGAAAGAAGTGGATCGGCTGGATGCGGTGACTGAAGGTTTGAAAGAAGCTTACCATCTTTCCGTAGCACAGAATGTCGGTTTGTTGCGGCGTCAGCTTGTGGAGAATGTGCCTTGTCCGGTATGCGGGTCGCTCCATCATCCTTATGCGGCAGACGAACAGGCTTATGAACAGGCTGTTTCTGCTATGCGGAAATCATTGGATGAGAAATTAACCCGATTGGACGTACTCAAAAAGGATCTGGATCGCGTTAAGCGTGATCATGCACGTATTAAAGGAGCAGAGCAGGTACAATATCAGAATGAAAAACAAATGTTTGTCCGGCGTGATGAGCTTGTTGCATTATGGCATAATGGAGTTGATAGGCTTTGTGAGTTGCCGGAATCATTGGAATATGATGAAACAAAATGGACAAAGGGTATCGTGTTGTATGAAGAAACAAGAAGCAGGACAGATCGGCTGATTGTATCCTGGCGTGAGAAATGGCAAGTTCACACTAAAATGTTGGAAGAGTACCGTCAGCTTACTGAGATCGTGCAAAAGACAGCTGGTTTGCTAAGCAGTTCAGAGCAGGAAATTAATAAATTGAAGATAGAAACAGGTAAAGCGGAACTGCAATTACAGCAGGAGACGGCTCGCTTGAAAGAATTATCTTCTGAGAGAAAAACTTTATTTGAACAGTTGGATACTGTACTTGGTGCGATTGACGGGCAGTGGAAGACAGCCTGGATGGCAGATCCTGAAAAATATGGTGCCACTTTGGATCATAAAAGAGTGCGTTATCGTGAAGTGACGGAAAAGCTTAATCATTTACTTGTAGAAGTCGGTAGAATGCAGGCGCAGACAGGTAATCAGGAGAAGGAGTTAAAGTCCCGTGAAGCAGAGTTGAAACAGGAAACTGATCGTGATAGCTTGGCGGTGCAGGAACTTCATAGGCTTGATCAGATTTTGAAGAATATGTTTGACGGTCAAACAGCCGATCAGGTTGAGCAGGAATGTAATAAGAAAGTGATGAATGCCCGAAAAGACTATGAATCCAGTCAGCAGGGTGTAGAACGGCTCAGGCAGAGATTATCGGAGGATGAGGGACGTCTGAATCAGTCGAAGGAAAAAATAGAAGGGCTTGACCGTCATGTTCAGTCGTTAGAAGATATCATATCCGCATGGCTTGAGCAGTATGGTCGCAATCATGATGACATGGATCGCGAGCAACTGGAAAGATTGATCAACGAACAGCAGGATTGGGATGGGTTACGTCAGAAACTGGCCACATTAAGAAAGATTGTGGATTCGGCACAGAGCGTTTATGATGTTATTTTGAAGTCGGAACAGGAACATGGTGTGTCTCATCCTCAGGAAACCGAGCAGCAGTTGGAAGAGAAACTTGCTACATGTGCTGTCCGTATTGAAGAAACAGAAAAACGGATCAGTGAGATTTCAGTTTTGCTGGCACTTCATCATAAGGCTTTGGCAGAACTGGGGAGTAAAGAAAAGCTGTATCGCGACACTGTTGAACTTTGTGAGAAATGGAAGTTGCTTAATAAAGTGTTTGGTACGGCTGACGGTAACCGTTATAGAGAAAAGGCGCAATGCTTTACATTGGCTGTACTGGTTGAACATGCCAATGAACAGTTGCGTCAGCTGACATCGCGTTATGCATTGGCTCAAATACCTGATTCATTGGGATTGAAGATTATCGATCATGACAGAGGGGATGAAGAAAGGGCTATCAGTACCTTGTCAGGAGGCGAGACATTTCTGGTCAGTCTGTCATTGGCTTTAGGGTTGAGTGCTCTTTCATGCAAAAAAATGCGAATAGGCACCTTATTTGTTGACGAGGGCTTTGGAACACTGGATTCGCAGAGTCTGGTGATCGTGATAGAAGCTTTGTCACGGCTGCAGTCAGCACAAGGCCGGCAAGTAGGTGTAATCAGTCATACGGAAGAAATGCGTAACAGCATTCCTACTCGTATCCAGATTGTTAAGGAAAGTACGGGAGGAAAGAGCCATATAGAGATTTATCCCAAAGCATAAAGCTGAAAACTAAAACCAAATCCCCCTTGATTTGAACTGTCTGTTCGAATCAAGGGGGATTTGGTTTTTGGAAAAAGTGATAAACGGCAAAGGACCGGTTATTTCAGAAAATCTGCAATAAAACGGTCGAGTTCGTTGCCTCGCATTTCCTTACCTACAATTATACCGTCCTGATTGATGAGAATGGTATAGGGGATGGATGTTACCCCATAGAGTTCCGTCATTTTGTTGTCCCACGAGCGCAGCTCAGACAATTGTGGCCATGTCATGTTCATGGTCTTGATTGCGTCTTTCCATTTTTGAGCATCCTCATCGAAAGAAATACCAATGATTTCCAATCCTTTGGATTTATATTTTTTGTACAGTTCCACAACGTTAGGCATTTCGGCGCGACATGGCCCGCACCAGCTGGCCCAGCAATCAATTAAGGTGAGTTTGTTCTTGCTTATGATTTCGCTGAGTTTAATTTCTTTTCCGTCAATGGATGGAATCGTTACATCGATAAAATGTTGTCCGGTTGCTGTAGACTTGGATTGCTCGGCTTCCGTAAGGATGTGTTTGATAATACTTTGGTTCCGATAGCTTTCCGGCAACTTTTCTATAATGGAAATGGTTTCATCCGGTGAATACATGTTGTAACTGGAGATAAAGATAAAAAATCCGGCAGGCTTCTGCAGATTGTCCATCATGGTTTTCTTGATCAGCTCTGTCGCTTTCTTATCTAAATTGCTCAGTTCTTCCGAACCTTGAAAGTCTTCCATGTTTCCACCGTTTTGGCTGACGGCTTTTTCATAGAGTTGGTCCATCTGTTCATGAATACGATATATCGAATCAATAAACGTCTGGTAAATGTCGTTATTTTCCGTGCCGGATACTTTGCTCTTACTGCCAATATCAAGGCGGATATTTCCTTTTTCCAGGAAGAAGATATTATTGAAAAGATCTTCTCCACGGCTGTAATAATAAGTGCAGATTACAGTAGAATCGGCATCTTCATTCAATTGAAAGCGGCCATCCTTGATGATAATAGTATCAGACGGGATGAATTTGCCTTCATCCATTCTGGCGATGAAGAGCGTATCGCCATCTTTGGCGTTTTCGACGTATCCTTCGACTTTACATTGATTGGAGTGGCAGGCAAAAATCAGAGGTAGACCGGCCAATAAAGATAGGTAGTGATGTTTCATGTAAAAAATAAAAAGAGGCTGTCTGGCAAAATGATATTTTTGATTTTATCATTTTCCTAGACAGCCTTGGATAATTAATTTGTATTAAATTAGATATTGTGAACTGATGGATTCGTTACTTTCCACACGGCGGATTGTTTCAGCCAGAATATCAGCGATGCTGATTTGCTTGACTTTGGCGCAACGGTTGGAATAAGGAATACTGTCAGTAAAGACAAGTTCTTCAAGTGCTGAATCCTGAACACGTTCTGAAGCAGGACCTGACATGACGCAATGTGTAGCAATGGCACGTACGGAGTGAGCTCCGTTCTCTTTCATCAGATTGGCTGCCATAGTGATGGTTCCTGCCGTATCAACCATATCGTCAATCAATACGACATCCGCATCCTTAACGTCACCGATTATTTGCATGTTGGCTACTTCATTGGGTTTTCTGCGTGTCTTGTTGCAGAGTACCAATGGGCATTCCAGGAATTTGGCATAAGTGCTGGCACGTTTGGAACCACCCACATCCGGAGCGGCGATCACCAGGTTCTTGAGCTTGAGTGATTCGATGTAAGGCAACATGACACTTGATGCATAGAGGTGGTCTACCGGTACATCAAAGAAACCCTGTTCCTGATCAGCATGGAGGTCCATCGTGATCAGACGGTCGATTCCGGCTACGCTCAGCATGTCGGCTACTAATTTGGCACCGATGGATACACGAGGCTTGTCCTTACGGTCCTGACGAGCCCAGCCAAAATAAGGAATGACTGCGATGATGCTGTGAGCAGAAGCACGCTTGGCGGCATCTATCATTAACAGCAGTTCCATCAGGTTGTCTGAATTAGGAAATGTGGACTGTACTAAGAATACATCGCGTCCGCGGATAGACTCTTCATAGGATACGGAAAACTCTCCGTCCGCAAAATGGGTAATAACCAGCTTGCCTAACGGACATCCTAAGCTGGCACAGATTTTCTCAGCCAAATACTTGGATTTGGTGCCTGAAAAGACCATGAAAGAATTATTCTCGCTCATTCTCTATAACTTTAATGTGTTGTCAGTCTATTGCTTTTCTTAGTTTTCTGAAATGGTTGATCAGCTCCTTGTAATCCAAAGTAGAATGAATATTGAAGCGGTTCCACAAGTCACCCAATATAACGGCGCCGCCGAATCCCAAATCTTTAATGATCGGCAGATTCTCAATGCTGATACCTCCCAACGCCATTACGCTTTTGTCAATAATGCCGTTTTGAGCTGCTTCTTTCAGCACATCAAGTTCGAATGCGGACGTATAGCTGGATTTTGAGATACTGTCGAAAATAGGACTTAGAAACGCATAAGTGAATCGTTTCTTTTCTTCTTTTAATTCTTCCAGATTGTGGAATGATTTGCTCAGATGGCCTTTATAATTGGCTGGAGCTTCTGGATTACGGCTATTCAGGTGAATGCCTTTCAGATTAAATTCGTCTTTCAGATAAAAATGTTCATGCACTACGATCTGATTGTGATGGCTGGCGGGCAATAAGGTTAACAGACGCTCAGAATATACTGGTTCTGAACCCGGCTTGCGAAGGTGAAGTATATCCAGACCTTCTTCAAACAAGGCAGTGAGTATCTTGTCTTCCTCCACAAAAAAATCCGGAGTCGTCAATAATATCAGTTTCATAGGTACTTTATCGCTAATTGATATGCAAAGATAACAAAAAAACTATATTGTCCATAAGACTTGCTTTTATTTCTTTTATTTTTCATTTAAAATACAAAAGTCTTACGCAAAGCAGGATTTGTATGCGTTTTTGTTATCCTCTTTGCTATCTACTTGAATAAGAGTGGCGTATTTTACTTATACTATGTCAGTAGACCGGATATGGTGTCCGGCGTATGGCCGGGTGATGTCGCGTTGATAGTTTATTTACAATATAAACTGCCTGTATATTCACAAGAGAATAATACAGGCAGAGAAATCAAATAGTATGATTTGATTTATTTTTTAAGTTTTTCGATAATCATTTCTGCAACTTTCTTACCGCTCATGAGCATTCCTCCGAAGATAGGTCCCATGCGTGGAGTTCCGGATACAGCTGAAGCAGCCATACCACAAACGTACAGTCCCGGATAAATTTCCTTGGTGCCTTTTACAACTTCATCTTCGCCGGCTACTACATCAAGTGAACGTTCGCCAATGACAGCACCTGTTTCCGTATCCAGCTTGATGCCGTTTTTACGGGCTACAGTGCAGCACATCTCACTGTCATGTCCGGTTCCGTCTACTACGCATTTGGCGAGAATATTCAACGGGTCTACATGTAATCCTTCACGGAGTACGGGAGTCCAGTTGACAACTACACCGCTGACTACATTATTCTTGAAAATCACGTCTTCAACAGAATAGCAGTTGAAGATGGTCGCACCAGCGTGTACGGCATGATAAAGCAATGAGGCTGTGCTTTCTACTGAATCCATTACGTACAGGCCGTCTTCAAACGGAGCGTACTTGATGTCGAAATCGCGTACGATATCCATGGCTTCTTCCTGTACGACGATTTGGTTGAACATCATGGCGCCTCCCCACATACCACCACCGGGAGACAACTTACGGTCGAACTGGGCAACCTTCAGACCGGCCTTGGCCAGATAATAAGCAGCTACGATACCTGAAGGACCTCCACCTACGATGGCTACGTCAAGGTTGAGATTCTTCTGCATTTTCTCAAAGTAGGTACTGATAATACCTTGTGATACTTTTGTTTCGATCATTTTTGTTTGTTTTTTAAATATGATAGCTTGTCGTTGTTTAATGCTTGTCTTCTTCGTTCAGCCGTGCTTGTTCTTCCGGATCGTAATCACAGTTTCTCAAACGTTGGCTGATGCGCATGGCGCAGAAATTAGGTCCGCACATGGTGCAGTATTTACCGTTGAAATGGTTACCTGCCTTGTAATATTCCAATGCCCGGTCAGGATCCAGACTTAGATTGAACTGGTCCTTCCAGCGGAATTCATATCGGGCAAGGCTCAGGGCGTTGTCGCGGACGGTGGCTCCGGGATGTCCTTTGGCGATGTCTGCCGCATGTGCAGCGATCTTGTAAGTGATAACACCAGTTCGTACATCCTCCTTGTTGGGAAGTCCAAGATGTTCTTTCGGAGTGACATAGCAAAGCATGGCTGTTCCGTACCAGCCAATTTGTGCCGCACCGATAGCGCTGGTGATGTGGTCGTATCCGGGTGCAATGTCTGTTACAAGCGGCCCCAGTGTGTAGAATGGCGCCTCATGACATTTTTCGATTTGCCGGTCCATATTCTCCCGGATCTTTTGCATGGGGACGTGTCCCGGGCCTTCGATGAAAGCCTGGACGTTTTTGGCCCATGCACGTTGTACTAATTCTCCCATGGTGTCGAGTTCGGCAAATTGGGCACGGTCATTGGCATCATAAATAGCTCCCGGACGCAATCCGTCACCGAGAGAAACAGCTACGTCATATTGTGCCAGTATGTCGCAGATATCATCAAAATGTTCATACAGGAAGCTTTCCTTCTGGTGATATGTGCACCATTGCGAGATAATGCTGCCGCCGCGGCTAACCATACCGCAAAGTCTTTCGTTGGCATAATGAACGTTTTTAAGGCGGATACCGCAATGGATGGTGAAATAGTCTACACCTTGTTCGCACTGTTCAATCAAAGTATCACGGAACAGTTCCCACGTCAGATCCTCTGCTTTTCCATTGACTTTCTCCATAGCCTGGTACATCGGTACAGTTCCTACGGGTACAGGACAGTTGCGGATGATCCATTCGCGTGTCTCATGGATATTTTCTCCTGTTGACAGATCCATGAGTGTGTCACCGCCCCATTTGCAGCTCCATACGCATTTCTCCACTTCTTCCTCAATGCTTGAAGTGGTGGCGGAGTTACCGATGTTCGTATTGATTTTGACCAGGAAATTGCGGCCAATGATCATCGGTTCTGCTTCAGGATGATTGATGCTGGCAGGGAGAACAGCGCGTCCGGCTGCGATTTCGTCTCTGACGAATTCCGGTGTGATATGCGTGTCGATACCAAGATCCTTGCAGTTCATGTTCTCGCGGATGGCTACATACTCCATTTCAGGCGTGATGATGCCCTGTTTGGCATAATACATCTGTGAGATCTGTTTGCCGGCTTTGGCCCGATATGGTAAGGCGATATGTTCGAAGCGCAGGTGGTCCAGATTCTTGTCGGCAAGTCTGGCTTTGCCGTATTCAGAGGTAAGGCTGCTGAGCTGTTCCACATCGCCACGTTTAAGGATCCATTCTTCGCGGAGTCTGGGGAGTCCCTGTTTGAGATCTATTTCAATGTTGGGGTCGCTGTACGGACCACTTGTGTCATAGACATATACCGGTGCATTTTCGCGCATCACTTTTTCACCGTTTTCAATGGTAACGGTAGGAGTAAGGTTGATTTTGCGCATAGCTACGCGGATGTCCGGATAAAGATGACCATTGAGGTAAACTTTTTCTGAGTCCGGATAACTAATTCTGATTTTGTCTTCCATATATAATAATGTATAAACGTATTATTAGTGATGATATAAGAGTTAAACTAGCGTGAGCAATCTTTGCATTTCTGCTGTAGGCTCTTCAGCCCGGAGTATGGTTCCGCTAATAGCAATGCCACTGACGCCTGTATTCATAATGGCAGGAATATCTTCAGCAGTAATACCCCCGATGGCGATGACAGGCAACGACAGACCATTTTCATTCATTTGGCTGATAATTTGCCGATAACCTTCAAGGCCAAGAGTAGGAGAGAGCTTCTCCTTGGTTGTCGTGAATCTGAATGGTCCACATCCTATATAGTCAGCTCCTCTTCGTGCATGCATTACAATGTCTTCGTATGTGTTGGCTGTTCCGCCAATGATATATGAAGGGCCTAGGATTTTGCGTGCTTCATCAATAGGCATATCCTGTTTTCCCAAATGAACACCGTCTGCATGGAGTTCTTTCACGAGTTCAGTATGATCGTCGATAATAAAGGTTGCTCCGTATGTTTGACATAGTTTTCCTACTTCAGTGCCGATCTGCAGCCATTCTTCGGTTGTGGCATTTTTCATACGTAGCTGAATCCATTTGCATCCTCCTTCAAGAGCCATTCTGGCTGAGTCCAGATAAGAATATTGTGCAGTGAAATGCGTGATAAATTGTAATTTCTGCATATTCTGTATTTTTTTTAAAAAAGAGGGGCGAATGAAAGAATCCTGTCTGTGAGGTGATGTCGGATGAAACACAATCCCTTCGGCAGCATTATCTGCATCAGGTTCACAGGGTATAATCTCAGCCGTTTTCAAATGAAAAGGCACCCCTTTGCGCTGACAAAGTTAGCAATAATAATTAAATAACAATAGGAAAGAGGAAAAAATAAGTTGCGCTCGTCTTATGACAATGGAGAAAGGATATTTATATGTAGGAATAAACGGATGAAGAGATAGCAGGTAGAGAGAAAAAGGGAAACGGTCCCTGACATTATTCCAGACGGCCGTTCAATGAGAAATATGAAGGGACAGAAAAGGTTAAACATAATAACTTATAGGAAGAAAGAGCAGGTAAAACCCTCCTTTTATTAATTTTGCATAAAAAATCTCTTCCGTATGTCACAAATGAGCGTAAACTGCGTAATAAGGATAAAAACGTAGAACAAATTAAAATGCAGATTATGAAAATCAGAACATTTACATGGGCTATTGGTATGGCTACAATATGCCTCTTTTCATGCCATAGTGGAAGTCAGGGTGTGGCGATGACAGACCACGTGATGATCGGGGGTATGGCGAATGGTGGCGAAATGGAGAAAACGCTTGAAGTGGTCAGATTCAGCGGGATAGAATCAAGACTGGCTGTAGACATTCACTACACTCAGGGGGCGGAATACAGCGTAAAGGTACGTGCCAGTCAGGATGTAATGGATCGGGCCAGCATTTTCGTAAGCGGTTCTACTCTTATCCTGAAAATGAAAAAGGATGCGGAGGATGATGACCGGGACACTCGTGACAAGAAGCTCACCCTGTTTGTTACGGCTCCGAAAATCAATTCTCTGGAGAACAGCGGCAGCATGAAGTTCAAAACGATGCAGATGGGCAATGGCGGACTGCATATCGTAAACAAGGGACAGCTTGATGTCTGCGTACAAAAGATTGTCGGTAAAAGCGGAAACGGATTGAGTATAGACAACACCGGCAGAATGACGGTTGAGGCGTCGGATGTGGATATGACACAGGTTTCGTTGGAGAACAAGGGAGTGCTGACCTTTACCCATAATGGCCTAAAGAGTGAAAAAATGACGATAGACAATTTCGGAAAGATGACATTCTCGGGCAAGGTGACCAGCCAAACGGCTGACCTTAACAATGCGGGAGTATGCCATGTGACCAGTGCATTCAATCTGACGGACAGTTATACGTTTAACAACAGCGGTCGATTTGACATGATCGGCGATGTCAGTGGTAAGGAGGCTTGTCTGAAAAATCTGGGGGTGTGCCGGATGGAAAGCTCTTTTGACGTGACAGGTTCTTATTCTTACAGTAATTCGGGACGCTCGGAAGGTCACGGAGATGTAGTGGCGCGCACCATCAGTATATTCAATTCCGGTATTGACAAGAAGGAAGGAAAACTGAATGCAGATGGTCTGACTATGAAAATAAGCGGAAAGAGTCATTATGATATGGATTACGCAGGTGGCGATGTCACGCTCGACTGTAAGGGTGTAGGACATTTCAATCTGGGGCTGGACTGCCGGAGCATCAAGGTGAACTCGAGCGGTCGGATCAACGTGACACTTTCCGGAACGGCCGATAATACATTGCTGGAGGGGTCAGGTGTCTCGCATGTCAATACATCGAAACTGAATAAGTTCTGAATAGAGACGCCCGAAAATGGCAACAGACCATGCGGAACGTTTACCGTGAGTAAAACGGTATCGCATGAAATGAGAGAACAATACTGCACAAAGAATATCAATGACAACAGAGGAATTTGAATGTGAGGCCGGACAGTTGCGCCCCATGCTAGTGGCGGTGGCAGAACGCATGCTGGGTGACAACGGCATGGCGGAAGATGTTGCGCAAGAGACACTTGCCAAGCTGTGGGTCATGCGCGACGGACTGCAGGCACCTATGGCGGCTCTGGCGCGTGTTGTTGTCAGAAATTTGTGCGTGGACAGTATGCGAAGACGGCGTGCGGTAACGGTCTCGTTATCTCCCGAACGGCAGAATGTGGAGGAGATGACAGCAGACAATGATCCGTTCGTTCGCGTGATGAAGGTTATCGACCGGCTGCCGGCGGCTCAGCAGATTGCATTGCGTTTGCATCATATTGATGGCATGACGACGGCTGACATCGCCAGACTGACCGGAGCAAGTGAGGCTGCCGTGCGCAAGACGCTTAGCAGGGCACGTATGGCTGTGAGAAAACATTATCTTGAGGATCTTGAAAATGAACACTAGAAAGACAAAAGAAATAGAAAAACTTGTAGAGCGTTTTTTCGACGGCGAGACGACACTGGAAGAAGAAGCTCGGTTATACCGCCTGTTCAGGAGCAAACGGTTGCCGGAAAGTCTCGAACGGTTACGCCCTTTGATGGAAGCTTTCAGTTCAATGCGTATTGAAGAACCGTATCGGACTGCATCTGTCAGGCCGCTATGGCGCTTGCTGGCAGGTGCGGTGGCGGTACTGGCTTTGGTGGCAGGCCTTTCTTTCTATTCAGACTATTGCGAGGATCGGTCGCTGGCACGTATTTATGGCGGTAGCTATGTGATACAGAACGGCCGGCGCATAGACGATCTCAGTGCCATACGTGACGATATTGAAAAAACTCTGGCTGATTCACGGTATATTGAAGAGCGGGCCGAATTCAGCGTGGTAGACCATGCGGAGCAGGATGTCCTCAATAACATCTCCGATCCCGATATACGCCATGAAGTGGAACAGATGTTGAACGAATAAAAACGCGAATATGAAAATACGTAAGACAATCATAACGGTGCTGATGCTGTTTGCGGCGATGGTGAATGCCACGGCGCAGAACAGCATTGATGAGATGATGGACAACTACTCCTCATGCGGTAACAGTAAATATACCTCGGCTGTGGAGCGCGATGCCAATACACATCAAGTACTGAAAGTGGTGAAAGTGCTGGAACTGACGTATTCCGGGATAGATGAATTTATTGCTGCATTCAGGCGTGAGTCTAAAGAGGGTAACTTTACGGAAAAACAAGACACTAAAACCCTGACACTCATGATCGCTGTGAAAGGTGAGCGTCACAACCGCATATACATGATGCAGTGTACTGGCGCATATATGCCGGGTAAGCGTCACACAAAATATCAAAAGGCCAAGATTACGGTCATCATTAAATAAGGATCGCCATTTCATGCTGTCTGATTGCATTCATCGGCAATCTGTATTTGTTTCAGGAACCTGCTTGCCTTCCTTGGTCAGGAGAAGAGGGGGGTAAAAGCAGAAAAGTGTGCCAAAAGGCACACTTTTGTGTTTGTTTGTTTGAAAAAAGCTATAGAATGTGTTTGTTTATGCCTCAGCAGGAGCTTCAGTTGACTCTTCTGCAGCAGCATCAGCAGTTGCGGCAGCCTCAGCCTCTGCTTTTGCAGCAGCTTCAGCAGCTTTCTTTTCTGCTACTTTTTTTGCGATCTCTTCATTGATTTTCTTCTCAGCTTCTAAGCGAGCTTCAGTAGCGGCTTTCTTGTCAGCAGCTTTTTTAGCTTCGAAAGCATCGATACCTTTCTGTTTGTCACTCTTCCAAGCTTCGAATTTAGCCTGAGCAGTTGCTTCATCAAAAGCACCCTTCTTTACACCGCCGCGAAGATGTTTCATCAAATAAACACCTTCCTTTGAAAGGATGTTGCGTACAGTGTCGGTAGGCTGTGCACCAGTTTCTACCCAATAAAGAGCACGATCGAATTTCAAATCTACAGTGGCCGGATTGGTGTTCGGATTGTACGTACCAATTTTTTCTGTAAACTTACCATCACGTGGCGCTCTTACGTCTGCAATAACAATGCTGTAGAAGGCATAACCTTTACGGCCGTTGCGTTGCAATCTGATTTTTGTTGCCATAAATTTAATTAATTATAGGTTTGAAATATGCCGTCATCTCGTAACGGCGGCGCAAAATTACACTTTTTCTTTGAATTGACAAAGATAATAGCGCTTTTTCTTTTTAATTTTTTTCTGCAAGTAGAATACTGTCTTCTCTTATATTAAATAGGAGAAAGCGGATCTGGTTTGTCTTTGTAAAGAGTGGTATGGAAAATGTTATTCGAATAGTAGAAATGAGACAGGTCTGAAGAGTTCGTTATACCTATTTAATATCTGTTTTTATGCTTCTGTTAAAAAAACAAAATCATTAGATTTTATATAAATAATTAGATACTGTGTACGTAAATAAATGCTACATTTGCATCAATTTGTAATACTGAGTTTGCAAAATGACGCAAATTATAACACATCGAGGTACTGTGAAAAGCATTGAGGGTAAGCATGTGCGTGTCCGCATACTACAAGCATCGGCATGTGCTACATGTGAAGCCAAAAAATTATGCAGTTCCTCAGAAAGTAAGGAAAAGTGGATAGATGTGGTGACCCCCGATGCCGCAGAATATAAAATAAATGAAGAGGTCATGTTGGTCGGTACGTGGCGCAGCAGTTTTTGGGCTGTTGTGTTGGCTTATGTCATACCATTGCTGGTATTGCTTACAGCTTTGTTTCTGTCGATTCATTTTACTCACAGCGAGCCGCTCTCAGCTCTTATGGCTTTGTTGTCCGTGATGGTTTATTATTTTGTATTGTTTTTGCTTAAATTCAAACTGTCGAGGAAATTTCTATTTTCAATCAAACATTTAAACTTATAATGGTATGTATGTAATTGTAATTGCAGTGATCATCTTGGGATTGGTGGGATTGATTTCCGCCATCGTATTGTATGTCGCTTCCAAGAAGTTTGCTGTTGAAGAAGATCCGCGTATAGCACAAGTTGCAGAGGTGTTACCTCAGGCCAACTGTGGCGGATGTGGTTATCCCGGTTGCTCGGGTTTTGCGGCTGCTTGTGTGAAAGCTGCAAAAGAAGGGTCGCTGGAAGGTAAGTTATGTCCTGTAGGAGGCCAGCCTGTTATGGAAAAGGTGGCCGGAATCCTGGGGATGAGTGTGACGGAATCGGCTCCTAAGGTTGCTGTAGTTCGTTGTAATGGTACTTGCGAGAATCGTCCGCGGGTAGTGGAATACAACGGAGTGCGTAGTTGCCGTGTACAGCTGTTGGCCGGAACAGGTGAGACTGCTTGTGCCTTTGGTTGTTTGGGTGGAGGCGATTGTGTGGCAGCCTGCCAGTTTGGTGCACTGAAGATTAATCCTGTAACCGGTATGCCGGAAGTGGATGAAGATTTGTGTACGGCTTGTGGCGCTTGTGCTAAGACTTGTCCGCGTAAGGTTATTGAATTGCGCCCGAGAGGACCGAAGAACAGACGAATGGTAGTCATGTGTGTCAACCGTGATAAGGGAGCCGTTGCCAACAAGACATGCAAGGCTTCTTGTATTGGTTGTGGCAAATGTGTGAAGGTTTGTCCGTTTGAGGCTATTACGCTGAATAATAATTTGGCCTATATTGATCCTGAAAAGTGCAAGCTTTGCCGCAAATGTGAGGAAGCTTGTCCGAAGGGAGCTATTCATGCTATCAATTTCCCTCCCCGTAAGCCAAAGACTGAAACAGTTCAACCGGGCTCAGCAGAAACTAATGTTAAGGAACAGGCTTCTGCACCGTCGGCTAAAACGGTGGAATCTGCGCAGAATTAATTTTGAATCATTATAATAAAAATCAAATATTGTGAAAACGTTTAAGATTGGTGGAGTTCATCCATCTGAAAACAAACTGTCAGCCGAAAGTCCTATCCGTCCTGCCGGTATTCCTCAACAGGCTGTATTTTCCCTTTATCAGCATATAGGTGCACCTGCAAAGCCTGTTGTTCAGAAGGGAGATGCTGTAAAAGTGGGTACGCTTTTGGCAGAAGCCGATGGTTTTGTTTCGGCTCCGATATATTCATCCGTGTCTGGCAAGGTGAACAAGATTGATGCGATAGTAGATGCCAGTGGTTATCGTCGTCCGGCTATTTTTGTGGACGTGGAAGGTGACGAATGGGAAGATACTATAGATCGCTCTGCGGATTTGGTCAGATTGACGGATCGTCCGGATCTGACACCGGAACTGATTGTGGAAAAAATCAAGGCTGCCGGTATTGTCGGTATGGGTGGCGCAACGTTTCCCTGTCATGTCAAATTGACTCCTCCAAAGGGTCAGAAGGCTGAGTGTGTGATTATCAATGCAGTAGAGTGCGAACCTTATCTGACTGCAGACCATCGGCTTATGCTTGAGAAGGCAGACGAGATATTGGTTGGAACCTCATTGATAATGAAGGCGGTTGATGTACATAAAGGGTATATCGGAATAGAAAATAATAAGCCGGATGCCATTCGACTTATGACAGAAAAGGCGAAAGCATATCCCTTTATTGAGGTTGTACCCTTGCAGGTAAAATATCCACAAGGAGGTGAAAAACAATTGATTGCTGCAATAACGGGACGTGAGGTGCCTGCACCGCCGGCATTGCCTATTAATGTAGGCGCTGTGGTGCAAAACGTGGGTACGACATACGCCATATATGAAGCGGTTATGAAAAACAAACCGTTGTTTGAGCGTGTGATTACGGTAACAGGCAAGAGCTTGAAACAACCTGCCAATTTCCTGGCACGTATCGGAACCCCTATGAAACAGCTTATTGAAGAGTGTGGCGGATTGCCTGAGGATACAGGTAAGGTAATAGGCGGTGGCCCGATGATGGGTAAGGCATTGATGAATCTGGACTTGCCGGTATGCAAAGGATCGTCAGGTCTGTTGGTTATGCCGGAAAAAGAATCACGTCGCCGTGCCATACAGCCGTGTATACGTTGTGCCAAGTGCGTGAGTGCCTGTCCGATGGGACTGGAGCCTTATTTACTGGCTACTGCTTCTGCTATGCGCAATTGGGAATTGGTTGAGGAAAATGACATCACCTCATGTATTGAATGTGGATCGTGTCAGTTTACTTGTCCGTCCAACCGTCCGATGTTGGATAATATCCGCTTGGGCAAGACGACAGTAATGGCACTTATCCGTGCACGTAACATTAAAAAATAAAGCAATCTATTATGGCAAAAAAATTAATCGTGTCACTGTCTCCTCATGTGCATAGCACGGACAGTGTACAAAGAAATATGTATGGGGTTTGCATTGCTCTGATACCGGCCTTGCTTACTTCACTGATTTTTTTCGGTTTGGGAGCGGTCATTGTGTTGGCTACTTCTGTCCTGGCCTGCGTTTTCTTTGAATGGGCCATTAACGCGTATATCCTTAAACGGGACAATCTGACCATTACTGATGGTTCGGCTATCCTGACAGGTCTTCTTCTTGGTTTTAATTTGCCTTCCAACTTGCCAATATGGATTATTCTGATAGGTGCATTGGTCGCTATCGGTATAGGCAAGATGACTTTTGGAGGTTTGGGCTGTAATCCGTTCAATCCGGCATTGGTCGGTCGTGTATTCCTGTTGGTGTCTTTCCCCGTACAAATGACCACATGGCCTGTGCCGGGAAATCTTACCGCCTATCTTGATGCTGAAACAGCAGCTACTCCTTTGTCCATTATGAAAGGTGCTATCAAGGCCGGCGATTCTTCGGTACTTGAACAATTGCCCGATTCTCTCAGTCTGTTGATTGGTCAGACAGGTGGATGTCTGGGTGAGGTCAGTGCATTGGCTTTGCTGATCGGACTGATATATATGCTTGTACGCAGAATCATAACATGGCATATTCCGGTTTCTATTCTGGTGACTGTATTCGTATTGTCAGGACTGTTGCATTTGTATAATCCTGTATATGCTTCGCCTTTTGTGGTTCTGATGACGGGTGGACTGATGTTGGGTGCCTGTTTCATGGCTACAGATTATGTGACATCACCTATGACAGCCAAGGGTCAAATCGTATATGGAGTGGCAATAGGATTCCTTACGGTTGTAATACGTACGTTTGGAGCCTATCCGGAAGGAATGTCATTTGCCATATTGATTATGAATGCTTTTACTCCGTTAATTAATACCTATTGTAAACCAAAACGATTCGGGGAGGTAATCAAGAAATGAAAAAGTTAGAATCTTCACTGGTTAATATGGTGGTCGTATTGACGGTCATCTCTGTGATTGCCGGAGGTTTGTTGGCCTATATCAACAAAGTGACGCAAGAACCTATCGCTGCGATAAATGAAAAGAATCTTCAGGATGGTATTAAAAAAGTGATCTTGGGTAGTGAGACAGGTGAACTGAATGTAGAACAGCCTGTCGAGACAGACGGTTTTGTGATCTACCAGACTGATAAGGGTACGGCCGTGAAAGCTGTTGAGAACGGTTTCGGAGGACCACTTGAGATTCTGGTCGGTTTTGACGAGGCTGGTAATATATTGGGTTACACCGTACTGTCTACAGTGGAAACTCCGGGACTTGGTGTAAAGGCTGATACTTGGTTCCAAAAAGGTCAGAAAGGTGATATTATTGGTAAGAACCCAGGTGAGAAGGAGCTTTCAGTGTCCAAGGATGGTGGTGAAATCGATGCCATTACAGCTTCTACCATTACCAGTCGCGCATTCCTTAACGCAGTTAACCATGCCTATAAAGCCTATAAAGGCCAGTCTACTGATGCCAATAGCGGAGCTACTGCTACGAACTGGGATGCAGAAGAAAGTGAAACAAATAATCAATAATAAGCAGAAAGGAGTTTAAGACTATGAATAATTTTAAAGTATTGATGAATGGAATCATCAAGGAGAATCCGACGTTCGTGCTCCTTTTGGGTATGTGTCCGACATTGGGAACAACTTCTTCGGCTTTGAACGGTATGTCAATGGGATTGGCAACTACGTTTGTGCTGATCTGTTCCAACATGGTTATATCTCTTATTAAGAATCTTATTCCTGACATGGTGCGTATACCGGCGTTTATTGTGGTCATAGCGTCTTTTGTGACCGCCTTGCAAATGTGTATGCAAGCTTATGTGCCAGGCATATATGCTTCGCTGGGTTTGTTTATTCCGTTAATTGTGGTCAACTGTATCATTCTTGGACGTGCTGAGGCTTTTGCCAGCAAGCATGGTGTGATTCCGTCATTTTTTGATGGATTGGGAATGGGTATCGGTTTTACCCTGGCGCTGACTCTTTTGGGCGCAGTGCGTGAGTTGCTTGGAACGGGCAAGATTTTCGGATGGGCTATCTGGCCGGAAGATTATGGTATGCTGATGTTCGTTTTGGCTCCTGGTGCATTCATTGTTTTGGGATATTTGATTGCGATTGTGAATAAAATAAGAAAGGCATAAATAAAAAGTGATCACTATGGAGACTATATATCAATATTTAATTGTATTTATTACTGCTATATTCATTAACAATGTAGTATTGTCTCAGATTTTGGGAATCTGTCCTTTCTTGGGTGTATCCAAGAAAATCAATACTGCATTGGGTATGTCGGCAGCCGTGGCTTTTGTCTTGGTTCTGGCCACTTTGGTAACTTATCTGTTACAATATTATGTACTTGATCCCAATGGCTTGGGTTATTTGCAGACCATTGCTTTTATCCTGGTTATAGCAGCTCTGGTGCAGATGGTTGAAATAATTCTGAAGAAAGTTTCTCCTTCGCTTTATCAGGCATTGGGCGTCTTTCTTCCTTTGATTACGACTAACTGTGCCGTTCTTGGTGTGGCCATCTTGGTTATCCAGAAAGATTTTAATCTGATTATGGGTGTATGGTATGCATTAAGTACTGCATTAGGATTTGGTCTTGCCCTTGTCGTATTCGCCGGTATACGTGAACAATTGAGCATGATACCTGTTCCCAAAGGAGTACAAGGAATGAGTATTGCATTGATTACTGCAGGATTACTGGCTATGGCCTTTATGGGTTTCAGTGGCGTTGACAACGGACTGAAAGCTTTCCTGGGAATCTGATAATATTCAGATAACATATAGAGCAGAAATAGCCTGGAAAAAAAAACGGGTTGTTTCTGCTTTTTTGTTTGATTTTCTGATACAACCTATCTTAAATTTTATTATATTTGCTACATATAAGTGAATTTTGAAACTAACTAATATGAAAGAAACAATTTTAGTGACCGGTGGAACCGGATTTATTGGATCACATACTACCGTAGAACTTCAGCAGGCAGGCTATGAAGTAGTTATTGTCGATAATCTTTCTAATTCTCAGGAAGATGTTCTTGATGGTATAGAGCAGATTACTGGTATCCGCCCGGCATTTGAGAAGGTCGATTTACGCGATTTTGATGCAACAGAAGAAGTATTTAAGAAATATCCTAAGATTAGCGGAATTATTCATTTTGCAGCAAGTAAGGCTGTAGGTGAGAGCGTACAGAAGCCTTTGTTATACTATCATAACAATATTGTTTCTTTGATTAATCTGTTGAGCTTGATGCCGAAATATAACGTTAAAGGTATTATCTTCTCATCTTCATGTACGGTTTATGGACAACCTGATGTATTGCCGGCTACTGAGGAAACACCGATTAAAAAGGCAGAAAGTCCTTACGGTAATACCAAGCAGATTAATGAAGAAATTATTGTGGATACAATAAAGAGCGGAGCTCCGATCAAGTCAATTATCTTGCGTTACTTTAATCCGATAGGTGCACATCCTACGGCATTGATTGGTGAAATGCCGAATGGCGTACCACAGAATCTGATTCCTTACCTGACTCAGACAGCTATGGGTATTCGTGAACAGTTGAGCGTTTTCGGTGACGACTATGACACACCTGATGGTTCATGTATCCGTGACTATATATATGTAGTTGATTTGGCTAAGGCTCATGTATGTGCCATGACTCGTATCATGGAAAATGAGTCACAGGAGCCTGTTGAAGTATTCAATATCGGAACCGGTAAGGGTACATCTGTATTGGAGTTGATTCATGCTTTCGAAAATGCAACTGGCGTGAAATTGAATTACAAGATTGTTGACCGTCGTGCCGGAGATATTGAAAAAGTATGGGGCAATGTAGACAAAGCCAATAAAGTTCTGGGATGGAAGGCTGAGACGCCGCTTGAAGATGTCTTGGCTTCTGCTTGGAAGTGGCAGTGCGCATTGCGTGAAAGAGGTATCATGTAATTAAATTGTATATCGCTATATGCGTTTTCTGTGCCCCGGTTCAGAATCATTTTCATATGTGAATATTTAGAATGATTATGCCTGTATCTTTTACAAGCAGACTGAGTGGCATAGTAGTTTTGTCGTGTTTTATTTTGTGTTTGTGTTGTGGCTATCTTTCGGCGTGAGTCGAAAGATAGCTTTTTCTTAATAAGAATGGAGTTTATGAATCAGGTTTATAATTTTATTGCCGGTATATTGTCAGTGTTTGGGGTAGAAGCGGATTCTCTTGTGGCAGGATCCGGACATCGGCTGTTTCTGCTTTTCCTGTCGCTGCTTTTTTCTTGGTTTGTCTATTGGGTGACATATAGCTTTGTCCGTCCGTTGGTGAAGCGGCTCGTTTCGAAAACTCATGCACTTTGGGATGATTATCTCTTGAATGATACGGTATTGCACAGCTCGTGCAGGTTGATTCCACCGGTTATTATATTGATAGCGTTTTCGTTTATTTATGCACACGGACATGTTATTCCTGAAACAGAACGTGTAGCCGCAAATTTTGTTGAACGTATCATTAAGGTTTACCTGGTTATAATGGTTATCCGTTGGGGATTTGGCTTCCTGAATGGAGTACGTAAAGTGGCAGAGCAACATGCCTCACAGCGAAGTTATCTGACAGGCCTGTTCCAATTGGTAAAAATCGCCATACTTTTTATTGGCACGATTATTATTATTGGTATTCTAATTGACCGGTCTCCTTTGGCGTTGATTGCCGGATTAGGTGCATTGGCAACGGTGCTGATGTTGATATTCAAGGATCCCATACTTGGAATGGTTTCAGGGGTACAGCTTTCTGCAAATGATATGTTGCGTAAGGGCGACTGGATCACGATGAATAGCAGTGGGGCTAATGGTATAGTGGAAGAAGTGACGCTGACTACGGTTAAGGTGCGTAACTTCGATAATACGATTACCACTATTCCGCCCTATACATTGGTAAGTCAGTCTTTTCAAAACTGGCGGGCGATGCAGCAGAGTGGGGGAAGAAGGGTCAAGCGAGCCATTTATATTGATATGCAGTCTGTGCGGCTTTGTACGGATGAAGAAAGGCAACGGTATGAAGAGAAAGGTTGGATTGACGTTTACGTAGATTCCTCCCAACTGGTTAATCTGACTGTATTTCGAAATGTGGTGGAAAAGTATTTGCGTTCTCTTGCTCAGATTAATCAGAATCTACGCCTGATGGTCAGACAATTGGAACCTACCCCGCAGGGACTGCCTTTGGAACTTTACTTTTATCTTTATGAGAAAGAATGGACAGCTTATGAGCATCAGGTCAGTGATATAATGGCACAGGTGCTGGTATGGCTTCCACAGTTCGGATTACAGTCTTATCAGATGCCTGCGGGGACAGATTTCAATAAAAAGTCAGACGGTTACTTGTCAGACGGCTTATAGCCAGATGAGTGTCTTAATGGACGTAAGGATTATATTGTTTTTCAAAACCTATTTGAGTGCGGATACCGTGTCCGGTATAGACATTGACTTCATCCGGCAGTGAAAACAGTTTATCCTTGATGCTGCGACTCAGATCTTCAAAGCTTCCGCCTGCAATATCGGTGCGTCCGATGCTCGCGTAGAACAGTGTGTCGCCTGCAAAGAGTACCTTCTCTGATTCACAATAGAAGCAAATACTGCCAGGTGAATGTCCCGGAGTAGAGATAACTTTCAAGGTATGAGTGCCGAACTGTATTTCATTGCCATCCTGAAGAAATGCCGCTGGTTCCGGAAGCTGGTCTGTTGTCATATAATGGCGTAGAGGACCAAAGAGATCTGCTCCCATTCCGTGATAGATATCCATGTCTGCTGCGTTAAACTCAGGTCCCAGACCGTATGTTTCTTTGATGAAAGCAGCACCGAAGCAGTGGTCGTAGTGCATGTGGGTACATAAGTGATGGCGAAGTTTCAGTTGGTTGGCATTGATCAGATCTGTCAGCTTCTGACGGTCTGACGGTTGTAGTGCCCCGCAATCGATGACTACGGCTTCCTTGCTCTCGTCGAATACTACATAACAGTTTTCTTCGAGCATGTTCATCTGTATGGTTTGAATCTTAAGCATAGTTGTCTGTTTTTAGAGTGATACATAAACCAGTTTCTTGGTCTTGAAGAATTCTTCTTCATAAAAATCGTCAAGTGAGGTAATCATTGCATGATGACGGAAAGGCTGGATTTCATTTTCCAGTTCACCACCCTTAAGGCAAAGCACTCCGTTAGGCAAAGCATTGTGATTTTCTTTTTTGATATTTTTGCGTATGATTTTTACAAGATCAGCAAGAGGCATGACGGCGCGGCTTACAACGAAGTCAAACAGGGCTTTTTCCTCTTCTGCGCGACAGTGGCGGAATGAGACATTGGACAGTCCTATTTCTTTGGCCACTTCAGTGCATACCTTGATCTTCTTTCCTATGCTGTCGACAAGATGAAAGTGGCACTCAGGGAAAAGGATGGCCAAGGGAATTCCAGGGAATCCGCCTCCTGTCCCTAAATCCATGATCTCAGTGCCGGGCTTGAAACGTATGGCTTTGGCTATGCTCATGGAATGCAGGACATGATGTTCATACAGATTGTCAATGTCTTTTCGTGAGATAACATTGATCTTGGAGTTCCAGTCATGATAGAGACTGTCCAGTTGTGATAGTTGTTCTATCTGTATGGGAGTCAGTTCTGGAAAATAATGACGAATTTGTTCCATATATGCTAATTTTTTGTTGTTAAAATCGAAGAAAGTTGTTTGTACGACAGTCGGATACGAATGGGGCCGATGTCGTATGGAGCTATTTCGTATACATTGTATAGAAATTCCATACTGTCTTTTCCTAATTTGAAATTTGAAGTTATATAGAAATCGGTAGTATTTAAAATACCTTTTTCTGATAGTTCTTTTACGTCTTTACTGTTAAACTGCCGCACCAGTTCGTCTTGCAATAATCTGGTCAGTTCGGACTGGTAATTGGGCGTGAAGATATTGTTGAGCAGAATCTTTTCGCCGTTTTCTGGGTTGAAGTTCAAGTAAAAGGTCTGGTTATATTCGTGTGCCCCTCCTTCGTAGCGGGATGTATGTATTTCATAACTGATGCAGTCTTGAAAACCTGTGGAATGACTTGTCTTGATATTGAAACGGTAATTATACCAGTTGGCATTCATGCCGTTTTGGATGTCAGCCTGATATAGGTCAAAAAGTTTTTCCTTGTATTCACGTGTTTGTGCACGATAGAAAGAATCGATAGCAGTCGTTATTGATGAAAGATTGTAATTGAATGTTTGTTGTATGATTTCGCTGTTGATTCTTCGGGCTGTCATTTCGGGTGCAGTCATTTCATCCATCATTACGGTAATATGGTAAGCAGGTTCTTTTTCTGAATCCAGCGGGATATTTTTTTCCAGTGTTAATGTTCTGAAATGGCATTGCTCAGCTTTACTTTGCTTTTGGCAGGAAGTGAGGAGAAGAACTGTAACAGCCATGATACCGAATGGCAGAAATTTTACTTTCATTTTTACTTTGTTTTTAACTACAAATGTACTATAAAAAAGTGATATTCCGAAAAAATAAGATCAGGTAAATAGATGGGTCTTTATTGCGGAATGGCCAGTTTTGTTCTTTTTGTGTGAAGTGGAATTCGATGAATGGTATGGCAGGTATGCTTCTTTTCGATGGTCCGATGAAACAGTTTGTGATAAAGAACCGGTCAAATAAGATGATTTTCTTTTTCAATTCCAGAGATTATCATTATCTTTGTCATGAAATAAACGGATAATAATCAATAACAGATAAATCAATATTATGCTTTCAGTAGAAGAATTGAATGACAGACTGATAGACTTGGCTTTTGCTGAGGATATCGGTGATGGAGATCATACTACACTGTGTTGTATTCCGGCTGATGCCATGGGTAAATCAAAATTGCTGATCAAGGAAGAAGGCGTCCTGGCCGGAATAGAAATAGCCAAAGAAGTATTCCATCGTTTTGATCCTACCATGCAGGTGGAAGTCTTTATACAGGACGGAGCTCATGTTAAGCCGGGGGATGTGGCGATGGTGGTTACGGGAAAAGTGCAGAGCCTTTTGCAGACCGAGCGTCTGATGTTGAACATCATGCAGCGTATGAGTGGCATCGCAACGATGACCAGTAAATATGTAGAACGCCTTAAGGGCACAAAGACCAGGGTGTTGGATACAAGAAAGACAACGCCGGGTATGCGTATGCTGGAGAAGGCTGCCGTAAAGATCGGAGGAGGTGTCAATCACAGAATAGGTCTTTTTGATATGATCCTGTTAAAAGACAATCATGTGGATTTTGCCGGAGGTATCGCCAATGCCATTAACCGTTGTCATGAGTATTTGAAGGCTAAGGGTAAGGATCTGAAAATTGAAATTGAAGTACGCAATTTTGATGAATTGCAGCAGGTGTTGGAAATAGGTGGTGTTGATCGGATTATGCTGGATAACTTTACACCGGCCGATACCAAGAAAGCGGTTGAAATGATCGGTGGCCGTTTTGAAACAGAATCCAGTGGTGGTATTACTTTTGATACCTTGCGGGATTATGCAGAATGTGGCGTGGATTATATTTCCGTTGGTGCCCTCACTCATTCGGTGAAAGGTCTTGATATGAGTTTCAAGGCTTGTTGATTGTTTTATTTTTGAGAACTGTCTGATATCGATTGCCGGTTCTGCTTTACTGTTCCGTAATGAATGGCAAGGCAGGGCAGGTGATCTTTTTTTATTAATTAATATGGATGGAATGAAGCATTTGAAATGGTATATACTGCTGGCGGGATGTCTTTATTCAGGCGCAAGTCTGTTTGCACAGGGATCATCATGGCATTCACCGGTAGAGATTCCGTGTCTGCTTTCCGGCAGTTTCGGAGAGCCGCGTCCCAATCATTTCCATTGTGGAATTGATGTCAAGACTCAGGGAGTGGTGAATAAAAGGATATTGGCTGTAGGTGATGGTTATGTTTCCCGTATGACGGTGGGAAAAAACGGGTTCGGTAATGCCCTTTACGTGACGCATCCCAATGGTTTGGTTTCTGTCTATTGCCATCTGAATGATTTCGTTCCGGCTCTTCATCAGTTACTGAGGCAGCAGCAGTATAAGGAACAGAATGACGAAGTGGATGTTCGGCTTCAGCCGGGTGTTTTTCCTGTCAAGGCTGGTATGTGGATTGCCTATAGTGGAAATACAGGTGCTTCTTTAGCCCCACATCTTCATTTGGAGTTTCAGAAACCGCTGGGCGGTGACATGTTTGATCTTGTAGATCCGTTACCTTACTTTACTCATTTGATAAAAGATGATATGCCTCCTCGGATACATGGTATAAAACTGTATGCTTCATCCGGAAAGGGAATTATTGACGGAAGCGGAAAATCAGTCAGTTTTTCTCCAGGAAAGGATGGTCGTGTCGTCTGTAATGCATGGGGGCGAATCGGTGCAGCCGTATGGGCGGATGATTATATGAATGGAACCGGCAATAAGTTCGGTGTTTATCGTATCATATTGAATGTTGATGGTCATACCGTGTTTAAAAGTGAGCTGGATCAGTTCCGTTTTGATGAGAATCCCATGGTTAATGCATGGGGGGATTATGCCCATTTCCGAAAAACCAGACACTGGTATCTGAAATCTTTTCTTGAACCCGGTAATAAACTGGATTTTATTACGGTAGGTTCCAATCAGGGTTGGATAGACATCAATGAGGAACGTTTATACCATTTTGAATATATTCTTGAAGACTTGAAAGGAAACAGAACGGTCACACGGTTTGCTGTTTTGGGTAAACAGGATGAAATGGCTTTGAGAAAGGAAGAAGAAAAGGAAAGAGCTCGTCGGAATTCACCGGATTTTCTTGTGGCTAATCAGACTCATGTAGTCCAGCGTCCTGGCATGGAATTGCGTATACCGAACGGGGCTTTGGCTAAAGACGAACGGCTGGAGATAGAAATGACAGCCAAACCGGATTGTGTGTCGAATACGTACCGGTTCAGTGACGATGAAATACCTTTGCTCAAACGGGCTACCTTGATGATCTCGCCTAAAAAGGCGACTGGCGATCTTTCCAAATACTATATAGCTTCTTCTAAAGGCTATGTGGGCAATCAGTATGATAAGGGATGGTTGGTGGCCCAGATCAGAGACCTTACCGAAACGTATGAAATCATGCAGGATACGGTGCCTCCTGTTGTAGCACCTGTAGGAGCGTGGATAGGACGTAACGCAGCCATACTGAAGGTAAAGGTTACAGATAAACATACCGGAGTAAAACGTTTTAAGGCCAATGTGGATGGTGCTTTTATCTTGTTTGTAAGAGATGATAATGTATGGACTTGCAGACTGAAAGAATCGCCTTTAAAGAAGGAAGGGAAAATGCGGGCTCTGACAATAGAGGTCGAAGACCGCTGTGGAAACAAGGAAGTGTACAGACAAAAATTTATTTATTAATGATAAAAACAAATATAATGAGAATTAAACTGGTTGCGGTATTGGCAGCTTTGGTGCTTATGGTTGACAGAAGCGAGGCTTGTACCAATTTGATTGTAGGAAAGAAAGCGTCTGCTGACGGTTCGGTTATTGTGTCATACAGTGCCGATGATTTCGGAAGTTTTGGTTATCTGGCCCATTATCCTGCTGCTTGTCATGCAAAGGGGCAGACCCGATCTGTCTATAGTTGGGAAACCAATAATTATTTGGGTGAGATAGAAGAAGCTAAGGAAACATATAATGTGGTCGGCAACATGAATGAATTTCAGGTTACGATTACCGAAACAACATTCGGCGGCCGGTCGGAGTTGGCGGATTCTACGGGATTGCTGGATTATGGTAGCCTGATCTATATAGCATTGCAACGTTCTCGTTCTGCCAGAGAGGCCATAGATGTAATGACCGGTCTTGTCGAAAAATATGGTTATTGCAGTGAAGGCGAAAGTTTTACTGTTGCAGATAAGAATGAAGCCTGGATAATGGAACTTATCGGTAAGGGACCCGGACGCAAGGGAGCAGTCTGGGTGGCTGTCCGGGTGCCGGATGACTGCATCAGTGCGCATGCCAATCATAGCCGTATCCGGAAATTTCCCTTAAATGACAAGGCCAACTGTATTTATTCAAAGGATGTGATCAGTCTGGCTCGTGAAAAGGGATATTTTAATGGAAAGGATGAGGACTTTTCGTTTAGCGAAGCTTATGCTCCGGCGGATTTTGGCGCACTGCGTTTTTGTGAAGCCAGAGTCTGGAGCTATTTCAACAAGTTTGTAGACGGCATGGACCGGTATTTGCCTTATGCTTCCGGAGAAGATGTGAAGGCAGAACCGATGCCTTTATTCGTGAAACCCAAGCAGAAGATTTCCGTACAGGATATAAAGGATATGATGCGTGATCATTATGAGGGAACGCCTTTTGATATGACAAAAGATTTGGGCATGGGACCTTATGAAGCTCCATACAGGCCGACGCCTCTTACATTTAAGGTCGGAGAGAAGGAATATTTCAATGAGCGTCCTATATCTACTCAGCAGTCAGCCTTTGTGATGGTGGCTCAGATGCGAAACTGGCTGCCTGATTATGTTGGCGGTGTGCTTTGGTTCGGGTGCGATGACGCTAACATGGTAGCATTTACTCCGGTATATTGTTGTACGGTAGATGTTCCAGACTGTTATTCCGACAGGGTCGCCAATGCGTTGAATTTTTCGTTCAAGAGTGCATTTTGGGTATGTAATTGGGTCAGCACAATGGTTTATCCCCGTTATTGCCAACTTTTCGGTGATTTGAAAAAGGTTCGTGACCGTTTGGAATCCGATTATAATAGTTTGCAGGAGAAAACAGAAAAAGAGGCCATCAGTTTGTCGGAAAAAGAAGGCGAGTTGAAGGCTAAAGCTTATCTTTCAGCTTATTCCTGTCGTGCAGCGGAAAACATGCTTAATCAGTGGATGGATTTGGGACAATATCTGATGGTAAAATATAACGACGGAATTATACGACCTGAGAAGGATGGCCGTTTTGAACGCACACCTGGTGGATACGGCGTACCGGTCAATCGTCCCGGATATCCGGAGCGTTACCGTAAACAGATTGTTAAGGAAACCCAAACAAAGTATGAAATGAAATAAATAGGATAAAATTCTTAAAATCATCATTCATTCATTAGGTTTTATGAGGCGAAATAATTAATTTTGCTGCTTAGAGAAAGAAAATCGAAATTCACTAAACATAATTTGAAATATGGATAATGAACTGATCAAGTCCTGTGAAGCAAAGGCACAGGCATGGATAAATTCTTCAGTATATGATGCCGACACCCAGGCTCAGGTCAAGAAAATGCTGGATAATCCTGATAAGACGGATTTGGTAGAAAGTTTCTATCAGAATCTCGAGTTTGGTACAGGAGGTTTGCGTGGCATTATGGGTGTAGGTACAAATCGCATGAATATATATACGGTAGGTGCTGCTACACAGGGACTGTCAAACTATCTGAATAAGAATTTCAGTAATCTGAATCAGATTTCTGTGGTTGTAGGTCATGATTGTCGTAACAACAGCCGTCTTTTCGCAGAAGTTTCTGCTAATATTTTCGCTGCTAACGGCATTAAGGTCTATTTGTTCGAGGATATGCGTCCTACTCCTGAGATGTCATTCGCTATCCGTCATTTGGGATGCCAGAGCGGTATTATTCTGACCGCTTCTCATAACCCGAAAGAATATAACGGTTACAAGGCATATTGGGATGACGGTGCACAGGTATTGGCTCCTCATGATAAGGGCATCATAGAGGAAGTCAATAAAGTGGGAGCGGAAGATATCAAAGGCCTGAATACAGTTTTGGATTCAGCTAATCCGCTGATTGAAATAATCGGCAAGGAGATAGATCAGGTTTATCTTGAAAAGATCAAGACTATTTCCATTGATCCGGAGGTGATTCAGCGTCAGAAGGACATGAAGATCGTTTATACGCCTATACATGGTACAGGAATGATGCTTATTCCACAGTCTTTGAAGTTGTGGGGCTTTGAGAATGTGCATACCGTTCCGGAGCAGATGATCAAGGATGGTAATTTCCCGACAGTACAGTCACCTAACCCTGAAAATGCAGAAGCTCTGTCAATGGCTATTGCGTTGGCGAAGAAAATCGATGCCGATATCGTCATGGCTTCCGATCCTGATGCAGACCGTGTAGGAATGGCTTGCAAGAACAGTGAAGGCGAATGGGTATTGGTTAATGGAAACCAGACTTGTATGATTTTCCTTTATTACATCATCAAGAACCGTATTGCCATGGGTAAGATGAAAGGAAATGAATTTATTGTCAAGACTATCGTAACAACAGAACTTATCAAAGCCATTGCAGATAAGAACAACGTTGAAATGTACGATTGTTATACAGGCTTTAAGTGGATTGCCCGTCAGATCCGTCTTAATGAAGGTGTTAAGCAGTACATTGGTGGTGGTGAGGAATCTTATGGATTCCTGGCTCAGGATTTTGTTCGTGACAAGGATGCTGTTTCGGCTTGTTCACTGTTGGCTGAAATTTGTGCATGGGCCAAGGATCAGGGCAAAACTTTGTTTGACGTATTGATGGACATTTATGTAGAATACGGTTTCTCATTGAATCATACCATTAATGTCGTTAAGCCGGGTAAATCCGGTGCAGACGAGATCAAGCAAATGATGACGGATTTCCGTACCAATGCACCGAAAGAACTGGCCGGATCTCCTGTTATATTGACAAAGGATTATCAGACGCTGAAAGCAACGGATGCCAATGGTGAAGTTGTCGCAATAGACCAGCCGGAACCTTCCAATGTACTTCAGTGGTATACGGCTGACGGTACAAAGGTGAGTGTACGTCCTTCCGGTACTGAACCTAAAATCAAGTTCTATATCGAAGTTTTGGGTGAAATGAAGTGTGCCGGTTGCTACAAGAAGGCAGAAGAAGCAGCTATGCAGAAAGTGGAAGCCGTAAAGCAGTCTTTGGGCTTGTAATCACAAGCACATAGTGAATAAAAAGTTGTTGCTGAGAGATTATGATCTCTGTCAGGTAACAATAATGATATAAAATTAAGGCCAGCATGTGTCGTAAAGGTGCATGCGGGCCTTGTTTTATAGTAGTAAATTCCATTATTGTATACATCATAAAATAGAATATGAGAGAAAATGTGATGCCGGATGAGCCGGCTTACTGGTTTGTCTTCTGTAAGGACGAACTTTTGCTGGAGAAGAACGAAAAAGGAGAACCAGGTCGGATTCCGTTTGGCGTATTGCCACCAGTAGCTCTTTCAGATTGGCATACCGTTCACCGCATTACGCCAATGTCGGATCAGCATCCTTGCAGGGCGGTTTCTTTGGACAGGCCTGTCATCGAAAATGAGCGTTATGTCATGGTCGGTCTTCGTGCTTCATTCGATATCTTGGATCATGCCTTGTACAGAAAAGCAGGTAAAGCTGCTGAGATCTTATATTGGGATCAGAATACCCGTTTTTGTGGAGTTTGTGGTGCACCGATGCGTCTGCATACTGACATTAGCAAAAGGTGTACGAATTGTGGTAAGGAGGTTTGGCCTCAGTTGTCTACGGCAATTATTGTACTGGTCCGTCGGCAGGATGACAAAATACTGTTGGTGCATGCCCATAATCTCAGAGGCAATTATTATGGACTGGTAGCAGGATTTGTGGAAACAGGCGAGACTCTGGAAGAGTGTGTCCGACGTGAAGTGAGGGAGGAGACAGGACTTGAGATAGATCACATCCGTTATTTTGGAAGTCAGCCCTGGCCGTATCCTTGTGGACTGATGGTAGGATTCTTTGCCGATTACGTATCAGGTGATTTACATCTGCAGCGCAGCGAGTTGGCTTATGGCGGATGGTTTGGCAGAGATGAACTGCCTCCGATTCCCGGAAAACTTTCCATGGCTCGCATGTTGATAGATCATTGGCTTGAAGATGCTGATAAACATTAGCTTTATGTGCAGTCAGATAAAATAAGGGATAGGCAAGTTTTCTTTCTCAATTATTTTTTTGATAAAAAGTATCTTGAAATTTTGCATATTCAGAAAAAAGTCGTACCTTTGCATCGCTTTAGAAAAATAAAGCCTTCTTCTCGAGAAGCCTTGGAAAGGTGGTAGAGTGGTCGATTACAGCGGTCTTGAAAACCGCCGTGCTGAGAGGCACCGGGGGTTCGAATCCCTCCCTTTCCGCAGAATAAAAATGACATGAAAATTTTTCATGTCATTTTTTTTATAAATACCAATTTACAGATAGGGCAGGGGCTTGATCATTTGGTTTTATGTGTATCAGTCTCTTTTTTCAAAGCTTCCTTGAGTGCAATGAGAGCGAACAGATGCGCAGAGGTCATATTAGGATAGCGTTTTTTGTTTTTTTCGAGTTCCTCATTAAGCTGTTTGACAATCTGGCGATATTCGGTTTCGTTTTTTTCCGTGACTCTCAATGTAAATGTAAATTCGCCCAGTGTTACATTGATGAGATAACGTTCCGGTTTGGCGATCAGTATATCACTTTCGTCATCACTGTCACCTTCTTCTTTTGTCAGTTTATCCATGAAGCGTATAAACCAAAGATATATTTTTTTAAAGAATGATATTTTCATTGTTTTATGCCGTTTTGATTATACAGATAATTGATGATACTTTGCCAGTCCGGGAATTGCTGACTACCAAACTGAATCCATTCTCCTTCAAACTCACTCGTTCCATTTTTATCTCTGTCATCGATCAGATACTCCCCTTTACAAAGGTTCTTGCAATGTGTGATGATTAGCCGTTTATGGAAAATGTTATCCAAGTGAGTAGTGACCCATTTCAGTTTGTCAGACCATGCGGAAGGATTGTTCCAAGGAGCGGTAGAAAGGATATACAGGTCAAAATACTTGTGGAGTTCATGCATGGCCTCAATGGCTCCCGGCATAGGTTTCATTTGAGCGAAGATACCTGGAACTTCATCCAGACGGTTTTCGAATGCAGATCTGGTCACATCATCCAACTGGTCAATTCCCGATTGAAAATCTACCAGTACATTATCCATGTCCACGTAGATCCGTTTTTGAGGGAAAGACAACTGTTTGTCACGTTTGTCATAGGCATTCCGGATTTCAGTAAGAATATCGCAGAATTCTTTTGGAGTCAGTATGGTTCTGTAACTGTCAGGATTTCCGGAAGTGTGAACCAGAGTTATGCCGCGGGTTGCCATTAGAGCTGCGCGGAAACGCTCGTTCTGATCGAACATGGCCTGATAAGCCCGTTTGATCAGAGTTTGATAATTTTTGCTCTGTCGGTCTATAGCCTGACCTTTCCACCATACGGTCTGATCGGTTTGCCAGGAGGTGACACTCTGTTTTCTGGCATTACCTCCTTTCATGCTGCAGATCTGGCGTTGTTTATCCGGATCCGGACGTTTCAGGGATTGCAGAAAACCCTCCATGCTACCGCACAACATGCCGTCTATTTTGAAACTGTTGCTGCACAGATTGCTCAGCACGTTGGATGGATAAAGTCCGTTGGAACGGATATCCAGTGTATTGGATTCCCGGTCATAAAAATCCTTTAAATCATGACCGTTTCTTGTTGTTTCAAATTCATTTTCCATATAAGAAATGAGGTTGTTTTTTATTTTCTGTAAATGATGAGGTGTATCATTCTATTTTAGCGAGTATGGCCGTATAGTTGTCATCTCCTTGTCTGTTGCATAGCCAGTCGATGACATCCAGAATCTCGTCCGGTTCTTTGTCTTCCTCCATGGTGACAGTCTTGAGAATTTCCGAGGCTATACACTTATATACTCCGTCAGAACAAATCAGAATACGGTCACCTGGCATGATCTCAAATTGGACTATGTCCGGTTCAGCCTGTTCCGGATGGTAGGAGAAGAAGCATTTTTCCACAACTTCCCATCCAAAGTCGAGCCGGACGTGGTCTTTGGTTTGGTAGACCACATGATCCTTGTTCGTATTGGTAATGTCGTCATAGTCGTAATATCCTTTTCTGAACACGTAACATCGGCTGTCGCCAATGTGGGCAATCGTTACTTTGTTGTTCTCAATGCTGGCCATGACCATAGTGGTGCCCATCTGGCAGGATCGGAGAAGGTCTGAACGTTCGTCAATGGCTTTTGAGGCTTTCAGGCAGGCTTCTTTTATTTTGGATTCCTCGTCAGGCCTGTCGGCTGATGCGTTCCAGAAGTTGCTTATTGTATCCACGACGGTTTGGCTGGCCACTTCTCCCATGGCATGTCCACCCATGCCGTCGCAAATGATACCGCTCCAGCGCGATTTCTCCGGCATTTCTATTATTTTGTAAGCATCTTCATTGTTTTGCCGTTTTCCGGTTTTACTGATTGTTGCGTATTTGATGTTCATGGTTTTGATAAATTAAGAGTGTATACCTGTCTGTGATATATATTTAAATATAAGAGAGGAAACTAAGTGTGTTTTTCTATCATTGCGTAGCAAATAATATTCTCAGCAAGTGATTTTGATCGGTATTTTTTTAGAATAAGGTTATGTGGTTATGTGTGAAATATTGAAAGTGCCGTTTGGCAGACTTTTCAATACTGAGAGCAAGTAAAGTTATGAAAAAATAATGAGAAATAATAATAAAACAAATATATTCTTATTCCGAATAAGAATATATAGTAGTCTGATCCTGATATTGCTATTTCCAATAATGCTATATTGATGAACGTCTTGTAAAATGATAAAAATGTATTCGTCTTTTCTTTAGATCAAAAAGTTTTTTTGCATAACAAGTAAAAATAAGCCTGATTTTTTTGTTTGTTTAAAAGTAAAATGATAATTTTGTCTATTGACAATTAAATGGATCTTATGTAGAGTCATATTGAGTCCAGTTACGGTCGGTTATATGCAGGTGATAGTGATTAAGGACTATAAGTCTGCATTTGATGTGGCTGTCAATTAATGATAATGTAGTTGTCCGGTTAATTCCTGCAGATGTTTTGTTCGGAAATGCAGTCGACAAACAGAAAGCATTGATCATTATATTAAATAAATTGCTTATCAGTGATAGATTCGTGAATCCTTGTCCTTCTATTCTATAAATGCATTTAAAAAAAGAAAAGACAGGGATGTTCACTTAAAAGAGAATAAAATTTAAGACAGGACAAGCGGTACTTACTTCTTGTTTATCCTACTTCATGGGCCAGTACCGCAATTTCCTGTTTATATCAAACAAAGATTAAGACCGGTTGGCGTTGACAGTTTGTCTTTACCGTTTAATAGGTTTTAATCATAATAGCCAGTCACGAAGAATATGGAAAAGGAAATCAATGAAGCAATGAACAAGGTAGCCCTACGTTACGGAGGAATCTATCTGGATGTCGACAAGCATAATCAGGATGTACGGCTTTACAAACCTTTCGTTTCTCTTATTTTTATGATGAAGAATTTGGCTGAGTGTGGTTATACGCTCAGTGAGGAACTGTTGCACGCCTTGGCTTTACAGCCGGATTCTGTTTTAAGGTCAATAACAGAGACCGTTTTAAATACGATGGGAGAACATCGTAATTGGACTCCGCTGGTGAAGGGCTGGAATGTACCTACCAATGAAACCCTTTTGGATCGTGCTGTGGCGTATTTCTTTACGATGTTTAATCAGACAGAAGGTGGAACCACGCTTCCTTGCGGGCATATTATACCTGATGGTACATTCCATATAGAACGTTATAACGGTTGTCCGCTATGCGGTACTCCGTTCGTATACAGTGAACTGATATATAAAGGGCATGGGAGTAAACTCAAGGAACTGGATCTTTTTACCCGGAAAGATATGGAAGATGTGTTCCGTAAGTTGTTGGAATCCCCGGTTCCTCTTGATGCGACAGAACTTGATTCCTTGAAGCTGTTGATTGGCTGTATGGAAATCCCTGAGGGAGTAGATATCAAGGTAAAAGAAAGCTGTATGGTTGTTGTATCAGCATTACTCAGTCAAGGGCGTGAGGATGAAGCGGCTGCTTTTCTAAAAACGCCCCGTGACATACTTCGTTTTTTATGGTATCAGCATACAGGTAAAACCATCATTATCAGGCCTAAAACATTGGTATCAGTTTATGGAAAATGGAATAATAATATTTTAGATCGTCATGCAGATGCAAAAGATCAGCTTTCCAGAAAATCACTGAGACTCAAATACCATCGTAATGAGTGTCGTAGGATTGCCGGATGGCTGAATGCCCTGCCTATGGATCCGGTTCAAATGGCTGAGAACATGCATCCTCACCGTGGCATGTGGGTGAGATTCATTCGTGCTTTACGTCTGGCTGAATATGCAAAAAAGCCTGGTTATGAGAAATTGTCCCGGTTAATGGATGTTTTTTACAATGAAAGGTACATTACCTGGGAAGCCCGGCTGAACGATGCCATTGACCTGATGGATCAGGATACTGCTTTTGCCGTGTTGTCTGAACGGCCAGGGCAGTTTGCCAGATATTTGTTCTCGACCATGCTCAGATTCGGTTATGAACCTACTTTGGAGGCTTTCCGTCAGGTTGCTGGTGCCATTCCGTTACGGCTTATCCTTTCATTGGTCAAGGTAGCCGAGTCATATTTTGATGTAGATGTGGCGCGGTATGCAAGTCCTGTTACAGGAGGAAAAGTACTGATTCAACCCAATAATATGCTTCGTTTCTATTCTAAGGAAGAATGTACAGAAATGGTGGTTGCTGTCAATAAGCTGTTGGAAGATGTTGTATTTGACTTTTTTACAAAAAAGAAAACGGATCACCATAAGATGTTCATCGACCCCGGGCTGTTTGATATCCCGGTGGCAGTTGGTGATCGTTCAACAGTCATACAGGATGCTTCGTGTGCTCTGCAGGGAATGCGTTTTCATGTAGAAGGCGATAAGGTTCGCGTATTTATGCAATGGGGAGTAGGTTTGCCTGCGCAACATCTTGACATGGATTTGAGTTGCAGTATTCTTTACGATGATAAAAGGGATGAATGTGCGTATTATGCTTTGTCTACAGTAGGAGCCTGTCATTCTGGTGATATCCAGTATATACCTGATCAAATCGGTACAGCGGAATATATAGAATTGGATATTCCTGAACTTTACAATGCCGGGGCTAAATACGTTGTGTTGATGTGTAATGCCTATTCAAATGTAAAGTTAGTTCCCAATCTTCTGGTTGGCTGGATGTCTTCGGAATATCGGATGGAGATTTCGGAAGAATCAGGAGTGGCGTATGATCCGTCCTGTGTACAGCACATGGTGCGTATATCGCAGAATAATCTTTCGAGAGGACTTACTTTTGGAATTCTGGAAGTTGCGACCCGTGAGATTACGTGGTTGGAAGTGTCCAATCAGAATCAGGTCGGCTGTTTGTGTAGCGTATCGGCAATTATTGATTATCTTAAACAATTGCGACAGAAATATACTGTTGGCCAGTTGCTTGAATCAAAGGCTCGTGCGCAAGGTTATGAGCTGGTCGATTCTCCTGATAAGGCTGATGAATCCTATACCAGCAGATGGGCTATGAATCCTTCCAATGTCACAGCATTATTGGACTGATGTCGCGGTTGTGGTGTAGAAAAAAGTGCTATCTTGATTTCTGGTTGATAAATACATGTTATTCTGAAAAAAAGCATAGTCCGGATGTTGATTAAACAACATCCGGATATTTTTGTAAATTAAATTTCAATTGATATCAAGAAGCCCAATCTCTGTTCTAATTTGTTTTTAATGATATAGATGGATACCTCTGTTGATTGGTCTTTTCTTTATAATAATCCGGATATCAGATACTTTGGTTATGGCGCGACATGCAGAATAACCCTTCTGTAAGATGTGAGGGATGGCTTGCCATTATCCTTTACTTTCAGGATAATATGTATGGTATGGTTGGCTGCATCCTCGGGGACAAGAAAACGGCAAAGTCCGTTTTGCGAAACCTCCAGTTTGATATCTTTTTTATATGTGGATGGCTCCTTGTAGATTTCCCATGAGAATTTCAGTTCGTCTTTATCCGGATCATACGACTTTTTAGCATTTAGGTTCATCGTCTTACCGGCTTTGACATTCATTTCGATAATGTCTTTACCACGGTTTCTGCCAATGGCTGCTATGGGGTGATGGTTGGCTTTTTGGTAGTCGGGGCAGACGGTCCATTGCATTCTGGCTGCAAAGTCGTTGATTATTTCATCCTTCCATTTGCTGATGGCCTGTCCGCCTTCCGGTGCGGACGGAATCATATAGTAGGGATCATATTGGGTTTCATCAAGTCCGTTTCTTTTTACCCAATCCATACCTCTTATGCCCTCGGCGCGTTTCGTGTCAAATCGTCCGCCCCATCCTCCAAATTCAGGATGCTCTGGTACATTGAGTCCGTTGTTCAGACAGTAAAGGAAAGATGGGGTGTCGCCTTCAGTTGCCCATATTCTGTCGGGATAGAGCGCTCCCAACGGACCGACTGTCTGCACATGTGTCTTGATCCACTCGTCTGAAGGCGGCCAGCCATAAACCTGTTTGTTGCGGATATAGATAAGTTCGGGATAATTCTTTGTAATCCACGCTCCTGCGTCGTCTTGTCCCAAAACGTCATAAACACGGATTTTTCTGACGAACTCATCGACCTGTTCCTTTGTCCTGGTTTGGCTGACTTTCCAGAGAGCCTGTGCCAGCGTGTTCAGTCCAGACCACGCTGTGATCCATACGGGACGCGGGTCCTTTTTGTCTACTGTAGCGATAATCCATTCTGAGCCTTCACTGTCTTTTCCTTCACCCACTCCGTGCATGGCTGCTTCCGTCTGTCCTTGTTTGACGACTGATCTGAGATATTCGGCAGAGGGAAAGTTCTTGTGATGGACCAGAAGGTTGGGAAGAACAGTTTCATAGCCGTCAATGATTTTGTGAATCAGGCTCATTGCTCCTTTACCGTATGGCACCCAGGCATGTTGGGAAATAAACCCTTCCAGTTCTACCTGATCCAGCGAGACAAGCAGGTGTACCAGTGATTGGGTATCATCCGGATCAGATCCTCCGATGTCGGACATGGCTATCATTCTGGTCTGTGAGAATCCATAAAGACCAGGTACTAGAAATAATAAGGCAAGAAGTTTCTTTTTCATCTTATGATTGTTTTGGTTGTTTTGACGGAATTGTTGTGATAATAGATTTTCTTAATGACCAATCCCAGGCCGGAAATACGATGTAGTCTTTGGCCGGATAGATTGAAATATTCAATATGGTCTCCCAAATGAATAAACCTGTTGCCGGTAATGACGCACTGTGATGCATTTGTCATCGTGATGCATGCCTTCAGACAGGTGACGTTGGAAAATTCAATTCCTTCTATCCAGATATGGCTTTTATTGCTGATATCCATAAAAGCCACATTGTTGTCTGCGTCGGTATTGTCAGTTTGGCTAAGGACCACTTTACCGCTGCCGGGTTGGGCGCAGCATACAATATAGCCGTCGGTCTCATTGCCGGAATGCTTGAAACAGATGTTCATTTCAGAATAGCATCCTCCGGCAATGAAGATGGTATCACCGGCTTTTGCTATGTCAGCTGCCTGTTGTATGGTTTTGAACGGTGCCGACAATGTTCCGTTGCCGTTTCCGGATGGAGATACGTAAAAGCTTCCGGCTTTACAGGCAGATGCGGCAAATAGAAATATGATTATATTGAAAAGTCTGTTTTTCCGCATAGCTTTAAGTGTCAAGTATAGAAATGTAGTCCAGAATGCAAATATAATATTGGCTTCTGATTGAAAAGACTATATTTCATGAAAATAACTGTCAGAAACCTAGATTTTTACTGTTTGTCATAGAAACAGGCCCGTTTTTTTGGTATTTTATCTGTGAATTCCTGTCTGTTTCGGACTATGCCAGTTTTTCAGAATGACGATAAATCTGTTGGGATTCAGAAAACTTGTACAGTCAATACCGGTTTTTATGCCGATTTTTATTTTCTTTATGATAGAAAAGCGGATGATATGACTTCTGTTATTAATAACTGAATGACCAGTAATGAAAACTATTGAATAACGAAATATTAGTATTATGGTACAGACAATCACTAAAGAATGGGAAATAACGAAGACTTATATTTTTGATGTGGCTTCAAGAGATGGAATTATCAATCTGGACTGGAATGACTTTGAATCCAGAGCTCGAAATATGAAGGTAGCAGTAGCCGTAAAGGTTGATGAACCGTCGACTGTCGGTGAACTGGCGCAAAAGGCGATTGGAGTGGTCCTGGACTATATGGGAAATGATTTGGGAAGCGTGATAGTTGCCATATCATTCAAACCTGATGATGAAATGTTGATGGGGGAAATGGAAAGTTTATGTGATAGCTTCTCTGGTTTGAAGGAGAGAGAAATTGACATGCTGTGGGGCATACAGTCCTCTAATGAGATTGAGAATAAACGGTGTGTTTCCGTTTTTGCATTTGAAAAACAATAATAAAAAAATAATAAGAAGATGAAAGTAGGATTGAATTTTGAAGAGATTTCAGGTTATGTGAAAGGACACTATGGGATTTGTCCTCAGTTGAAGAAGGTTGATGGTAAGACACTTGAAGTATCTTACGCTCCGGGCCGGTTCATTCCGGCTATAAAGCTTGTAGCGAAGATTGAAGCGGTGCGGAAGGATGTGGTATGCATGTCATACGATTGCAGCAAGGCTGTAGGATTGATTATTGCCGGTTTGGTCTGTCATCTTGAAGGAAAAATGCCTGAAGGAATTGAAATAAATACAGAAGACAAACGTATTAATCTGTTTCTTGAACGAATTAATGAAATAGATAAAGTAATGACCTGTCTTCAACTGAATGATATCTGCATTAATGAAGATGGTATAGAAGTTTCTATGATTTTGAAATAATCTTACGACTTTAGGCAAATTTCTATTGGATCTGGAGTATATTGAAGCATGGAATGGATATTTATGTTTCAATATGTTTCCGGTTTTTTTGTTTCTTTTTCAGAAAAGAAAATGGCACCGGTTTTTATGAGTTTTGTGTTTCTCTGTTTCCAACTCATCGGTGTCATTTTTATTCTTAATTAGATGTATGGTTCCCTCGGCTGTTCCGTTCGGTTTGAACTCGAGAAATCATCAAGACCGGTTTCTGTGCTTTTGGAATTCAAAGCATACTTTATACCATTGGAATTTTAAGAAAAAAATATTAACTTTGTCAACACAGGTCTGTCGACAGCACAGTGATGATGCTTTGCTGACAGATTGCGGAAGTCAAGAAAAATGGAAAAGGAGTATGGAATCAAGGCAATATAAATTTAATGAATCCACGCTGACCGTGAAGTTTGGAAATATTCTCGAATCTCATGCAGACGTTATCGTAAGTTCCGATGACTGTTATGTCACTATGGGAGGCGGTGTGTCATACGCTATTCTTAGAGCGGGTGGTGATACAATTATCAAGGATGCACGGAAACTGTGTCCCGCATCTCTTGGTGATGTCGTTGTGACCACAGCCGGTACATTGAAATATCAGAAGTATGTGTATCATTGTATTACCATTGATAAAAAACGCAGAATGCAAATTCTGGCTAGCCAAGTGACGGAAGAAGATGTCCTGAACTACCTTCTGCAACATGCCGTGGATAAATGTTTTCAACTTATGCAGGCAATGGATGTCATGTCTATTGCTTTTCCTGCCATTGGTGCCGGATCTGCACGGATACCCATACGGAAAGTAATAGAACAAATGTCCATAGCCATAGCGCGTAATCTTGGCCATACCAATAAAAAGTTGAGCGTGGAACTGTATTTGTACGACATATACAATCTTTATTCTGAATCCGATTATATTACACTTTTTGAAAGTCTCGCGTCAAAGGCTGCTTTGCTGGAGTATAAGAAAAGTTTGGCCGGTGAAGAAGAGGACAAGGACATGGTACCGGTAAACAAGGACATTATCCTTCCGACCCGCGATACGATGAAACATCAGGTGTTCATCAGTTATTCCCGAAAGGACAAGGATGTTATCGGATACTTGTGTGACATACTGAAGAAAAATGGTATAGAGTATTGGATAGATAAAGAAGGAATCTTCAGCAGTTTCAACTATAAGGAATTGATTGTTGACGCGATTGAGGTTTCAAAGGCTGTTGTTTTTGTCAGTTCAGCCCGTTCCAATGCTTCCATCAATGTTATCAGGGAGATAGGTTATGCGGTAAATATGAATAAACCCATTGTTCCTCTTATGTTGGATGAGGCTCCGTATGCTAAAAGTATCCGTCTCGACCTTTCAGACATTGACCAGATTGATTTCAAAAATCCTCTTGCAGCAAGTAAAAAGCTGATAACTAGTTTGATGTATATACTGAATAAATAACGTGATTCTGGTGGGCTTATAGTAGTTGTAACTGTGAGTTATCAGTTTCTTGGATAGGGTATGTATGCAGGGGGAATTGGATGTCAAATTTTGAATGCGGCATCAAATATGTATACGTATAAATAATTCCAGACCGTTTTTGATTCCGGATTGAAGTTAGGGCCTAGGGATATGCCATATGGTATATGTCAATTCTTTATTGTTTATCCCAACTGAAAAATCTTCGATATAAGGAATCCGGTTTTAAGAGAATAGGGGGCTTACATCATAATTCAACGGTTGGGCCCAAATCCTACCATCTGTTTCTTTTCCTGCCTATTATTCAATAATTCATAGTAAACTTCCACATAGGCGAATCCATCATTATTCAGACTAATTGTAAGGATTTTCTTTAGATGAAAATATTGATATTGCACAATGCTATCAGATAATTCCCGTTCTATTCTTTCCAGAGTATATTCCTCAAAATATCCTTCACCCCTTCACATCCCTTTGTTTATGCGGCTTTTGGGGTGAAGGGGATCCTTCACAACTCCTTCACCGGAGGGTTCACGGAGAATAATAAGACAAATATGACAAATGTCCTGATAAAGTCATAATTCAATAATTCTGACATTTTCAAAAAAGTAAGCTTTACTTTTTAAAAAGTAAGGTTTACTTTTTTGAAAGTAAACCGAGTTTTCGGGAAGATCTCCCAGTCTTTTGAAAAAATGAAAAATGGTTTTTTAACTGCCAGAATGTCAGTTCGAAACAAACCGGTAGAGGCGCTTTTCTGCCTGCTGGTGAAGCTGTTTTTACATAGGTCTTTTTTGTCAGTCGTTCAGCCGATCGTGGCTTAGACTCGGCGTAAATCGGTGAGGGAGGTCGTGAAGGCCGTGAAGAAGTAGGATTCACAAATATTTATCTTGTAATCAATGGGTTATAATGTCAGGTGAAGAGGTGGATATAAAGTCGGAAAAAATCCCTTTTAGGGTAAGTTCTGGGACCAAACCGACCTGACTGGGTATTTTCAGGCTTTAAGAATAATTGGAAAACAGGGTAGGAGGTTTTGTGTGTGGCTGATGCCGGATGCATACGTGAGCAATGCGTCTGGTATATCAGGTGTCTGCCTGTCCGGACAGGTTGGATTTATTGTGGGGTGTTTTTTAATAATCCGAAAAACAGTATTTTACGTATAAAAATGACTATAAGTGTCTTAATGTAACCAAAAATGCCACATGAAGCCCAAATGTACCGGGGACGACATGGCCATGTATTATCTTTGTAAGAGAAAATAATGTGATGTATGAAACAGTTTTGCAAATTGATCCGTCGGTCCATATCCAGATGGAAAGGTAAACGGCAGACTTTACGTCAGAATGCCGTGGAGATACAAAGTGAAGAATGGAAGGAAGAACAGAATGCCAGTTCGTCTTCCGTCACATCAACAGACAGTCAGGTCTTGGCTGCTACAGGAAAAAACGTTATTTGTCGGCTGTCAGATTCCATTCCGGAACATTTGTCTGCCGGATCGTTAGCCGCAGAACATGTCCGGCAGACTGGTAGATGCAGGGTGTCCAGCCCTTGTTTGGCCTTGTTGTGTTTTGGTGATAGAATCCGGGTGAAGATCAATTCTTCGTGAATCGGTATTCATTTGGTGTGCATCCTACTTTCTTTTTGAAAAGTCTGGACATGTGTTGCGGGTACTGGAACCCTAAAGAATAGGCTATCTCGCTCAATGAGGCCTGTGAACCGAGGATTCTTTCCTTGGCAAAATCAATGACCTTGCCCTGAATGTAGTCCTGTGCTGTTTTTCCGGTTATTTTCTTGACCAGGTCACCGAAATAGTTTGGGGAAAGGCAAATTTTGTCTGCAAAATATTTGACTGTTGGAAGACCGTAAGTTTCAGCACTTTTGCCATTGAAATAATTGTCTATCAGTTCTTCAAATTTCACCAGGATATCGTTGTTTTCTTTTTCGCGTGTGATGAACTGTCTTTCGTAGAAGCGCATGCAATAATTGAGAGCCAGTTCGATATTCATGATGATCAGTGACTTGCTGTGCTTGTCTGTGCCGTTTTTCAGTTCGGACCGGATATGGCTCAGGCAGTCCAGAAAAATCTGTTTTTCTTCTTCGGACAGGTGAAGGGCCTCGTTTGATGCATACGAGAAAAAAGAATATTGCCGGATGTTTTTGCCTAGTGAGGTGCCGTGGATCAGGTCTGGGTGGAAGAGCAAGCCGATGACCGGTTGTGAGGTCTGGGCAGAGTTGGTCACGGTGACGCTCTGTCCGGGTGCAAAACTGACAATGGTGCCGTCCTGATAGTCATACGGCCTCCGGCCATAATGAAGGTCGCAGGTTTTGTACATCTTGAGGAAAATGGCATACAGACCATAATTGATCTGTACGTCGTTGAGTGCCTTTGTGGCGTTTCTCAAGTCAACAACGGTGACGAGCGGATGCTGGGTGTCAAAACCATACAAGTCGTTATATTGGCTGATGCTTTCCAAATTGATAGTTTCCATTGCAGTATGTATTTTGCCGGCGCAGACCGAAAGAGACGATAGCCTGCTTCCTGTGTTTGTAAATTCGGGTTGTGGATACAAATATAATCTTTTTTCCTGAAATATGTACATGTTCACATATAATTTTGGGAATCTCATGCCGGCTTGACGGGTGAAATGCTGATGCATTATGTGTAAATTGCTGATTATAAAAATAGAATATCGTTCTAATGCTATAAATATCCTATTGATGAATATTTGACAATGTGGATTTTGATCTGTTTAACGCTCGGTCAACAGGCGGCCATCTACGGAGCCCATTACATGATAAATGATTTGTGGATACATAGTGTTATCAATTTAGTTTATAATTGGACGTCAAAATAGAATATTCGGACTGATGACCGAAGAGTTGCCGATACAATAAGGCTAATATGCGCGGTTGATAAAAGCCGAACTCTCCAGCCACCTGCTCTAATGAGCAACCATCCTTGCGAACACGTTTCTTAATGTATTCCATCATCTTTAGGCGGATATACTCAGCAAGCGTCTTTCCTGTTTCTACACGTACTACTTCGTTCAGATAAGCTGTCGAAAGAGTGGAAAGCGCAGATTCGACCCGGCAGATTCCATCTTCCAGAGATTTTTGTCCACATAGGGAAAAATAGCGGGAGAGTGTCCTGTCTACTGTTGCAAGATATTCTTGACAAATGTCGGAACGGCAGGCAAACTGACGTTCATAAAAGCGGAGACAATAATCCAACAATAATTCTACACCCACAGATACCAATCGTAGACTGTAAGGGTCTATATCCCGCTGCAGTTCTTCATGGATATGATTCAAACGGTCTTGTACGATATGCTTCTCCTGCAGGGAAAGATGCAGTGATTCATTCTCCCGATAATCAAAGAAAGTATAGTCCGCTTTCTTGAATACAAGGCTCTTGGTACTAAACAGTTCCGGACGTAACAGGAGCCCCGATATACTACCGTCCATCGCATCTTCGTGACTGATACAGATTGTATCTCCCAGTTTTGTGAATGTAAGCGTGCCGTATTGAAAATCGACACATTGCCTGCCATAGCGTATTTCTCCACACCGTGTCCTTACAAAACGGACTGCATAGAAGTTACCTGTAAAACACAACGTAGTATCATCTTCGAGTTGTCCCGGATCAATGACCGCTACTTGAGGATGTAATGTCGGTTGACGCATCTGTTTATTGAACTCGTCTATAGTGAGTGACTGTATATCGTTCATTACTATTATTTGTTTTTATGTGCTGATACAAAAATACCGTTTCCGTCGTGGTGCGTCTATACACAGATTACGGATTGAAACACCAAAATCAACGAAAACGGTATGAGTTCCAATGAAAGCATCTCAAGTATTGGATGAGATGGATTCATTACAAATGTTTACCAAAGAAATCAGTTAGTTTGTTTACAGCCTTATCTACATATTCCGGTATCCAATACGTCTGGATGTGTCTTGCACCAGGGATTAGATACAATTCCTTGTCATTCGTTCCAGTAGCTTTGCTGAAACATTGTTCGGTCATATAGAACGTGTCGGCAAGACTACCTGCCATCATTAACAACGGTTGGTTGATGAGATACATTCCCTCACTGGCATCAAATGCCATCAGATCGATCAGACTGCTCTTTGTATAACGGAAGGTAGAACCCGGATGCGCGTGAGATTGAAGGTAATACTCATAACCGTCACGATAGAGATCGAACGGAAGCTGTTTGGCCTGTTCCGGCGTCATTCCACTCATATCACCTACATACTCAGGAGCTTCTCCGTTGGCTTCTTTCTGACGTGCAGCACAGGCGTCTGCAAGTCGTTGTTGCACATCGCCGAACTGTGAATCAAGGAAGCCATTACGACGTACCAGTCCGGAGTTGAACATACTGAGTGTGGCAACTGCCTTGAAACGTTTGTCAGTCTGTGCAGCTTTAAGCGTATAGCCACCTCCGCCACATATACCGAGTATACCGATACGATTTGCATCCACTCCGGGATATTGTGCCAGTATATCGGCTGCACGATGGATATCTTCGATACGGCTGGCCGGCTTGTCTACATTGCGCGGTTCACCCTCGCTCCCACCTTGATAGGCGGCATCAAATGCCAGACAAATGTAACCCTGTTCCGCCATCCGCTGGCTGTACAATCCTGCCACCTGTTCCTTACATCCACCGTTTGGATGTGCAACGACAAGAGCGGGATAGCTTCTTGAAACTTCATATCCGGCTGGAGTATAAACGTTGGCGACAATCTTCAAGCCATTCAAGTCGTAAGTAATGCGATGGATATTAACTTTGCCCGTTTCATTCTTGGTGATAGCTCCCCGATAAACCAGTCCGAAAGGATTGTCGTTAGGACTTTGGATAGCAGAGAAATCCTCTGAAATAAATGGTTGTTTGTTTTGAGCGGCTGAAGCTCCGGCGAACAAAAGTGCAGTAACACCGCACAACATTGTCTTTAATAAGGTATTCATAATTTTTTTCTTTTAGAAGTTTGTTACATGCATTCTTTCAATATCTCAAACAGTTCATCACGGGAAAACTGCTTGCAGCATCCCGGCATCAGTAAACAAGTATCTGCAGCGGCACGGAGGATACTTTCGTCCTTAATGCCCATTTCGCTCCAATGCGATGGTAAGCCGATTTCCTTTATAAAAGCCTCCAACGCTTCGATACCAAGTATAGCAGTCTGTTCTACCGTATCACCCTTTACATTCCATACCCGTTCCGCCATACGAGCCAGTTTTTCTTTGCCCTCATTCAGCAAATGGCGATAGAGAACCGGATGGATAACCGCCAACGCCTTTCCGTGGTTGCAGTCGGTATAGGCTCCTACGGCATGTTCCAGCATATGGCATTGAAAATCGGTCTGCTTGCCGAGTTTTAGCAGACTGTTTTCCGCAAGGGCAGAATCCCACATCAGTTCTCCACGGGCAAAATCATTGTCCGGATCGACTATCAGTTCACGGAGGTTTTTGATGACGTTACGCATGACCGCTTCATTGATTTCATCGGAGAGATTGTCCGTTTGAGGTTTGCCCATATAGATTTCCATACAATGACTCAACGTGTCGAATGCACCGCTGACGACTTGCCCCATCGGAAGAGTCCGTGTCAAGTCGCTGTCCAGTATAGCAAAACTGTAGTAAGCGCCTGTCAACGGCTGTTTCAGTTTCTTTTCGGTGTGGGTGATAACCGCCCCGTTGTTCTGCTCGGCACCCGTTCCTGATGCTGTTACGATAGCGCCCATAGGCACAAATTCAGTAGGATACTGGTGCTTCGTGTACTGCATCTCCCAAATATCCTCGTCTAATTTTACTTGTGCTGATACTACCTTGCAGCAGTCGATAACCGATCCGCCGCCCACGGCAAGGATGAAGTCTATGTTGTATTCACGCACCAGTCGTGCACCTTCCTGTACCTTGTCGTAAGTAGGATTGGGCATAATGCCTCCGAAGTCCACCACGTTCTTGCCACGTTCGTGCAGCCAGCTTATAATTTTGTCATACAGCCCTGTGCGTTTCAGCGAGCTGCCGCCGTATGCCAGCAGCACATTCTGTCCTATACGGTCTAATTCTTCCTTGATTGCGTTCTCTGCGCACCCTTTGCCAAAATGTTGGCGGACAGGGTATTGATAAGTAAAACTATTCATAAATGTCTTTGCTTTTTCTGTTTATTCATCACTTTTCGGAAAGAAGAACGGCAATGCATTGTACAGATATTCCGGAATAGGACGGAACTCATGCCGTGCGCCTTCTTTCTGATGAAAGGTCATATTAGCCGTATTGAACATGTTGTTCAAACGTGCCATACCTTCTATTTGAAGAAGTATCTCTCTATAAGCGGAGTCGTTTGTCCCACTTGCCGCCCAGATATAGAAACCTGTTCCGGCATAAGGTGACTGTTGTACCCTTTCTGCCAAATAAGCTGCTGTATCGTCAGGACGATTCATCCCGGCAAACCGTCCCAAAGACCAGCAAATAAAGTATCGGAATGCGTTCAATGTTTCATCAAAGGCATACCAGGTGGTGACTGCTCCCATTGAAAAACCACCGATGGCACGGTGACTGCGTGATACTTCAATACCTTCCCTGTCGGTTGTTTCCGCATACGTGTGGTAACGGCCTTCTACAGCAGGAATCAGGTCGTTTACCAATTCTATGGGCAAAGCCCTGCAGTAAGGGTCTGCATCCGCATAGTCTGGTGTAGGCTGTCCGTAGTTGTAGCTGGGTGTGACCACAATCATCGGGTCAATATCACCGTGAGCTATCATTTGGTCGAGCAGTTTGCGTACCACACCATTTTCATCTTCAAAGGTGGATGCCGCCGTACTGTAATGACCGTGTACAAAATAGAGGATATTGTACCGTTGGCTTTCATTATATCCATAAGGCAGATAGACGTATGTCGTATTGGTACGTTTCGCACCAGTGCCTTCTGCATAGTCCCGTGTGGCATAATCGATGCGGACTATGCTGCCTCTTTTTTCGGCTTCCTGCTCATAACCGTCTGGTACAGCATGTGTGAAGCTGATCATTGCCACGTCATCAGACGAAGGATTTTCTTCTCCGTTGTCTGGATAAATTGGTGTTTCAACTTCAGAGTCATCTGTACTACAAGCCACAAGCGGTAGGGAAAGCAGCAGGATGCTAAGGAATGATATTATTTTGTGTGTCATTTTGTTTAAAATTTATAGTTGGGTCGTAACAGTGACAACAGCTTATAGTCGAAATCTTTCCTTACCTCACATTTGTTCCCAAATATCATCGTGTTTCCGTTTTCACGGGTAAAAGCAGGCCATGAAGGAAGTCCTTCGTGATTGGGATTGCCGGTACGGGCGAAATTTATCCATGCTTTGCTGATGCGCTCTTCCAACTCCTTGACTTCCGAGCCTCCGGCAGAGGCTGCAGGTGACAGACTGGTGTTGCTGAATACAAACGGTATTTCCGAACAATGGTATGACATGGCAAAACCTCCGTGAATAGGTGTGTCCCAGGCAAACAAATAATTATATACAGGAGCCCCATGCTGGTCGGCTTTCAAGCGGGCTGTCTTCAAGGCAGGCAGTCTCAACATTGTATCTATGTAAAGTGCTTCGCTGATGGAACGACCGGGATAGGCAGATGTGAAGGCAGCAACAACCGAGTCTGTACGGTTTCCGAATCGTGCTTGCAACTTTTTCATTGTCTCTTCCTTATTCCATGTGTGCATATTGTCATGGGCAGATTTATCCGGATTTCCCAACATCGGCATTGTAGTCCATTCGGTCATACACGAACCGATAAGCAACGGAATATCCTTTGCCTGTAAAGCAATGGAATCTATGACCGGCTGATATGGCAGATAGTCACCGTCTACCACGGGAGTCCATAGCAGTCCAGGATTACCCCAACTGTCTATGCTGTTTTCCTCTTGAGCGGTTTGAGCCATTGCCTTATTTCCTGCTGCCATCAATTGGCTGTAGGGAATGGTTTGTAGCTTGTCGGCATTTTGCGGTGAGATTCCTAATGAGTCAAGCATCAGTTCTGCTACCCGGTGTGCTGTCTTTTGCGTAACATTGGTCATTCCACAAGCTTCTACAGCTCCGCTCTGAACGATGGCCTTATGGAACAGCCCCTGTGCAGCCGGAACTGTCATCAGTACCAGTACTTTGGCACCTCCACCTGATTGCCCGAATAGAGTGACATTGTTTGGATCACCTCCAAAGACAGCAATGTTCTTCTGTATCCATTGCAGGGCTGCTACCATATCCATCGTACCGACATTACCGGAGTATTTATATTTTTCACTGTAAGCGGACAAATCAAGAAAGCCGAGCATATTCAGCCGATGGTTAACCGACACTACCACAACATCTCCTTTGCGACTCAGGTTTGCTCCATCATAAACCAGTTGCTCGATGGCAGAACCAGTCTGAAACCCACCTCCGTGCAACCACACCATTACCGGACGTTTCTTGCCGTCGTTGATGCCTGGAGTCCATACGTTCAGGTTCAGGCAATCCTCTCCCTCAGCAGGGTGCTCATGCATGGCGATGAAGTCGTTTCCTTGTGGTATGGGAGCCTGCGGACATATCTCTCCATATGTATTAAATATCCGTACCGTATCCCAAATATCGGGCTGTTCAGGTGGCATAAAGCGTGCAGCTTTGGCGTATGGAATGCCTTTGAAGCTGTAGATGCTGTCCGCATATACACCTTGTGCCTGACCACTTGTCAAGCTGACCACTTTGCTTTGTTCCTGAACACAGGAACAAAGCAAAAAAAGGCTTACCAACAAATAACCTATTGTTTTCATAATTCCTCTTTAATTTTGTTGTTCCAACATTCCTATCCGTTCCAGCCATTGGAGGATGCCTTCTTCCGAGCCGGCCACACTGCTACGTGAAATGCTATATCCATTTACCATTGTGGCATTAGGTTCCATTCCAGCAATGTCATCCACTGTTCCTGACCAGCCACTACCTCCATGTGAGGAAAAAGGAATAATTGTTTTACCTGCAAAATCGTATTCGTCAAAGAATGAATACATAGCCATAGGCATCTGATACCACCAAATGGGATAGCCCACAAAGATGACATCATAATCATCAAAGTTTTCTATGTCGGTAGCAAGAGCTGGATATATATTATTCTGCCGCTCATTGTCGGCTTGTGAAGCCAAATCATCGAAATTACCCGGATAAGGTGTTGCTGTCTGTATTCTTACCATATCAGCTCCAGTAGCTTCACCTATCACGGTAGCCATATATTCTACACTTCCATACAAATCTCCGTTTACAATCACACGGCTAGCGGAAGTATTGGCATCCACCCCATCCGGTAGGGGTTCAGAAAAATAAGCGATAAGTATATGATGATTTGTTCCAGGCACCACTTCTTCAGTCGGGGAACTGATATTGTTATCTTCGTTGTCACTGCACGAAGCAAGTATTAACGATACGCAGAACAATGCGAAATATGTATATATTCTCATTTTTTATCCTCCATTATTTGATAACTCTAATTTCTTTTAACCATTCTGTGATACCGTCCGTATTTCTGCTAACGGCACCGAATCCTTTCAAGTGTTTGGCATCAGGTGTGAGTTCTGCAATCTTGGCAAGGGTCTCGTCACGGTAGGTAGATGCGTAGGTACAGAAAGGAATGACCGTCTTGCCCTTAAAATTATAACTTTCGGTAAAAGTATTGATAATCATTGGTGCAGTCCACCACCATACAGGACAACCGATAAAGATTGTATCATAACTGTCCCAATCTTCCACCTTGTTCTTGATAGCAGGGCGGGCATTCTGTTCCTTTTCTTTCTTTGCTACCTCTGTACAAGGTTTATAGTCTGTAGGATATGGCTTTACCGGATCGATACGGAAGAGTGTGCCGCCGGTCTGTCCGGCAATATACTCTGCCACATGCTGCGTGTTGCCACTCCAACTGAAATAAGCAATTAATGTTTTGCCATTTTGTGCGTACAGATTCATTCCTCCTATTAGGATAAGGGCGATAAGGATAATAATCTTTGTTCTCATATTTGTTCTTATTTACTGGTTATGTTACTCGATGATTCCTATTTCCCGCAACCACGCTTCCACGCCGTTGATGTTACGTCCGCTTGTACCGAAGCCTTCTAAATGTTCTGAGTCTGGTGTGAGAGCTACTATGCGCTGCAATGTCGCGTCACGACCTGTCGAAGCATATGTGCAGAATGGTATGACGGTCTTTCCCGTGAAGTTGTACTCCTCACTTTCTAAAAACGACCATATCGGCATTGGTGCGTCACCCCACCAGACGGGACATCCTACGAAAATGGTGTCGTATTGTTCCATATTCTCAACTGTTCCGCTCAATTCCGGACGTATTCCGTTTTCCAGTTCTTCACGTGCCACCTCGGTACATTCCGTATAATCTTCTGGATACGGAATAACTGTCTCAATGCGGTATAAAGTGCCTCCAGTCAGATTGGCAATGGCTTGGGCTACTGTACCTGTATTATTGGTACGAGTAAAGTAGGCAATAAGAATATTGCTGTCTCCCGACGGTTCATCCGGATTGGCCGTGTCATCTGGATTGTCTGTGGAATCGTCTGGTGTTTCGGGTTGTTCTGTTCCAGGATCTTCCATTATGGGATCATCATTCCCGCAAGCGTTGAAAGTAAAGGCTGAAAGTACCATCATCAGGTAAACTAAATACTTTTTCATTGTTTCTATGTTTTTATGGGTTATTTTTCTTTATAACTGTTGTATTCCTCATCTGTCACAGGTTCCAGCCACGTTACGCCCCCTTTGTCCAGTTGGGTACCTATGGCGATGTGTGTAAACTCACTGTCAGGAGCCGCGCCGTGCCAATGGATGACATCGGGGGCAATCTTCACTACGTTTCCAGGCAGCAGCAGTTGGATAGGTTTCCCTTTTTCCTGATAATATCCTTTGCCGGAAGTGCAGAGCAGGATTTGTCCGCCTTTATGGCTGTGCCAGCTGTTTCGGCATCCGGGAGCAAATGTCACGTTGGCTACAGTACATCCAAAACCATCTTGTGGTGCGACATAGCCTTGCAACCAAGCCTTGTCCGTAAAGTTCGGATTGTCTGGCATCAGCATACCGAGTGCGAACGGGTCGTCACCTTTTCTCAGACCGTTCACGATAGCCGCCATTTGCTGAAGCTGGCTTTCGGTAATACCCTGACGCAGGCAAATAGCTGAATGCGACTTTAACATCGGTTCCACACCCTTTCCCATAGCTGAAAGAATGGATACAGTAGCCAGCTCGCGTTCCTGCCATGTCAAAAGATCGCGTTCAAAAATGTCGCAGAATAAATGTTCTTTCAGGTATTGCTCAATAACTGGAGCAAAAGCGGCATACCCTGTCTTGGGGGCATCTTTGGGCGCACCACTTAACTTTTCAAGAAGTTCCGCACCTCGGGTGTATTTATCCTGAGAGCCTGTAACGGGAGATGCGTCACGTCCTATAGTATCAATAATACCCTGTGCCTTGCGTTCATTCAACACTTCCATAAAAGTTTGCAGGGCACGCAGGCTGCGGGGAAATCCACAATAAGCATAGGCGTGTACCAAAACCTCCTTGATTTCATTTACCGTCATTCCATTGTCCAAGCCACGGGCAAGGGATATTTTCAGGCTATCCAACTCACCTTGTGCCGTTGTCGAAGCGATAAATACGATATCTTGCTGGCGAATACTCAGCGTATCCTTCTGCTGCGCTTGCGCAGATTGATAAAAGCTTAACATAATAATTACAATAAATAGAATCGTTGTTCTCATAATGTTTTCTGTCTTAATTATTTTGTCACAAAGTTACAGTGCAGTTCGTAGCCTGTCCATACACAGATTACAGATAGAAACACCAATATCAACGAATGTATTTTCTTACGCATTGCCCCCTGTTTATATTCAAAAAAAGCACCCCCAAAAATTTTCATTTCGAGGATGCTTGAGTCTATATATTATGTGACTAAGAAGAACTTATTAATTCAATCTTTTTTCTTTTATCCAATCAAATAACATATCGGCAAGTTGCACATTATTTTTCTCAGCAAAAAGGAAATGCGAATTGCCCTTGATTCCCTGTTCTGGCAGATGTACCACCGTGGCATCGCCACCGTGACGATTGATACACTCTGCAAACAACCGTGCCATTTGCAGACGTACCCTCCAGCTATCCATAGCCCAATTGTCGCTTGGCTTATCAGGAATATAATCACCATAATAAATAATGATGGGGAAACGGGTCAGTTTTTCAAAATCTGCCAAAGGAATGGATGTTGCCCCCAGTGCACCGAACGGACTGATAGTCTGTAAGGGTTCCGGCACTTCACCTTCAGGAAAAACGAAACCGCTACCGGGCTCATAGGAAACGATAGCACGTACCTTGTCGGTCTTGATAGCGGTATGCCATCCCGGTTCACCTCCTTGTGAGTGTGTAATGAGAATACCGCCACCAATTTTATTCATAAGAGCTGCAACATCGGTTGCAATCAGTTGTGCATCATAGGCACCCGTGTTGGGTGTGATTTGGCGGAAAAACTGATCCAGGGATTCTTCACTTTGTGGGAACTGGCTGTTTTCATAATAATTGGGCCATATTCCCATACGGAAATTCTCAAACCAGAACTGGTCATCGGGAGTAGCCTTGATATTTTCATCAACTGTGCTGCGTCCGGCTCGCCCGCGGCGTGGTTGGTCTATCAGGTACGTACTGAAACCACGTCGCAGGAAAAGTGTAGCGAACCCTTCCCGTCCATCGGGAGTACTTTCCCATGTTTTGGCAGACTGACCGGCTCCGTGAAGGAATACGAGCGGATACCTTCGTGTGTTTGCCGGAATTTGATAAGACACATAGGCATGGTCACCGTGCAAGGTCTGACCGTTCTCTTCCAGTGGCTGATTCGTGTCGTATGTACCTTGTGCGGTTTTCACTGTCCCGCCAATAAGGAAACTACCTTGTTCACGAATGGCAATAATGCTGTCATTTGTTTGTACTTCACTTTGTATGGAAGACGATTGTCCGCAAGCAGCACACAGGGTTAACACTGCGGACAGAACGATGTAATTGATATGTTTCATATTCATTTTACTGTTAGTTTTGTTCCACCGTACACATCGGACATTGACATTGTGTCCAGCGCATGGTCTATCTGTTTCACTTCCTCTTCCGACAAAAGGACATCTACTGCACCTGCATTCTCTTTCAACCGATCGGACTTGCGTGTGCCAGGAATGGGTACTATCCATGGCTTTTTGCAGAGCACCCACGCAAGGGATATTTGTGCAGGGGTCACATGTCTTTCACTTGCGATGCGACGTATGAACTGCAGCAGTTCGTAATTTTTTTTATAGCTTTCAGGCTGAAATTGCGGCATTCCTGCCCGGTAGTCCGTGCGTTCGTCGAAATGTGAGGCCGCGTCATAGCGATCGCTGAGCAGTCCGTTAGCTAGTGGTGAAAAAGCCACCAAACCAATGCCCAATTCCTCCAATATTGGGAACATGGTTTCGTGCCAGCGAGCCATCATCGAATAGCGGTTTTGAACGGCAGTAAGAGGGCAGACGGCATTTGCATGACGTATGTCTGCTTCTGGCGCCTCCGACAATCCCCAATAAAGCACTTTGCCTTCTTTAATCAGATCCTGCATAGTTCCTGCTACTTCTTCAATTGGAATCTGCGGGTCGGGACGGTGCTGGTAGTAGAGATCGATATAGTCCGTCTGTAAACGGCGGAGTGAACACTCCACTGCTTTTCTAATCGTTGTGGGACGTGAATCCGATATTAAAGGGTAAGGGGCACGTCCGCTTTCCATATCAAAGCGCAGACCAAACTTCGTGGCAATGATAATCTTATTACGATAAGCTTTCAAGGCATTACCCAGCAACTCCTCATTGTCGTGAGTATTGTCAGGCGTACCATAGATTTCAGCTGTATCGAAGAAGTCATAACCCATATCCACAGCTTTTGCCAGCAGCTCCGTCATTTCCCGATGGTCGGCTGGTGCACCATAAGCATGGCTCATACCCATACAACCCAAACCTATGGCAGAAACACGAAGTCCTCTGTTCCCCAGGTTTCTGTATTTCATATTTGAATCTCCTTTATAATAGTTCTTCTCCGTCCTTGAAAGCCGTTCCAACTGTTTCGCCCAATACACGGTAAGTACGTGCTGATGAGTCGAAGGATAATGGTTTCAATTTATCAAAATCTACTCTGCCCATATCGTCCAATATGGATTCGTCGGCCTGCATGTTTAGAACTTCGCCTACCACGTACATTTCGCCCAAGCGTTCTTCCATACTGATTACCTTGCACTCCAAGGTCAGAGGGTATTCCTCGATGACGGGCGCATCGACAAAAGAACTCTTTGACACGTGCACACCTGCCACTTTTATCTTGTTTACCTTATGTCCCGACACGAGACCAAAGTAATCCGACAGCACCAAGTTGTCTAGATTGGCGATGCTCAATGTAAAGGCTTTCTTCTTCAGCAGGTTTTCTGTGGTCTTATGACCGATAGCTAAGTTCAACGCCACGTGATGAGCCGAGCATTGTCCGCCCCAGGCGGCGTTCATCGCATCGGGTGTTTCATTCTCATCGTAAGTCGCTACAATCAGTACCGGCAGTGGAGCCAGTATCGTTTTCTTTCCAAAGTTCTTTTTCATTGTATCTCTATGTTTAATCATTTATTATTCAATGCCGCGTCACGTTTCCCTTTGCCCCACAGCTGCCACGAGTTCACGATGTTCTGCCAAATGATGTAGCAGCTGGGTGCAACGGAGATGACGGGCGACAGATAAGTATAGGCCGTCCAGATGGCAAGCAGCGTGTTCTTTTGTCCGCCAGCCTGCCCGTAACTGATGTAGTCGTGGTAGTGCTTGCCCACCAGCTTGCCCGTGCCGAACTGCCAGACGCAGACTATCAATCCCGATGCGGCAAGCAGCAAGAGTACATGCGGGTCGAAATGACTGTTCACCACCGAGCGGACCGTCAGACCGATGGCGATGATGAGCGAGATGCCCCACAAATAGAACGCAAGGCTTCCGCAGAATTTCACCACAAGGCTATGCAGCTTCGGCATAAACTCCCTCAATGCCCATGCCGTCAGGAACGGGCAGATGAGCAACGGGAACACGTGCCACAGGATGAGCAAAAACTGCTCCAGAAACGACCCTGCCGAGTGCATCTCCACCAAGGGAAATACGGCAGGAATCATTACAGCCGCCACCAGATTGCTGACGATGGTGTAAGTGGTCAGCGTGGTCTCGTTGCCGCCCAGCCGTCCGGCAATGACAGCCGCCGCCGTACCCGTCGGGGCAATCAGACAGACCAATGCGCCTTGCGCCACCACCCGGTAGGGGGAATCGGGGAAATAATGCGTCGGCACGGCCACCGCCAGGCAACATATCAGCTGAAACAAAATCATCACCACGTGCCACCGCATGATGCGCATCTCATGCGGATTGACTTTGCAGAAGGTCGTAAACAGCATCACGAATATAAAGAAGGGCATAATATAGTCGTCAGCCCCATTCGCCAATGCTTTGAGTGGGGCGAGCCACGGAATGTAGTGGAACATAAAATAGACGGCAAAGCCCGCACACATACCGAGCGGCAGCGTCCACATCTTGAAGAAACGGATAATCTTTTCTCGCATATTCAATCAGTTTGTTCGATGTTGCAAAGTTACGGCAACGGAATACGCCCGTCCATACACAGATTACGGATTGAAGCACCAATTTCGACGAAAGGAAATATCTCGGATAGGGCTTCTAGAAGATTCTTACCAACGTCCGAGGGCTTCCACATGTCTAAAACTACAGAATAAGTGCTGTCCGAGCCTCCGATAGTACTTATTTTCTTCGAGAACCACTATCCGACCCTCGGATAGTGCTTATCCTGACGGATTGGCGTTGTCGGAGATATTGGCTCCAAATGTAAATAGACCTTAGTCCGGAACTGAGGGTATCTAAGTCCGTTACTGATATAGGCTCACATCCGGAGTGAGGTTTACGCCATATCATCCCCGGTCTTGACCACCGGCACGCAGATGATCTTGTGGAACGGGATGAACGCTGCCACTATTACAAGGTCGATGGCGAGCATCAGCATATAGCCCAATATCGCCTTAATGCCGATGAGGGTTGCCTGCTGTTGCAAGGTGGTGTAGAAACTGTTGTCTGCCAGTTGTGTCGCCGCTCCCTTTTTATCGGCGGTCGCACCGTAAGTGTGGCTCATTCCCATACAACCAAGCCCCACGGCGGAGGCGCGGAGGCCGTTGCGTCCAAATTCTCTGTACTTCATATGTCAGACTCCTTTCCCTAATTCATACGCCTGTTGCATAAATGCCGTGCCCTTTACGCTGCCTTTCCGCCCTAGCCCGATGGCCTTCACCATCCCTCGTTCCGTGGGGTTGGGCAGGCACATCACGAAGCCACGGAAACCCGTGATAGCAAAGTCGGCTGTGCTTTCGGCACGGTCCGCACAAGCGGTGATATAATAAAACTCCTTGTCCTTTAGGTCCATAAAGTGCGAGTAGGTGCGGTCGATAAGCGTCTTCATCTGCCCGTTGATGTTCATAAAGTAAACGGGACTGGCCAGCACGATGATGTCGGCATCCAACATCTTACTGACAATCATCGGCGCATCGTCCGTAGCCACGTCCGCACTGTCGCCCACGTGACGCTCGTCCACCTCCTGGAAGAACCGGATATCATAGTCTTCCAAGAACAGCTTTTCTACCCGTGCGCCCGCTTCCTTCGCTCCGCGTGCGAACTCGTCGCAGAGCAGATCGGTATTACCCCCGCGCCTCGGACTTCCGGAGAGGATAAGCACGTTCTTGTGTGCCTTCTTGATGGTGGAGGTGTCGGAATAATTAATACCATAACAGTTCTCTTCGGCTTCCGCCATTTGCTTCTTGCCGTTCCCGCAGGATGCGAATAGCCCTACGGAAAGGGCAATGGCGATAGATGAAATGATGTGTCTCATAATGTTTCTTGCTTTTGTATTTTACAGTTTTGTTCCCCACACCATTCGCTTCACATCATCCAATGTAGCGTTGAAGATGCGTTGCTCCTTGTTGAGCGAACGTATTTGCTGCATCTCGTCGTCGCTGAGAGTAAAATCAAATATCTGGATATTTTCCTTTATATAATCGGGTTTGGTGGCACCGGGTATGACGGAGAAACCTTCTTGAATGTGCCAGCGCAGGATGATTTGGGCTGGCGATTTACCATGGTTATCAGCTATCTTCGTAATGACCGAATCACGAAGTAACAAGCCTTGACTCTGTGCACCTCCCAGCGGATACCAGCATTCCACCTGGATGCCGTACTTGGCAGCTTTCTTACGCATTTCTGTCCGTTGAGCATAAGGATGGCATTCTATTTGGAGTACAGCGGGTTTGATGGTGGATTTCTCCATTATTTCGTTAAACACCTCGTCATTGGCATCGAAGTTGCTGATGCCGAGCGCACGTACTTTGCCCATCTGTACGGCCTTTTCCATATCTTTCCACGCACCCACAAAGTCGCCAACGGGCTGGTGGACATAGAGCAGGTCTATGTAGTCCGTCTGAAGCCGGGCAAGCATTTCATCAATGGCTTTCAGCGTTTTACCTTCGCCGTATTCTGTAGGCCAGAGCTTGCTGGTTATCCAGATTTCTTCGCGTGGAATGCCGCTTTCCTTAACAGCTTCACCCGCACCTTCTTCATCGTAGTAAGCATGTGCAGTGTCAATGTGACGATAACCTGCACGCAAAGCGGTAAGACACGACTGCTTGCATATTTCGTTGGAGCCTTGCAGAAAGGTACCCAGTCCGAAGCGTGGCATCTCCACACCGTTGTTCAACTTAACTACTGGTACACCGGCGGTTGTCGTCTTTTCTTGTGCATTCATTGCACATAAGCCACCTATCAGCAGGATGGCGAAGAAGATGATTTTTTTCAATCTGTTCATATCCGTTCATTTTTAGTGGTTTATTGTCTGTTGCTTTCTTTAATGCTCCACAGCGACACGTGATCGTTGCGGTAGCGGGCATTGGGATTCACCTCGCCGCGTGACAGCAACGGGTCATCGGGCAGGTCGGCAAACTGTATGGCTTTCTGTGGACAGTTGTGGATGCAGGCAAAACAGAAGTCGCAGTCACCTTCAGCCTTTACCCCCGTGGAGGTCAGTTCGTAATTGCCGCGCGGACATACTTCTGTACAAATGGCACAGCCAATACAGGCATCTGTCACCTGAAAATATCTTTCGCTTCGTTTCAGAAATCCTACTTCGGGGTCAAGACGGGAAAAGGACATAAAGCCATCGTGGTTACGGCGGTCTTCCGCAGTGGCGGGCTTTATCCATTTCCGTTGTTTCAGCAAATCAGCCTTTATCTTCTCCACTTGTTCGGGGATGTGCTTATCTATCTTCATCTGCTCGTTCATGTCAAAATTGGGAAGCCAGTTGTCCACCATAACGAGGGTATTGATATAGTCGAATTTTGTACCTGCTTTCTGTGAGATTCCGTTCCACAGTTCGGCTGCATTGAAGTCAAGCATCCCATAAGTGAGTACGGCAAACTTGTAGTCAGCCTTGATTCTTGCCTGCTTGATAAAATTACGTACCATATTCGGTGGCATGTGTCCGTATATAGGATAAATGATGCCTACCTCATCTGCCTCGAAATCGTAACGGTTCTGCTTTACCATTTGTGGAATACTGAGCAGCTCGGTATTCTCGTCCGCCAGTTGGCGGGCGATATAAAGGCTGTTTCCTGTGGCAGTGAAGTAAAGAATAATACGTTTCTTCTTTTCTCCGCCGTAAGAGGTCAATGCGGAGGGCATACTCAATGCTGCAGCTCCCGCCACGAACAGCCCCATCCGTTTCAAGGCATCTCGACGGGAAATACCCTTGTTGTTATCATTATCATTATCTTTACCCATATTCAATGCGATATTATTTGTATCAAAAAGTTGTCGAACCACGTAGTCCATTCTCCTTGTACGCCGAAACCGTGTGGCCAGCCATCCAGTACATGTTCTTCTACCTGCACCCCGGCTTCACGGGCAGCGTTGGCGTTGGCAATGAACTGGCGGTAGAACGGATCTTCCGTGCCGTAAGTATAGAATGTGGGAGGAATATTTCCGGCACGCAAATCATCTACGTTGTTATTTGATACGCTCAACCGTCCGTAGAACGAGTAAATCATGCCGATGGCGCATACGTCGGCCGAAACCTGGTCGAGTTCATCGGGTATATACCCATCGTCCAGTGCCGTTCCGTTTACTTGTCCGTCGAAGTGCAATGCTTCATCGCCACAGAGGATGCCGCCCGCGGAGAAGCCTACCGATGCGATATGATTGGAGTCAATGCCATAGTCGGCGGCATGGCTGCGGACATAACGGATGGCTCGGGCCAAATCCAGACTACCTTCTTCCATCGTATAGGGACGGACACGATAGTTCACTACAAAACTTTGCCAACCCAGTTCTGCTAACCGCCGGGCAACGGGTGCTCCTTCATTGGGACTACGGAACATGAACGCCCCGCCCGGGCAAACCATCACGGCACCTTTCACCTCCACATTGTCCGGTACAGGATACCACACCATATTGGGACAGAAGTCTGGGTCGTCCTGATAATTGCCGTTGTTTCTGGTATAGCTTGTTACTGCCGGCATATTGCCTTTGGGCCAAAGATAAATCTGTAGTTGCATCTCGTCCTCGCTGCCTTCTCCGCCGTCTTCGTCCGCGGTGGTAAAGCGGCGTGCCGTTCCATACACCGTACCCGACGCAAGGGTGGCGTATGCACGGACATAGTAAGTAGTGCCGGGAGTAAGTCCCATTATATAGCAGGCAAATGATTCGGGAGATCCGTCCGATGCCGCATGCGAACCGCTCACGGTCGGCTCGGCGGAGGTTCCCCAGCAGATACCGAACTCGGTGATGTCTTCCATGTTACCGGAGATGCGTCCGCCGGAAATGGCGGATGTGGCGGTAATGTCGGTCGTAACAATGGTTTCTATCGTTACTTCCGGCAACCATTCGTTTTCTTCTGTGTTGTTGCAAGCCGTTGCCGTTGTCGCGGCAAGCAGCAGGCAGAATATCTGGAATATTGTTCTCATACGCAAATTATCGGATAAAGTTTGTATGTAGCCTTTCTTCGGTTTCGAAGGGGTGAGTACTGTCGCGCAGGTTGCGCAGCATCCAAGTCATGTTGCGAGCCAGCGTGCGCATGGTTTGCAGGCCTTCCGCATCCTGCAAGGCTTCGCCCGGATTCCGCCCGTGCACGCTGTTCCAGTATTGTGACGGAACGACGGGCATATTGAGTATGGTGAAGTATTTGTTCAGCCGGTCGAAAGTGGCGGTGGCTCCTCCGCGACGGCAGACCACCACGGATGCCGCCGGCTTGTACTGTGCCAACCGGCCGCTGGAATAGAACAGGCGGTCGAGCAAGGCACAGAGGCTTCCCGACGGTCTGCCGAAATAGACTGGCGAACCGATGATGATGCCATCCGCTTCCGCCAGTTTCTCGCGCAAGGTCAGGTACGTTTCATCCTGAAATACGCAGACACCTTTTTCCCTGCACTTGTAACAACCGATACACCCCTGCACGGGACGGTTGCCGACGTGGACGATTTCAGCCTCCATGCCTTCTTCTTCCAACGTTCTCGCCACTTCCGAAAGTGCGGTAAACGTATTTCCACTGCGATGCGGACTTCCGTTTACCAACAGCACTTTCAGTCGCTTGTCCTTATTTGCTCTTACCATAATTGCAAAGCCATTTCACCGTCTGCGGGTCATAGTGTGAGAAGAACAGGCTCTGCCCCAAGTCCAACTGGCGGATGCGCTGCATGTCCTCGTTGCTCAACGTGAAGTCGAACACATTGATATTTTGCTCCATACGTTCCTTGCGGACAGATTTCGGAATGACAATCACGCCGCGTTGGATGAGGTAGCGCAGGGCGGTCTGTGCCGCGCTCTTGTCGTATTTTGCGCCGACGGCTATCAGTGTTTCGTTACCGAAGAAGTTGTTGCGCCCTTCGGCGAACGGTCCCCATGCCATAATGTGTGTGCCGTATTGCTCCATAATCTTCTGCGCCTCTATCTGTTGGTTGAACACGTGCGTTTCAACCTGATTGACCATAGGCGGTATTTCGCTGAACTCCGCCAGGTCGATGAAGCGGTCGGGATAGAAGTTTGATACGCCGATGGCACGCAGCTTGCCAGCCTTGTACGCTTCCTCCATTGCACGCCATGTGCCGTAATAATCGCTGAACGGCTGATGAATGAGTAGCAGATCGATGTAGTCGGTCTGAAGTTTGCGTAAAGATTCATCAATAGAGGCTTTTGCACGCTCGTAGCCGGCATTGGAAATCCATACCTTCGTCACAATAAACAGTTCCTCGCGTGGCACACCGCAATTCCTGATGGCATTACCCACGTTCTGTTCGTTGCCATACGCCTGTGCCGTATCAATCAGGCGGTAGCCTGCGCTGATGGCATCCCTTACGCACCGTTCACATTCTGATGGTGAAACTTGATAGACTCCATAACCCAAAATAGGCATTTCCACGCCGTTGCTTAATTTTACTGTATCCATATTCATTTTATTTTTAATGTATTATCAAAGTTATGATGCAAAATTACATCGGTAAAAGTCTTCTGTCCATACACAGATTACAGATATAAACACCCATTTTACCGAATGGACTTGTCGGGGATACCCATAATACACATTAGTTCAGATGTGAGTTCATGTTTGAACTTTTTTATCGGTTTTCTTCCCAGAAACGGACTGCACCGTCAATCCAGCCTTCGGCACTTGTACCTATACCCAGTCCAAAACCATGACGTAGGTTAGGATAAAGGTGAAATTCTGCCGGTATGCCAATAGCCTGCAATGCTTCCGTACGACGGCGCATTGTATTTGGATTGGCAATTCCATCGTTCGATCCAACTACAGCATACGTTGGCGGATCTTGCCGTGTGTATTCACTGTGTCCTGTGTATGCCATTACTACCGTACTTGGACGTGGAAGTTGCGCACCTCCAAAAGCAGCAGTGCCATAAGAACCGATATAAGCCGCCATACGCGCTCCCGCTGAACTGCCCCACACGGAGTAGCCAGCTGTATCGACTTGCAATTCCGTGGCGTGACGGAAGATATACTCAATACCTGCAGCCAAGTCTTCACAAGCTGTTTGCGCACTGCCAGTCTGATATTGGATAACAAAAACATTATATCCCATCTGGCTCAAAACCAATGCGTGAGGAAAGCCTTCGTGAATGGAACCTACATACGAGAATCCGCCTCCGGGACAGATAACAGCGAACGGTGCGCCCGGTCGTCCGCGGAAGAAGAACAGCCCGGCATCCTCACGTCCCAGGTCATAATAAATTCTGCGTCCGGTGGCTACCGAATCAATCATTTGATTGATATAACCTACACACCGCTCCGCATCTATGTAATTATGGTAAGGAAGTAACCGAGACACATTAGAAAGCTGCATGTCTGCATCATACCCCCATTCCAGTGGCAGAATGTAGCGGCTGAACCCGTTGAATGCAGGATGGGTTAATACATCGGCAATAGTACTGTGGATAGTAAGGTGCTCCTTGGTTTCAGAAACAGAAATGTTTTCGTTGTCGGAAGGTGGATAGGATTCGTATTGTTTTTTGTCACAATTACTGAAAGATAATGTTGCCATAAGCAGACAGATATTGATAATCATTTTCATTTTGACTTTATAATTTTGATAATGCAAAGGTAGTATGTAAGTGATCCTTCATCTATACACAGATTACAGAATGGAACACCAATATCAACGAAATTCCGACTGTAAGATTAATATCCAGACTATCGAATAACACATATCACTGAATCTTGCACCGATTTTACAGATTTGACTTTCAGTACGATAAAAAGACCATAAAAAAAAGTATTTTTGTAACATTAACTAAAATAATTGAGGGAAATATGGGAGACATAATAAATATCAGTAACATTCATGATTACAATGAGTTTTTGGGGATTGAAACACTCAACCCTTTGGTCACGTTTATCGATTTTCGGGAAGTTAAGGTACTAAAACATAAACGTAAGTATTACGGCTTCTATGGCATTTATTTGAAAGAAAAGATACATGGTAAACTGACATACGGTCGTAGCCAGTATGACTATCAGGAAGGTACGTTGGTTTTTGTGGCTCCAGGGCAAGTAGCAGGTATTGATGATGGCGGTGAAACTGTCAATCCGGAAGGTTACGCTCTATTATTCCATCCTGATTTGTTGCGTGGCACAAGCCTGGCCCGTAAGATGAAGGAATATACTTTTTTTTCTTACGAAGTAAATGAAGCTTTGCATATGTCCGAGCGTGAACGACAGACTATTTTCAACTGCTTTGCTGAAATACAAGAAGAATTGCATCACATTATTGACAAGCATAGTCGCGGCATTATCACTTCCAATATTGAAGTCCTGCTCAATCATTGTCTTCGTTTTTATGACCGTCAGTTTGCCACACGTGAGGTTATCAACCGCGATGTACTTACACGTTTTGAGGCATTGATGCTTGATTACTTTAATTCAGACAAGCCGGAACAAAATGGTTTGCCCACAGTTGCATGGTGTGCCGACCAACTGCATTTCTCAGCCAACTATTTCGGCGACCTTATCAAGAAAGAGACAGGAAAGTCAGCCATCGAATACATCCATCTCGCCGTTATTAATCGTGTAAAGGAATTGTTGGCGAGTACAAGCAAAACGGTTAGTGAGATTGCTTACGAAGTAGGATTCCAATATCCTCATCATTTAAGCCGAGTGTTCAAAAAGGTAGTGGGATGTACACCGAATGAGTTTAAGTGCAATAACCGTTTATAAACTTCTCAAAATGCAGGTAAATACAATGCTATTTTGTAATATCTATTTTTTTACTAAAATTGGTAAGGAAGTCGGTTCCCATTTTGTGCTTGTCAAGAAATCCAAATTCTTCTTTAATGATTGCTTATATTCTAATACAACGAATGGCCTCTGCCTTATTAGTATTTCGATGCAAAATATTTGAACAGGAACTTCGTCACTTTTTCTCGAATTGTGATATAATGTAATATTTCAGTCCCTCCTTGTATTAGAATACAAAATGAAAAATGGAATGAAACGTACAGAACGGAGACTGAAATCCAAGGGAATCCGCAATCATAAACCCAGTGATGCACATGCCTATTTCGCGTTCAGATACGACCGCAACTATATCCGCAGGAAAATGGGGGACGTGACTCATCTGCCTTTTTCACGTGGTTCGGACCGTACCGGTTTCTTTGAGTTCGGTTATGAACATCCCAATATTCCGATCTGGAGCTATCTGCAATCATTCTTTCATCGCAGGATCGGTACCAGTGCAGATCGTGTCCTTAATGATTTTTACAGATTAGGATGGAAAAACGTGAAGGAAATGTATTATTATTGGGATTCTTTTGTCCTTCCTTTGCATGAGCATGTCAAATGGCGTCGGAATTATTATTATATACGTGACGGTGTATTGGTTTATTGTGCCTGATGCTCCGTGACGGAAATTTTGTCCTGATGTCGGATGTTTTTCTGATGGGGCCAGCCTCATGAACGACGGGACCAGCCGTGTTTAACGGTATGGATCAATGATAGGGATGTGAACGTTAAAGTTTGTTGGTTTTGAGAAGACGACGGATTTTGTATACTCTTGTTTATCAGTGATTACCGTTTCTGGTTCTTATCCAGTCGGCCTGTGCCGTACTTGTCAGATGCCGGCAATTGTTATAACTTTGTGACCGTAAAACCAGTACAGTGAATTTATGCACAAAGAAATTACATTAATAAACGGGAAAACCATACCTGTTATCGGTTTCGGAACCTGGCAGGCACCGAACGGACAGGTTACGTCTGATGCAGTAAAGACTGCTTTGACGGCGGGCTACCGTCATGTAGATGGGGCTGCCGTGTATGGCAACGAAACTTTTGTGGGAAAGGCTTTGACTGAATTTGTTTCAGAAAGTGGCGTGAAGCGTGAAGAGCTGTTTGTCACCAGTAAGGTGTGGAATACCGAGCGTGGGTATGACAGAACGATAGCAGCCTTTCATAAAACCTTGAAAGATCTCAATCAGGAATACCTTGATCTGTATCTGATTCATTGGCCGGCATCAGTTTCACAGTTTGAGAATTGGGAAGAACTCAATGCGGAAACATGGCGGGCTCTTGAAACCCTGTATGCTGAAGGGCTGGTAAAAGCCATTGGCGTGAGCAATTTCTATGTCTCTCATTTGGAGTCTCTTTTGCAACATGCAAAGGTTCAGCCTATGGTAAACCAGATTGAAATCCATCCGGGACAGACGCAGGCTGAGGTTGTAGAATTTTGTCGTCGTCATCAGATTGCAGTGGAAGCCTGGAGTCCGTTGGGAACGGGCAGATTGCTCCAGAACAAGGATCTGGCCGATATTGCTGCCAGATATCACAAGTCGGTGGCTCAGCTTTGTATCCGTTGGTCTTTACAGAACGGGTTGATTCCGTTGCCCAAATCGGTTACGCCCGAACGTATCATACAGAATTTTGATGTATTTGATTTTGAGATATCGCCGGAAGATATGGCCTGTATCAATCAGATGTCTTATTGCGGCGGTTCAGGTCTTCATCCGGATCAGATTGATTTTTAATATAATAGTCTATGAAAGCATTACTTATTAACGGTAGTCCCCGAAAAAACGGGAATACGCATGTCGCATTGAGCGAAGTGGCCCGACAGTTGGAAAAATACGGTATTGAGTCGGAGATCGTATGGATTGGTACAAAAGCCGTGCAGGGCTGTATTGCCTGCTACCAGTGCGGTTCTCTCGGCCAGTGTGCCTTTAAGGATGAGCTTTATCTTACGGTAAGGGAAAAGTTGAAAGAGTCGGATGCTCTTATTGTGGGTTCTCCTACTTATTATGGCGGTCCTAATGGTTCGTTGTGTGCCTTGCTCGACCGTCTGTTCCTTTCGTGCAAAGCTGATATCGTAAACAAGGTTTGGGCCTCGGTTGCCGTATGTCGTCGTGGTGGTGCCAGCACGACATTCCAGAGACTGAACCTGTATGCCGACATGAGCAATATGGTGCATGCCACCTCGCAATACTGGAATATAGCTTATGGCCGTGCACCGGAAGATACTAAGCAGGACTCAGAAGGACTGCAGACCATGCGTACGCTGGCCGATAATGTGGCCTGGTTACTGAAATGTACTCAGAGCCGTAAGGACGAAATTCCTGAAAGGGAAGCATGGGCGCCACTTAATTATATCCGTTAGGAACATAAGGGAAAGTCTGTGTATGGTCTGAAAAACGGACACATAAGCAAAGTCTTAAGAATGGGGCAGTGTAAACGCTGTCCCTTTTTTATATATGGCTGTTTCTTTGGTTTGATAGCATGACCTTTATTGGGGTTTGTCAGAATAAGCAATTTTTTGTTTTTATCATCATGACAAATAAAGAATCAGTTATCCGGTGTATCAGGAAAACCATTTTATCCGGTAAAAAACAAAAACCGGAATTCTGGGTATAAATTCTGTAATTCATCTACTGCAATATTCCGTAAAAAATGGCAATTTTGCATGTGGTCAGAGACTTTATGGCCAGAACAATATGAATGAATTATCAAACCGGATATGAAAATGAAAAAAATCTTGATTTTATCGTCCAGTCCGAGACGTGGCGGTAATTCCGATACGCTGTGTGACGAACTGATGCGCGGTGCAATGGAAAGCGGTCATCAGGTGACAAAAGTGTTTTTGAGGGACAAAGAGATTCATCCTTGTCTGGGATGCAGTGTCTGCAGTCAGTATGGCAGACCTTGTCCGCAGAAAGATGATGCGGAAGAGGTGATCAGACTGATGCTGGAGGCGGATGTACTGGTAATGGGAACACCGGTGTATTTCTATTCCATGAGCGCACAGATGAAGATGATGCTCGACCGTTGTTGTGGTCCTTATAAGGAAATGAAGAACAAGGAGTTCTATTTCATTGCAACGGCAGCTGAAGAAGATCCGGCCATTATGGATCGTGTGGTGGACAGTTTCAGGGGATTCCTGGATTGTCTGGAAAACCCTGTGATCAAAGGAACCGTTTTCTGTGGCGGGGTATGGCATACAGGAGAGATCTATGGCAAACCTGCAATGACGGAGGCCTATGAAACCGGCAAGCGGATTTGATGTGAAATCATAAAAGTGATGTAGAAGAAATGATGACACTGGAGGATTTTTTACGTTATGTGGAAACGGGGAAGCCTTTGAGTACACCCGATGTTGCGGAATTTATGCACCGGATGAGTGATGAGGCCCGACGTATTACTTTTGAATTGAACGGCTCTTATCATACTCAGGAAGAAGTAAGGACGCTTCTGTCACGGTTGTTTGGGCGTGAGGTTGATCCGGGATTGCGGGTCTTCCCGCCGTTCTATACTGATTTCGGAAAAAATATCAGGATTGGCCGGAATGTGTTTATCAATGCCTGTTGCCATTTTCAGGATCATGGCGGTGTGACGATTGGAGATAATTGCCAGATCGGCCATAATGTCGTTTTCGCGACTTTGAATCATGGTGAGGAACCGGAGCAAAGATGTTATACCGTACCGGCTCCGATTACGTTAGGGAAAAATGTCTGGGTAGGGTCGAATGCAACCATCTTGCAGGGTGTGACGATCGGGGATAATGCAATCGTGGCAGCCGGTGCAGTGGTGACCAAAGACGTGCCGGCTGATACAATAGTGGGGGGAGTGCCGGCACGTCATATCCGGAATATAAAAAAATCCGGTCAATGATTTGGCGGATATCCTGAAAACCTGTATATTTGCGGCAAAGGCGGTGAGTGTGCCGCTTTTGCCTATTTTTTAATAGCTTTTGTGTATGAAGAATAATTCAATGAAACAGCGTGTCAGATTTGACAGAAGGGAGTAAAAACTTTCTTCTACATAATCCTGTCATGGCGTGTTCATTGACTTATTGGACCCCTACTTCTGCGACTGAGAGTTTGGTAGCTTAAAGTTAGTGGAGCAGAAGAAGTATGGGTATAGCTTTGAGTATACCCTTTTGTATTTTTATTCTTTTATTAATTTCAAAACAAAAGCTATGAAATCGGGAAAAATTTTATTTGATAATTCATCAGATGAGTATAATGAATTGATGCAGTATGACATGTCCTTTTATCCGGAATGGGATGAGGACAATGATCTGCTATGTGATAATGAAGCCGGTTCGTCAGAACCGTCGAATGACAAGGCTATGTCAGAACCGGTGGGGCAGGTCTGTGCGGAGCTGAAACATGTAAGTATAATGCGCCCCGCAGACTGTCGGCGTGAAGGCATGTTCTCATCCGGAAAAATCCATTTGCGTGTAAAGACCGGAAGGTGTCGTGAAGGGCAGTACAGCGCGATGGTCTATATGTCTACCGGTATTCTGGTTGCCAGTGAAATACGTGTGATCGGCAGAAAACAGGTGGAAAGAAATGAACTGAGGTTCAGTCCGTATTCTCATGCCATATGGTGTGAAGATGATTATTTTGTTGTATTCCTTTATGAAGATGAACCTTTTGCTTTGTCAAAATTCAGGTATGAGGGGAAAGACCTGCATGCGTTGCCGGTCCATTCTCTTGGTTCTGATGACTGGGAATACCAGCTCGTAAAATACTGGGATGATCCGCTGAATAAATCGGAAGAAAACAAACCGGTGTCGTTATTGGACTGGTTTCAGATCCAGAAGCTCACCGGATTGGGAAGCGTGCGCCGCAAATTGGTCGGCCTGACGGACATAAGTGCTTTTAACCAGCGCTGCGGGCAATACGGTGTGAAAAGGATGAAGCTGCATACCTCTGCAGTTATTGAAACTCCAAATCTGGAAAAAGGCGAACAGCTGGCCCGTTCACTATCCGGAATCCTCAATCTGGATGCGGCTGAAATGCTGATGATTGACTGTGAACATCCCACAGCCGAGTGTAGTGACCTGACAAACTGTTTGCAGGATGATTTCCAGAATTATGCCGCGTTTATATACCATCTTCCGGCTTTGCTGAAGCCTTCTTCGGCTTTATTCCTGCACCGGTTGGAACAGGCGGTAATTTCTCACAAACTGTATTGGGTACCTGTGCTTTGTGGTTCGGCTGACGAGATCCGTCAGTTGATGGCTGCTTCGCCCGTGTTGGCCAAGGCTTTTCGGAAAGAGGATTATTATGTGATGCATGAGGAGACAATGGCAGAATGGCTCTGTACGTTCCAGCGCGTGTTGTCTGAAACATCATTTACGTTATCTGCAGCTGCAGAACACAGGTTGGTTCTTCAAGCAAGAGACAATTGGAATATTGTAAGGAAATGGGACAGACATGATATCCGTTGTTTTATCAGGGAATATTTGTCCGAACGTTTCAGACGCCGTTTGCAGGCCAGGATTCTTTCCAACCCTAAGGATGCAACGGATATGGACGTCAGTCAGCTGACGACTTTACAGCCGGAGGATATCTGTCTTCCGGATTACAGACCGGACGAACAGTCCAGGGACATTTCGGGCAGTTTGCAGGAATACGAAGCCAGTATGCGTGAACTTCATGCTTTGGTCGGACTTTCGTCTTTGAAGGCTGAGCTGGATGACATGCTGATGGTGGCCCGTTTTGAGGCGGCCCGCCAGAAGTTGGGTGTGTATGGTTCGTTTCACATGCTTCATCACATGCTGTTTACGGGTAATCCCGGAACCGGCAAGACCACAGTGGCCCGGTTGATCGGAAAAATATTCAAGTCGCTCGGTCTCTTGTCGAAAGGTGAAGTGATAGAGGTGGAGCGCAGGCAACTGGTCGGGGCTTATATCGGGCATACTGAAGAAAGAATGACCGAATTGCTGAAAAAGGCCAAGGGAAATGTCCTGTTTGTAGATGAGGCATACACGTTGTGTGACACGAAGGAGGATCGGAAGGATTTTGGAAACCACGTCATAGAGAGCCTGTTGTCTGTCATGACAGATCCGCACTCGGATATACTGGTGATATTTGCGGGGTATGAGGATGAGATGGAACGTCTGATGGAAGTCAATCAGGGACTGAAAGGACGGTTTGGCCACCATTTCCATTTCGATGATTACAATGCAGATGAACTGGTAGAGATAGCCCGGTTGTATCTGAATGAAAGAAGTTGCCAGCTGGTGCCGGAAGCAGAGACAAAGCTGAAGGAAGCTGTTTCACGTTTCCTGATGCAGAAGTCGCGTACTTTCAGTAATGCCCGTTGGATGCTCCATTTTGTAACGTCCGGTATTCTTCCGGTCATGGCCCGTCGGATCATGGAGGGAGGCGTAGTGGATAAGGTTGACCTGTTCCGTCGTGTAGAGGAGACAGACGTGTCGGGAGCCGTATTGAAACTGAATTTGTTCCCTGCGGTTACCAAACCGGAAACATCGCGGAAACGAATAGGTTTTATTGCCTGAAACGGGTTTGCAGGTATAGGCGGAAAACGCAGCCGGTATGGCCGGATTTCTGCCTGTGCCAAAAAAAGATTACCTTTGCAAAATCTAAAGCATGACATCAATATGAAAACTTACCGTTATCTTTTTTTTGATCTGGACGGCACGCTGGTGGATTCCGCACTGGGAATTGTCCGTTCGGCACAGTATGCGCTGAGCCATTTTGGCGTACAGGTGGATGACATCCGTACGCTTTATCCTTTTGTCGGGCCGCCATTGGAAGATTCATTCAAGGAGTTTTATCATTTTTCGACAGAAAAGGCCAGGGAGGCAGTGGCTGTTTACCGTGAACGTTATGTGTCGGTCGGACTATATGAAAGCCAGCGTTTTCCGGGAGTGGAAGAATGCCTGAAGACTTTGAAGTCACGCGGCTATCATCTGGTAATTGCTACATCGAAAATGAAATACATGGCAGACACGGTGTTGAAAGAGTTCGGACTGATGCCGTATTTTGAATTTGTAGGCGGGAGAGATGATGAGGGCGTTTTGCATACCAAGGCAGACGTGATCAGGCACATATTGTCCGAACTGGATCTGGAGGCCGCCAAAGCGGATATTCTGATGATCGGCGACCGGAAGTACGACGTGATCGGTGCGAAAGAAGTGGGACTGGACAGCATGGGTGTCTTGTTCGGCTATGGAGGGCGCGAAGAACTTGAAACGGCCGGAGTGACCTATCTGGCCGAAAGTTATGCAGATCTTCTGGAGCAATTGCCATAAAAAGAACTGTCAGGTTGATGGGCATATTTCTTTCATTTTTGACTAAAAATTGTTTAAAAGGCTACTTTTTATTTAAACTTTTGTAGTTTTGTATGTCTAATGAAAAGCATAATTAAACGAAGACTTGATAACTGTTTCGTTCGATGCTGTAAGAAATAGAACTTATCCTAAGAAAACAACCTAAAAATAAGACAGTTTATGAACAAAAAAACAAAATGGGCACTGGTCATATTCATTGTCTGTTGTTTGGTCGTTTGGGGATTCTATTCCCAAATGCCAAAACAGAATGAAGAATTGCAGCAGGCCGAGAAAGTGAAATCCACTTCGTCGGGAAACAAAAAAATTCTTAATGTGAATGGTTTGCGTATCAAGACCGGCAAACTTACGGATGAATTCCAGGTCACGGGTTCGCTCATACCCGATGAAGAAGTCAACCTGTCATTTGAAACTTCCGGACAGGTCGTTGAGATTAATTTTAATGAAGGTTCGCATGTCAAGAAAGGGCAGTTGCTGGCCAAGGTGAATGACCGTCAGTTGCAGGCCGAACTCAGAAGGCTTACCGTGCAGCTGAAACTGGCCAATGACCGCGTGGACCGTCAGCGACGGCTTTTGCAGCGCGATGCCGTGAGTCAGGAAGCCTATGAACAGGTGCGTACGGAACTGGAAACATTAAAGGCAGACATAGAAGTTGTCAAGGCACAGATTGCCCTGACAGAGTTGCGTGCACCATTTGACGGTGTGATCGGTTTGCGCCAGATCAGTGTGGGTGCCTATGCTTCTCCTACTACGGTAGTGAGCAAACTGACCCGTATCGTTCCGCTGAAAGTGGAGTTTTATGTGTCCGAGCGTTATGCCAGCGATATCAAACCGGGTACAGGACTTAACTTTACCATTGACGGATCATTGGAGTCTTATCCGGCAAAGGTATATGCCAAGGAGTCTGCAGTGGATTTGGAAACCCGTACGCTGGCTGTCCGTGCCATTTATGCCAATCCGGGAGGCAAACTTACGCCGGGACGGTATGTCAGCATCACGCTGAAGAAACAGGAGATAGACAATGCCATAGCCATTCCGGCTGAAGCTATCGTACCGGAAATGGGCAAGGACAAGGTATTCCTGTATAAATCAGGAAAAGCGCAGCCTGTGGAGATCGTGGCCGGTCTGCGTACCGAGGCTCAGGTGCAGGTGCTCAAGGGATTGAAGGTTGGAGATACTTTGATCACATCCGGTACGTTGCAGTTGCGTACGGATTTGCCGGTGGTATTGGATCGTGTGGATTAACCCAAAAGAGGAGAGCTTATGAATATTTCAGAATTAAGTATTCGCCGACCGGTACTGGCTACGGTGATGACGGTCATCATCCTCTTGTTTGGTATCATCGGTTATTTTTATTTAGGTGTGAGGGAATATCCGTCAGTGGATAATCCTATCATATCCGTTACCTGTTCGTATGCGGGTGCCAATGCGGATGTCATAGAGAATCAGATTACGGAACCTTTGGAACAGAACATCAACGGTATTCCGGGTATCCGTTCTCTGACGAGTGTGAGCCAGCAGGGACAAAGCCGTATTACGGTGGAATTTGAATTGTCGGTCGATCTGGAAACGGCGGCCAATGACGTGCGTGACAAGGTGTCACGTGCGCAACGTTATCTGCCGGACGACTGCGACCCGCCGACCGTTTCGAAGGCAGATGCCGATGCGTCTCCTATCCTGATGGTGGCTTTGCAGAGTGAGAAACGTTCGCTGCTTGAATTGAGTGAGATTGCCGACCTGACGGTCAAAGAGCAGTTGCAGACGATTTCTGATGTCAGCAGTGTGTCTATCTGGGGAGAGAAAAAATACTCCATGCGCCTTTGGCTTGACCCGATCAAAATGGCCGGATATGGTATTACGCCGATGGATGTGAAAACGGCGGTGGACAAGGAAAATGTGGAATTGCCTTCAGGAAGTATTGAGGGTAATACGATAGAGCTGAATATCCGTACCATGGGTCTGATGAATACGGCCAAGATGTTTGATGATCTGATTATCAAGAATGACGGTAGCCAGATTATCCGTTTCAGTGATATCGGACGTGCGGAACTGGGTGCAGCCGACATTCAGAGTTACATGAAGATGAATGGGGTGCCGATGGTCGGTGTCGTTGTCGTGCCGCAGCCTGGAGCCAATCATATAGATATCGCTGATGCCGTTTATCAGCGTATGGAACAGATGAAAAAGGACTTGCCGGAGGATGTGCATTACAGTTACGGATTTGACAATACCAAGTTTATACGTGCGTCTATTGACGAGGTAAAACAGACTGTATATGAGGCGTTCGTGCTTGTGATTATCATCATTTTCCTTTTCCTGCGCGACTGGCGCGTGACGCTGGTGCCCTGTATCGTTATTCCGGTATCCCTTATCGGTTCATTCTTTGTCATGTATCTGTTGGGATTCTCCATTAATGTGCTGACCATGCTGGCGATTGTGTTGGCTGTAGGTCTGGTTGTGGATGACGCCATCGTGATGACCGAGAATATTTATATCCGAATAGAAAAAGGCATGTCGCCCAAAGAAGCCGGTATTGAGGGTGCCAAGGAAATATTCTTTGCCGTTATCTCTACAACGGTTACACTGGTGGCCGTGTTCTTTCCGATTGTCTTCATGGAAGGAACGACCGGACGCCTGTTCCGTGAATTCAGTATGGTGATTTCGGGATCCATTATCATTTCTTCGTTTGCAGCCTTGACCTTTACCCCCATGTTGGCCACCAAACTGCTCAAGCAGCAGAAAAAGAAAAACTTCTTTTATCAGATCACGGAGCCTTTCTTCGTGGGGATGAACAACGTCTACAGTAAGTCGTTGCAGTTTATCCTTCGCCATAGGGTGTGGACATTGCCGTTTATGGCCGTAATGGTCGGCGCCATCTTTTATCTCTGGAATCTTATTCCTTCGGAAATGGCTCCTCTGGAGGACCGTTCAATGATCACGGTCAATACAAAGGGGCCTGAAGGCGCAACCTATGAATATATGCGGGATTATACGGAAGACATCAATCTGTTGGTTGACTCCCTGATTCCCGATGCCGAAGCGGTGACGGCACGTGTGTCGAGCGGTAGCGGTAATGTGCAGATCATGCTGAAAGACATGCGCCTGCGTGATTACAGTCAGATGGAAGTAGCGGAAAAACTTTCAAAAGCCGTCCAGAAGAAAACGAAGGCACGTGCTTTCGTCCAGCAGCAGTCTTCATTCGGCGGACGAAGAGCCAGTATGCCGGTGCAGTATGTCTTGCAGGCTACCAATATAGAAAAACTGGAAAAGGTATTGCCGGAATTTATGGCGAAGGTATATGAAAATCCTACATTCCAGATGGCGGATGTGGATTTGAAGTTCAGTATGCCGGAAGCCCGCATACACATCAACCGTGACAAGGCCAACATATTGGGTGTCAGTACGCGCGACCTTGCACAGACCCTGCAGTACGGGTTGAGCGGACAGCGTATGGGATACTTCTATATGAACGGCAAGCAGTATGAGATTCTAGGGGAAATCAACCGTCAGCAACGTAACAAACCGGCCGACCTGAAAGCCATTTACCTGCGAAGCAAGGACGGACAGATGATCCAGATGGATAACCTGATCGAGTTGGAGAGCAGTATTGCACCGCCCAAACTGTACCGTTACAACCGTTTTGTTTCTGCTACGATTTCGGCCGGTCTGGCTGATGGCAAGACCATAGGGCAGGGACTGGACGAGATGGACAAGATAGCCAAGGAAGTGTTGGATGATACGTTCCGTACATCACTGGCCGGAGACTCCAAGGAATACCGCGAGAGTTCGTCCAGTCTGATGTTTGCCTTCATCCTGGCACTGGTATTGATCTATCTTATTCTTGCTGCACAGTTTGAGAGTTTCAAGGATCCGCTTATTATCATGCTTACGGTGCCGCTGGCTATTACCGGTGCACTGGTATTTATGTATTTCGGGGATATCACCATGAACATCTTCAGTCAGATCGGTATTATCATGCTGATCGGACTGGTGGCCAAGAACGGTATCCTGATTGTGGAATTCGCGAACCTGAAGCAGGAAAACGGAGAAGACAAGATGACAGCCATACATGACGCTGCATTGCAGCGTCTGCGTCCGATTCTGATGACCAGTGCTTCTACCGTGTTAGGTTTGATCCCGTTGGCTTTCGCTACAGGCGAAGGCTGTAATCAGCGTATTGCGATGGGTGTAGCCGTAGTGGGAGGTATGTTGGTTTCCACATTCCTGACCATGTATGTGGTTCCCGCTATTTACAGTTATATTTCAACAAACCGAATTAATCAGAAAAAGAATGAAGAAAAATAAATGGATTACAGGACTCTTCCTGCTGTGTCATCTGGCAGCCTTTTCCCAACCGGAGTGGGACAGGTTGGGAACAAGGACACTTCAGGAGTGTCTTGAGACAGGGTTGAGCAATAACTATTCCATCCGTATGGTGCTCAACCGTCAGCAGGTGAGTGAGAATAATGCCACTAAGGCGAATGCCGGTATGTTGCCTACTGTAGATTTGTCCGCTTCTTATGGTGGTGACCTGAGTACAACCAGGACAACGGACCGTCCGACGGGAGTCCGGTCAACGGAACGTAATGCTTATGATCAGACAGTCAATGCCGGAGTTGATCTGAACTGGACCATATTCGACGGATTCAGTATCCTGACTAATTACAAGCAGCTGCAGTTGTTGAAGGAGCAAGGAGAACTTCAGACCCGAATAGCCATTGAGGATTTTGTGTCTGCCCTTACAGCCGAATATTATAATTTCATTCAGGAAAAAATCCGTTTGAAGAATTTCAGATACGCCATGTCGCTCTCCAAGGAGCGCATGCGTATTGTCGAATTGCGCTATAATATCGGTGATAATTCCGGATTGGATTATTTGCAGGCCAAGGTGGATTTCAATGCCGACAGCGCGCAGTACATGCGTCAGCAGGAAGCCTTGAAAACTTCGCTCATCAAGATTAATGAACTGATGGGTAATGATGATGTGACGGCTTTTGTGGGTATCCGTGACACGACAATTGACGTGAATCCGAATCTGGATTTCGAAAGTCTGTGGGTGTCTACTCTTGAAACGAATGCCTCCTTGCTGGAGGCGGGTCAGAATACCGAACTGGCACGTATGGATTACAAGAAAGTCATGTCGCGCGACTATCCTTATTTGCGTTTGAACGCCGGATATGGGTATACGCTGAACAAATATGCCGTATCAACGACAAGACAGCGTGACAACTGGGGACTGAATGCCGGACTGACAATCGGCTTTAATCTGTTCGACGGCAAAAGGAAAATGCAGAAACGGAATGCGGAACTGGCTGTTGATTATGCCGAACTGGAAAGAGAAAACCTGAAGCTGGCGCTTAAATCTCAGTTGCACAATCTGTGGCAGGCTTATCAGAATAACTGGCAGGTTCTGCTCCTGGAACGTGAAAACATCATAGCGGCTCAGGATAATTATGAGGTAGCTTATCAAAGTTATCTTGACGGTGGTCTTTCCGGAATAGAAATGCGTGAAGCCCAAAAAAGTCTGCTGGATGCGGAAGAACGTATTCTGACAGCAGAATATGATACGAAGATGTGTGAGATTTCACTCCTCCAGATCAGCGGTAAGGTGTTGCAGTATTTAAATGGGGATTAGAGCCTTAATCTCTGATCACTTACAATAAAAATGATTCCTTTGTTGAATAGAGGTTGGGAAACCGGAATTCACAAAGGAATCATTTTTTTTATCGGGAACTGTTCTCAGTTGAGTCTTTTAAAGCTTGACCTGTATTTTCTTACCTGTATAGGTCACTGTCTTTTCCTGACCGTTGGCCGTTCTGACGGTGAACTGACGTTTGTCGAGCATGCCGTTGAATTCACCCTGACGTTTACCGATTGTCAGTGTACGCTTGGCATTGTTCCATGTCATCGGTATTTCAGAATAAGCTCCTTTTTCGTAATTGTAGTTGTCGAATTCATCTTCGTAAAGTGTGAAACTGCCGTCAGCTCCGGGATAGACGCAGAGTGTAAGATGATCCCATTTCTTTTCTCCGGAATACTGTACATCCGGACCGACGGGAATGATACTTCCTGCGCGGACGAAGAGCGGAATGCGGTTGAATGTGGTCTTGACAGATATTTTCTGACCTCCTTCGGCTGTTTCGTTAGTCCAGTAGTTATACCATTTTGTGCCAGCCGGCAAATATACTTCCATCTGTTTGGACTGGGTGAAGTCAACAGAGATGGGAGCAGACGTACTGGTGCCGTTGTTGTCGCGGTTCCAACCTTCGTTTTCCTTCAGGTCTTTCTGTACTGTTTCAGGAGTATATTGTGCCTGTGCAACCGGTGCGACAAGGAAAGCTTTGCCGAACATATATTCGTTGGTGATATCCCAGCACTGCTTGTCATCAATAAAGTCCATGAAGAGTGCGCGCATGAAGGTGGACTGTCTGTGTGAAACGTCCCAAGAGGTGGAATAGATATAAGGCAACAGGCTGTAGCGGAGCTTGACTGCATCTACAAGTGCATCATATACCGGTTCGCCCTTTTTACCGTACCAGTAGAATTCACGTGGAACGTCGGTACCGTGACTACGCATCATCGGACAGAACGTACCGAATTGCAACCAGCGTACATATAGTTCCTGATACATCGGATTTTTGGTGGCCGTGTTGTCAGCCCAGCTTGTGTTGTAAGAACCTGCGAAGAAACCGCCCAAGTCTGAATTCCAATGCGGCATACCTGTCAGAGAGTAATTCAGTCCGGCAGTAATTTGTTTGCGGAAAGAATCCCATGATGATGATACGTCACCAGACCATACATTGGAGGCGTAGCGCTGTTGTCCGAGGAAACCGGAACGTGTCAGGATGATGACGCGCTTGTCACTTGTGGTGGCACGTTGATGATCGTATACTCCTCCTACAGTCATGAGAGGGTAGACATTGCGTACACTGCGGTATGAGCCCAGATAAGTCTGATGGTCAAAATCGCTGTCTTTTTGGTTAAAATGGTCAGGTTCCGTTGAATCCATCCACCATCCGTCCATGCCCAGCTGGAAAATGCCTTTATTCAGATGATCCCAATAAATATCACGTGCTTTGGGGTTGTAACAGTCGTATACCCGTACACCAGAAGGATAGTCCAAATTAGGAGGCCAGCCTTCAACACCTGATTGTGGCCATGTCTCGATGTCGAAGAGCATGCCTTCCTTGTCCATTGCGCGATAAGGTTTTGTGGCAGGACCAAAAGAAGACCAAATGGAGATCATCATGCGGGCGTTCATGTCATGAACCTTGTCGATCATTTCTTTCGGACGGCTGAATGACGGATTCTGGAAGTCCATGGCATTCCACAAATAGTTGTTTCCCCAATATTGCCAGTCCTGGATAATACAGTCCAAAGGAATTCCCAGTTCACGGTATTTCCTTACCACACCGACAGTTTCATCCTGGCTTTTATAACGCTCCTTGCTTTGCATGAAACCATAACTCCAGAGCGGCATCATTGGTACTTCTCCGGTCAGATGGCGGACTGCAGCAATGACTCCGTCGGCAGACTGGCCGTACATGAAATAATAATCAATACAGTCGCCTACTACGGAACTGAAAGAGGTTTCCTGATTATTGTCGGTGTAGGTGGTTGCTGAGTAATTGTCCCAGTAAACGCCATATCCTTTGGTAGACTGGAAAATGGGTGAAACATCTTCTACGTTACCTTGTGCCAGAACCTTGGTCATGTTGCGTTGCATCATTTTACCGTTCTGTAATTGGCCAAGGCCGTAAAGTCCTTCTTCCTTATCGGTTTGGAAACCCTGATAAACAATATAAGTCTGTCGGCCGGCATCATTGGTTTTCGTAAAAGGCCGGTCGTTTTTCAGTTCTTTCAGTAAGATGCTTCCGTCTGGTTTGGCATAAGTCAGTGTGCCGTTTTTGGTGTCAAGTGTGACGGTAAGAGATTGGCTTTTCATTGTGATGAGGCCATCACCGGATGAGGTTACGCGGAGATCCGTTTTGGCCGGTTGGGCAATGACGGACAAACTTTTCTTTTCTACGTTTTGGCCTTGTGGCGTCTTGAGAACTCTGAGACTTCCCGGTGTGAACCATTGAATCTCAACATTAACGTTAGGATCGGCTACCGTTGTTTTGATGCCATTTTCTGTCCGCTGAAATGTCTGTGCCTGACTGGTACTGATAAGCAGGCTTAATGCAACATATATACAGATACGTTTCATAATGGTTATTTAAATAATTGGTTATTAGATTGGCAGAGATTGTTTGTTGTTGGCTTCATATCCAATTTAACCAGCCGAAAGAGTAAATACGGTGCATTCTTCTTTCGGCTGTTGTTTTATTTCTTGAATTTCCACCAGTTGAAATTGAACAGTTCGCCATCACCTCCCTTGAATACGAGGAAAAGGTTATGGATACCACCTGTTTTTTCCAGGTCACATTCGAAGGTTTTCCATGAATCGGTACCTCCGGTAGGTTTGATGGGGCATGTTCCTAAGAGAGTTCCGGTCGGACTGTCCAGTCTGATTTCGATTTCTCCCTTTACGAAGGAGGCTACATTGGCTTGAAAACGTTTGGCTCCTTTCTTGAAGTCGACCGCGTCTATTTCGATGTAGTCACCATTATGGATGGAAGTGATGTAAATGCCGTTTTCTTCGTCTTGACCGGTCTTGACACCTTCACTCCAGGCCATGGTTTCGGCTTCAGTGCGTTGGAACGGATTCAGGTTGCCAACAGGTGTAACCGCCTTGCCTTCTTTCCACCACGGTAACTCTTTGATGGTGCCGTCGGGGTTGAATTCCATTTCGGCTACACAGATGGAGCGCCTTTCGTGGTGAATGTCGGTAATGGCAAAATTGAGTTCATAATTAAATCCGAAGACGTAAGACTTGCCTTTATAGTCGATTATTCCGGGATGGTTGCCTGATGAACGTCCGTTGGGTTTCATGATGTAGCCCTTGAATTCCCACGGACCAATTGGTGAATCGGCCATGGCATATCCGATACCTTCAGGACAGCAGGTGCTGGCATAGGCATTATAATAATGGCCGTTCTTTTTAAATACCCATGGGCCTTCCTGATAATGGAACGGGTCTTTTTTGCCTTTCTCCTTGCGGATGAGTGGGTCCTTGGTGATTTCGCCGGAATAAGATATCATGTCTTCATTAAGCTTGACGTACCAAAGATTGGGATTTCCCCAATAGAGATAGGCCTGTCCGTCATCGTCAATCAGTACAGTGGGGTCGATACTGTCGTAATTGCTTCCGATCAGAGGTTTGCCCAGCGGATCCTTGAACGGACCGAACGGGCTGTCGGCGACCAGAACACCGATACCACGGCCTTGTACAGGACAATAAAAATAGAATTTACCGTTGCGTTCCACACATTGGGGAGCCCAGGCGCCATTTTCATAACCGCCCCAACTTCCGTTACCGGGATCTGCCCATTTGAAATTGTGAAGATCGGCAATCGGGCCGTGGTCGGTCCAGTTGACCATATCGGTGGAAGTGTATAGAAGCCAGTCTTTCATCCTGAAACCAGCCATGCCTTCAGGTGCGTAATCTTCATCATGGCCAGTATACAGATAAACGACATCCTTATAGACCAGCGGTGCCGGATCTGCTGTAAATTTGGTCTGTATGATCGGACGTTGTGCCATGACAGACTGCGAGGCAAGAGCCATAGAGAACAGTAATGTTAGTCCTGTTTTAAGATGTTTGGTTTTCATGTGTTGATATTCTTTTTAGATTAAGTTTTATATGTTTAGGTAATTTTGTCCGTTTTGATATGGAGATAGAGAATTATTTGATTTCCCACCAGTCCAGCATGAAAAGATTTCTTTTTTGCTGTTTGCTGCCGTGGAAAACAAAGTAAAGATCATGTACACCGTTTATGTTTTTCAGTTCGGTTTCGAAAGTCTTGAGCTCGCTTTTTGTGTTGGTGATTTCAATTGAACCCAGATAAGTTCCTTCCGGTGAATCTATCCGGATTTCCATGGTTCCTCCATAAAGATGACAGGATGCACTGACCTTGAATGAAGAAGTACCCTTGTTGAAATCCACACCCTTAAGCATCAGGTATTCGCCATCATCAATGTCTGTGACGAGCTGGTTCCACTTGTCTCTGCTCCAGAGATTCTTGGGAGTTGTCTTCAATCCGTATCCCCAAGCCATGGTTTCAGCTTCTACCTTTCGGTACGGATTGAAATGTTCGATCTGTTCGAGCTTGCAGTCTTGGAAATAAGGTAATTCGCGGATCGTTCCGTCCGGATTGTATTCCATTTCTGCAATGGATACGGATCGGCGTTCTGCATGTCGGCTGGTTTCGAGTCGTAACAGATCATAATTCAGACCGAAACAGTAAGATTTTCCTTTATAGTCAATGATGCCCGGATGATTACCGCGTGTACGGGGCGTGTGGTTCATGATATGTCCCTTATATTCCCAAGGACCGGTGGCCTTGTCGCTCATGGCGTAGCCGATACCTTCAGGACAACAGGTGGAAGCAAAAGCCAGGTAATAGTGACCGTTGCGTTTGTAGAACCATGGGCCTTCCTGATAGTCGTCAATTCTCGGCAGTTTGACAATTTCTCCCGAATAGGATATCATGTCTTCGTTAAGTTTGACATAATAGACATTGGGATTTCCCCAGTACATGTATGCCTGACCGTCATCATCTATAAAGACTGAAGGATCAATGTCCTCCCAATGTTCCTTTTGCCATACCAGAGGCTTTCCGATAGGATCCTTAAAAGGACCATAAGGTGAATCTGCTACAAGAACACCTATGCCATGACCATGAATGGGACAATACATATAGAATTTGCCGTTGCGCTCGACTACACATTCGGCCCATGCGCCATTGTCACCTTTATACCATTTGAAATCTTTCAGAGATGCTACGGCACCACGGTCCTGCCAGTTGACCATGTCGGTAGAAGTATAAAGCAACCAGTCTTTCATGTTGAAACCTTCTGCATTGTCTTCGTCGTGTGTGGTGTAGAGAAAGACTGTGTCGTTGTAAACGTAGGGTGCCGGGTCGGCCGTGTACTTGGTCTGTATGACCGGCATGTTGATTGACTGAGATGATAAATTGGCCTGTTGGGCTGCCAATACTCCGGAAAAGGTTAAGAGAAGTCCGGTAATTCCTGTTCTTGCATTCATAGTTTTTATAGATTATGCCATTGGGAATAGAAATGGCTGTGATTAATTATAGGATTATGATTCGATATGGGAAATTGCTTCCGTAAATCGTATGACAAAAATAAATTAAATATTCAAGATGGGGTTTTTATGATGTATCATTTATTTTGCATTTTGATACATGAAAGGATACTGAGGTTGAAATGTTCCAATGAGATTTGATCAATGATGAAACAGATGCTTTTTTTTGTTTGATCAGCTATGTCAATTTGTGGTTAAAATAAAACGGTAGGTTGCAGACTGATCTTTTTTTATCAGTTACTGTACGGTTGATAAGAGATTATGTCAAGACTGAGACAGGAAATGATAGGGAAAAAACATAAACGGATTTTGGAGAATATCGTTTTTTCAGTGTTACATAAGTTTTTTAGTGTGAAACATTGCATGTTTGTTTCTTGTTGAAATTCATTATGTTATGTTTATAAGTAAAAGACATGAGTGTTATGCCTCAGATGAGAAACAATATGCGGAATTTGTAGAGTAAGGTGTTAAATAAAGAGGAGGCCGGTTTGTGCCGGTTTCCGGAGACTGCAAGTCATCAACTGTATTTTTCTTTCTTTTTAGAGCGATACTCCTTAGCGGTTTTTCGTTTCTTTATTGTATCTTTGCTGCAAAATCGTTTTTTATGGCAGAAGTGAGAAAAACTGGTCGCAGAACCAGCCGTAGCAGTGTGAATGTGCCGCAGGAGGATGCCTACGGTCATGTGCAGCCCCAGGCCGTGGAATTGGAAGAAGCCGTTCTGGGAGCTTTGATGATAGAGAAAGATGCCTATTCTCTGGTCAGTGAAATTCTCCGTCCGGAAAGTTTTTATGATCACAGGCATCAGTTGATATATGAAGCCATTCGTACGTTGAACATCCAGCAAAAGCCGGTGGATATTCTGACCGTTACCGAGCAACTCAATACCATGGGTAAGTTGGATGAAGTAGGGGGACCTTTTTATGTAACACAATTGAGCGGTAAGGTCGCTTCTTCTGCCCATATAGAATTTCATGCCCGCATCATTGCACAGAAATTTCTGGCCCGTGAACTGATAACCTTTACCAGTCAGGTTCAGACCAAGGCTTTTGATGCGACAGTGGACGTGGATGACCTGATGCAGGAAGCCGAAGGCAAGCTTTTCGAAATATCCCAGCAGAACATGAAAAAGGATTACACCCAGATCAATCCGGTTATTCATGAAGCTTATGAGATGTTGCAGAAAGCGGCAGCGCGAAGTGACGGACTGAGTGGTTTGAGCAGTGGGTTTGAGAAACTGGACAAGATGACGTCAGGATGGCAGAATTCCGATCTGATTATTATTGCAGCCCGTCCTGCCATGGGTAAAACGGCATTTGTGCTTTCGATGGCCAAGAAAATGGCTGTAGACATGAAGATCCCGTGTGCGATGTTTTCTCTTGAAATGAGCAATGTGCAGCTGGTCAACCGTATGATTGTCAATGTATGTGAGATTCCGGGTGAAAAAATCAAAAGCGGTCAGTTGGCACCTTATGAATGGGGACAGCTCGACAGTAAGATTACCCAGCTTTATGATGCGCCGTTTTATGTAGATGATACGCCTTCCTTGTCAGTATTCGAACTGCGTACCAAAGCCCGTCGTCTGGTGCGTGAACATGGTGTGAAGATTATCATGATAGACTATCTTCAGCTGATGAATGCCAGCGGTATGTCATTCGGAAGCCGTCAGGAAGAGGTGAGTACGATTTCTCGCTCGCTGAAAGGACTGGCCAAGGAATTGAATATTCCGATCATAGCGTTGAGTCAGCTCAACCGTGGAGTGGAGAGCCGTGAAGGTATAGAAGGCAAACGTCCTCAGTTGAGTGACCTTCGTGAATCGGGTGCCATAGAGCAGGATGCCGATATGGTTTGTTTTATTCATCGTCCGGAGTATTATAAGATTTACCAGGATGACAAGGGACGTGATCTGCATGGTATGGCAGAGATCATTATTGCCAAGCATCGTAATGGTGCGGTAGGTGATGTTTTGCTTAAATTCCGTGGTGAGTATGCCCGCTTTCAGGATCCTGATGAGGATGCCTATATCCCGATGCCGGGTGAAACGGCAGTGTATGGTTCGAAAATGAATGACGGCAATGTGCCTCTTCCTTCTTCGGATATGATTCCTCCCGAAGGCATGAACTCGCCCTTTGGAGGACCCTTGCCGGACAATTCTACACCTTTTTAGTGTAAGCTGAAGGAAAGAGAAGATGCCAAGCTCTTGGTGATTGTAAATTACATGAGGCTTTGTCGGCTTTCTTCTTGCAATTTTGCATGAAAAAATGTAATTTTGCGCGTTATTTCGAAATAAATTAATTTATCAAGATATGAATATTTCTTATAATTGGCTGAAAGAGTATGTCGATTTTGATCTGACTGCTCAGGAAGTCGCTGATGCCCTGACTTCAGAAGGACTTGAAGTAGGTAGCGTAGAAGAAGTACAGCCGGTCAAGGGTGGTTTGCAAGGACTGGTTATTGGTGAAGTATTGACATGTGAACCCCATCCAAATTCGGATCATATGCATATTTGCATGGTTAACCTGGGAGAAGGTGATCCGGTGCAGATCGTATGTGGTGCCGCCAATGTGGCTGCAGGACAGAAAGTAGTGGTTGCAACCCTTGGTTGTAAACTGTATGATGGAGATGAATGTTTTACCATCAAGAAATCAAAACTCAGAGGAGTGGAAAGTAACGGTATGATCTGTGCGGAAGATGAAATCGGTATCGGTACTGATCATAACGGAATTATTGTTTTGCCTCAAGAGGCTGTGCCCGGAACTCCTGCTGCAGAATATTATCAGCTGAAAAGCGATTATCTGATAGAAGTGGATATTACGCCTAACCGTGCGGATGCCTGCTCTCATTACGGCGTAGCGCGTGACTTGTATGCATGGTTGGTTCAGAATGGTTATCAGACTTCAATTCACCGTCCCGGATGCGAGAACTTTAGTGTGGACAATCATGATTTGGACTATGAAGTTGAAGTTCAGAATACAGAGGCTTGTCCGCGTTATTGTGCAGTGACAATTAAGAACTGCGAAGTTAAGGAGAGTCCGGAATGGTTGCAGGATAAGTTACGTATTATCGGTTTGCGTCCGATCAACAATATCGTGGATATCACAAACTACATCATGTTTGCTTATGGTCAGCCGTTGCATTGCTTTGATGCGGATATGATCAAAGGTAACAAGATCGTAGTGAAGACAATGCCGGAAGGAACCCCGTTTGTAACACTGGATGGCGTGGAACATAAGCTTAGTGAACGTGATCTGGCTATTTGCAATACGGAAGAGCCGATGTGTATAGCCGGTGTGTTCGGTGGTAAGGGAAGCGGTACTTATGAAACAACCCGCAATGTATTGCTTGAAAGTGCCTATTTCAATCCGACATGGATTCGTAAGAGTGCCCGTCGTCACGGATTGAGTACGGATGCTTCATTCCGTTTTGAACGTGGTATCGATCCTAACGGTACAATATACGCCTTGAAACAGGCTGCCATTCTTTGCCGTGAGTTGGCAGGAGGTGAGATTGCCATGGAAATCAAGGATGTTTATCCCAATCCTCTTCCTGATTTCTTTGTTGACTTGGAGTATGATTATGTTCATGCATTGATTGGTAAAGAGATCGGTGCAGAAACAATCAAGAGTATTGTGACAAGTCTGGAGATGAAGATTCTGGAAGAGACTGCAAATGGTATTAAATTGCAGATTCCGGCTTATCGTGTGGATGTGCAGCGCCCGTGCGATGTGGTGGAAGATATTTTGCGTATATACGGATATAATAATGTGGAAATACCGTCTGCCGTAAAATCAACTCTCAATGTCAAGGGTGATGAAGACAAGAGTCATAAACTTCAGAATATTATAGCAGAACAGCTTGTCGGATGCGGATTCAATGAGATTCTTAACAATTCACTGAACCGTTCTGCCTATTACGACGGACTGGAATCTTATCCATCAGAGAATTTGGTTAAATTGATCAATCCGTTGAGTTCAGATCTGAATTCCATGCGTCAGACCCTTCTGTTTGGCGGATTGGAGTGCATTGCCCATAATGCCAATCGCAAGAATGCGGACTTGAAATTCTTTGAATTTGGTAATTGCTATTATTTCCATAAGGAAAACAAATGTCCGGATATCATTCCTGGTGTAAGCAGCAGTCGTGATCCAGAGGTGATCAAACATGTACTTGATGCTTATTCTGAAGATTATCATCTGGGTCTGTGGGTAACTGGCAAACGGGTGTCTGGTTCTTGGGCTCATCCGGATGAGGACAGCAATTTTTATGAACTCAAGGCTTATGTGTTGAACATATTGCAGCGATTGGGCGTGAACTTCGGAAATCTGGTTTTTGCAGAAAGTAAGAATGATTTGTTCGCAAAGGGACTTGAGATTCAGAATAGAGGCGGAAAGGTTCTGGTGATGATGGGTATTGTCAGTCATAAGATTCAAAAGGCTTTGGATGTAGACAATGAAGTATATTATGCCGATCTGAACTGGAAACTTCTGATGAAGGCTATTAAGAATAATGTCGTAAGCTATAAGGAAATCAGTAAATTCCCGGCAGTAAGCCGTGACTTGGCCTTATTGCTCGACAAGCAAGTGGAATTTGCAGAAATAGAGAAAGTGGCTTATGCTACGGAAAAGAAACTTCTGAAGGAAGTCAGACTTTTCGATGTATATGAAGGAAAGAATCTGGAAGCCGGAAAGAAGAGCTATGCCGTCAACTTTATTCTGCAGGATGAAACGAAAACGCTTAATGACAAGCAGATCGATGCCATCATGAATAAGCTGATTGCCAGTCTCGAAACCAAGCTTGGTGCCAAACTGAGATAATCCCGATCATGAAGGGCCTGGTAGTAGCTAAGGTGGTGTATTACATACTGGTATTCTGCTGGTTGTTGCAGATCACCTTTCAGGGATATACACGAGCACTGGTTATTCCAACCGTCGTATTGATCGTGTATGGTCTTTGGCTGAATTATAAAATGAGAAATTCAAAAGATAACTTCAATAAAAATTAAATTCCAATGGGAAGAGCATTTGAATATAGAAAAGCTGCAAAGCTGAAAAGATGGGGCCACATGGCCAAAACATTTACTAAACTGGGTAAACAGATCGCCATTGCTGTAAAGGCAGGTGGACCGGAACCTGAAAACAATCCGACATTACGTTCAATTATTGCGACTTGTAAGCGTGAAAACATGCCGAAGGATAATATTGAGCGTGCTATCAAGAACGCAATGGGTAAGGACCAGAGTGAATATAAAGGCATGACTTATGAAGGTTATGGTCCTCATGGTATTGCTGTATTCGTAGATACACTTACGGATAATCCTACACGTACTGTTGCTGATGTACGTTCTGTATTTAATAAATTCTCCGGTACACTCGGAAATATGGGTTCATTGGCTTATTTGTTCGACCATAAGTGTGTATTCACTTTCAAGAAGAAGGCTGATGTTGATATGGATGAGTTGATTCTGGATCTGATTGATTATGGAGTAGAGGAAGACTACGATTTGGATGAAGAAGAAGGAACAGTGACAATCTATGGTGATCCTAAGAGCTACGGTGCTATTCAGAAGCATCTGGAAGAGCAGGGATTCGAGGATGTCGGTGGTGAGTTTACCTATATTCCGAATGACCTGAAGGAGGTTACTCCCGAAGAGCGTGAAACAATCAACAAAATGGTTGACCGTCTGGAGGAATTCGATGATGTACAGACTGTTTATACTAATATGAAACCGGAAGAGGCGTAAGTTATAGTATATATATGACAGTATAATTAAATATTGAAAAGCGGAAGAATGCACTTGGCATCCTTCCGCTTTTTTAATGCAGATGTTGGTATTGGAAAAGTTTAATAATAAATGTCGGAAAGAAAATGAAACTTTATACGGTTTATCTTTTTGATTTTGATTATACATTAGTGGATTCTTCGCGCGGAATCGTTCAGTGTTTTCGCAATGTGTTGACCAAACACGGATATGATCAGGTAGACGACCTGACGATCAAACGAACCATTGGCAAGACGCTCGAGCAGTCCTTTTCTATTATGACCGGTATTACTGATGCCGAGACCCTGGCACTTTACAGGAAGGAATATGTGAGAGAAGCAGACCAATATATGACAGTCAACACAAAACTGTTTCCTGAGACCATTCAGGTCCTGAAACGTTTGAAAGAAAATGGAGCGAGGCTGGGTATTATTTCTACCAAATACCGTTACCGGATATGGGAACTCATGAGCCAGTATCTATCAGAAGATTTTCTGGATATTGTGGTTGGCGGGGAAGATGTGAGCTGTCCTAAGCCTGATCCGGAGGGGCTTCGTCACGCGTTGTCTGTTTTGGGCGTCAGTCCACAGGAAGTCCTTTATGTGGGTGATAGCATTGTGGATGCAGAAACCGCCCGTGCGGCAGGAGTTGATTTTGCAGGAGTGCTTCACGGTATGACCACGAGAGAGGAATTGTGCCGGTATCCACACGTGGTAATTTTGCCTGACTTGTGTGGTTTGTCCGACTAGTGGAGTGCGTTTTATACCATGTCTTCTCCCGTGTGGATAACAGGTACACGTACAGTCTTGTGGAAAGGGATGAATCTTGAAATGACAGCAATGACAAGTGTAATTAAAAAAAGCCAGCCCAACAGATGCTTAAGTGCCAATAGGGTACTTTGTTGCTGCAACACATTGTAAAGTGTGTTTGTAGCCATCTGTGTGGCTTCGTTCATGCTGTGACCTTCCGCAAGACTGGAGTTTAATGCCGTCTGCCACTTGTTGGCTGCCAGAATATCGGTTCCAGAGAAATTTTCGGAAAGTTTTACCATGTATTTTTGTTGTAAGTGATAAAGGGCATTGTTATAAAATGCAGATGCAATGACTGGTGTCAGTACGGACCGGAATGTGATAAGGAAAAATGCGTTTGAGAGCAGATATTTGGGATGCAGGTCCTCGACGGCAAAAAGTGCAAAGGCGATGATCAGCGTAAGCATGCCCAAACCGCGTACAAACATGGGCAGGTAGAGCATTTCATAAGTACTGTCCGGTGATACCCCAAAATAAAGTATTCCGAAAAACAGTGCGAAACATCCCATACCGGCAGCTATCAGGAATCTGAAACGCCACCGTTGCCATCGGAACCACCAGAAACAGATTATGGCACCTGCCAGATAGCCGGGAATGAGCCAGATATATAGCGTAAAGCTATGTGTATTGTCTACGTGCAGTACTGTTGTCAGATAACTGGTAAGAAGGCTGGTGGATGTACTGAAAAACATGACCAGCATCATGTAGAAATAGCCCAATATGGCTTTCCACTGAAACAAGGGTTTCAGACTGACGTATGGATGTGGGGAATGAAACTGCTCCCACAGAAAAATAGCGACAAGAAGTGGAGCTATTACGATATAGATGCAGATCCTTGATGAAGCCATCCAGTCTAATGTTTTACCATAAGTGATGACATAAATAAGCATGAGCAGTCCCGTGGAAATGATAAGCATTTCGCGAGGATGTAATTCTTTCCAGGGGATTGGGCGTGAAGGACGGTCATTGCGGAAAAATATGATGACAGCCAGAATGGCTATGAGCAGAAGCAACATCATGAAATAATACATGTACTTCCAGTCGTAATGATAAGCCAATAAGGCGGTGATAACCATGGAAAGCTGTCCGCAACCAAAAACAAGAGGATAGAAATAGGCATAGAATTCACTGCGGACATCTCCAGGACTGAAAACAAATTTGATCCGTCTGATGACCCACAACATCAGAAAACCCTTGAGGAATCCAATAATGAAACTTGTGCCGATCAGCAGTTCTATGTTGGCTTGTCTGGCACAAAAGCAGCTTAGTAAGAATTGAAGGCTAAGGTCGATAAGCAGAAGTGATTTGCTGGAGAGGGCATTCAGAATCTTGGGGACGATTGGATAAGATACGGCCATACCGGCAGAAGCTGCGTAGTAGCCGATGGTAATGTCTTCCGTATAGACTCCCAATGTGCTGGATACTTCTACCATGCTACCTGTATAGGTGCCGTTGAGCATGGCAATAGGAAGCATGATCAGGAACAGGGTGGCAATAGCCATGCTGTCTGGTACCCAGGAGCGTGCCGGGATCTCAAGTTCGCGGGCTGTTTTCATTTTCTTTTCAATGCTTCAGTTTCTACCATCATGCCGGCTCGCAACAATTCCATACTTTTATCGTCTATGCGATCGAAATCAATACGTACGGGAATACGCTGCTGTACCTTGACAAAGTTACCGGCTGAATTGTCTGTCGGGACGAGTGAATATTTGGATCCTGTCGCTTCTGATATGGCTGTAACATGGCCATGGAGTATGCGGCCCGGCAGTCCGTCTACTTTGATGCGTACGGGTTGTCCGATGTAGATATTGGCTATTTGGGTTTCACGATAATTGGCAGTGATCCATTTGCCGGATTGCCGGACAATGTAGGACAAGGTTTGTCCGGCATTGACGTATTGTCCGGTTTCCAGGGTACGTCTTCCCATATAACCGCTGTATGGAGCTGTAACAACCGTATACGAGAGATTCAGGTTGGCCAGGTCCAGTGCAGCTTCGGCTCTTAGGATTCCGGCTTCTACGTTCACTTGTTTTTTATTGGTTTCATCGTATTGTGAATGGGCTGCTTCTTTCTGACGCAGCAGGGCTTCATATCTTGCCCGTGCAGCCTCATAGTTGGCTTTGGCCTGATCAAACTGCTGTTCGGGTATGGATTCTTCTTTCAGCAGCCTTTCATAACGGTGATAGTCCTGTTCTGCCTGCCAGAGTATGGCCTGAGCTTCTGCCAGGTTGGCATCCTGTTCGGCTATGCGGGTATGTGAGGTTTTTATACCGGACGACAAGACTTCCTGTGATCCTTTGGCATCTAACAGCGATGCCTGTGCTTCTTTCTGACGGATGAGGTATTCGCGGTTATCAAGGATAACCAGAGTGTCGCCGGCATTGACAGACTGATGCTCCTTGAAACGGACTTCCTTGATATATCCGGCTACTCGTACATTGACAGGTGCTATATATTGGTCGACAAAAGCGTCATTGGTGATTTCATAATTAATATAGCGCCAGAAATAATGGGCTGTCCAGGTCAATCCTGATCCGGCTATTAGAATGCAGATAACGTTAAGAATAATATTGCGTCGTTTTTGTCGTTTCAGGCGTTTGTATTTCAGTTGGAGTACAGACATAGTTGATTTTATTTTTAGAATTGGTTATAAAGCACCGATAGCCCGTTGCAATGTGTAGTAGGTATAAATGACCTGAGTACGCGCCGTTGTCAGTTTTAACTCGGCATTGAGTCGAAGATTGTCAGCGTCAAGCAGGTCGGTTAGGATTGTCAACTGGTTCATATAGCGGTTATACATGATGCGGTAATTTTCTTCAGCCTGTTTTACAGACAGTTTTAATGCTTCCACCCGATCTATGGCTTCCTTGTGTTTGAGTAAGGCCGTTTGTATGTCCATGTGTATGTTTTGTTGTTTCTGTTCTTCTGCATTGTGAGCCAGACGGACATTCAGTTGGGCTTCTTTCATTTTATGCCGGTTATGATAAAGGGATGAAATCGGATACGAAAAGGATAATCCTATATTCCAGCTGTTGTTGTAAAGATCAGCCAAAGTACGCGATATTGGTCGGGCCAGGGTATTGGATGCTGTAAGTGATAATTGGGGTAATTGTCCGGCACGCGTGAGATTGGTATTGTTGACAGCCAGTTCTGTCTGTTTCTGCAGTAGCTGCATTGAAGGATCCGATAGTAGTGCGTGCTCAACATAATCATGATAAGTGCCGACCCGGTATTCCCGGGTGAGTAATGTGGTGTCGGGTACCAATAGAAGCCGTTCGTCTAATCCTAAAAGAATATCGAGTCTCTGAGATATAATATGGATATTGTTTTCTGTTTCCTTTACGGAAAGGCGATCATCCGTCAATTGCATTTCACTACGCAAAACATCATTGTTTGTGATAAGGCCTTCAGCTTTCATGCGTCGGATATCCTTCAGGCGCCGTTCGGATTCTTCAATATTGCGGTTCAGTACCAGATGCTGTTTGTAGAGATTGAAAAGATCCAGATACTGTTGGAGCAAGGCCAGTTTGATGTCTGCTGCATCAGCAGAGGTTTGCAGTTTGGCCAGTTCCTTCTGCAGGTCAGCCTGTCGGATGGCATAGCGTATTTTTCCACCTTGATAAAGAGGTTGACTGAAGTCAATGGCATAGTTTTGTTGCCAGTCTGGTGATTCTGGATGTGTGGCATGACTTAGACCGTTTTGCCATACAATCGGCTGTCCCAGATAACCACCCCGAAGTCCTATATTGATTTCCGGCAGACGTGAATTGCGTGCAGTTTGGGCTTGTTTGTCTGCAATCTGTTCTTTAATACGGTCTGCTGCCAGATGCAGGTGATAGGATGAGGCTCGTTCGAAAAGCTGCTCAATATTCAGATTGAGTGTATCTTGTTCTGAAGCCTGAATATATGGAGTTGGCAGTATGGGAGTACATAAGATGAAAATGTACTTTTTAATATGTTTCAATAGCATGCTGTAATTCCTTTAACAATTCTTCTGTCTGACTGAGTTTGTCATGGCCTAACAGGTGTTCTATTCTTTTATAATAAGCCGTAAGGGTAGGGGCAATCCATTGGTGGAATTCTTCCCCTTTTTCTGTCAGATAAACTAATTTGTTGCGTCGGTCTTTAGGATCTTCATGCCGACAAACATATCCTTTTCGTTCCAGATTACCGATCAGGCTGGTCAGGCAGGCTTTGTCTTTAGCGATGCGTTCGGCTAAAATCTGTTGGCTGATACCTTGTTCATTCCAAAGGCAGCTCATAACCTGAAGCATTTCAAAGGTAATACCTGCGCCTGAATTTTTCAGTAAACGTTGCATGGCTTGGCGTGAAGCCATACGTGTACGGATCAGCTGTAGAATACATGATCTGGATCCTGGATTTTCAGACATTTCCATTTTTGAAAGTTTCGGTCTTGAATTTGTGATGCAAAGGTAATCTTTTCTTTTAAATTAGTCAAACGTTTGACTAATTATTCAGATGTTACCAGGTTCTAATTAAGAATATTTTGAATGAGAATTTGATCGTATTCTTTGATATGGATATCATGTTTTTTTAAGAATAAAGACTATCTTTGTATTTGTGAGAAGCAAATTGTTCAATGAATATGTTTATATTAAAATATTTATTATGAATAGTTTAAGAAAATGTTTGTGGTTAGGTATACTGGCCTCTTTATTATCAGCGTGTCATGATCATAATCAGAAAAAAGTGGATATGGCGTCTGCAACAGATTCTGTAACTGATAATGTGGAAGTCAAGACTATATCGAGTAATGATGTGGAAATAACGTGGATTAAGGATAATGTGGGCGATCATCTGATGCCTCTAAATCTGTTTAAGGATATTCCACAACGTCTTATAGACAGTTTGGGGATTAATGACGGGATTCCATCTTCCATGAGTGCTTTCCTGGTTAAACGGGACAGCATCCAGATTCTTTTTGATACGGGAAAAGGCAATCCAGACAGCCGCTTGATTCCGAATCTCAAATCGTTAGGTGTGGATCCAGATGATATCCAATACATTTATCTGACACATTTTCATGGCGATCATATAGGAGGGATGATGCATGGTGATACGGTTGTTTTTCCTCATGCAGAGATCTATGCTTCAAAAGTGGAGTATGAAGCCTGGATGGCAATGCCGGATCAGAATAAAGATATGGTGAGAAAGACAATGTCAGCTTATAAAGAGCATTTGCATCTGTTTGAGTTTAATGATACGTTGCCTGGACATGTCGTTGCCTTAAATGCAGTTGGACACACACCAGGTCATACTGTTTTTGAGGTTGGTGACTTTTTGATTGTGGGGGATCTGGTTCATGGTGCTGCACTTCAGATAGCTGATCCTGATATTTGTGCTTCTTATGATATGAATCCGAAGTCAGCAGTGGTGACCCGTCGCCATTTCTTGGAATATGCCCGGACACATCATCTGGTTATGGCTGGTATGCATTTGCCTGTACCGGCTTTCTGGTCATGGAATAAATAAGTGGTGAATAGGATGACATTTTAAAATGAAGAAATCCTCCAGATAGAGATAACTGACAAGACGATTTCTTCATTTGGGGATAATTGGTTTAATACAAAACCTGGATCATTCTTTTTCGATACAGGGTTCGGATTTCTGCTTATTCAAGACAAGCATCCAATTCTTTTGCGATAGCCTCTTTGTCGAGATGTTGGCCGATAAACACGATTTTCTGCATTCGGTCTCCATATTGGGCATCCCAGTCATGCATCAGTCCGGGTTCCTGTTGCATCAGTTGGATCAGATCTTCTTCTGGTGCTGTGGCATACCAGAGACCGGCTTCACGGAGCTGTTTTTGTGTGCCGGCCTGTTCGAAGAGGAATGACATGTCTCGATCGTTACTGAAGTAGCAGATACCTTTGGCACGTATTACGTTGCGTGGCCAGTGCTTGGAAATGAATTCATTGAATTTATGCAGTTTGAAAGCAGGCCTACGGTAATATACGAAAGTTCCGATGCCGTATTCTTCCACTTCACCGCCTTCGTGATGATGATGGTGGTGGTGGTGATGCTCTTCATTGTCTTCATTGTCGTGATGATGGTGGTGTACTTCATGGTCTTCCTCTGTATGCTCATGATGCTTGCCATGTGCTTCAAGTTCTTCTTCTTCAGTGGCCAAACGTTCGATACCGCGAATCCATCCAGCTGATGTTGCTACACGTTCAAAGTTGAACAGATCAGTGTGAATCAGTTTTTCCAGTGCTACATTGGCATAGTCACATTCGATGATCTCAGCACCGGGTTGGAGGGTTTGCAGAATTTTCCGGATACGTTTCAGTTCCTCCGGTTGTACTTCGCTGGCTTTGTTCAGCAAGATGATGTTGCAGAATTCAATTTGCTGGATAACCAGATTTTCAATATCTTCTTCATCTATGTTGTTTCTGGTCAGTTCTTCACCACAGGCAAATTCACTTTGCAGGCGGAGGGCGTCAACAACAGTAGTGATGCTGTCCAGACGACAGATTCCATGACGTGTATATTCTTTGCCAAGTCTTGGAATAGAGCAAATGGTTTGTGCGATGGGTTCGGGTTCGCAGATACCGCTGGCTTCAATGACTATATAGTCGAAACGTTCTGTTTCCAAAAGTTCGTTGATCTGTTCAATCAGATCGGCTTTAAGCGTACAGCAGATGCATCCGTTCTGCAGTGCAACAAGACTGTCGTCTTTTTTACCGACAACTCCACCTTTCTGGATCAGGTCGGCATCAATATTCACTTCACCGATATCATTGACAATAACGGCAAATTTGATGCCTTTTTCATTGGCCAGAATGTGGTTGACTAGTGTCGTTTTTCCGCTGCCCAGATAACCGGTCAGGAGCAGTACTGGAATTTCTTTTTCTCTCATGATTACTATTTTGTGTTTATAAAACTAATTTCTTGCAGGCAGATTTATTTCGATTATATTGTTCCTGGGGAAAAGATTTTTAATCATGATCTTCATGATCCTATTCATGTATTTTATATATCTCGGCTGGTGGCATTATTGCCGCTTTTCCCATTAAGAGTAATACATGCGACTTTCATCGTGTGGTATTATTGATAACAGAACAATAGGTTCAAACATGATACCGAGCAATTCCTGTACGACTTCTTGTCGCACATGTTTCTGCAAATATAATACAAACTGGAGAATATTGGAAACGATAATAATGTTCTGATGTTGTCTTTTTGTTTAATAGATTACAAAAAGGTTAAATCAGTATAAACAGAAATTTAAGTTTGGAGGTTTGTAGCAGATAAGAAATGAATGGATTCACAAATATAGAGGGTGATCATAAAATCATAATTTCTATCCTGCTGAAGGGTGTACAACTGTTTTTTAAAACATTCGTATTTATTTTTCATTTTCTATTCATATCTTTGTATTTTGTTTCTTAGCTGTTCAAATAGAAATATTAAAACTTATTTAAATATAAAGACATGAAATACTATTATCAGACAAAAGGTACCTGCAGTCGCGTGATTGAGGTGGAAATTAATAAAGGTATTGTGGAATCTGTTCGTTTCGAGGGCGGTTGTCATGGCAATCTTCAGGGAATTTCCAGTTTGGTGAGAGGAATGAAAGTGGAAGATGTCATACGCAAATTGGATGGGATACGTTGTGGCGTAAAGTCTACGTCTTGTCCTGATCAGCTGTGTCGGGCTCTTGAGGAGGCAATGCAAGCGCAGTAGAATAAAAATAACAGAGAAGTTACCATAGGAAAAATCCGATGATAACTTCTCTGTTATTTTTATATGTTACCTTATTTATTGTATATTAGTAACTTGATATAGGCTTATTCTATCATTCCTTTAACATTGTCAGTGCGGAAACCACGCAAAAAGTCTTCAATCTTCATGCGTTTCTTGCCGGATAGCTGTACTTCCTTCAGATTAAGGAAACCGTCCTTGACAGCTACTTTCATGTAATTTTTGCCATCAGATATGATTTCGCCTGTTGCAAACTGATGTGAGGCCGGTTCTTTCTCAGTCGTATATATCTTCATCGTGAGGCGTTTGCCGTCCTTCATTTCCATTTCTGTCCATGCAGCAGGATAGGGTGAAAGTCCTCTTATGAAATCATATATTTGTTTGAGGTTCTTTCCTGTCCAGTCTATGCGGCATGTTTCCTTGAAGATTTTCGGGGCAGGACGGAGTGGCTCGTCTGTGATGACATTTTCCTGTGGAATCGGATGTACGCTACCGTCAAGGATATGATCGACAGTTTCTGTCACAAGCTGTGCACCGAGTGTCATCAGTTTGTCGTGCACAATACCCACATTGTCTGTATCAGCAATAGGAATTTTGACCTGCTGAATGATTTCGCCGGTATCGATTTCATGTTTCAGGAAGAAAGTCGTAATACCGGTTTCCGTATCACCATTGATAACCGCCCAGTTGATAGGGGCTGCTCCGCGGTATTGTGGCAGAAGGGAAGCATGGAGGTTGAATGTGCCCAAACGTGGCATGTTCCATACCACTTCCGGCAGCATACGGAAAGCCACCACAATCTGAAGGTCAGCTTTCAATGCGCGCAACTCCTCAACAAAAGCCTCATCTTTCAGCTTGACAGGTTGCAGGACGCGCAGACCATGTTCTACTGCATATTGTTTCACCGGACTGGCCTGAAGCGTATCCTGATGACGTCCTACCGGTTTGTCGGGCATAGTGATGACGCCCACAACATTATATCCACCTTCGACGAGGCTTTTGAGGCTTTCCACCGCAAATTCCGGTGTACCCATATAAACTATTCTCAGTTCTTCTTTTTTCATACCAGATTATCATTTAAATTAATCATCAGACAAGTCGGCCATGGTCTTGCGGTAATTGGTCAGAACCCGTGATTTACGGATAAAGCCCATAAAGATTCCTTCTGTATCAACCACAGGCAAAGTCCACATGCCAGTCTTGTCGAAAGTCATGACTACAACGTCCATTGAATCGTTGATATTGAGTCGGGCCACCGGTTCGCTCATCAGTTCACTGATTTTAAACCTGTGGTAGAGTTCCTGGCGGAACATGATGGGGCGGACATTGTCCAGATAGACGATACCGACCAGTTTATGCTGACGGTCTACAACGGGGAAGACATCCCGTCTTGAATTGGATATGTAGGATACCAGTTGGCGGAGATCCATATCCGGATAAAGATATTCATCATATTTTTCGATAACGGAATCCATGCTCATCAAAGTCAGGATGGCACGGTCTTTATGATGGGTCAGCAATTGGCCTTTTTTGGCCAGACGCATGGAATAGATGCTGTGAGGCTCAAAGGCAATGATGGTCAGATAAGCACATACGGATACGATCATCAATGGCATAAAAAGCTGATATCCACCTGTCAGTTCTGCAATAAGGAAAATACCTGTCAATGGGGCATGCATCACACCGCTCATCAGACCGCACATGCCCAGCATGGCAAAATTACGTTCCGGAAGATTGATGTGCAGGATTTCATTGATATTCCATATTCTGGAGAAAATGAACCCCGATATACATCCCAAAAACAGACTGGGAGCAAAGATACCGCCACAGCCTCCTCCACCATTGGTGGCAGTTGAGGCAAAGACCTTGAATATCAGTACAAGTGCCAGATAAAGCAGTAACAGGTTGCCGTGACCGTAAAAGAGCGAACTGTCCATAGCCGTATCCCAGTCTTCAGGTCCTTCACCATTTAGCAGCAAGTCGATAAGATCATACCCTTCACCGTAAAGCGACGGAAACAGATAGATCAGAATGCTCAACATGGATCCGCCAATGAGTAGTTTGATGTACGGATTGGTGTATTTACGGAAAATGTCTTCCAGTGAATTCATGGTTCGCGTGAAATAAAGTGACACCAGTCCGCAGAAAATACCCAGCATGATGTAGGCTGGTATTTTGTTGACAGCAAAGGAGTTAAGCAGATGAAACTCAAAGATCGTATTGGTACCGGACAGAGCAAATGTCAGTCCGGCTGCTGTTACGCAGGACACCAGAAGGGGTAGGAGTGAGGCCATGGTCAGGTCAATCATCAACACCTCAAGTGTAAAGACTAGACCGGCTATCGGAGCTTTGAATATGCCTGCTACGGCTCCGGCTGCTCCGCATCCTACCAACAGCATCAAGGTCTTGTTGTTAAGTCCGAAAATGCGGCCCAGATTGGATCCGATGGCAGAGCCGGTCAGAACAATTGGAGCTTCAGCACCTACCGAACCACCGAATCCGATGGTAATGGCACTGGCGAATACGCTCGACCATGTATTGTGACTTTTGATCTGACTCTGTTTCCGGGCGATGGCAAATAGAATCTTGGTGACACCATGACTGATGTCATCCTTGACAATGTAGCGTACGAACAGTCCGGTCAGGAAAATACCGATGACGGGATAGACCAGATAGAGCAGGTTGGAAGCCGTTACATCAAACTGATAGGTTAAGAGAAACTGGATCTGATGGATCAGCCATTTCAGGAGAAGGCCTGCAAGTGCGGTGAAAATACCCACAATAAAACTTAATAGCAAGATGAATTTATGCTCGCTGAAATGCATTCGCCGCCAAATAAACAGGCGTTCGAATAACGTGTATTGTCTGCTGGCCGTATTTCTCATAATCCGTGCGTTTATTTTCTGATAATGCTCACTTCACCGTTGGCGCCAAGCTTGATGATACTGCTCGGGGTGGATTTGCTTTTCTCATTACGGCGGCTTACCGCGATATAGTCGACAGCATTCTTGATTTCTTCGCTGATTTCCGAGAAATTGGCCGGCGACGGTTCACCACTTATATTGGCTGAGGTGGACACAATGGCTTTCTGAAAACGGTAACAGAGCTGATGGCTGAATTCTTCGCGCGTAACTCTGATGCCTATACTGCCGTCTTCAGCCAGCAGGTTGGGAGCCAGATTCTTGCCTTCATCAAAAATGACGGTAAGTGGCTTGGTGGCATATTCAATCACATCCCATGCCACATTAGGCACTTGTTTGACATACTGTTGCAAACGGTCGGCTGAGTCGACCAGGCAAATGAGGGCCTTGCTGTCAGCCCGTTTTTTTATCTCATATACCCGTCTGACGGCTTCTTCGTTGGTAGCATCGCATCCTATTCCCCAAATGGTATCTGTAGGATAGAGTATGACGCCACCTTTGCGCATCACTTCTATGGCTTGTTTGATATCTTCTTCAAAATTCATATTTCTTGTTTAGTTTAGTTGGTCTGATTAAAATTCACTTGTAAAGTGGAACTTGATATGCTCAAAGTCCGATTGGGCCATTTGCAGCACATAGTTGCTGTCTGCAAGGAACACATCCCTGCCGTCACGGTCCTTGGCCATGAACTGGTATTTACGTTTCTTGAATGCCTCAAGCTGAACCTCATCGTCACTTTCTATCCAGCAGGCTTTATAGAGGCTTACCGGTTCCCATCTGCATTTGGCGTTATATTCGTTTTCCAGACGGTACTGGATAACTTCAAACTGAAGCTGTCCTACAGTACCGATCAGTTTGCGGCCGTTGAACTGGTTGACAAACAGCTGTGCCACACCTTCGTCCATGAGCTGTTCAATACCTTTGTTAAGCTGCTTGGTTTTCATTGGATCGGCATTTTCAATGTATTTGAACATTTCCGGTGAGAAGCTTGGCAGACCGCGGAAGTGGATTAATTCTCCTTCGGTCAGCGTGTCGCCGATCTTGAATATGCCGTTGTCTGGCAGACCTACAATGTCACCCGGATAAGCTTCGTCGATTGTACTCTTTTTTTGAGCCATGAATTGTGTAGGCGAAGAGAATCTCAGAATTTTGTTCTGGCGGACATGCAGGTATGGTGCATTACGCACGAACTTACCGGAGCAGACTTTACAGAAGGCAATGCATGAACGGTGGTTGGGGTCGATATTGGCTGTGATTTTGAAAATAAAGCCGCTGAATTTCGGTTCTTCCGGCATAACCATACGTTCTTCAGCCTTGGTCGGACGTGGACTTGGTGCGATCTTGACAAAGCAGTCAAGCAATTCCTTGACACCGAAATTATTGAGGGCAGAACCGAAAAAGACCGGTGCCACATCGGCGTCCAGATAGTGGTTCACGTCAAAGGCCGGGTAGACGCCGTCAACCAGTTCCAGATCAGCCCGCAGTTTTTCTGCGTCAGCCTCACCGACATGCTGCTCCAGTTCATTACTGTGGATGTCCACTTCTATTTTTTCAGTCACTTTCTGCTTGTCTGGAGTGAACAGGTCAAGGTGTTGTTCGTATATGTTGTACACGCCCTTGAAACGCTGTCCCTGATTGATCGGCCAGCTTAGTGGGCGTACTTTGATCTGGAGTTCGCTTTCAAGTTCATCGAGCAGATCGAAGGGATCTTTTCCCTCACGGTCCATTTTGTTGATGAAAATGATAACGGGTGTTTTGCGCATACGGCAAACTGTCATCAGTTTACGTGTCTGGGCTTCCACACCTTTGGCACTGTCCACCACGATAATGGCGCTGTCTACGGCCGTCAGCGTGCGGAACGTATCTTCGGCGAAATCCTGGTGACCCGGTGTATCGAGGATATTGACCTTATAGCCTTCATAGTCGAATTCCATTACGGATGTAGTGACAGAGATACCACGCTGTTTTTCAATTTCCATCCAGTCACTGGTAGCCGTTTTTTTGATTTTGTTGCTTTTGACGGCTCCGGCCACCTGAATCTGTCCACCGAAGAGCAGGAGCTTTTCAGTCAGGGTGGTTTTACCGGCATCCGGGTGAGATATGATGGCAAAGGTTCTTCTTCTTTCTATTTCGTTCATGTTGCAGGATAGGGTTATTTATTTTCCAATATTTTAATACATTCTTCCAGTGATTCTTCCCAATATGGAATTTCTATCTGGTAGGTTTCTTTTATTTTGGTCTTGTCGAGCACGGAATAGTGTGGTCGTGCGGCCGGGGTCGGATACTCACAGGTGTGGAGCGGGCGTACATGGCAATTCTTGATACCGGCAATGCGGTGAATGGCCTTGGTGAAGTCGTACCATGAGATAACCCCTTCGTTACTGAAATGATAAACTCCCGGCACGATACCTTTGTTGATGGCCGTGAATATGACACGTGCCAGATCTCGGGCATAAGTAGGCGTACCTATCTGATCGAAAATTACGCCTAGAGACGTCTTTTCGCGGCCGAGACGAAGCATGGTCTTGACAAAGTTATTACCGAAAGTGGAATAAAGCCACGCCGTACGTATGATCATGGCATTGTCGCAACTGTTCATGACTGCTGTTTCACCGGCCAGTTTCGTTCTGCCGTAAACGGATGTAGGACAAGTCTGGTCTTTTTCCGTATAAGGAATGTGTCCGTTACCGTCAAATACGTAGTCTGTAGAGACCTGTATCATGCAGCCTCCCCGTTTCTGAACGGCTTTGGCCAGATAGCCCGGTGCAAGATGATTGAGTACGTCACAGAAATCTTCGGCCGATTCCGCTTTGTCTACAGCCGTGAATGCGGCACAGTTGACCACGCAGTCAATTTCATTATGGGTGATAAAGGTATTGACAGCCTCTTCATTGGTGATATCCAGTTCGGCTACATCCGTGAAAAAACAGGTGTATGAATCATTTTCTTTGGCCAGCAGTTGCATTTCATTGCCTAGCTGTCCGTTACAACCTGTGATTAAGATTCTTTTTATCATAGTCATATTAGTCAAATTTCAGAGAACCAGCCTTATCTTGTTTGTAATAATCAGACAACATGCCGAGCAGTTTGGTTATGTCTGCTACTGCCCGTGAGGTGTCCTCGCTGACTTCTTTTTTCTGCAGTTTCAGCATCATGACTCCGTAGAGCGCGTCAAAACAGTTTTCCAGTTCCGGAATATCCTTTTTGTCACCTTTGTTCCGTAGCTCCACAATGTAAGGCAAGGCTTTGTAATAGGCAGCCGAATAAAACGGAAACTTAGGTGAGTGGAGCAGTTGCAGATGCAGGTCGGTCAGAATAAGGATAATGTTCTTGTTGATCTGCAGATGGCCGCTTTGCTGTACATTTTCCGAGCGCATCATGTCGATCAGGTTGGAATACCATTCCTCCAGTTCTTTTTCCTTTTCCCCGTCAGCCTTGAACTTACTCAGGTAGTTTGCCTTCAGTTCATCCAGGTTGAGGTGGTAGGCACGTATGATATCTTCAACCTGCCACATGTAAAGCAGATATTCGGCAATGTTTTTTTCTTTCAGGATTTTGGCAATATACATATCGGTTCTTTATAAGGAAAGGCCCGTAATTGTGATCATGAATCCGGCTATGGCCGCCACGATGACAACACCGCCTATTATTCTGTTTAAGATGAATATTTCTTTTACCTTGAATCGTGTACGTACTTTATTGATGGCATAAGCCAGGGCAAACCACCAGATCAGCGCGCCGATAAAAATGGACAGATAGCCCAGCGACTGTTGGAATACGTGATCCGGTATGACGAATGTAAACCGGGCAAAAAGAGCCACAAACAGAAAAATAATCAGAGGATTGGAGAACGTGACGAAGAAAGCCGTCACGAAATTGTGTATCAGGGTGCCCTTGTTCTGCGAAGCCGGTCGGATGGATTCTGCCGGATTACTTCTGTAGGTGTACAGACCGAAGAAGAACAGCATGATACTGCCGATAAGTTGCAGGTAGAACATGTTGGTCTTGTTTTCGATGAACTCAACGACAAAACTCATGCCGAATCCCGTGATTAGAGCATAGACAATGTCACTGAGTGCGGCGCCGATGCCTGTGACAAAGCCAAACCATCTTCCTTTATTTAATGTGCGCTGAATACATAACACACCAACCGGCCCCATAGGAGCCGATGCCACAATGCCTATTAACAGGCCTTTGAGTATTATATCTAATGTACTGACAGGTTCAAACCACATAATAAATGCAAAATTCGCATTTTTTTATGAGAATATGAAAAAAACGACTTTGTTTTTTTCTTTTTTTCCCCGAGTATTTGCTATTTTTGTATGGATTGATTGATCATTTTTAAACTGAGAATATTTATGGAAAAGAAACCTTATGTGATAGGACTGGACCTGGGTGGCACTAATTCTGTGTTCGGTATAGTGGATGAAAATGCCAATGTGATAGCGACTTCTTCTATCCGTACGACAGGGCAGAACGATCTCAATGCCTATATGGATGCAGCGATGAGTGCCCTGAATCCTCTGATAGAGAAAGTTGGAGGTATTGAGAATATCAAGGGAATGGGTATAGGAGCACCCAACGGGAATTATTATACGGGCAATATAGAATATGCGCCTAATTTGCCGTGGAAGGGTATTGTGCCGTTTTCCAAATTGTTCAGTGAGCGTCTCGGAGTACCGGTTGTACTGACCAACGATGCCAACGCGGCAGCTTTGGGTGAGATGACTTACGGTGTAGCCAAGGGAATGAAGAACTTTATCATGATTACACTGGGTACCGGTGTGGGCAGTGGTATTGTTGTCAACGGTGAACTGGTGTACGGATGCGACGGTTTTGCCGGAGAATTGGGACATGTGACGATTGACTATTCCGACAAGGCCCGTCAGTGTGGTTGCGGCCGTAAGGGATGTCTTGAAGCATATTGTTCGGCTACGGGAGTCGTGCGTACGGCCAAGGAGATTCTCTTTACTACAGACAAACCCAGCAGTCTGAGAGAGATTCCTATCGACGAGATTACTTCACGTGATGTGTCCATAGCAGCTGAACATGGTGATGAAGTGGCTTTGGATATCTATCATTTTACGGGAGACCTGTTAGGAAAGGCTTGTGCCAATTTCACTGTGTTCTCCAGTCCGGAAGCTTATGTTTTCTTTGGTGGTCTGACCAAGGCCGGCAATTTGCTGATGGATCCGATAAAGGAAGCATATAATCAGTATGTGATGCCAATCTACAAGGGTAAGGCCAAGATGCTTATCTCACAGTTGGATGATGCTCAGGCCGCAGTGCTTGGTGCGAGTGCCCTGGCATGGAATATCCGTACGGAAGACTGATCACCTTAGAGGTTGGTGTAGAGGTTTCTGATACATTAAGGAATATGGCAGAAGGTTTCGCAGGAAAGTCGGATCCTTCTGCTATTTTTTATTTGTATTCTCCAATGATTTCATGAAGTTCATAAAATCATTGGCATAAGTTCTGCCTATCGGAATTTCATACTGTAATCCGTCGGTGGTCAGTTGGGTATGCGAAAAACATGCTATGTGCTTGACCGATATGATGTATGATTTGTGTACACGTACGAATTGTCCTTCCGGCAGGGCATCCTGAATGACTTTAAGACTTGTTCTCGACAGGACATAAGGTTTGTGGCATCTGAAAATCTTGGTATAGTTTTCCATTGCTTCAATGTAAATGATATCCTTGACAGGTATCACCACATTGTTATATTCCTGTTTGACTATAAGACTGGCCTTTTCCGTGGATGCTTTTTGGATTTCTATTTTTTTGAGAGCCTTTTCTACAGCTTTCTGAAAGCGTTCGTATGCAAAAGGCTTATGCAGAAAATCCACAGCATCCAGATTGAATCCGTCGATGGCAAATTGCACGTGTGCGGTAGTGAAGATAAATTCGCTTTCTGCAGGGAGTTCCTTCGCAATCTCCAGTCCGCTGATTCCGTTCATTTCGATATCCAGAAAGACCAGATCGGGCTTTTCGTTTTTGATGGCATTCAGTCCGGTTCCGGGATCTGTATAGCAGCTCAGATCCATCAGTCCGCAGCGCTGGCAGAAGCGTTCGATAATAGTCAGAGCCAGAGGCTCGTCGTCAATGGCAATGCAGGTGATTTTTTTCATTTCAACTTGATTTTCAGATCAACATGATAAGTTCCCTCTTTTTCTTCCGTTTTCAGATCGAAGCGTTGGGGATACAGCAGTTCCAGTCTTTTACGGCAATTGGCTATTCCAATGGCCGGTTCGTTTGTTCTGTCCTTTCTGATAATTCTGTTTTGTGTGGCAAATTCCAGAAGGCCGTTTTTGACTTTAAGCCGGATCTGTATGTGTGAGTCTTCTTCTGAAGATGTGCCGTACTTAAAGGCATTTTCTATGAAGGTGATCAGGATCATGGGAGGAATGGGCACATGGTTGTCGTCCGTTTCGCAAGAAAAGCTTATTTGCGTATGTGGGTTGAGTCTCAGCTTTTGCAGATCGATATATTGACGTATGTAGGTAATCTCTTTATCAATATCAATGGTGTCTGATTCCGTTTGTCTGTACATGTATTTCAGCATGTCGGAAAAGGTGATGAAAGCTTTTTCGGTGTGTTCGGACTGGGTTACGACCAGTGCATAGAGCGTGTTCAGCGTATTGAAGAGAAAATGCGGGTTGATTTGTGATTTGTATAACGCCAGTTCTGCCTTGTTTTTTTCTGCTTCGATTTCGTGTTTGGAAAGGATTTGTCTGAACAACTCGAATGTCAGTTCTATGGAGAGTGAGAAGCCGGTAACGATGAAGAAGAAATACCAGACGGTTTGTGACCGGAGATACCGCCGCGCTTCATATCTCACAGGTGAGGTGACACTGTCGTCGTAAGGCATGGGAAACATGCTGATCAATCCGGTAATGCAGACCAGAATGACGATGACGGTCAGTATGGTCAGGTATTTTTGTTCAGTACCAGTGACGGGATATTGATCTTGCGGTAGGCAAAATAAAGGGCATAAAGGTAGACAATGAGTGTCAGCATGAAGGCGGTGTGGTGTACAATCCACTTCTCGACGGGCGCCAGCATGATGACGATGGGCAGGATGACCAGGCAGAAAAGCAGGTCAATGCAAATGGTGATTCTGTTTTGTTTCATAGTGCAAAAATAAGATATTCCGTCAGCATATCAAATAGACGGCCATGTCACTTGTCAGCACATTTTTCCGTTGGTCAACACATGCTTAAAAGACAATGGAAAACTATATAGTTTTGCAAAAACTTTAATAATCATCTACCCCAAAATGAAACATTTTATTTTAGCCTTTTTCTTATCGTCAGTGTTGATGTCCTGTAAGAATCAGCAAACTGAAACAGCGTCATCATCCTATAAGACGATGACTGTGAGTAAGTCCGACAGGTTGTTGAAATCAGATTATGCCGCAACGGTAACAGGCCGCCAGCATGTAGAGATCCGTCCGCAGGTAAGCGGCACGATTACCCGCATTTGTATTAATGAAGGTGCCCCCGTCAGGAAAGGGCAGGTGCTGTTTGTGATTGATCAGGTTCCGTACAAGGCTGCCTTGCAGACGGCACGGGCCAATGTGAAAACAGCGAAAGCCAAACTGGCTACGGCACGGTTGACAGCCAGAAGCAAAGAAGAGCTTCATAAGGAGAATGTCGTGTCGGATTACGATCTTCAGACGGCGCGGAATGCACAGGCCGAAGCCGAGGCTGCTTTGGCGCAGGCTGAAGCCGAGGAAGTCAATGCCCGTAACAATCTGTCCTATACTGAAGTCAAAAGCCCGGTCGACGGTGTGGCCAGCATGATCCCTTACAAGGTAGGAGCATTGGTGAACAGCAGTATTTCCGAACCTTTGGTGACCGTATCCGATGACAGTTCGGTTTATGCTTATTTTTCGTTGGCCGAAAATCAGGTCCTTGACTTGTTGCAGCAGTATGGTTCTCTTCAGAAGGCTATTGAAGACATGCCCGAGGTGGAGCTCGAAATGAGTAACGGCAAGATTTTTGCTCATAAGGGACGGATAGATGCCATTAGCGGCACGATTGATAACGGGACCGGATCGGTCAGTCTGCGCGCCGAATTTACTAATCCGGAAGGTTTGTTGCGCAACGGCAGCAGTGTGAAGGTGCTTTTGCCTTCGATGCGCAAACAATGTATAGTCATACCCCAGACGGCCACTTACGAGATCCAGAACAAGACATTCGTCTATAAGATCGTCGACGGCTATACGAAATCGCAGTCCATCGAAGTCTTCAAGCTCAATAACGGTACGGAGTATATTGTGGAGAGTGGTTTGAAGGCCGGTGATACGATTGTGGCCGAAGGAGCCGGACTGGTAAAAGAAGGGATTAAAATAGATCATACGCAAAAATAATCGGATATGAAGATCAAGACATTTATAGACCGTCCGATATTGGCGGTTGTTATTTCAGTACTGATATTGATAGTCGGCTTGATCGGACTTTCACAGCTGCCGATCGAGCAATATCCGGAGATTGCACCGCCCACCGTGAAAGTTTCTGCCACTTATACCGGTGCGAATGCCGAGACTGTACAAAAGAGTGTGATAGTACCTTTGGAAGAAGTTATTAACGGTGTGGAAAACATGTCTTACATGGTTTCGTCTGCCACGAATACCGGTTCGGCCAGTATCAGCATCTATTTCCGTCAGGGTACGGATCCCGATATGGCGTTTGTAAATGTACAGAACCGTATTGCTACGGCGCAAGGCTTGTTGCCGGCCGAAGTCACCAAGACCGATATTACCGTACGTAAGCGCCAGACCAGTAACATCAAGTCATTGGCCCTTTACAGTCCGGATGACAGCTATGATCAGAAGTTCCTCGTCAATTATCTGAAAATCAATATTGAACCTCGTCTGTCTCGTATACCGGGTGTCGGTGAGGTCAATGTGATGGAGCGGATTATTCTCTGCGTATCTGGTTGGATCCCAATAAGATGTCCAGATACGGACTGGTGCCGGCTGACATCACTCAGGTACTCGACGAGCAGAATGTGGAGGCACCGACAGGTACATTGGGTGCCCATTCCAACAATACCTTCCAGTATGTGTTGAAATACCGCGGACGTTATGAGGAAGAGACGGACTACGGCAATCTGGTTGTCAAGTCACTGCCGGACGGTTCGTTGCTGAAACTGAAGGATGTGGCGAAGATCGAACTGGGATCAGTCAATTATGATTATGTCGGTGAGGTTAGCGGACATCCCGGTGCCAACTGTATGATTGCGCAGACGTCAGGTTCCAATGCCAATGAAATCATTGAACAGATTGATGCCGAGGTGGCCAAAATATCCGAAACTCTGCCGCCCGGAATGGAACTGGTGGATCTGATGAGTTCGAAAGACTTCTTGGATGCTTCTATTCACAATGTGGTCAAGACTCTGATTGAAGCCATCATACTGGTTGTGCTCGTTGTATATGTCTTCCTGCAGAGTATGCGGGCCACGGTGATACCTACCGTGTCCATCATTGTGAGTCTGATCGGTACGTTTGCTTTCCTGTATGCAGCCGGATTCGGTCTCAACATGCTGACGCTTTTCGCTTTGGTGCTGGTTATCGGTACGGTTGTGGATGATGCGATTGTGGTGGTGGAAGCCGTTCAGGCCCAGTTTGACGTGTTCAGGCTATGGGTAATGTCACTTCCGCTTTGATTACGACAACCTTCGTGTTTATGGCCGTGTTTATTCCGGTTTGTTTCATAGGCGGTACGACAGGAATCTTCTACACCCAGTTCGGACTGACCATGGCTGTGGCCGTGGCTATATCCGCATTGAATGCCCTGACGCTCAGTCCGGCACTGTGTGCTTTGATCATGACTCCTCATGCCGATACGGCCAGTGGGGAAAAGTTAAGTTTTTCTTCCCGTTTCCACATTGCATTTGATACGGCATTCCATCGTCTTGTAGGAAAATATAAGTTTGGTGTGCTTTTCTTTCTGAAGCGTAAATGGCTGTCCGCTTTGTTGCTTGTAATGGCCTGTGCCGGACTGCTGGTTCTGATGAAGACCACCAAGACCGGTTTGGCTCCGCAGGAGGATATGGGTACCATCTTTATGAATATACAGACTCCTCCGGGCAGCAACCTTTCGGAAACGGAAAGAGTGATGAATGACGTGGAGAAACGTATCAGGGAAATTCCTGAAATCAAGATGTATTCCAAGGTCACCGGAAACAGTATGATCAACGGTCAGAGTGCGTCCAGCGGACAGTTTATTATCCGTTTGCAACCATGGGAAGAGCGCGAAGGCGAGGAGCACGAGATCAATGCCGTCATCAACAAGATATATGCCAAGACCGATGACATCAAGGGAGCAACCATCCGGGCCTTTGCGCAGCCAATGATTCCGGGTTACGGTACGAGTAACGGCTTTGAAATTTATGTGCAGGACCAAAAAGGCGGTTCGGTTGAGGAACTGTTGACTTGTACCCGCACGTTTATCGATGCCCTCAACAAACGTCCCGAGATTTCGCGTGCCTATACGTCGTTTGACACCAAATATCCGCAATATCTGGTCGAAGTGGATGCCGCTTTGTGCAAGCGCAACGGGGTTTCACCGTCCGATGTGCTGAGTACTCTGTCCGGTTATGTCGGAGGAAGTTATTCATCCAACATGAACCGTTTCTCCAAATTGTATCGCGTCATGGTTCAGGCTTCACCGGAATTCCGCCTGAATACAGCCTCACTCAATAATATCTTTGTCCGTAATGAGAGCGGTGAGATGTCACCCATCGGTCAGTATCTTAAGTTGACCCGTGTATACGGATCGGAAATCCTTTCCCGTTTCAACATGTTCTCGGCCATCTCCATCAACGGTGTTCCGGCCGACGGATACAGTTCCGGTCAGGCCATACAGGCCATACAGGAAGTAGCCAGAGAAGTCCTGCCCGCCGGTTACGGCTATGAATTCGGCGGTATGTCACGTGAGGAAGCTTCGGTCGGTAATACGGCAGCTCTGGTTTTCGTGGTTTGTGTCATATTCATTTACCTTATCCTTTGTGCCTTGTATGAGAGCCTGTTCATCCCCTTTGCCGTCATACTTTCCGTTCCATTCGGACTGGCCGGCAGTTTCCTTTTTGCCAAGATGTTCGGTCTGGAGAACAACATCTATATGCAGACCGGTTTGATCATGTTGATCGGCCTTTTGTCAAAGACAGCCATTCTGCTGACTGAATATGCTTCCGAGCGCCGTCTCCACGGCATGACCATTTCAGAAGCCGCCATGTCTGCCGCCAAGGTCCGTCTCCGTCCTATTCTGATGACCTCACTGACCATGATATTCGGATTGTTGCCGATGATGTTCGCCACTGGTGTGGGAGCCAACGGTAATATCTCTTTGGGTGTGGGTACTGTAGGCGGTATGCTGATCGGTACGGTTGCTCTTTTGTTTGTGGTGCCGGTGTTGTTCACGCTCTTTCAGTATGTTCAGGAAAAGGTTATGCCGGGACGTCGTCAGCCGGTAAAGACCCAGGAAAATGATGTCTAATTACAGTAAAGAAAAATGAAAAAGATCATGATAGCCTTGATCGGCATCCTGCCATTGAGTGGATGCCATAAAAGTTGTTTCATGATACGAAGTCGTGAGATTTCCAATGGGTCTGCCGGAAATCATGAACTGTCTTGTGTACCCCTGTCGGCAGACTGATGTTTATAGGTTGTTTTTTACTTGCTGCAGCCGTCCGGATGTGAATCCCGACGGCTGTATTCATAAAATAAAAAGACCGGAAAGAGATAACCTGTTGAAAATATCCTTATATTTGTGAGGCCGGTCTTCTGATTATCCGGCGTTAACCTTAAATTTTGACTGACAATGCAACATAAAAAGAGATTTCTGCTTCTTTTGTCTTTTTCATGTCTGATGTGGCCGTACGGCTATTCAGCTTCGGATGATATCCGTTCGCAGACACAATGGGCTTCTGTGGAAGCTATTGGTGAAGACGTTCGTGTGCCGGTAGTGGGCGGACATGCTTCTTCATTCCAGCCCGGTGCGGATATCACACAGTCTTTCGACGGTGATTACAGTACCGATTACCATTCCAGTTGGAATAATGCGGCCGCAGACTATTTTCCCATTACGTTGGAATACCGTTTCGAGCGTGATTCGGAAATGGATTATTTCATCTATTACCCTCGCAAGTTCGGTCGCAACGGTCTTTTCGGACTGGTGGAAATTTCGTATGCCACTTATGATGACGATGACGGGCCGGATACGAAATGGCATCGGCTGATGGATTATGACTTCAAAGGCTATTCGGTTGCAGTCAAGGTTAATTTTCCCGGGCGGCTGACCAATGTGATGGCCATACGGTTTACGATGCGTTCCGGGATCGGTGACGGACAAGGTTTTGTGTCATGTGCCGAGATGGAATTTTACCGTCGGGAAAGCACCCCGTTTGATTATGGTACGCTGTTTACCGATCCTTCATGCTCCGCACTCAAACCGGGCATTGGGAAGTCTGATATCCGAGCGTGCCGGAATCCCTTTTACCGTGAACTGGCCAACCGTCTGTCAGACGGCAGTTATGACCGGAGATTCAGGGTCAGACCATACCGGGCTTATCCGCATCCCGATGTTCTGGCTGCCAGTAACAAGACGAACCCTTATAGCCTGATGGACAATCCTACGGGCATTTCGGTCAGCAAGGGCGAGACGCTGGTAGTGCTGGTGTCCGATTACAGGGATGAAATCGTTTCCCTGAGGGTGCAGAATCTTGATGCACCTGATTCCGACGGTGCACTGAATGCCGAGAATTATCCTCTGTCTCCCGGTGTCAACAAACTCTGTATGAAAGATAAGGGACTGGTTTACGTGATGTATCATTCCGACAAGCCTGCGTCAGCCCCTCCCGTGACCCTTCATTTTGTGACCGGAACAGTCAACGGCTATTACGACAGTCAGGATCCTGCACATCGCGGACGGGCACAGGAACTGCTCGATCATGCCACGGATGACTATTTCGATGTGTTGGGCCGCTATGCGCATCTGACTTTTCCAGTGCAACGCTTCAAACAGCATACCCGCGATCTGGACTCCCTTATTGCGATATATGACCGTATCGTCTATAACGAACTGGAACTGCTTGGGCTTGTGAAATATGGGCGGATGCCCGAAAACAGGATGTATCTTAATGTGATGTACCACAGTTACATGTATGCCATGCCTTACCGTATGGGCTTTCATGACAGGACGCTGGCCGATCTTTGCAATGAGGACATTCTGACAACCTCGGCCTGTTGGGGACCGGCCCATGAGATGGGGCATGGCAATCAGACGTCTCCCGGCATGAAATGGTTGGGTACGACGGAGGTGACCAACAATATCATGTCTGAATATATCCAGACTACGGTATTGGGGCAGCCGTCCCGCCTTCAGGTGGAAAACATGAATGACGAGGTTTCTCCCAACCGGTATTCCAAAAGCTGGAACAGTATACTGGTGGAACAGAAACCTCATGCGGCAGAAGAAGACGTGTTCTGCAAACTCGTACCTTTCTGGCAGCTGGAACTTTATTTCGGTAAGGTGAAAGGACTGACACCGCATCTTCAGGATGACAAGGGCGGTTTCTATCCGGATGTCTTTGAATACTACAGGACTCATCCCGATGCGGAAAATGCCGGACGTCAGCAGCTGGAATTCGTTTATGTGGCCAGTCTGGCTTCCGGAATGGATCTGACGGACTTCTTCCGGAAATGGGGCTTCCTGACACCAGTGGATGTGGAACTGACGGATTATGTACGGGGACGTCTGACCGTGACAAAGGCAGATGTGGATGCCGTTGTGAAGCGTGTGAAATCACTGGGCTATCCCAAACCGGCCGTACCTCTCGAGTATATTACGGACAATACGGTCGGCCTGTTCAGGAGCGGAGCTCCCATACGGAAAGGCACGGCTCTCAGGACCGGCGACCGGCTGGTTATACGGAACTGGGAAAATGTGGTGGCATACGAAGTGAGAAAGAATACGGCTGACGGTCCTCTGGTCTGCGTGTCGGATGGGGTGTTGTTCCCTTCGCCAACGGTGTCATTTTCTGTCAAGGGCGGATGGGATGACAGTTATCGCGTTTATGCCGTAGCTGTGGACAACAGTCGTGTGGAAGTGGAATTGGCGGATCAGGATGCGGCTCGGTAGAGACTAAACTTGAAAACTTTGTTTTCGTTTGTCTTTACACTCGCCTTTCACTACCTTTGGATAAGCTAGGATGCGGCTCGGTAGAGATCAAACTTGAAAACTTCGTTTTCGTTTGTCTTTACACTCGCCTTTCACTACCTTTGCATGTAGAATGATAAAATCATAAACAAACAGATGATGATGGAACCAGTATTGAAAGTTTTTGTGGCCGGTTCTAAGGACCTTAAAAATGAACGGATGATCTGCCGTTCCGTATGCAACAGGTTGCAGAACCAGTGGGGAATCATTGTGACCAAGTCTTTTGAGGATTTTCCTGAAACCATTTCCCGTGAGGGACACCAGAATGAATATAACACTTTTATCCGTGAGCAGGCTGACGTGGTGATGTTCGTGTTTTCCGGAAAGGTGGGTGAGATCACGCGTGCGGAATTCGAACACGCCTGGCATGCCTTTACTGAAAACGGCCATCCGCAGATTCTGGTCTATATCGATCAGTCGGAACAGGCCGCATCTTCGGATATAGATGATCTGAAAAGTCTTCTTTCCGCCAAAGGGCAGTATTATATGGAATATGCCGATACCGGACAGTTGGAACAGATGATGGAGCAACATCTCAACAAGATACTTGTGAATCTTAAACGGAAAATTCTGTCTGATATAAAGGAAACAGATACAAAGGAAACCGACATAAAGGAGTCGGGTGGTCTGCTCAAGGCTTTGGGCGTCACGGCCTGGATTGTCGGTATCTGGTGTCTGCTTGCCTTGATCGGCGGAGTAGGAATGTACATATATGACTGTCGCCTCTCACGAACCGAATGCATCAACCTGGCAGCCCGATATGTGGAAGCAGGCCGTAACGGTGAGGTGATGTATTATTTCCCTGATGCCACTTATGTTTACGACAGCCAGACCGGTACACTGGATATTATGTCCCGTGAGAATAAAGCGTCTTCAGCCGATGTGACCTTAGCGAAGATGGAGCATGCCGCTTTCGGAGCAACAGCTTCCCTCCTGTTTGCCAGAGTATTCAAGTTCAAGGCCAAGGGAAACGGCAAGGCTCTTCTGGGGTATATGGCCGGTATTGCAGCCGGTGTGGTCGGTTGCGGTGTTGGTTGTGTTGTCGAACAGATGATCTTCCCGCCACAGTATTCCCGTCCTGTCAGGGAACTGCTCTCCGAGGAGTCGAACTGGCCGGAAGTGATCGGTAAAAGTAATCCCTCCCATTGGTTCTGAATATCATGAAAATAAAATCTGTATATGAGAAATACGGTTGCCTGATCAATCTGGGCCTGGTGATAGCCGGTTTCTATCTGCTGGTCAAGGTTTCCGAGTTGTACGATGCTCATGAGGAGCGGAAGGCAGACAAGGCAGCCCTGGTGGCAGCCCGTGGTGACAGCTGTCTGAGAATGAACAATGTGGCCGAAGCAGTCGGCTATTTCAAGTCTGCCTATGCGATTTATGGTTCGGACAGTCTGGCCGCCAGAATATTGGCCTGCGAACAGTATCAGAACCATACGGATGAGGCGGTCAGATGGCTGGATGAACTTCAGGACAGGGTGGGAGAGAGCGATTTCATTACCATGCGCCGTTGCGATATCATGCTTCAGGACGGCGACACGGCGTCAGTCCGTACCATGTTGGATGCCATTATTGATGATCCTGTCCGATTACCCTCCACTTGGCTTAGCCGTTCCATGTTTGACATCTGGTGGAACAGTGATGCGGACTATACCAGGGCATCGCGCTACTTCAACTATTATGTGGCCTATCTCGGTAAACTGATGGCCATCACGAGACGGTTAGCCATCGCCAAAGATACGGCCGAATATGATGAGGTCGGTAAAAAACTGTTCCGTCTGGCAGAGGACAGGGCCGATGATTATGCCGTTATGAACGGCTACCTTGATCTACTGCGTGAGAATCCCCGTGTCTTTTACCTTATCGATTGGAAAGAACAGGTCGCACATACCAGTTATGTTGCGGGAATAGGCGGTTATGACACCCGCAATGTCATAATGCTGGTCAGTCAGTTGAAATGGAATCTTTTCAACGGTATTCTTTTCTTCAAACATCAGCGTGACGGATATGATGCCGCTGTCGACTACGCATTGGACATCACCTGTCATAACACCTGCAATACCGACAGCTACAATAATTATTCCAAGTTTATTTTCGGGATTTATCTGGGAGCCCGTTACAAGGACCGGTTTCCTACCCGTCTGACAAAAGCCGATCTTGATCGCATCATAAGGGAGACTCCGGATACGGTAAACAGATCCGTGCGGACATTCCTGACGGTAGGACGCGTGGCCCGGAAACTGCCCGGAATTTCGGTGAAAAAGTCGGTGCGGGGCGACCGGTTTAAGGATCCAGTTCTCATATTGAGCTGTAATGACTGGAACTGGCAGAATGATTCACTGACCTTTCCGGATTATGTCAGCCGGCATGCAACCGATCTGAAAATCCTGCGGTATATTGACGATAATTTCAATCCCTGTACGTCCATGACCGAAGAAGACAAGTTCGGGCTCGAAGTGGAGCTGGTGCCGGTCAGTCGTCAGGAAATGGCTGTCTACCAGGCCGAATATGACAAAGGAAAGAGATAATATGATTAATTGGATAATTTGAAATATGAAAAAATTGAAATACCTGATATTGGCAGTATGTTCCGGCATGACCGTATGCAGTGTGGCTCAGTCCGTGTTGCCTCAGGCAAAAGTCGTCTGTCCTGATTCTGTAGTTTGTCATAACGAGTTTGTATATAGTGTGACGGTACCTGTCGATTCCGGTTATCCGGTTATTGTGGTTCCTCCTTTTAAAGAAGCCGGACTCGATGTTATGTCGGGACCTTCTCTCGACAGGATGCATCATGTCATGAATGTCAATGGGAAGAATTCGGAAATAAGAAAGGTCAGTTATTCCTATAAGCTTAAATGTGATCAGGTGAAGACGATAGTGATTCCCGAATATATCATTAAAAGTGGCAGGAATGTGCGGCTCTATAAAGTGCCTGTAAGGGAAATATCCTGTATGCCGGCCTCTTCGCTCCGGCAGAAAACCCGTGGTAAGATGGATTCCACTTTTGTTCTGGTCAGACCGGAACTCAGTAAGGATCGGATCAGACTCGGGGATTCCATTCGGGTTGTCATGAAGTTATACACCTCAGAGAATCTTAATTCCGTGGAAAAGGTTCGGCGGATACCCGATTATTCCTTGGCGAGTGATATCGAGACCGACAGTGTAATGGCCTTCATGCCTGATACTCTCAATGGTCGGAAATGTGCTTCAGTCATTTTGGATCAATACTGGATCTGTCCATTGAAAACGGGCAAATACGAGTTGCCTTCCATACGTTTTGCAGCTCAAATCAAGAAAATGAAGGAAGGGGTTGATCCTTTTGAAGCATTCTTTGACGGTGATTCGTCATACGATTATACGACGATACATGCTACCACCGAACCTCTCTTTTTTCGGGTCAGTAAAGGGGAGCAGGAGATCGACAGTCCCGTAAGGGAAAAAACCGATTATGTTCGTTCGGATATGTTGTTGGCATTGGATATTTCCGGCAGTATGGGCGGTCTTGATTTCCCCTTGTCCCGTTTGGATGTTGCCAAGGGTATGATAGACAGGTTGGCCAGTGACAGACCCTGTGATGTCGTACCGTTTTCCGATCAGCGGCGTGAGGTGCTTGCTATCCCGCAAATGGCAAATGAATTGAGTTCCCTGAAATGTCAAGAGGATTCCCGAACTGCATTATACGATGTCTGTTTGTCTGCTGTTTATGACAATCTGTATCATGGTCGCCATTATAGTGATGTGGTACTGTTTACTGACGGCCATGATAATGGCAGTCATGTTTCCTTGCGTACGGTGGCGGATGTAATGGCTGCCATGAAAATAAGGGTTCATATAGTAAAGCTCAATGCCGGAAAAGATTCAGTCAGATACAATATGAATGGTCAACTCTTGAGCTTTCCCAATCAGTTGGCTGGTCAGCAGGATGATTTGTCTTTTTTAGCCGGTTTTACCGGAGGCGGTTATTGGGAACTTACGGACATGGCCAGAATGGATCGTGTGGTATCTGAAATCCGTCAGAACCTGTCCTCATCCGAATTAAATGCCGATATTTCCGGACAAACGTCGCTTTCCGGTTTCAGGATGGATCTGTTGTTGGAAAAAATCTACCATCAGTTTTATCTTTCTCCGTATGCGCGTTCAGAATCAGAATCCAGTGAGGAATAAACTGGATTCTGTCTGACAGAACCTGTTCTGTATTTTGTCTGATTTAAGAAAAAATGTAGAATCCAAAAATTAATCTGACATGTTGAAAATTAAGGTAGTCTTTCAGAGGATAAAAGGGTGTCGCTATACGGGTGGAGTCAGATCGTCCAACGGATGGATCGCTTCCTATGAAGAATATGTTTATATAAAAGGTGCTTTTGCAAGTGATGTCTTGCCTCCAATGTCCCATCAGGATGCATTGGCTCTAAAAAAGATCATAGAAGTTTACTGTTCGTCAGAAAAGAGACGTAAAATGGACAGAGAATTTTATTACAGTGAATATGAGGAAGAAGAGTGGATTAAAGGATGTGCAGATCAGTTGAATGATATTATCAAGGGAATTTATGATTTTGAGATTGTTGCTCAGGAAGGCACTCAGGGTAAATGTATATATGATTTGTATCAGATGCTGTCGGAAGCCGTTCATCCCGTATCAGAAACGTTGTCCGATGTTTCCGATAAATGGAATGATCATTTGTTAGCTCTTAATCAAACATTTAATTCGGAAGAGGAAAAACTGATAGCTTTATTTAAGGAGCTGACAAGAGAATTAAGTTGTAAGTTTCAGTATGAGTATTATGTGAAGTCATCGTCCAATATGGTAAGAAAATTACTTGATTCAAACTTTGACTTGAGTAAACCGGTTTTTTATATTAAAAAGGAAAAACTTCATGTGAGCCGTTTCTATTCTTTTTTTAAAGATTGTCATCTTGAAGAAAGTGTCCGTTGGCGTGACAAACTTTATAAAAAGGTGTATGCATTGGATATCGCATTTGCTTGGGGAGATGATGCATTGGTTTGGGAACTGCTGAGAAAAGGATTTTACAGATGTCAGATTTTACCGGCTCGGTCTGAAAAAAACAGTGAAAGCCGTAGTCTGGTAGTATTGAAGAAAATAGCCAATATTGAATGTGAAGATGGTTATGGCGATACAGTTGCCAATCTGACTAATGAAGAGATTATAGATGGTTTGCAGACCATAACTGATTCTGATTATGATTTTGAATATCCTGTAAATACACTTTATATTAATGGTATATCTTTCAGTTTGGATGAAATTAAGAGAATCAAGTATAATTACGGACTGATCTATACAACTTGGGTGGATGATAAGTATTCTTACGGTAGTTTGGAAAGCAATTATAAGGAAGATTATGAAGATTTGTCAGACAGGATTTCTGAAGCTTTTCCCCGTTCTTTGGATTATTTTAAGTATTTTCGTACGCGCTATCTGATAAATCAGCATCAGTGTCAAACAGAATAAACATATTGGATTATGAAATTATATGAAGTAGTTTTCAGTCCAACGGGCGGAACACAGAAGGTTTCCGGCTTTCTGTCCAAAGAATTGGGAGGGAAGACCGTCAAGATTGATTTGTCGGATTATAAGACAGATTTCAGTAAGTTCGGACTGACCGGTGAGGATATCGCCATAATAGCCATACCGTCCTACAGTGGTCGGGTACCGGTTCCGGCTGCAGAACGTCTTTCGCGGATTCAGGCCAATGGGGCTAAAGCCATTGTAGTCTGTGTTTACGGAAACCGCGCCTATGAAGATACGTTGGCTGAACTTCAGGATATAGTGGAGCGTGCCGGTTTTACGGTGATTGCGGCGGTAGCTGCCGTTGCCGAACATTCCATTGCCCGACGCTATGCGGCAAACAGACCCGATCAGGAGGATTATAACCGACTCAGGGCGTTCGCTCGTATGATCCGTGCCAAACTGGACCGTTGCGACAGCTCTACACCTGCCATACCGGGTAACAGACCCTACCGGAAAAGTGGAAAAGTCGGTCTGGTGCCCAAAATAACTTCTGCATGTACCGGTTGCGGTCTCTGTGCTTCAAGGTGTCCTGTTGCAGCCATCGACAGAGCGAATCCCGGCAAGGTCGACCGCAAGGCTTGCATTTCCTGCATGCGTTGTGTGTCGGTCTGTCCGCACCAGGCCCGTAAACTCAATGGTTTTCTTCTTGCCATCGTCAACATGATGCTTAAAAAAGCATGTACCGTGAGAAAGGAAAACGAACTTTATATCTGAAGTATGGAAAAATATTCCGGAAGTAATCGGTATGAATGAATACCTTCCGGAAACACTCACCGAGAGTATATAATGTCTTGATGGCCGTTCTTAAACTGCGAACTCATTGTTTAAGAACGGCCATCCCGTTTTGTAAAACCGATATGATCAAACCGGATTTCCCCTTGTCTGAAATGAAATGTCGATAATGTGCTATGCTTTATCGATATTATTCAATAAATACGTCGTATGATGTAGTTATATTTGCAATAACCTTAATGAAAGACGGAAACTGTCGGTGCGGATTGGTCGCTTCTTCATTTGTGACCGGCATGCAGACAGGTTTCTTTATTTCCTTAATGTGACTACTATCAGTGAATAACACAAAAAAAGATAAGAAATGGCATGAAAAAGGTTATGACGGTTGCTGTTGGTGCCCTGGCGGCATTGAACATGCAGGCTCAAAACTTGTTGAACGGCAGTTTTGAGGACGGATTGGACAATTGGGAGACTTCGAATCTTGCAGTTCAGGGGAATGAATCCTTTTTATTGAAATCGGGGAATAATTATCTGGAGAAGTGGACTTCCAGAGGGAGTACGGTTGGCAGTGCCAGTGTGTCTCAGACTGTAAAAGCACTTCCGGCAGGAATCTATACCTTAACGGTTTCTGCTCAGAATATTCAGGAAGACACTCCCGCCAATAAGCAGAAGGGAGCGTGGATCTTTGCCAATGATCTGCAGTTGGAAGTCAGTGAAACAAAAGACTACAGCCTGTCTGTTCCTCTGATAACAGGACAGTTGACAGTCGGTTTCAAGGCTGTTGACGCTACGGGCAACTGGCTGGCGTTGGATAATTTCAGACTGGAGTGTACGGATACGCAGTCAGAAGAACTCAGGGCTGAACTGTTAAAGCTGATCAAGGCATCCGAGCAGTATACGGACAGCCTGATGAGCGAGTCGTCCATGTCCGCCTTGAAAAAAGCGATTGCGGAGGCACAGGCCTTTTATGACCAGCAAACTTGTGACGGTATCGGGGAAGTGGGCGTTGCACTGGTGCAAGCACAGAAAGCCGCTGAAGATGCCATTTTCCAATACAAGAAAGACCATGCCAGCATGGATAATCTGCTGGATCTGACATCCTGGCTGTCGAATCCCGATTTTGAGGATGGATTTACAGGCTGGGTTAATTCAGGAATGCAGTTACAGGCCAACGAATCCTTTATACACAAGAACGGCATCAACTACGTGGAAAAATGGGTAGGTCAGGGCAGTCCGGCCGGTGACGGTTCCGTGACCCAGACCGTCAAGGGGCAGGATCCCGGTATATATATCCTGAAAGCCGTGGCACAGAATATTCAGCAGGACAAGCCGACAGTCAAACAGACCGGTGCCTGTCTGTTCGGAGCACAGAGTGAAACCCCGGTACAGACAGCCGGTGAATATACGTTGCAGTTCACCAACATTGACAGTTGTTTCAACATGGGCTTCAGAGCCGCCAATGCCACCGGAAACTGGTTATGCGTGGATCATTTCAGACTGTATTATGCCGGATGGACGATGGAAGCGTTAAGATCGGAACTGCAGAAACGAATCGGATCAGCCCGGGCGCTGTTGGGTTCCGTGATGCAGGAAGCCTGCAACAAGTCACTGCAGGATGCCATTACGGCAGCTGAAGACGTTTGTACGTCGGACGACACCCCGGCGCGTTATACAACAGTTGCAGGTGCCTTGACAAAGGCCGTGGCAGATGCAGACAGCAGTATAACAGCCTATAAGGCGTTCGATGCAGCCATTATCGAAGCCGAAACTGTTTATGCCGACGGCACGGGCGAGGGCGCGGACAGCTATAAGGCAACGATTGATGAAGCGAAGGACGTATACGACAGACGCGATAGTCCGACAGATGAAGTATATGCCTGGATTGAACGGCTGAATGATGCCGGCCTGCATTACAGGGTCGACAATGCTACGGGAGAAGTGCCCGTGGTGGTTACCGACAAGCGTTATGCGCGTGGATGTATTGAAGCCTTCGGGCGCAGTACGATCACGGGCGTGCCGGAATCGGAAATCCTGGAGAGCGGTTTTGTTTATAGCGAGACCAATCCCGAACCGACTGTTTATGACGAGAAGAGTACCGACTATCTGGAGTATAACGGACGTATTTACCGCATGCCGATGAAACCCGGTACATTGTATTACATCCGTGCGTACGCCATGACGACAGGCTATGCGGTGGGATATGGTGATGTCATCCGCATCAGTACCTTGCCCAAAGGCAATGTCACATGGAGTTATGATTACGGCAGTGACGATCCCGCACAGAATTCACGTATCGAGACCGCCGTTTCTGAAGCAACAGGCTGGTGGGCCAACTATACCAGCATCGACGGTTTTCACCTGGATGCCCATTGGAGTCCCGGCACACCGACAGCCGATTGCGGTTATGGAGGCTATATGCGTATTGGTACCAATATGGGACAACGTTGTGGTACGGTCATGCACGAAATGGGTCACGGCATAGGTACGGGAACCCTCGATGTGTGGGGTGGTTGGGTACAATCTCCGCTCCGTCAGGTGGTCAACGGCGACTGGTGTGGTGACAGGGCTAATGAAGCCGTTCGTTTTTGGGAGAATAATGACAATGTATGGATATGCGCGGCTTATGATGGCGGCCATTGGGGAATACACAATTACGGCCAGCCATACGAAGACGGAGGAGGCGGAACAGCCTTGTGGATGAACAAATATGCCATAAACGGAGCGCATCTGGAACCCGGAGCCTGGGCCGGACCGTCGGACTGGAACGGCACGCAGCACCTGTTCATCGGTAACAGCATCATCAACCAGGGATTCTGTGAAGATGGAATCATTCCGGTGGGTGCATGGAGCGGCGGATCCTATTTGCCCGCCTACGTATTTGAGCATCGCGATGATGTGAAATACTACCTGACCAACGAAGATGCCGATCGCGGACGTATGACTGCCTATCTGACGGAACAGGCTGACGGTTCGCTCAAATGGGTGACTGCAGATGGCGGTGTACCGGTGGACAATGACAGTACGGCCTGGTATATCAGTTTTGATGCATCCAAGCAATATTATCAGTTCTGCAATGCGGCCACGGGTCACTATATCAGTCGTGTTTCTGCCGGTGCCAACGGATTTAAGGCCGTAGAGAAAGCACGGCCGGCTGATGAGGAGGATTTCCATCTGTTGCGTCGCCGCAAGGCCGATGCCGGAGATGAGGCATACCGCGGTTATTGGATGATGAATCCTTCCAGCAAGACTTGTCTGACCGCCTATGTTTCGGGCAATACCGGAACGATGGGTCAAAACCTTTATGACGAGGCCAGCGACCAGCGCTGGCTGATCCTGACAGCCGAAGGAGCCGACGACCTCAATTCGGAAGAAGCAAAGAGGTACAGAGGACTGTTGACCGAACTTATAGCCAACTTGCGTAACGTATTGCAGACACCCTATGAGGAAAACACGGAAGGGGCAGACAGCCATGGCGAGCTGCTTTCCGTATTGGATGATGTGGAAATCCGGATGGGGACCGAAACTTCATCTCAGGAACTTGAACAAATGTATACGTCGACCTATCAGTCCGGTATTGATTATCTCGGCAGTGTCAGTCCGAAATACGCGACACAGCCATTCGACATTACTTTCATTGTGAAGAATCCTTCACTGAAAGAGGACTCCAAGGGTTGGACCGATACGCCGGCTCACAGTTACGGCTGTTGTGAATTCTATCAGACGGAATTTGATTTCAGCCAGACAGTGACAGGCATGCCACGAGGAAACTACAAACTGACCGTTCAGGGATTCCAGCGCCCGGGAAATGCATCCGATGCCTATTCTGATTTTATCAACAATCAGAATAATGTGAACACCTATGTTTATCTGGGCAGTCGTAAGTCAAAGATCAGTCATATCGCCGTGAATGCCCAAACCAGGAAACTGGGCGGTTCGGAATCAGCTGTAGGCAGTCCCGTGAAATACATTCCGAATGACATGCAGGCAGCAAGTATTTACTTCGATAATGAATTATATCAGAATGAAGTGTCATATAAGTTATTGTATAACAATAGGGATCTCACTTTCGGTATAAGTTGTGCTTCAGCGAGCGATTATTATTGGACGATATTCTCTAATTTCCATTTATACTATTACGGCTCGCTCACGCCTTCAGGTATAGAAGACGGTGTGAAGATGGATCCGGATCAGCAGGAGGATTTGCCTGTCTATGATCTCCAGGGCCGACGCGTTATCGGCGATGTGCTTCGCCCCGGCATATACATACGAGGTGGAAAGAAGATCATGATCAAATAATTTTACAGATTGAATAAAGACAATATTGTCCGTAACCAACGAAACTGTAAGTTGGATTACGGGCAATATTGCTTTTTATACGGATTCAGGTCGCTCCGTCACCGAAGTCCACGAAATAAAAGTTTTCTTTTTGGGGTGATGCTGTGAAGAAAACAGCCTGTCTGTTACTTATGGGTATTGTGGGGAAATGATTGTCGTTCATTCATAACTGATGTCTGATTAAGAATCGGTTAATGTTAGGAATAACTCTAAATTCAATATCATTTATGCGATTGAGAACATATTTTCGTGTCTTCGATCATATATTTTCCTTTTTAAACACAAATTACGTGACAAAACTATTATTTATATAATAAATCTCTGTAACTTTAGAAACTGAGAGTATGATGGTAATCATGTCAATGTTATGATTATTAGTTGTAAATTTAATGTTTGTCATAATATTTCTAGTGGTCAAATAAGTATGTTAACTCTTATGTTGAACTTTTGTTAAATAATATGATTGTGTATGGAATATGATATATTTGTAAGTTATCGTAGAGTCGATTCACAAGGACGTGTAGAAGGTAGAGATATAGCTCGGTTATTGACAAAGGAGCTTAAATTATATGGCTATAATGTATTTTTTGATTATAGCGAAATAAAAGATAATGATTTCGAGGACGCTATATTGCCAGCAATAAGAAACTGTAAGATATTTATACTTTTACTTACTGCTAATGCACTTGTCAGATGTATAGATGAACGTGATTGGGTGAGACGTGAGATAATGGAAGCCTATAATTCAGGTCGGAAGATTATAACAGTTAATCCTGGATATGAATTTAAAGAATTTCCAATAAATTTGCCTAAGTCTTTAATTTTTTTAAAGACTATACAGATGTCTGTAATTGATGTAGAGTCCAATTTTGAGGTGACAGTTAAAAAGATGATACAGGATCGTATTCAATCAGTAGTGCCAGATAGTAGGATAATAGATATAAAATCAGATAATAGTGAATTGGTCAGATTTGAATTGAGTGGGCAAATGTTTGAAATTCCAGATGAGTTTTTTAATACTGAAGTTTATAAAGCAATAAAACGATCTTATGAGTAAGTTTAAGTTTAATATATCTGATAATATGGGATTTGAAGATCATACAGAATGGGTCTCTGATATGAAATGGCCAAAATCTAGAAAAGTATTCCTGTTTATGATAGGTGGATCTGGAGCTTCGATAATAGAGCCAATTCTATATTATTTTTTTAGTCGAGTTGCTGAAGCAAAATATAAGATAATTCCTGTTTATGTAGACAGAAATTTTCATTCAGAAATAGTATCACGTAGCATTAGTTCTATAAAGGATTATCAAACATATTGTGCATTTACCGCTTCTAACAGTGTTGTGATGAATCCTTATTTTTTTATAGATAATGATTCCATGTTTAATGGGGATAATAATCTTAGTATGATACTGGATAAAATTACATCAGATGATACGGTGGTCTTTTCTTATTCTCTTTACAATAAGCAGAATCTTAAAACAAGGGATTTGCTAGTTGGTTTTATACGTAGAAATATATCGGCAAGAATATTTAATATGGTGTTTTTGCCTTATTTTAGACTGAATTTTGGTGATGAAAATTTCCTTGCTCCAGAAGACTATGTAAAATATAATCTAAGGTCTTCTACTGACTTACTTCCTGATGAATATGTCTTTTACGCAGGTTTGTCTAAACCTAGTAGTTATATAAATAGTGATTACCAGAGGAATCCGTTTAATGTGGTTTCCCTTATTTTATCGTATGCCTTAATTACATTTATAGAGAAGGAGAATGAAGAAATAGGTAGCTACAATTATTTTAATCTGGAAATGAAGCCAAAATATAATTTTAATGATTTGTTTCCGGGATCTGAATTGCGGAAAATAGTATTAAATTCAGATTTTAGGATGATTTGTTGGAATTTGATTTTTCAGACTAAGGGATTTAGAATTTTTAATTTTAATTTGGATCCAGAGATTATTAAGTCAATAGATAGTTATTATAGTCATGCCTCTTACCTTATAAAAGAATTGGGTGATATGACAATACATCAGGAAATGCAGATTTATTTACGAAAACAGAAAGATTATAATTTTGATAGTATTTGGAAGGAATTTTTTCGTTATGACTTTTATTTTGTAAAGTCTAGACATTCAAGAAATTCTTTTTTGAATGAAGTGTTATCGTATGTTGATGTTGATGTGATGAATACTTCAAATATGGTCATTCATGAAATTATAAAATCTATAGATCAGTACTTTAAAATACATTGGCAAGAAATAGAAAAATTGTATTATTGAATAAAAGAAGATGATGAACGTTTGACTGTTCTGTAACCATTCTATTTTCCGCCTTGACACACATCGCAACCTAACATATCTTTGCGCCGTAACCTTTAACAAAAATGATTATGGCAAAAGAGAAAGTAAACTACCAGGAGGTATATGACCTCTACCAGTTATGCAGCGAGACCAAGGATCTTCGGGAGTTCTGTGCTGATTATGGAGTAAATTACGACAAGTTCATGAACTGGCAGCGTCACCAGCTGTGGAGCGAGAAGTTAGGCAAGACAGTCCAGGTTGAGCAGCCCAAGGTTGCCAAAGTCCGGATAACCGGCAAGCCTTGCAACAGTCCAACCGTAAAGTTGGAGGTGAAACAACCTGA